>NZ_JBHVIX010000012.1:121524-151693 GCF_042799415.1 Streptomyces sp. NPDC057694
GGGGGGGGGGGGGGGGGGGGGGGGGAGGAGGGGGGGTTAGAAACCAACAGAAAGAGGAGGGGGGAGGGAGGGGGGGGGGGTTGGTCCTGGTTTTTTTCGAGCACTGGGTCCCCGACGGCGTTCTCGGGGCGGCTACTGCGGGTCGGGGCCCGTCGCCACGGGACGGGAGGCGTCCGCCGACCACTGCGACCACGAACCGACGTACAGCTGCGCGTCGATCCCGGCGACCGCGAGCGCAAGGACCTCGTGGGCCCCCGAGACGCCGGAGCCGCAGTAGACCCCGACCTGGCCCGGATCGCCGGTCGCGCCAAGCGACTTGAAGCGCTCGGCGAGTTCGGCCGCGGGGCGGAAGCGGCCGTCGTCCGCGACGTTCTCGGTGGTCGGGGCCGACACCGCGCCCGGGATGTGCCCGCCGACCCGGTCGATGGGCTCCACGTCTCCCCGGTAGCGCTCGGCGGCGCGGGCGTCCAGGAGCAGCCCGGAGCGGGCCAGCTCGGCCGCCGCGGCCGCGTCCAGGAGGCCGGTGGCACCGGGTGCAGGGTCGAAGGTGCCGGGCCGCGGCGACGGGCTCACGGTCTCCCGGGGGCCCTCCCAGGCGGGCAGGCCGCCGTCGAGGACCCGTACGGACGGATGCCCCGTCCAGCGCAGCAGCCACCAGGCGCGGGCCGCCGCCCAGCCCTGTCCGCCGTCGTACACGACCACGTCGCGGTCCGCCGACACGCCCGCCGCCCGCATGGCGGCACCGAACACGGCGAGGTCCGGCAGGGGGTGCCGGCCCGCCTCGGGGCCCGCCGCGCCCGCCAGCTCCCGGTCCAGGTCGATGAAGACCGCACCAGGGACGTGACCTGCCGCGTATGCGGCGCGGCCGTCGAATTCAGGGGCTCCGGAGGCCTTCGCGAGGCTGAGCTGCCAGCGGACGTCGAGCACGACGGGCGGCCGCTCCCCCGCCAACTCGCTCGCAAGTTCGGATGCGGTGATGATGGCATTCATGTGGGTCATCCTTGCTCATGCTCTGGCCCGAGCGCCCGCGTTCGGATAGCGTGCTCGATCGACTACACAGCGTCGACCGGTCGGTCACGGTCGGGTCATGGCGCGGCAACGTACGCGAAACACCGTTTCGGGCATCCTCTGCGAGGAGCCCGAAGGTTTCGGCGCGGCCAGGGAGCGCCGCGCGGCACGCAGTGCCACCATCAGCACGGGCGCGATACCGCGACACAAGGTGTGGGAGCCCGATGCAGGGCCCGAGGGTTCTGGTCCGAGAAGTCCGAGGAGAGAGTGACGATGACCGAGGCAGCAGCCCGGCGCGTGCCCGGCACCCCTTGCTGGGTGAGTCTGATGGTGCACGACATGGGGGCGACCCAGGACTTCTACGGGGCGCTGTTCGGCTGGGAGTTCAGGCCGGGGCCACAGCAGCTCGGCCCCTATGTGCGGGCCATGCTCGACGGTGCGGAGGTGGCCGGCATCGGTCAGCTGCCGCCCGAGCGTCAGCTGCCGATCGCCTGGACGCCGTATCTGGCCGCGGAGGACGTGGACGTGACGGCGGAGTCGGTGCGGCACTGCGGCGGCACGGTGGGCGTCGGTCCGCTGGACGCCGGCGAGGCGGGCCGGATGGCGATCGCCTCCGACCCGGTGGGCGCGGTGTTCGGGCTCTGGCAGGCGGCCTCGCACCTGGGCATGGCGGTGACCGGCGTGCCCGGCTCGGTGGTGTGGAACGAATTGGTGACGCGGGAGACCTCGAGCGTCGCCAAGTTCTACCAGGCGGTCTTCGGGTACACCGAGGAGGCCGTGGTCTCCGCCGATTTCGATCATCTGGCACTGTGCCTGGCGGACCGGCCGGTGGCGTCCGTGCAGGGTGTGGGGCACGCCCTGCCCCGTGATCGCGGCTCGCACTGGATGACGTACTTCGAGGCCGCTGATGTCGACGAGGCCGTGGAGCGGGTCGCCGATCTGGGCGGGCACGTGGTCCGGCCGGCGCGGGAGGGCTCGCACGGGCGGGTGGCCACGGTGGCGGATCCGGAGGGGGCGCGGTTCGCGCTCGTGGCGTCGCGGGAGGCCTGAGCCTGGCGCCGCCCCGGGGCCACGGGAGCGGCTCTCAGGCCGAGGCCACCGGCAGCACGTCGGGCGAGAGCACGGCGGCCCGTGCGCCCGCGCTCGTCATCCGGCGCCGGTGATGGCGGCGGCACAGGACCTCGTAACCGATCCGGTCCTCGGCCTGGTCGACGTCGCCGACGACGACCTGGGCGCCCTCGACCACCATCTCCCCGTTGACGGTGCGGGCGTTGTGCGTGGCGCGTGCGCCGCACCAGCACAGCGCCTCGACCTGGAGCACCTCGACGCGGTCGGCGAGTTCGACCAGCCGCTGCGAGCCGGGGAACAGCTTGGAGCGGAAGTCGGTCGTGATGCCGAAGGCGTAGACGTCGAGTTCGAGGTCGTCGACGATCCGGGCGAGCTGGTCGATCTGGCCGGGGGCGAGGAACTGCGCCTCGTCGGCGATCACATAGTCCACCTTGCCGCCCTGGGAGAGGTGGTCGACGACGTACGCGTACACGTCCAGGTCGTCGGCGACCTCCACGGCGTCGGTGACCAGGCCGAGACGTGAGGAGAGCTTTCCTTCGCCGGCCCGGTCGTCCCGGGTGAAGATCATGCCCTGGAGGCCGCGGGCAGAGCGGTTGTGCTCGATCTGCAGAGCCAGGGTGCTCTTTCCGCAGTCCATCGTTCCGGAGAAGAACACCAGCTCGGGCATGGAGGGTCGAGCACCTTTCGGGTCGCGGGGAGGGACGGGCGGAGGAGGCGGGCCGGGCTTCAGGAGCGTACTTCGAGGAGCGGTACGAGCTGTTCCGCCGGGGTCATGGAACCGTGGTTGCCCACCATCAGGGACTCCTTCGGCTCGCTCCGCGAGGCGATGATGACCACGTCGTCGCGGGCGGCGGCGATGACGTCGCCGAGCCGGTCGTAGACCCGCTGGTCGACCTGCGGTCCGAACCAGCCGGCGGCGATCGCCTCGTCACGGCTCGCGATCCAGAACTGCTCGCCGAGGACCTCGCGCCATACGGCGAGGACGTCGCCCTGGGCGCCGGGCACGGCGTAGACATGACGGGCGCGGCCCTCGCCGCCGAGCAGGGCGACGCCCGCACCCAGCTCCCAGTCCTCGTCGAAGTCGATCCGGGACTGCTCGTCGAAGGCGATGTCGACCATGCCGTGGTCGGCGGTGACGTACAGGGCGCTGCGCGGCGGCAGTTGCTCGGCGAGGCGCTGGGCGAGCCGGTCGACGTACATGAGCTGGCCGCGCCACGCGTCGGAGTCGAGGCCGAAGCGGTGTCCCTTGCCGTCGACCTCGCTGTAGTACGTGTAGATCAACGACCGGTCCCCCGCGGCCAGCTGCTCGGCGGCCAGGTCCATGCGGTCCTCGCCGGAGAGCCGGCCGTAGAACGAGCCGCCGCTCAGCGCGATCTTGGTGAGGGGCGTCGACTCGAAGGCCGGGGCGGAGACCTGGGCGGTGCGCACGCCGGCGTCGTGGGCGCGCTGGAAGATCGTGGGGTAGGGCTGCCAGGTCTTCGGCTTCGTCCACGGCTTCCAGCGGAGCTGGTTCATCAGCCGGCCGGTGTCCGGGTCGCGCACCGTGTAGCCGGGCAGACCGTGGGCGCCGGGCGGCAGTCCGGTGCCGACCGAGGCGAGGGAGGTCGCGGTGGTCGCGGGAAACCCGGCGGTGATCGGGCGGCCCGTGCCACCGCGCGAGGACGCTATGAGGGAGTGCAGGAACGGCGCCTCGTCGGGGTGCGCCTTCAACTGCTCCCAGCCGAGGCCGTCGATCAGGAAGACACAGGCCCGGTCGACGGGGGCCAGCTCGGCGAGGGCCGGGGTGCAGTCGGGTACGCCCAGGTGGGCGCCGAGGGTGGGCAGCAGGTCCGCGAGGGATCCGGTGCCGTACGCCGGGACGGGAGCGGTGTGGACGGGCAGCGGCTCTACGTCGTCCCAGGCGGCCTGCGTCATCAGCGTCCCGCGTCCGCGGTGGCCTCGGACAGGGACTGGGCGAAGGCCAGGGCCTGGCGCACGGTCTCCGGACCGTCGCCCGCCTCACTGACGCGCAGGCTCAGGTCGTCGGCCGTCGAGCTGCCCGTGTAGCCGTGGTCGGCCTCGCAGTTGGGGTCGCCGCAGGCGGCGGGCTCCAGGTCGAGGCGCGCGACGGCGCCCCAGCCGATGGTCAGGACGACCTCGCGGGGCAGGGTGCCCGGAACGTACTTCTCCGGATTGGCGACGACCCGGCTGAGCACGACCGACGAGATCCGGTCGAGCTTGACCGACTCCGTGGACGTCGTCGCGTACGGCGTCGGGGAGGTGGTGTCGGCCGCCTGCTCGTCGGTGTGGCTGACGATGAAACGGGTGTCGGTCAGGACCAGGACGGTGACATGACGACGGACCTCGTTCGCATCGAACGTGGTCTCCTGGTGGACGAGGTACGACGAGATCGGCTCGCCGCCGACCGCGGCCTCCACCGCCTCGGCCACGAGGGCCGGGTAATAGCCGCTGCGCTCGATCGCCGCTCGCAGCCCTTGGGTCGTCGTACTGGTCTTGGCCATGGGGTCCATCCTAAGGCCCGGGACGAGGCTGCCGATGCGCCTGTGGATAACTCTCCGTGAGGGCATTTCGATGCATGTGCCGGGGCGCGGGCCGGGTCAGTAGGCGGTGGGCAGGGTGCGCGGTCCCAGGTCGTCGCGGGCGGGCGGGGGCGCGAGCCGGACGGAGGCGCCGAGCACGCTGAGTCCCGACTGGGCGACCACGACCGGTTCGAGGGTGACGCCGACGACCTCGGGGTGATCGTCGACGAGCCGGGACACCCGCTGGAGCAGTTCCTCCAGCGCGGGGGTGTCGACGGGGGCGGCGCCCCGCCAGCCGAACAGGATCGGGGCCGTCTTGATCGAGCGGACCACCGCCTGGGCGTCGCGGTCGGTCACCGGGATCAGCCGGTGCGCGGTGTCACCCAGCAGTTCGGACGGAGCGCCGGCCAGGCCGAAGGAGAGCACGGCCCCGGCGGCGGGGTCGATGACGGCGCGGACGACGGTGTCGACGCCGCGCGGCGCCATGGCCTGGACGACCGGCCGCAGTTCGGCGGGTCTGCCGAGGCGGTCGGTGAGGTCCTCGTAGGCGCGGCGCAGGTCGTCCTCGTCGGCGAGGTCGAGGCGTACGCCGCCGAGGTCGGCGCGGTGGCGCAGGTGCGGGGCGGTCGTCTTCAGCACCACCGGGTAGCCGAGCGTGCGGGCGGCTTCGGCCGCTCGGTCCGGGTCGGGTGCGGACAGTGCGCGGCGTACGTCGATCCCGTAGTGGGACAGCAGTTCGTGGGCGTCCTCGGGGGCGAGGTCCGTGCCGCGCGGATCGTCCTCCTTGGCGAGCAGCCCGCTGATCAGGGCGGCGGCGCCCTGCTCGTCGACGCGGTCGTACTCGGGCACCTTTCCGGGCTCCGCCGCGTCGCGCCGCCACTGGGCGTACTTGGCGGCTTCGGAGAGGGCGCGGACGGCGCGCTCGGCCGCGGGGTAGGCGGGGATGAGGCGCGGGGCGCCCTCCGGGGTCCCGGCGATCGCGGGGGTCGGCCGCGACGGGGCGTTCGGCCCGGTGCTGGTCGCTGCGGAGAGCGCCTCGGCGAGGCCGCCGAGTTCGACGTGGACGACGAGCACGGGCTTGGTGGGGGCGGTGGCCGCGGCCGCGCTCAGGGCGGCGGCCAGCTCGGCGTCCCCCGTCGGGTCCTCCCCCACCACCGGCATCGCGGTGACGACGACGGCGTCGGTCTTGTCGTCGGCCAGCGCCTCCTCCAGCGCGGCCCGGAAGTCCGCCGCGGAGGCCAGTGTGGTGAGGTCGCGCGGTGTCTTGGGCCGCAGCCCCTCGGAGAGAGCGACGTCGTAGGTGAGCAGACCGAGCGACTCCGAGTTGCCCACGATGGCGACGCGCGGGCCCGCGGGCAGCGGCTGGCGTGCCAGCAGAAGTCCGGCGTCGACGAGTTCGGTGATCGTGTCGACGCGGATGACACCCGCCTGGCGCAGCAGGGCGGAGACGGTGGCATAGGGCAGTCGTGTGGCGCGGACCGCGTGCCCGGTCGGCGCGATGCCGCTGTGCCGGGCTCCTTGCACGACCACGAGCGGCTTGGCGGCCGCCGTGCGGCGGGCCAGGCGCGTGAACTTGCGCGGGTTGCCGATCGATTCGAGGTACATGAGGGCGACGTCGGTGTCGGTGTCGTCGTACCAGTACTGCAGGACGTCGTTTCCGGAGACGTCGGCGCGGTTGCCCGCCGAGACGAACGTGGAGACGCCCGTGACTCCGGTGACGCCGCCGCCCCTGCGGTGCAGCCGGGACAGCAGGGCGATGCCGATGGCGCCGGACTGGGCGAACAGGCCGATGCGTCCCGCGCGGGGCATCTCGGGGGCGAGCGAGGCGTTGAGCCGTACTTCAGGAGAGGTGTTGACCACCCCGAACGCGTTCGGCCCGATGATGCGCATCCCGTAGGTGCGTGCCTGGCGGACGAGTTCGCGCTGGCGCTCCCGGCCCTCGGCGCCGCTCTCGGCGTATCCGGCGGAGACGACGACCAGGCCCTGCACCCCGCGGGCGCCGCATTCGGCGACGACCTCGGGGACCTGCGGCGCGGGCACGGCGACGACGGCCAGGTCCACGTGCTCGGCCGGGTCGATGTCGCCCACGGAGCGGTGGGCGGGCACCCCGTCGACGCCGCTGCCCTCGATGACGTCGGTCGGGAACGCCTTGTTCACGGCGTAGAGGCGGCCGGTGAAGCCGGCGTCCTTGAGGTTGCCGAGAACGCTGCGGCCCACTCCTCCGGCCGTGCGTCCCACGCCGATCACGGCGACGGAGCCGGGGGCGAGCAGGCGCTGCACGGAGCGGGCCTCGGCGCGCTGCTCGCGCGCGTGCTGCACGGCGAGGGACGCCTCGGTGGGCTCGATGTCGAACTCCAGGCGGACGACGCCGTCCTCGAAGCTGCGCTTCTGTGTGTATCCGGCGTCCCGGAACACCTTGATCATCTTGGTGTTGGCGGGCAGCACCTCGGCGGCGAACCGGCGGATGCCGCGCTCACGCGCGACGGCCGCGATGTGCTCCAGAAGGGCGGACGCGACACCGCGCCCCTGATGGGCGTCCTGGACCAGGAAGGCGACCTCGGCCTCGTCGGCCGGGGCGGAGGCGGGCATCCCGTGCGCGTTGATCCGGTCGTAGCGGACCGTCGCGATGAACTCGCCGCCCACGGTGGCGGCGAGACCGACCCGGTCCACGTAGTCGTGATGGGTGAAGCGGTGCACGTCCTTGGCGGACAGGCGCGGGTAGGGCGCGAAGAAGCGGTAGTACTTCGACTCGTCCGAGACCTGCTCGTAGAAGCTGGTCAGCCGCTCGGCGTCCGCGGTGGTGATGGGCCTGATCCGGGCGGTGCCGCCGTCGCGCAGCACCACGTCGGCCTCCCAGTGGGCGGGGTAGGCGTGCCGGTCCGACGGGGTCTCCATGCCGCAAGGGTAGGGCCGAGCACCGACAGACGGAGGGGGCGCGTGTCGCCGTCTTACGGGTCGCGGCCCGCGCGCGTGGGAGGCAGGCTGAAGGAGGCCGAAGGGCCGTGCGCGTACGGGACGTGGGTCCGCGTCGAGCACGGACCACGGTGTGTGAGAATGGTCTAGACAACTGTGAGACACCTGAAGGGCAGCATCACATGGCTGAGCGCCGCGTCAACGTCGGCTGGGCCGAGGGCCTCCACGCCCGTCCCGCCTCCATCTTCGTCCGCGCGGCCACGGCGGCCGGCGTCCCCGTGACGATCGCCAAGGCCGACGGCAACCCCGTCAACGCCGCCTCCATGCTCGCGGTGCTGGGCCTGGGCGCCCAGGGCGGCGAGGAGATCGTGCTGGCCTCCGACGCCGAGGGCGCGGACGCCGCGCTCGACCGTCTGGCCAAGCTGGTCGCCGAGGGGCTCGAGGAGCTTCCCGAGACCGTCTGACCCCACAGCGTCTTTCGACGGAGCCGCGCGTTTCCCCCCGGAGCGCGCGGCTCCGTCGTTTTTTGTCTCGACGGCACTGTGCACCCTTTTACCGCTCGACGGAATTTCCGCACCCCGGAAAGCGCAGGGGAAATCAACGGCGCCGAATGCGGCACTAAAAAGGGCAGCGGAAAACAGGTCGCGACCCATTCCGCGAATTGTGTACTTCTTTGTATACGGTGCCCCTGTTAATGCTGGAGCCCCGCCGTGTTTACGGGATGTTGCGAAGTCCTCACACGCTCGCCCGCGCGCGGGACGCGCAGTCGGTGCGCCGCCGTCGCGCGCTCGGCGTGCTGGGCCGTCAGGACGCGGGCCCGCTCGGCGTCACCGCGGGCCACGGCGTCGACGATGGCACCGTGCTCGGACCAGGATTCGGCGGGCCGGCCCGGGGTCTCGACCGCGTACATCCATGCGATCTTGTGCCGCAGCTGGGTGAGCAGGGTGATCAGTCCGGGGCTGCCGGAGGCCTGCGCGAGCGTCTCGTGGAACCAGCTGCCCAGCGAGCGCAGGTCCTCGCTCTGCCCCCGCCTGGAGCGCTCCTGCCCCAGCCTGACCAGGCCGCGCAGCACTTTGAGGTGGGCTTCGGTGCGGCGCTGGGCCGCGCGGGCCGCACCCAGCGGTTCGAGCAGCATGCGGATCTCCAGGAGGTCGGCGGCCTCCTGCTCGGTGGGCTCGGCGACGCAGGCGCCCGCGTGCCGCCGCGTGACGACGAACCCTTCCGCCTCCAGGGTGCGCAGCGCCTCACGGACCGGGACGCGCGAGACACCGTAGCGCCGCGCGAGCAGCTCCTCGGTGAGCCTGCCGCCGCGCTCGTAGACACCCGCGACGATGTCGTCACGGATCGCCGTGCATACCGAGTGCGCGGGAATGCGCATGACCCGACCTCCGCCTTAATCCCCGCGAAACGCGGTCGATTGACGCCCGTACAAGCACGATTGACGTCCGGTCAGCGCGCTTGCCCAACGACTCTATTCCACCGCGCTTGAATTTCCGACGGCAGCCCGGAATCCAGGGATATTTTTTGGACACCGGCGGTCTGCTCAGGACAGGCAACGCGAAAGCCCCGGCTCGGCGAGCCGGGGCTTTCGGGCGATGCTGCGGGAGTGCGTCAGACGTTCACGCCGTGCGAGCGCAGGTACGCGACGGGGTCGATGTCCGAGCCGTAGTCGGGGCCGGTGCGGGCCTCGAAGTGGAGGTGCGGGCCCGTCGCGTTGCCGGTGGCGCCGGAGAGGGCTATCTGCTGGCCCGGGGTGACCGACTGGCCGACCGAGACTCCGATGGACGACAGGTGACCGTACTGGGTGTACGTACCGTCGTTCATCTTGATGACGATGTTGTTGCCGTAGGCGCCGCCCCAGCCGGCCTCGACGACGGTGCCGGAGCCCACGGCGTGGACCGCGGTGCCGCTGGCGGCGTGGAAGTCGATGCCCGTGTGGCTGCCGGAGGACCACAGGCCGCTGCTCGCCTTGTAGGCGGTGGAGACGTACGAGCCGGAGATGGGCGCCACGAAGGAGTTGAGGCGCTTGCGCTCGGCCTCACGGGCGGCGCGCTCCTTGGCCTCGCGCTCCTTCTTGGCCTTCTCCTCGGCCTTGCGCTTGGCCTCCTCGGCCCGCTTCTTGGCCTCGGCCTCCGCCTTCTCCTTGGCGGCGGCCGCGTCGGCGGCCTTCTTCTGGGCGGTGGCCTGGGCGTCGATCTGGTCGGCGAGGGAGTCGCCGATGGAGATGGCCTGCGTCAGGTTGTTCTGCTCTGGGGCCGCGGTGTCCGCGGCGAGCGCGGGGGCGGCGAGGCCTCCGACGACACCGGTCGTGGTGAGCGCGGCGACACTCGCGACCTGCGCGGTGGTACGCGTGATGCGGCTCGGACGACGGTGCTTCCCGGTGGCACGGGTGAACGCCATGAAGAGGCTGATCCTTTCCTTCCCTCTCGCCTACCGGGTTAGCTGACGGGTTCGGAGCAGGAAGGTCTCCTACGGGCCACTCCTTGCGGGAGGGGTCCGATTCACCCCAGGGACTGCGGTGGGTCCCCGGCTCCCCTGGCTCGCGCCATGGGGGACTCGGCGATGGCTGCCCGGTGACGCGGGCGCGGCACGGGTGCGGCGGACAGCCGGACCGACGCTAAGCGGGACATCTTTTAATCAACAAACGGATCCCGGCTTTTGTCGCGCATGCCACAGGGCAGACAGGCAACCTCCGCACCATTTCGGACATTTACGAAGCGTGGCGATCGCGTTTGCGTACGTGAGCGACATCACGGACACGACGGAGCCCCGGTGACCTCGCGGTCACCGGGGCTCCGAGGCGGTGCGGCTCGACGTGTCCCGATCAGCCGGAGACCACGGTCACTTCACCGATGCCGAGCGCCCTGACCGGCTCCTCGATCTGCGCGGCGTCGCCCACGAGGATCGTCACCAGGCGGTCCGCCGGGAAGGCGTTCACGACCGCCGCCGTGGCTTCCACGGTGCCCGTGTCGGCGAGCTGGCGGTACAGGCGGGCCTGGAAGTCGTCGGGCAGGTGCTGCTCGACCTGGTCGGCGAGGGTTCCCGCGACGTTCGCGGCGGTCTCGAACTTGAGGGGAGCCACCCCCACCAGGTTCTGCACGGCCGTGTCCCGTTCGGCGTCCGTCAGTCCCTCGGCGGCCAGCGTGCGCAGCACCTTCCACAGGTCGTCGAGCGCGGGACCGGTGTTCGGGGTGTCCACGGAACCGCTGATGGCGAGCATCGCGGCGCCCGTCCCGTCCGGCGCCGAGCGCAGCACCTGCGCGAAGGACCGCACCCCGTAGGTGTAGCCCTTCTCCTCGCGCAGGACGCGGTCCAGGCGCGAGGTGAGGGTGCCGCCCAGGCAGTACGTGCCGAGGATCTGCGCAGCCCACACCCGGTCGTGCTTGTCGGGTCCGATGCGGCCGATCAGCAATTGCGTCTGCACCGCGCCCGGACGGTCCACGATGACGACGCGGCCGGTGTCGTCGGCCGTGACGGGCGGGACGGGACGCGCCTCCGCGGTGTTCCCGGTCCAGGCGCCGAGCGTGTCGGCGAGCAGGCCGTCGAGGTCGACGCCCGTGAGGTCACCGACCACCACGGCGGTGGCGGTGGCCGGGCGTACGTGCTTCTCGTAGAAGGCGCGCACGGCCGCCGCGTCGATGGCGGCGACGGTCTCCTCGGTGCCCTGGCGCGGGCGCGACATGCGCGCGTCGGCCGGGAAGAGCTGCTTGGAGAGTTCCTTGGCGGCGCGGCGGGCCGGGCTGGCGCTCTCGTGCGGGATCTCGTCGAGCCGGTTGGCCACCAGGCGCTCGATCTCGCTGTCGGCGAAGGCGGGCGCCCTCAGGGCGTCGGCCAGCAGGGCGAGCCCCTTGGAGAGCCGGGAGACCGGCACTTCGACGGAGACCCGGACGCCCGGGTGGTCGGCGTGCGCGTCCATCGTGGCGCCGCAGCGCTCCAGTTCGGCCGCGAACTCCTCGGCGGAGTGCTTGTCGGTGCCCTCGTTGAAGGCCCGCGCCATGATCGTGGCGACCCCGTCGAGCCCCTTGGGCTCGGCCTCCAGGGGCGCCTCCAGGTTGACCTCCACGGCGACGACCTGCTGGCCGGGGCGGTGGCAGTGCAGAACGGTGAGGCCGTTGTCGAGCGCGCCGCGCTGCGGGGCGGGGAACGCCCACGGCCTGGCCTCGCCGGGCTGCGGCTGCGGGTGGAAGTCCATGCTCGCGAGCTGCTCGGTCACTGGCCCGCCTCCTCGTCGTTCGCTGCGGTCTCGTCGTCGGCCTCGGCGGGGGCGGTGGGCTCGTACACCAGGACCGCGCGGTTGTCGGGCCGCAGACGCGCCTGGGCGATCTCCCGGACCTCCTCGGCGGTCACGTCGAGGACGCGCCGCACTGCGGTGAGGGCGAGCTGCGGGTCGCCGAACAGGACCGCGTAGCGGCACAGTTCGTCGGCGCGGCCCGCCACGGTGCCGAGCCGGTCCAGCCACTCGCGCTCCAACTGGGCCTGCGCGCGCTCCATTTCCTCGGGGCTCGGGCCCTCCTCGGCGAACCGGGCGAGCTCCTCGTCGACGGCCGCCTCGATGACGGGCACCTCGACGTCACCGGACGTCTTCACGTCCAGCCAGCCGAGGGAGGGCGCGCCGGCGAGCCGCAGCAGACCGAAGCCGGCGGCGACGGCGGTGCGGTCCCGTCGTACGAGGCGGTTGTACAGCCGCGAGGACTCGCCGCCGCCGAGCACGGTCAGGGCGAGGTCGGCGGCGTCGCACGCGCGCGTGTTGTCCGCGGGGAGCCGGTAGGCGGCCATCAGGGCGCGGGCCGGCACCTCCTCCTCGACGACCTCGCGCAGCTGCTCGCCGATGACGTCCGGCAGGGCGCCGTCGCGCGGGGCCTGCTTGCCGTCATGGGTGGGGATGGAGCCGAAGTACTTCTCGACCCACGCGAGCGTCTGCTCGGGGTCGATGTCACCCACCACCGAGAGCACCGCGTTGTTGGGCGCGTAGTACGTGCGGAAGAAGCTCCGCGCGTCCTCCAGGGTGGCCGCGTCCAGGTCGGCCATGGAGCCGATGGGCGTGTGGTGGTACGGGTGGCCCTGCGGGTACATGAGGGCGGTCAGCTTCTCGAACGCGGTGCCGTACGGAACGTTGTCGTAGCGCTGCCTGCGCTCGTTCTTCACGACGTCGCGCTGGTTCTCCATCGACTCGTCGTCGAGGGCCGTCAGGAGCGAGCCCATGCGGTCGGCCTCCAGCCAGAGCGCCAGCTCCAGCTGGTGGGCGGGCATGGTCTCGAAGTAGTTCGTGCGCTCGAAGCTCGTCGTGCCGTTGAGCGAACCGCCCGCGCCCTGGACCAGCTCGAAGTGGCCGTTGCCCGGCACCTGCTTCGAGCCCTGGAACATCAGGTGCTCGAAAAGGTGAGCCAGGCCGGTACGGCCCTTGACCTCGTGGCGCGAGCCGACGTCGTACCAGAGGCAGACCGCCGCGACCGGGGTCAGGTGATCCTCGGAGAGCACCACGCGCAGGCCGTTGGCCAGCCGGTGCTCGGTCGCTGTCAGGCCGCCGGAGCCGGCCTCGGCGGTGGCCGTGTGACCCATGGGCATGTACGTCCCTTCGATCGCGGAAAGTGCAGAAGTGCTGCCAGTCCTGCCACTGTATGCAAGCGTGCTGATCCCTGGCGAAGTTCCCGTCCGGGCTACGCCGTGAGCGAGCGCACGGCCCCCTGGAGAGCACCGGACCGCACGGTACGGACGGGTCGCGAGCAGCGTTGTCAGTGGCGCGGTCCACAATGGACCGCGACAGTCCCTGTTTCATGTACCCGTTCATGTTGGTGAAGGAGCCGCAGCAGCGATGGCCCGCCGCAGCACGAAGACCCCGCGACCCGATGACGACGCTGCCTTCGAGGAGAGGATCCTCGACATCGACGTGGTCGACGAAATGCAGGGCTCCTACCTGGAGTACGCGTACTCGGTCATCTACTCCCGCGCCCTGCCCGACGCGCGCGACGGGATGAAGCCCGTCCACCGGCGCATCGTCTACCAGATGAACGAGATGGGCCTGCGCCCCGAGCGCGGCTATGTGAAGTGTGCCCGCGTCGTCGGCGAGGTCATGGGTAAGTTGCACCCCCATGGCGACGCGTCGATCTACGACGCGCTGGTGCGTCTGGCCCAGCCGTTCTCCATGCGCGTCCCGCTGGTGGACGGGCACGGCAACTTCGGTTCGCTGGGCAACGACGACCGCCCGGCCGCCATGCGGTACACGGAGTGCCGGCCGAACGCCGCGGCGGCGCTGATGACGGACTCGATCGAAGAGAACACGGTCGACTTCATCCCGAACTACGACGGCCAGGAGCAGGAGCCCGTCGTCCTCCCGGCGGCGTACCCGAACCTGCTGGTGAACGGCACGTCGGGCATCGCGGTCGGCATGGCGACCAACATGCCGCCGCACAATCTGGGCGAAGTGATCGCCGCCGCGCGGCACTTGATCAGGCACCCGGGCGCCGACCTCGACACGCTCATGAAGTTCGTCCCCGGTCCCGACCTGCCCACGGGCGGCCGGATCGTCGGCCTGTCCGGCATCAAGGACGCCTACGAGACGGGGCGCGGCACCTTCAAGATCCGCGCGACGGTCGCGGTGGAGAACGTGACGGCGCGCCGCAAGGGCCTCGTCGTCACCGAGCTGCCCTTCGCGGTGGGCCCCGAGAAGGTCATCACGAAGATCAAGGAACTGGTCGGCTCGAAGAAGCTCCAGGGCATCGCCGACGTCAAGGACCTGACCGACCGCGCGCACGGCCTGCGCCTGGTCATCGAGATCAAGAACGGCTTCGTGCCGGAGGCCGTCCTGGAGCAGCTCTACAAGCTGACGCCGATGGAGGAGTCCTTCGGTATCAACAATGTGGCGCTGGTGGACGGTCAGCCCCTCACCCTCGGCCTCAAGGAACTCCTCGAGGTCTATCTGGACCACCGGTTCACCGTGGTGCGCCGTCGCAGCGAGTTCCGCCGCGGCAAGAAGCAGGACCGGCTGCACCTGGTGGAGGGCCTGCTCGTCGCCCTGGTCGACATCGACGAGGTCATCCGCATCATCCGCTCCAGTGAGAACAGCGCGGAGGCCAAGCAGCGCCTCATCGAGCGTTTCTCGCTGAGCGAGATCCAGACCCAGTACATCCTGGACACGCCGCTGCGCCGGCTCACCAAGTTCGACCGCATCGAGCTGGACGCGGAGCGCGACAAGCTCACCGGCGAGATCGACGAGCTGACCGGGATCCTCGACTCGGACACCGAGCTGCGCAAGCTGGTCTCCACCGAACTGGCCGCCGTGGCGAAGAAGTTCGGCTCCGACCGGCGCACGGTGCTCCTGGAGTCCGCGGGCACCCAGGTCGCCGCCGTGTCGCTCCAGGTGGCCGACGACCCGTGCCGCGTGCTGCTCTCCTCGACCGGCCTGCTGGCCCGTACGGCGAACGGCGAGCCGTTCCCGGAGGACGACGGCGGCCGGCGCGTCAAGCACGACCTGATCGTGTCCGCGGTGCCGGCCACGGCCCGGGGCGAGATCGGCGTGGTCACCTCCGAGGGCCGTCTGCTGCGGCTGAACGTGATCGATCTGCCGCAGCTCCCGGACACGGCGTCCGCGCCGAACCTGTCCGGGGGCGCGCCCGTCACCGAGTTCCTGTCCTCCCTGGAGCCCGACGAGAAGGTCATCTGCCTGATGACGCTCGACGAGTCGTCGCCCGGCCTGGCCATCGGCACCGAGCAGGGTGTGGTCAAGCGCGTGGTGCCCGACTATCCGGCCAACAAGGAGGAGCTGGAGGTCATCACCCTCAAGGACGGCGACCGGATCGTGGGGGCGATCGAGCTGCGGACGGGCGAGGAGGATCTGATCTTCGTCACGGACGACGCGCAATTGCTGCGCTTCCAGGCGTCCATCGTGCGCCCGCAGGGCCGTCCCGCGGGCGGCATGGCCGGCGTCAAGCTGGCGACCGGCGCCAAGGTCATCTCGTTCACCGCGATCGACCCGGCGGTCGACGCGGTGGTGTTCACGGTGGCCGGCTCGCGCGGCACGCTCGACGACTCGGTACAGACGACGGCGAAGCTGACGCCGTTCGACCAGTACCCGAGAAAGGGCCGTGCCACGGGCGGTGTGCGCTGCCAGCGGTTCCTGAAGGGCGAGGACTGCCTGAGCCTGGCCTGGGCCGGCCCGGCGCCCGCCCGCGCGGCACAGAAGAACGGCACTCCGGCCGAGCTGCCCGAGATGGATCCGCGCCGCGACGGCTCGGGCGTCTCGCTGGCGAAGACGGTGGGGGCGGTGGCGGGCCCCGTCTAAAGGACGCTGGTCACGGGTGGTCGCGGGTCCCTTCCGGAGATCCGCGACCCGTTCCGCGGGGTGGTGTCGGGCGTCAGAGCGTGTCGCTCGATCTGCTGTTCCGTAGGCTCGGTCCCCATGGAGACAACGACGTCCTTCGTTCATCACCTCGGGGTGTTCGCCTCGGACTTCGAGGCAAGCGAACGGTTCTATACCTCTGCGCTGGAAGCTCTGGGGATCGTAGTCGGCTACCGTGCCGACGGCGTCGCCGAGTACTGGAGTCCGGAGCGGGACATGCCGTCGTTGTCCCTGGAACGCGCGGAGGGCGCCGTCACCACAGGGGTGCACATCGCGTTCGCCGCGGTCAGCCGGGACGCGGTGGACGCCTTCCACGCGGCTGCTGTAGCGGCCGGGGGCGCCTCCCGGCACGAGCCCCGCGCGTGGAGCGCGTACCGCGCATACTGTGCGTTCGTCAGTGACCCGGACGGCAACAACATCGAAGCCGTCCACAAGGAGACCTCCTGACGATCCGGTGCTGGTCAGGCTGCTGCAGCGACGGGGCGGCCTCCCCAGCGGATGCTTTTCTGGCTCCGAACGCGGGCGCGTTCACGACGTTGCGCCGCCAGGACGTCGGGGTGCCGGGCCTGAGCGTGTCGTCGCCGACCGAATAGCAGCCGTGGAAGTACGTGATCCCGTAAGTGCGGTGGAAGGTCGCCGGCAACCGGGCAGGCCTGCCCATCTGCGCCCGGGGGAACCGCACCGTGCTAGTACTGCCCCGGCGCACGACCCGCCGCAGCTTCTGCCCCTCCTGCTCGGTCAGCCTGCGAACCCTTACCAGCGCGAGAGGCACCAACACCACCCGGTGATGGTTTGCGGTCACAGCACTAGAGTCCCGCAGTCTCATCCGCGTCGGCCTCGTCGCCCTTGTCCTGCACGTAGCGGAGAACGCCCCACATGCCGTGCTCGTCCGCCGCGTGTGGGGCGTCGGCGGTTCCGCCGCGGCATGCGGCGAGTTCCGCGCGGAGCGCCGCCGCGTCGATGCCCGCGCCGATGAGGACGAGCTGGGTGAGCCGCGGCTCACCGCCATCCGGCCACGGCTCCGGGTAGAAGCGCAGGAACCGGCCGACGGCGTGCACGGCGTACCTGTTGCGTGGATCGCCGGCGCCGAAGTCGACGTAGCCCTTGATCCGGTAGAGACCCTCGGGCCTGCTGTCCAGAAAGGCCATCAGCCGACGCGCGTCCATGGGCGCTTCGGAGGTGAAGGCGACGCTCTCGTAGGCGTCGTGCAGATGCCCCGTGTGCGAGGCGTCCGTGGCGCCGTCGTCGTGCCGGTGCAGATCGTCGAACGACAGCTGTCCGATGCGGTCCTCACTGGGCCGGCAGTCGAAGAGCATCTCGGGATCGACACGTCCGTACGAGGCCGTGACGACAGCGGCGCGCTCCGCCCCGGCCCGGACGACACCGAGCACCCGCTCCCGCTCCACCGCGTCCACGCGGTCGCCCTTGTTCACGACGACGAGATCCGCGAGGCCCAGATGCCGTGTCACCTCCGGGTGCTTCTCGCGTGTCGCGTCGAACTCGGCGGCGTCGACGACCTCGACCAGACCGCCGTAGACGATCCGCGGATTCTCACTGGCGAGCACCATGCGCACCAGCTCCTGCGGTTCCGCGATCCCGCTCGCCTCGATCACGATGACGTCAATGGCGTGCACGTCATTGACGGGACGAGTCAACTTGTCCAGATAGACGTCAAGTTCACTCGCGTCCACGGCGCAGCACAGACATCCGTTGCCGAGCGACACGGTCGAGTCGCCCAGTTGTCCGGCGACCGCCATCGCGTCGATCTCGATGGCCCCGAAGTCGTTGACGATCGCACCGATCCGGGTACCACCACTGTGGTGGAGCAGATGGTTCAGGACCGTGGTCTTCCCCGAGCCGAGGAAGCCCGCCAGAACGACGACGGGGATCTGCGGCGGGTTCGCCTTGCTCAACGCGCGACCTCTCTCACTCCGGAGCACGACCGGCTCGGTGGCCGGATCTCGTACGAAGGACGACTGCCGCCCCAGGATACGAGCGCCGGAAAGGTCGCCCGGTGAACGATTGCTAACGCCGATCGCTGGGCAGATGTCAGGACATGGCGCCGGGGTGTGCGACCCGAGCTTCCCTCCGTGCGCCTCCTCTCCGCCCCCCTGCCGATCAGAGCCGCTCGGCATCCTGGGAGGCGGCAAGCGCACTGCCCACCGCTCGCCGGTCCCCGTCTTTGTCGACCCGCACCGACGACCGGCTCGTGGTCGCCTGAATCGGGGGTTGACATGGCCACTAAGAGTTATGGAGCACGAGCACTAGCCGCGCTGGCGGCCGGTGCCGGGACCGCCGCGGGGTCCGTGACCTCGCTGGTGGCGCACAGACGGCGGCACGCCGCCCTCACCGAGCAGCACCGGCTCCATTTCGATCTGCTCTGCAAGGCCATGGACGATCCGGCGCTGGCCGCCGTCCTCGACACGTACGAGGAACCGGTCTCTCCTGAGCAGCAGCGCCAGTACCTGTTCGCCAACGCGCTCTACACCAACGCCCTCTTCTTCCATCGCATCGGTGCCATGAACCGGCGCGAGCTCTACGGGCACCTCCGGGTGATCTGCCAGAACCCGATCGTCCGCGCCTACCTGACCGCCACCCGGCATCATCGCGCCAGCCTCGAAGGGACCTCCGCCGAAGCCGAGCTCGGCCGCATGGTCGAACAACTGCTCCAGGATCTGGAGGAGGCCGAGACGGATGAGTGGTGGGTGGTTGGCGAACCTCCTTGCGATTAAACCCAGTTGGCGTATCCCGCACGCTTCGAGAGGGTTCCCGAGCGGCTAATCTGTGCCCGCTCCTAACCCACCCAGCCCCAAGGACCGGGATCCTCTTGAAAATCGTGCGCCGCATCGGTGCGTCTCCCCGTCAACGCGGAAGCGCCTCTGGACAGACCTGCCCTGACATCTTCGAGCTCGCGGACGGCAACTTCGCGGTCATCGGGACGGATGCGACCGAGGCACTCGACGCCGAGTTGCCCACCGATGCCGCGCGGGCCGACTACGAGCGGATCGTGGTCATCACCCGCGACACTCTCGTGCGTGCCAAGGCGGACATCCCAGAGGTCTGATGGCTGCCATCAGGCCATCGGACCAAGCACTCCCGTCCCGCCGAGGTACACAGTGAACGCCATAGCCATGGCGCTGTCCGACGTGAACGAGACACTTACAGCCGTCGGCGGCTTCACGGCCGGCGCCGCCAGCCTGATCGTCGCCTGGGTCTCGGTCCGCGACAAGCGCCGCACCAGGAACGACGACTCCCCGCCACCACCGCCCGGCAGCGATACCAACGCATCGCCGGCCGGCACGGACTCCAGCACGGACCGTCCCCCGGACGGACCCACTCCCTGATCGGGACCACGCAGCCCTCGCGCGGTCGAGGTCCGGCAACCACCGTCGCCCGACCTCGACCGCACCGGTCACGAAACGACCGGCACCGCCACCGGCGGCTCCACCCCCACATAACGCGCCGCAGGCCGGATGATCTTCGAGTCCTGAGCCTGCTCAAGGATGTTGGCGCTCCAGCCGACGACCCGCGCCGCGGCGAACGTCGGCGTGAACATCGTGCGCGGCAGACCGCACAGCTCCATGACCACGCCGGCGTAGAACTCCACGTTCGTGTGCAGTTCCCGGCCCGGCTTCAGCTCGGCGAGGATCGCCTCGACATGGCGCTCGACCTCGACCGCGAACTCCACCAGCGGCCCGCCGAACCCCTCCGCGATCCCGCGCAGCATCCGCGAACGCGGGTCCTCCGTGCGGTAGACGGGGTGCCCGAAGCCCATGATGCGGTCGCCCGCCAGGACCCGCTCGCGGATCCAGGGATCGATGCGGTCCGGGGTACCGATCGCGTCCAGCGTGTCCAGCGCACGACTGGGCGCCCCACCGTGCAGCGGGCCGGACAGCGCCCCGACCGCACCGACCAGACAGGCCGCCACGTCCGCCCCGGTCGACGTGATGACACGCGCCGTGAATGTTGACGCATTGAAACCGTGGTCAATGGTGGAGATGAGGTACTGCTCTATGGCCCGCGCGTGCGCGGGGTCCGGCTCCGAGCCCGTCAGCATGTACAGGTAGTTGGCCGCGTAGGAGAGGTCCGCGCGCGGCTCCACCGGTTCGAGCCCCTCACCGAGCCGGTGCAGCGCGGTGAGCATCGTGGGAACCACGGCGGCCGCGGCGAGGGTGTCCGCGCGGCGCCGGTCGGCATCGATGTCGTAGACGGGCCGGAATCCTCGGGAGGCGCCGAAGAGCGACAGGGCCGTACGGAGCCCGGCGAGCGGCCCGGACAGGGAGCCGGCTCTGGCGATGGCGGGCAGCGCCGCGCGCACTTCGTCGGGCAGCGTGCGCAGTTCGGCGGTCTCACGGGCGAAGGCGGCCGACCGCTCGGCGTCGGGCAGTTCGCCGTGGATCAACAGGTGCCAGACGTCCTCGAAGCTGCGGCTCCGCGCGAGCTCGACTGCGGAGTACTGGCGGTAGTGGTAGAAGCCCTCGCGTCCCCTGACGTCCCCGAGCGTGGTGTCGGTGACGACGACACCGGCGAGTCCGCGCGGTACGTCGACGACGGGGGTGGCCGTGGTCCCGTTGATCGGCATGTTTCCTCCCTTTACTTGATTCGACTGTCCATGCTTGACTCAACTTCTGTCAATATTGATTGAATCAACCTATAGTCGTCCGGATACGGTGACGCACATGAGGGATCAAGAACCGGCACCGCCGGCCACCCATCAGGCTCGTCGACTGAGCACCAGGGAGACCGCCGAGCTGCTCGGCGTGAAGCCCGAGACCGTGTACGCGTACGTGAGCCGGGGGCAGCTCACGAGCCGGCGGGGCGAGGGGCGGCGCGGCAGCACTTTCGATGTTGCCGAGGTCGAGGCCCTGGCCCGCCGCAACAAGCGGGAGAGCACGGGAGGTTCGGCGGCGAACGAGCTGACGGTGCGCACCTGCCTCACCCTCATCGACGGTGACAGGTACTTCTTCCGGGGAGCCGATGCCGTGGAGCTCGCGAAGCGCCACTCCTACGAGGAGGTGGCGGAGTGGCTGTGGACCGGGACCCTGCGCCCCGGTGCGCGGTTCACCGCACCGAAGGAGTCACGCGCGGCGGCCCGGCGCGCGGTCGCCGCTCTGCCCGAATTCACCAGCCCCGTGGACCGGTTGCGGGTCGCGGCAGTCGCCGCCGCCACCGCGGACCCGCTGCGCTACGACCTGTCCGAGGAGTCCGTCCTCGGCGCCGCGCGCTCCCTCATCCCGACGCTCGCGACCGCTCTGCCCCTGGTGCGGTCCACCTACGCGGACGGTGAACCGATCGCGCAGCGGCTGTGGGGACGGCTGTCCCACAAGGTGCCCGCCGAGGCGTCACTGCGCGTTCTGGACATGGCTCTCGCGCTGCTCGCCGACCACGACCTGGCCGCCTCGACACTCGCCGTTCGCGTGGCCGCGTCGGCGCGGGCGCACGCGTACGCGGCCGTCTCCGCGGGTCTCGGCGTCCTGGAGGGGCCGCTGCACGGCGCGGCCAGCGGCCTGGCCCACCGGATGCTGCTGGACGTCCTGGACCGCGGCGGCGCCGGTCCGGTGGTCTCCGACGAGCTGCGCGCCGGACGCCGCGTCCCCGGGCTCGGACACCGTCTCTACAAGGGCGAGGATCCACGCGCCCAGGCATTGTTCGCGGCTCTGGAGGAGCTGCCCGAGGCGCAGCCCGCGCTGGCCGCGGCCCGCGACGTGGTGGCGACGACGGCCCGCCACACCGATCTGCACGCCAACGTGGACCTCGCGCTCGCCGTGTTCACGACCTCCTTCGGGATGCCGGCCGAGGCGGGCGAGACGCTGTTCGCCGTCGCGCGCACAGCGGGCTGGATCGCGCACGCCCTGGAGGAGTACGGGGAACGGCCGCTGCGGATGCGGCCCACGGGCCACTACGTAGGCGTGCGTCCGCCCCGGCCGCTGCCGACACCACCGGAGCAGGAGTGATCGCCGGAGCGGATTAGGCTGCCCTGTGTGAGTACGTGCACGACCGCCTCGCGGGACCTTGACGAACCTCTCGCAGGAACCGCGGCCACCGCCCGGACCTGGCTGCTGATCGAGCAGCCAGGCCCCTGGGGCGCCAAGGCTCTGACGTCCAGCCATCTGGACCCCGACGTGGGCCGCGCCCTTGAGGCTGCCGCCGACGGCACCGGCGTGCGCGTCGCACTCGTGCGCCGCCCCGGCCGGCACGCGGACCGCCACACACAACCCCGGCGGCAGGTGTACGTCGCCCACACCGCTCCGGGCGACGCCTGGCTGCGCAGCGCTGTGATCACTGCTCCCGAGGAGTTGCTCGCCCTCGACTTCGCGGCGCTCGGTGCGGGTGTTCACGGCGGCTTCGGCGCGCCCCACGAAGGTGCTCCGCTCGCGCTCGTGTGCACGAACGGCAAGCGTGACCGCTGCTGCGCCGTCCTGGGCCGGCCGCTCGCCTCCGAACTCGCGCTCTCCGGCGAGGAGGGCGTCTGGGAGGTCACCCACCTCGGCGGCCACCGCTTCTCCCCCACCCTCCTGGTGCTGCCGTACGGCTACGCCTACGGGCGGACCACCGCCGCAGAGGTGAAGGGGATTTTGGAGACGGTTCGCGCGGGCCGCGTCGTCACCGACGGGTGCCGTGGCAGCTCCGCCTGGGACCGTCCGGGTCAGGCGGCGGAACTCGCGGTGCGCCGGGCCGTCCGCGAGGATGCCGCCGACGCCCTCACCGTCGTCCGCACCGAAGCCGTCGAGGGCGACACCCCGCGCTGGAAGGTCACCCTCGCGCACGTCGACGGACGCCGGTGGCTCGTCACGGTGGCGCAGGGCACGTCCGCGCCGCCGCGCCCCGAGAGCTGCGGCGCCGCCCTCGGGTCACCGGCCCGCATGGATGTCGTGGCGATCCGTGAGGTCCCCGCGCCCCTAGGCTGACGCGACCGTGTCCTCGTACGGGTGCGGCTCCGGCCTCGTACGAGATCCGCGCCACAAGGGCTTCGACCGGGACGCACGGGCCCGTACCGTTCGTCACCATGAGCACGACTCCCCCCGCCCGCCGCCTGCGTTTCGGCCTGCCGCGACGCATGTTCGCGCAGGTGCTGCTGATGCAGCTGGCGATCGCGGCCGGTGTGACCGTGCTCGCCACCGGGCTGTTCCTGGCGCCTTTGAGCGACCAGTTGGACGACCAGGCGATGCGTCGGGCGCTGGCGATCGCGCAGACCACCGCGGCGCAGCCGCGGATCGCCGACGATCTGCGGTCCTCACGGCCCACGGTCGGCGGGCCGGTGCAGGCCGCGGCGGAGCGGATCAGGCGGGCCAGTGGCGCCGAGTACGTCGTGATCATGAACAAGAAGGGTGTGCGCTGGTCGCACACCGACGCCTCCCAGGTCGGCAAGGTCGTCTCGACGGACCCCAGCGCGGCGCTGGAGGGCCACGACGTGATGCAGATCGACGACGGGACCCTGGGCCGCTCCGCACGCGGCAAAGTGCCCCTGAGGGGCCGTGACGGCACCATCGTGGGCGCGGTGTCGGTCGGTATCGAGTACGACAGCGTCCGTGCCCGCCTCGTCCATGCGATCCCCGGCCTGTTCGCGTACGCGGGCGGGGCCCTGGCCGTCGGCGCGCTCGCCGCCTATCTGATCTCCCGGCGGGTCCAGCGCCAGACGCGCGATCTGGCCTTCTCGGACATCGCCGCGCTGCTGGCCGAGCGCGAGGCGATGCTGCACGGCATCCGGGAGGGCGTCGTGGCCCTGGACCGCGGCGGTCGCATCCGGCTGCTGAACGACGAGGCGCAGCGGCTGCTGGGCCTCGGCGCGGCGTCGATCGGACAGCCCCTGGAGACGGCGCTCGGCCCCGGGCGGACGACCGATGTGCTCGGTGGCCGTGTCGCCGGTACCGACCTGCTGACCGTGCGCGGCCAGCGCGTCCTGATCGCCAACCGGATGCCCACGCACGACGGGGGCGCGGTCGCCACTCTGCGCGACCGGACCGAGCTGGAGCAGCTCGGCCGTGAACTCGACTCCACGCGCGGCCTGATCGACGCCCTGCGCGCCCAGGACCACGAACACGCCAACCGCATGCACACGTTGCTGGGACTGCTGGAACTGGAGATGTACGAGGACGCCGTGGAGTTCGTGGGCGAGGTGGTCGGTGACCACAGGGCGACGTCGGAGCAGGTCCTCGAGAAGATCCACGATCCGCTGCTGGCAGCGCTGCTCGTCGGCAAGGCGACCGTGGCGGCCGAGCGCGGCGTGATCCTGTGGATGTCGGACCGCACACTGCTGCCCGACCGGCTGATCGATTCGCGCGGCCTGGTGACCGCGGTCGGCAATCTGGTCGACAACGCGCTGGACGCCGTCGCGGGCACCGCGCACGCGCGCGTGGAGGTCGAACTTCGCGCGGAAGGCACGACCGCCGTCGTGCGCGTGCGGGACACCGGCCCCGGAATCCCCCGGGAGCAACGGGAGTTGATCTTCACCGAGGGCTGGTCCACGAAGAAGCCGCCCGCGCACGGCAAGCGCGGCATCGGTCTCGCCCTGGTGCGCCGGCTCGCGGAGCGGCAGGGCGGCCGCGCCACGGTCGCGGAGGCCGACGGCGGCGGAGCCCTGTTCACGATCGTGCTGCCCGACGCCCTCACCGAACCGGCCTCCAGCGCCGTGTACGACGGCGCGGGCGCCCTGGCGACGGAGGAGTCGCGATGAACGACGTATCGGCCGGCATATCGGCCAACGCACCGATCGACGTACTGGTCGTGGACGACGACACCCGGGTGGCGCGGGTCAATGCCGCGTACGTGGCGAAGGTCGCGGGTTTCCGGGTCGCCGGAGAGGCGCACAACGCGGCCGACGCGCTGCGGCTGGTGGAGGAGCGGCCGGGGCTCGATCTGGTGCTCCTGGACCATTATCTGCCCGACGAGACGGGGCTCGACCTGGTGCGCGAGATGCGTCGGCGGGGCCACCAGACCGATGTGATCATGGTGACCGCGGCCCGTGACGTGGCCACGGTGCAGGCGGCGATGCGTCAGGGTGCGCTGCAGTACCTGGTCAAGCCGTTCGCGTTCGCGGGCCTGCGCGCCAAACTGGAGGCGTACGCGGCTCTGCGGCACACCTTCGCGGGCGGCGGTGAGGCCGAACAGGCCCAGGTGGACCGGATCTTCGCGGCCCTCTCGGCGACCGGGGCGCAGCCCGAGCTGCCCAAGGGGCACTCGCCGAGCACGGCGGAGCTGGTCCGCAGGACGCTGGTCAACGCCGAACGGCCGCTGTCCGCCCAGGAGATCGCCGAGTCGACGGGCCTGAGCCGGCAGACCGCGCAGCGGTACCTGAAACTGCTGGAACGCACCGGCAGCGCGAAACTCACCCTGAAGTACGGCGACGCGGGCCGCCCGGAGCATCTCTACGTCTGGGCGAACCCGCGCCCCGGGGCCGGGGCCTGACCCGGGCCCGAGGGCGACGGGCGTGCGGCCGAGCACTCGGAGATCGGCCCCGACGGCCCGCCTGCGGCTGGTGCGGTCCGTCGGGGCCGTGGGCTCACACGGCTCCTGCGCCGGTGAGCGCCCGCACCTCGGTCTCGGCGTGCTTGGCCTCGTCCGGCGGCTCGTGCGAGGTCACGGTGCCCAGCCAGCCCGCCAGGAAGCCCAGCGGGATGGAGACGAGCCCGGGGTTCTCCAGCGGGAAGTACTGGAAGTCCATGCCCGGGAACAGCGAGGTCGGGCTGCCCGAGACCACCGGTGACAGCACGACGAGCAGCAGCGCGGGCACCAGACCGCCGTACACCGACCACACGGCGCCGCGCGTCGTGAAGTTCCGCCAGAACAGCGAGTACAGCAGCACCGGGAGGTTGGCGGACGCGGCCACGGCAAAGGCCAGGCCGACCAGGAACGCCACGTTGAGATCGCGTGCGAGCAGTCCGAGCGCGATGGCGAGCACACCGATTCCGGCCGCGGCGACCCGTGCCACCGCGACCTCGCTGCGCTGCTTGCCCACCGGTTTTCCTTCCCGGTCACGACGGCGCAGGGAGGCGTACAGGTCGTGGGCCACAGAAGCGGAGGAGGCCAGCGTGATGCCGGCGACGACGGCGAGGATGGTGGCGAAGGCGACCGCGGCGACGACCGCGAACAGCACGGTGCCGCCCGTGGAGTTGGCACCGCCGCCCAGGTCGAGGGCGAGCAGCGGGACCGCCGTGTTCCCCGCCGGGTTCGACTCCCGGACCGCGCTCGAGCCGACGACGGCGGCCGCGCCGAACCCGAGCACGATCGTCATCAGATAGAAGCTGCCGATGAGCCCGATGGACCAGACGACGGAACGGCGTGCGGCCCGTGCGGTCGGCACCGTGTAGAAGCGCGACAGGATGTGCGGAAGACCGGCCGTGCCGAGCACCAGCGCGAGGCCCAGGCTGATGAAGTCGAAGCGCGCGGTCCAGCTCCCGCCGTACTTCAGACCGGGCACGAGGAAGTCGGAACCGTGCCCGCTGCGCGCCGCAGCGGTGTGGAGCATCTGATTGAAGTCACCGTGGAACCGCACCAGGACGAGCACCGTCAGGGCGATCGTGCCGCCCATGAGCAGAACGGCCTTCACGATCTGGATCCAGGTGGTGGCCCGCATCCCTCCCAACGACACATAGATCACCATGAGCGCGCCGACGCCGACGACGGTCCAGGCCTGCGCTCCCCCGCTCTCCCCGCCGAGCAGCAGGGCGACCAGACTGCCCGCGCCCACCATCTGCGCCACCAGATAGAGAACGGACACGGTGACGGAAGAAGTTCCCGCCGCGATGCGCACAGGACGCTCCCGCATCCGCGCCGCGACGACGTCGGCGAGGGTGAACCGCCCGCAGTTGCGCACCAGTTCGGCCACCAGGAAGAGCACCACGAGCCAGGCCACGAGGAAGCCCACGGAGTAGAGCAGCCCGTCGTACCCGAAGAGCGCGATCACCCCCGAGATGCCGAGGAAGGAAGCCGCCGACATGTAGTCACCGGCGATGGCAAAACCGTTCTCCATGGGGGAGAAGAGCCGGCCGCCCGCGTAGAACTCCTCGGCGGATCCGTGCCGGTTGCGACTCACCCAGGTCGTGATCCCGAGCGTCACCGCCACGAACGCGCTGAACAGCACCAACGCCAGGGTCTGATGCGTCCCGGTCACCACTGACCACCCTCGTCGCGGGCCGAACCGTTCATGCTCGCGGAGTTGCCGATTCCACGTGTCATCTCCTGGGTGTCCCAACGCAGATCGAGCGCGGGACGGTCGCGGCGCAGTCGCGCGTGACGCACGTACAACCACGTCAGCAGGAACGTGCTGGCGAACTGTCCAAGTCCCGCCACCATCGCGACGTTCACCGCGCCCGTGACCGGCTTGGCCATCAGTCCCGGCGCGGTCGTGGCAGCCACCACGTACGCCACGTACCAGGCGAAGAAGACCGCGCACGCGGGGACGACGAACCTCCGATAACGCCTGCGCACTTCTTGGAAGGCGTCGCTGCGCTGCACTTCCAGATAGATCCCTGCCGCACTCCGCTGTCCCGGCACGGGCTGGGCGGGTACGGCGGGCGTCGGCGCACCTGTGCCGTCCATCTCGCCCCACCCCGAGGCCAGCGCGTCGTACCAGGGATCGCTGATTCCGCCGCGATCACCGGCCCGGGGCTGCGCCGTCTCGCACCCGTCTTGCTTTTCCACCGAACTCTCCTTGTCCGCGGCCCACTGCGGCCGCGTGCCAAGGATGGACAGATCGGGAAGATCCTGGACTCAGCTCACAAGTCGTTCACCCCATTAGGTGATGGCGAAATGCGGTTGGTTTCCGGAAGGTTCGCAAGCCCGTGCCGATATGCGTAACGCACCGCCTGCGCACGGTCCTTGAGGCCGGTTTTGGCGAACAAATTATTAATGTGCGTCTTCACCGTCGCGGTGGAGACGTGGAGCGCGCGGGCGATCTCCTGATTCGTCAGTCCGTCGGCGATGAGCCGGACGACTTCCGCCTCCCGTGCGGTGAGTCCGTCCGGCGGCTCCTTCGGTCCGGGCGGCGCGACGGGCTCCGGCCGCGCCAGTCTCTCCAGGAGCCTCCGCTGGATCTTCGGGGAGAGCCCCGCGTCACCGGACAGCACGTCCTCGACGGCCTTGACGATCTCGTCCCCGCCCGCGTCCTTGGTGAGATATCCGCGGGCTCCAGCGGTGAGAGCAGGGAAAAGCGACTCGTCGTCGGCGTAGGTGGTCAGGATGACGACCTGGGTCCCCGGATACTCGGCCCTGATCCGCCGGGTCGCCTCGACGCCGTCGCACCGCGGCATGCGCAGGTCCATCAGGACGACGTCCGGCGCCAGCTCGGCGACGAGCGCCAACGCCTCCTCGCCGTCTCCCCCTGAGCCGACCACCTCGATCCCGGGCAGCAGCCCGAGCAGCATCACGATGCCTTCGCGCACCACCGTCTGGTCGTCGACCACCAGCACGCGGGCCGACGGCCTGCCCTCGCGCTCCCCCACCTCGGCCCCGCTCACAGGGGCACCCTCAACGTGACCACGAAACCCTCCTCGTACGGCCCTGCCTCCAGCGTCCCGCCCAGCAGCTCGGCACGCTCCCTCATCCCCAACAGACCGTAACCGGCACCACTGACAGTGAGCTCTTCGTGCCGTCCGGCCGCCCCCGAGTCCCTTGCCTCCAGGGCGACTTCACGCTCCCCGTACGTCAGCCGCATCGCCGTCCTGGCTCCCGGCGCGTGCTTGCGTACGTTCGTGAGCGCTTCCTGCGCGACTCGGCGCACCGCCTGGGAAGCCTCTGCGGGCAACCGCCGGCGCTCGCCCTCCACCGTGAGCGTGGCACCGTCCGCGGACGCGACCAGCCCTTCGAGGAACTCCTCCAGCGGTGTCATCTCGCCGCGCAGCGCCGACAGTGCCTGCCGGGTCTCGGTGAGACCGTCGCGCGCCATACCGCGTGCGGCCACGACGCGGTCCAGGATCTGGTCCCGGTCGGCGCCGCGCTCGATGAGGAGCCGTGCCGCTTCCAGGTGGACAAGCTGCGCGGAGAGGCTGTGCGCGAGGACGTCGTGGATCTCCCGGGCGATCCGCGCCCGCTCCGCGAGAGCCGCCGATTCGGCCTCCGCGGCCCTCGCGGCCCTCTCCTGCACCAGCAGGCGCTGCGCGCCGCCTCTGGCCTCGGCGTCGAGGCGCAGTACATAGCCGGACAGGCACAGCCCCGCCATGATCGCTGCGGTGGTCAGCCACGGATCCTGATTGACGACGGCGAAACCGGCGAGCGAGGCGGCGGCGGCCGGGACCGCGGCCAGCAGCGGCATGCGCTGCAGGGCGGTGACGGCACAGCCGCACCACAGCAGGCTGGCCGGTCCGAGGAATCCGATGCGGTGCGCCGCCACCGCGGCCAGCAGAAGCAGCGCGAGCAGGGCGAGCGAGGGCCACAGCCGGTGGGCCAGCGTCGTCCAGTAGAAGCCCCAGGCCGCGGCGGCACAGGCGATCAGTCCTACGGGAGCGACCGCGACGGCCCACGGGCCGACGTCGCGCTGTGCCACCGCGGTCCACAGCAGAGTCCCCACCAGCGCGATCCGCACGGCCCAGGAGAGCCCACGCCGGGCGCGCGTCCGCCCCACGCGGGAGAGCGCCTCACGCGTGGGCCACGTCGTCCAGTAACCGGGGTTCACCTGCGGCCCTCCCACACCGGCTGGGGGGCGACTCCAACGTACGCCGCCTGCTTCTGCCCTGCCCGCCACATCAGGACACCGGTACGGACCAGGAGCGAGAGGGCGAAGCCCAGCATGAACGAGGAGCTGCCGAGGTGGACACCCATCGCCAGACCGATCCCGACGACGGCCGCCCGTGCCGCGACGCCCCCGACCCACGTACCGGCCGTGGCGGCCGTGCCCTTGGTCCAGACGTCCCCCTGGTCATCGGCCCAGAGCCGGGTGGTGAACGCCCAGCCGATCCCTATGCCGACGCTGACGACCATCTCGACAGCGATCAGGACGACCGAAGCAGCGGTGTGCCGCGGATCCATCAGGGAGTCGCTCCTGAGGGCCACGAATCCGAGAATCACGGGCAGCAGCCACCACTTGCGGTCCATCGCCAGGCGCTCGGTCCTGAACTGGCGCACGACGACGAGCGCGACGACGGCGACGATCACGAGAATTTCGGTCGGCCCGGACATGACTGCCTCCGTGGAGCGGTCGGAGCGGAGTGGTTCAACACCGTCGACGCTACGGAAGAGTGCAGGTCAGGAGATCGGAGCCGGGGTGGATCGTGGGTGGATCGTGGGGGGTCCCCCCCCCACGGAGACCCCCCCCCCACAAAAAGAGGGACCCCCCCACCCCCCCCCCCCCCCCCCCCCTCCCGCTTCCCCCCCCCCCCCCTCGCCGATCTCC
>NZ_JBHVIX010000012.1:151703-193164 GCF_042799415.1 Streptomyces sp. NPDC057694
CCCACGGGTGGAGCCGCACCACGCGAAGGGGGCGCGCCGCACGGCGCGCCCCCGGTACCTCGCTGGTCAGGCGTCGATGCGCGAGCGGTCGAGGGTCGCGGCGGAGCTGCTGATGAACTCCTTGCGCGGCGCCACGTCGTTGCCCATCAGCAGATCGAAGACCTGCTCCGCGGCCTCCAGCTCGCCGATGTTGATCCGGCGCAGCGTGCGGTGACGCGGGTCCATCGTGGTCTCGGCCAGCTGGTCGGCGTCCATCTCGCCCAGGCCCTTGTAGCGCTGGATGGAGTCCTTGTACCGGACACCCTTGCGCTGGTAGTCGAGCAGCGTCTCGCGCAGCTCCCGGTCCGAGTACGTGTAGACGTACTTGTCCTGGCCCTTCTTCGGCTGGACCAGTTCGATGCGGTGCAGCGGCGGCACGGCGGCGAAGACGCGGCCGGCCTCGATCATCGGCCGCATGTAGCGCTGGAACAGCGTCAGCAGCAGCGTACGGATGTGGGCGCCGTCGACGTCGGCGTCGACGAGCAGGATGATCTTGCCGTAACGCGCCGCGTCGATGTCGAAGGTCCGGCCCGACCCGGCTCCTATGACCTGGATGATCGCGCCGCACTCGACGTTCTTCAGCATGTCCGAGACGGACGACTTCTGAACGTTGAGGATCTTGCCGCGGATCGGCAGCAGCGCCTGGAACTCGGAGTTCCGGGCGAGCTTGGCGGTGCCGAGCGCCGAGTCCCCCTCGACGATGAACAGCTCGCTGCGCTCCACGTCGTCGCTGCGGCAGTCCGCGAGCTTGGCGGGCAGCGACGACGACTCCAGGGCCGTCTTGCGGCGCTGCGCGTCCTTGTGCTGGCGGGCGGCGATACGGGTCCGGGCCGCGGCGACGGCCTTCTCCATCACGGAGCGGGCCTGGGCCTTGGCGTCGCGCTTGGTGGACGTCAGGAACGCCTTGAGTTCCTTGGCGATCACGTTGGCGACGATCCGGTTCGCCGCCGAGGTGCCGAGGACCTCCTTGGTCTGGCCCTCGAACTGCGGTTCCGCGAGTCGCACGGTGACGACCGCCGTGAGGCCCTCCAGGGCGTCGTCCTTGACGATGTCGTCCTCGGCCACGCGCAGCAGCTTCTGGGCCCGGAGCACCTCGTTCATCGTCTTCGTGAGCGAACGCTCGAAGCCGCTGACGTGGGTGCCGCCCTTGGGGGTGGCGATGATGTTCACGAACGACCTCAGGGTCGTGTCGTAACCCGTGCCCCAGCGCATCGCGACGTCGACGGCGAGCTCGCGCTGGACCTCGGTCGGCGTCATCTGACCGTGCTCGTCGAGCACGGGGACGGTCTCCTTGAAGGTGCCCTGGCCGGACAGGCGGAGGACGTCGCACACCGGCTTGTCCTGGGCCAGGTACTCGCAGAATTCACTGATGCCGCCGTCGAAGCGGAAGGACTCCTCGCCCTTGCTGCCGCCCTCACCGAGTCCGTACTCGTCGCGGACGACGATGGTCAGGCCCGGCACCAGGAAGGCCGTCTGGCGGGCGCGCTGGTGCAGCGTCTCCAGGGAGAGCTTGGCGTCCTTCAGGAAGATCTGCCGGTCGGCCCAGTAGCGCACGCGCGTGCCCTGGCGTGCCTTGGGGACCTTCTTGACCTTGCTCAGGCGTGCCGCGGAGTCGAACGGCGCGTCGGGGCCGGGCTTGGCGAAGGCGCCGGGGACGCCGCGCCGGAAGCTGATGGCGTGCGTGTGCCCGCCGCGGTCGACCTCGACGTCGAGACGCGCCGACAGCGCGTTCACCACCGAGGCGCCCACGCCGTGCAGACCGCCCGAGGCCGCGTAGGAGCCGCCACCGAACTTGCCGCCCGCGTGGAGCTTGGTCATGACGACCTCGACTCCGGAGAGGCCGGTCTTGGGCTCCACGTCCACCGGGATGCCGCGGCCGTTGTCCCGGACCTCGACCGAGCCGTCGTCGTGCAGGATCACTTCGATGTGGTCGCAGTAGGCACCGAGGGCCTCGTCGACTGAGTTGTCGATGATTTCCCAGAGGCAGTGCATGAGACCGCGGCTGTCGGTCGAGCCGATGTACATGCCCGGTCGCTTGCGTACGGCCTCGAGCCCCTCGAGGACGAGGAGGTGCCGCGCGGTGTAGTTGGAAGCGTCCCGGTCTGCTCCGGTCAGCAGCGCTGTGGACGGCACGGACGTTTCGGCGGTCACGCGGTTCGCTCCTCGCTGAATTTCAGATGGGGCCCTTGTGGGTACAGGGCCGGCGTCGGTCGACGCTCAGAGGGTACCGAGGCCTGGTAGAGCCGTTGTCACGCCACCCTCACCTTCAGCCCAGGCTAATCCAAGGTCGCATGCATGTTCGATCCCTCGATGGAGTGAAGCACACATCACGTTCCCTTCCAGGCATGAACCATTTAGGCTCCGGGCACGTCCTCATGAACAACCGGCAAGCCGGCCGGGGAGGACCGACCTGACAGAACGCGCGAACCCGTAAGACACGTAAGAGACGCAATACGGCACATTCGCCGCCACCCGGCAGCACCTGGCCGGCCTCGGAGAAAATTTTCGAGGAAAAGCCGCGAGCGGGAACGTTTTCGGCCTGGTTGGATGTTGACCCTGGTACGACAGCTCGTCGAGCTAGAGAAGAGGCGACGTGACTACTGTTCTGACCCCCGCGAGCCCGCTGACGGCCGCTGACCGCTGTGACCGTTGCGGCGCCCAGGCATATCTGCGCGTCGTCCTCATCAGCGGTGGTGAACTGCTCTTCTGCGCCCACCACGGTCGCAAGTTCGAGCCGGAACTCAAGAAGATCGCCGCTGAGATACAGGACGAGACGGAGCGACTCACCGCCGCTCCGGCAAGCGCCGACACCGAGGACCGCTGACGCCTCGCATCCACGACGAGCCAGCTCCGGCACCAGGCCGGTGATCGGGCGGCCACCCCTGCACCCAGGGGTGGCCGCCCGTCCTCATATCGGTACGCCGGTCCGTACGACGCGTCAGGAGTGCTTCCGCAGTACGCGCAGCACGTCCGAGACCCGCGTATAGACACCGGGGCTTCCGGCACGCCCGCAGCCACTGCCCCAGGACACGAGGCCGATCAGCTTCCCGCGGGCGACCAGCGGGCCGCCGCTGTCCCCCTGACAGGCGTCCTTGCCGCCGCGCGGCTCGCCCGCGCACAGCATCGAGGCGGGCAGATACGTCCCGTCCGCGCTGCCCGGGTACGCCTCCTGGCACACGCCGTCCGGCAGCACCTGGACCTGTGCCGCGTGCAGCGTGCGCGCGTAGTCACCCGCACCCGTCGTGTCGCCCCACCCGTAGACCTCGGCCTGTGTGCCGGGCTCGTAGGCGGGGTCACCCTCGTCCGCCATCGGGAGGACGTATCCCTCGGGCAGCGGTGTGGCCAGTGTGAGGACCGCCACATCGCCCGAGTTCGTGGAGCCGTCGTAGTCGGGATTGACCCACACGTCCCGGACACGAATCTCCGCGCCGTCGTCCGAGCGCAGATCGTCGCGCCCGGCGATCACCTTGAGATCGCGCACCTCACTGCGCGCCACTCCGAGCACGCCCTGGCTCATACAGTGCGCCGCGGTGAGAACTGTGGACCGCGCGACGACCACGCCGCCGCAGAACTGTCCCGCGCGCGTACCCCCGAACCGGTCACGACTGGAGAGGGCCACCGTCCACGGGCTGTCGGACACGCGAACCTGACGGCCGCCGATGATCCCGCTGTCGGCAGCCGCGGGCACCGCCGAGGACGCGGGCAGCACGGCCGCGGTGGCCAACACGCTCAGCGACGCGGTCAGCACTCTCGCGAAGTGACGACTCATTCGGTCTCCTCACTCTGGGTTGCATTGGCACACCCAGAGTGATCCACGCGAGGTTCGCACGCACTGCGAGGATCGGCCCAGAGCCGCGTACGCAGAAGGCCCGGCACTCTCCCTCGCGAGAGGAGTGCCGGGCCTTCTGGTGGCCGTACAGGCGCTTGTGACTAGTCGAGGTAGTCGCGCAGGACCTGCGAACGCGACGGGTGACGCAGCTTCGACATCGTCTTGGACTCGATCTGGCGGATGCGCTCACGCGTGACGCCGTAGACCTTGCCGATCTCGTCGAGGGTCTTCGGCTGACCGTCGGTGAGACCGAAACGCATGGAGACGACGCCCGCCTCACGCTCGGAGAGCGTGTCGAGCACGGAGTGCAGCTGCTCCTGGAGGAGCGTGAAGCTCACCGCGTCGGCCGGGACGACGGCCTCGGAGTCCTCGATGAGGTCACCGAACTCGCTGTCACCGTCCTCGCCCAGCGGGGTGTGCAGGGAGATGGGCTCGCGGCCGTACTTCTGGACCTCGATGACCTTCTCGGGGGTCATGTCGAGTTCCTTGGCCAGCTCCTCCGGGGTGGGCTCACGGCCCAGGTCCTGGAGCATCTGACGCTGCACACGCGCGAGCTTGTTGATGACCTCGACCATGTGCACCGGGATTCGGATGGTGCGGGCCTGGTCGGCCATGGCGCGGGTGATCGCCTGACGGATCCACCAGGTGGCGTACGTGGAGAACTTGTAGCCCTTGGTGTAGTCGAACTTCTCGACCGCGCGGATCAGACCGAGGTTGCCCTCCTGGATGAGGTCCAGGAAGAGCATGCCGCGGCCGGTGTAGCGCTTGGCCAGGGAGACCACCAGACGGAGGTTGGCCTCCAGGAGGTGGTTCTTGGCGCGGCGGCCGTCCTCGGCGATGATCTCCAGCTCGCGCTTGAGCTTGGGAGCGAGCTTGTCGGCGTTGGCCAGCTTGTCCTCGGCGAACAGACCGGCCTCGATGCGCTTGGCGAGCTCGACCTCCTGCTCGGCGTTGAGCAGCGGGACCTTACCGATCTGCTTCAGGTAGTCCTTGACCGGGTCGGCCGTGGCGCCGGCGGCGGCGACCTGCTGGGCAGGCGCGTCGTCCTCGTCGTCGTCCGACAGGACGAAGCCCTGGCCCTCGGGAGTCTCCTCGTCGCCGGACTTGGCGGCCGCGGGGGTCTCCTCGGTCGCCTCGTCCTCGAGAAGCTCGTCGTCCTTCTTGCCGCCCGTCTTCTTGGCGGCGGTCTTCTTGGCGACCGTCTTCTTCGCGGTGGCCTTCTTGGCCGTGGTCTTCTTCGCCGCGGCCTTCTTCGCGGGCGCGGCCTCCTCGGCGACGGCCTCGGTGGTCGTCGACTCGGTGGTGGTGGTCGCGGCGACCCTCTTGGCGGTGACCGTCTTGGCCGCGACAGTCTTGGTGGCGGTGCGCTTGACCGGACTCTTGGCTGCGACGCTCTTTCGGGGACGCTTGGGCTCAGCGGCACTGACCATCAGCGTCACACCCTCTTCCTCGAGGATCTGGTTGAGGCTGCGCAGAACGTTCTTCCACTGAGTGGCCGGAATCTGGTCGGCTTCGAACGCACGGCGTACGTCATCGCCGGCGATCTGGCCATCAGCCTTTCCCCGCTCAATGAGCGCCATGACAGAGACGGACTCGGCGATCTCCGGCGGGAGCGTACGGGATGTGCTGGCCGACACGAACAACCTCTCGGAACGTTGGAAAACGGCTTCCGGCCCCGTCCTGTGTGGACCGGAGCCGACGACCGCCGGCTTGGGGATGGGCCGACGGCGTGGGCGGGAACCGGGGAGATAGTCAGCGCCGCAAGCGGCTGCCGTATTCCCTCCTCGGCTGTCACCTCTTAGGTCATCGCGTTGCCCCGAGGAGCGTTACGCCCAATCTGCGTGGCCCGAGTCACACCCCGTAAGCGGTCAAAAACTGACGGATACGGGCAGATGCGGTCACCCCGCGAGCTTCCGCAGGCTCTCGACGAACACGGGCGACAAGCCCAGACGAATCCCCCAACGACCGAGTCGCCGGATCGAACCCACGTACACATGCTCGGGGCACGTGGTGGGACCGTCCGGCGACAGCTGGTCGCGACTCCCTCTCGCTGCGGCGCTCGGCTCGCTCAGTGCTCGCGCGGGGCCGGGACCACACGCTCTCCTTCGGGGTGGACGGTGAGCAGGTGGCGCATCGCGGTCTCGGCACCGGTGCCGTCCCCCGCGGCGAGCGCGTCGACGATGCGCGCGTGGTGGCCGATCGCCGTCTCGTTGGGGCGGTCGCAGCCGGTGACCGGGCCGCCGGAGACCTGGAGGGCCGCGGAGACGATGCCGGAGAGGTGCTCCAGCATCCGGTTGCCGGCGAGGTGGGTCAGCAGCGAGTGGAATTCGGCATCGGCACGGGAGAACGTGATCGCGTCCCCCTGACCCAGGGCGTGGCCCATGATCTCGACCATGTCGGCAAGGCGCTGCTGTACGTCCTCACGGCCATGACCGGCGGCGAGCCGTGCGGCGAGCGGTTCGATCGTCCAGCGCAGCTCGTTCAGCTCGCGCCGCTGATCGTCGCGCTGCGGGCCGAAGGCGCGCCATTCGATGATGTCGGGGTCCAACAGGTTCCAGTCGCTGACCGGACGCACGCGCGTGCCGACGTTCGGCCGGGCACTGACCAGCCCCTTGGCCTCAAGAACGCGAAGGGACTCGCGGACGACGGTGCGGGACACCTCAAAACGCTGGCCGATCTCCTCGGGCACCAGCGGGCGGTCGGCGCCCAGGTCACCGGAGACGATCATCTGCCCCAGCTGCTGGACGAGTTGACCGTGCAGACCGCGCCCCCGGTTGCCCGTGGTGCGCCGGCCGACCCGGCCGAGGTCGTGGTCCGCACTGTCCCAGGCGGAGGCGCCGACTCTGTCGGCGGCCGACTCCGCGAAGGGGTAGCGGTCGATTTCGCCCGGTCCTGCGAGGCCGGAGTCGGCGGAGCGGGCGGCGGTCATCATGGTGTGCGCAAGGGTACTCACGGAATCTGTTGTCGGCGCTGTTCCCAACTCCCTTGAGGTCTTTGGTGAAAAGCACACGAAAGGGTGATCGCCGCCCTCGCTGCAATTGACGCCTTATCGGAAAGAAATGGGCGTTTCACAAGGAGTTGCGAGCGAGGGGACTCCGGAAGGCGCAGGACGGTCGTCATCGCACCTTGGGGCGCAGCACTGTGAGCAGATATGCGCAGAGCAGCGCAGTGAGCGACAACATCAGCGCGCCACCCACGGGTTGGGTGATCATGCGCACGGCGGCCGCCACGAACCGCTCCGCGCCGAAGGGCCAGTGCAGCAGTGCGAGTTCCCGCAGCCGTCCCGGCAGCCCAGCCGCCGTTCGCACAGATGGACCCTCAAGGGCCTTTTGTACGAGTGGCACGATGACGATCGGAACCGCCACCACGGCGGCGAGACCGGCCGCCGTCGAGCGGAAGACCCCGGACGCCAGAACCCCCGCCCATGCGCACGCCACGACAAGGGCGATCCAACTCGCGCTCAGCGACAACCAGTCGGCGGGAACTTGTGTGAGTTCCCGTCCGTATACGAGGTGGAGCAGCGCGGCGTCGCAGCCGACGACGAGGACAGCCATGAGGACGGCCGTCGCCGCGCAGACGGTCAGCTTGGCCGCGAGAAGCCCCAGTCGGTGCGGGACGGTTCCACGGTCGGCGGCGAGGGCGGGGTGGCGGAACTCGTCCCCGAAGGCGAAGGCACCGAGCAGTCCCGCCCCCACCGCGGCGGGCGGCAGTGGCAGGGCCTGGGGCCATGCGGCGAGCAGCAGTGGCTGCGGGGTGTGCCCCACGCGGGCGAGCAGTACGGCAAGGAGCGCGGACACGGCGACGACGAGCGCCAGGGTGACGTACCCGGTGGCGATGCCGGTCGTCCGGCGCAGCTCGTAGCGCAGGGGGCGCAGGGGACTGCGTGCGGGACGGACCGTGATGGGAGGCGGCAGCGAGGGAAGGGCAACGGCGGACACTCGGGGGTGGCTCGCAGCGTCATTCGCCCGGCCGTCGCCCGTGATGGCCTTGGTGCTCCTGGACTGCGACGTCCGGTCGCCGAGCGGCACGAAGGTGCTGGTGGTTCCGGACGGTTCGCGCGACAGCTCGGATACGGGAGCGAGGGCGCGCGCGTCGGTGTGGGCGCGCGGACCGGAGGGGGCCGGTGCGGTCCGGCCCGCCGGATCGTCGCCAGCCGCCTCGGGCCCGGAGCCGGCGAGGGGGGACAGTGCCACCAAGGGGCCCGCGTCCCCGGTCTCGTCGGCGAGTTGATGGACGAGGATGCCGTGCCGGAACGCGGTCTCGCCCACGTCCGCGCAACTGCTGCCATAGACCGACAGCCGGTTGCCGTCCTCGGTGACGACCTCGACCGAGCGTTTCGCCGTGCGGGCCTCCTTGGCCAGCAGGACTCCGAGCCGCGCGGCGTGCGGGCTGCGGACGGCGACCCGGGGCCGCAGCCTGGTGCGTGCGAAGGCGGCGACCTCCTGGTCCGCAACCACTTTGCCGTCGTCGAGAGTGACGACCCGGTCGGCCGCCCGCGCCGCCTCCTTGGCGTCGTCGGTGGTGAACAGCACCGTGCCGCCGACGGTCGCGTGCGCCCGCAAGATCCCGTGCAGCCACTTGCTCTCGCGGCCCGACAGACCGTCCGCCGGGCCGTCGAGGACCAGCGTGTGCGGATCCGCGAGCAGCGCGCAGGCCAGGCCGAGCCGTCGGTCCATGCCGCGCGACAAGGTGCCGAGACGCAGATCGCGCAGGCTGACGAGCCCCACGACCTCCAGGACTTCGTCCGCGCGCTGGACAGGGACGCCGGCCGCGGAGCAGAGCATGCGCAATTGGCCGCGGACGGTACGGGCCGGATGCCCTGGCACATCGCCGAGGAGCACGCCCACTTCGCGTGCGGGGTGAGTGATGCGGTGCAGGGGACGATCCCTGAAGTAGGTGATACCGCGGCCCTGTTGGAGTTCGAGCATCAGCCGCACCACGGTCGTCTTGCCCGCTCCTCGGGCGCCGAGCAGTGCTGTCACTCGGCCCGTGGCGGCCTCGAAGGACACGTCGTCGACCGTGGGCGGACTCTCCTTGCGGGCGGTGCTGGTCAGTCCGATGGCCTGGATCATCGCTTCTCTCGCAGGATGGGCGACCGCTCGGCGGCCGGGGCCCGTCCGCCGCTTCCCTGGCAGGCGAACCCCGTGGGTACCACAGCAAGATAACGCGACATTTCTGTCATTTAGGGCAGGGTGGTGGCTCGGACGACCGAAAAAACGCCAGCCGGAATACAGCCCCCGGCACCGCGACTGGGGGCTCGCGCCGAACGAGGGCGCCGTGTCCGCGAGTTGGTCAGACCTCGGGCCGCAGCATCGGCGGATTGAGCAAGGTGGCGCCGCCCGCGCGGAAGAGCTGGGCGGGACGGCCTCCCTGGCGCGTCGTCGTACCGCCGGTGGGGACCAGGAAGCCGGGGGTCCCCGTGACCTTGCGGTGGAAGTTGCGCGGATCGAGCGCGACGCCCCACACCGCTTCGTAGACCCGGCGCAGCTCGCCGACGGTGAACTCCGGCGGGCAGAAGGCCGTGGCGAGCGAGGAGTACTCGATCTTCGAACGGGCCCGCTCCACCCCGTCGGCCAGGATCCGTGCATGGTCGAAGGCGAGCGGCTCGGCCTGCTCGCCCTCGCGCCCGTACCCACCGCGGTTCAGCAATGCCTCGACCGGCGCCCAGCGAGCGCTGTGCGCGTCCCCACCGGCCCGCGGGGCGGGCAGATCCGGCGCGAGCGCCAGGTGGGCGACGCTGACCACACGCATCCGCGGATCCCGCTTCGGATCGCCGTACGTGGCCAACTGCTCGAGATGCGCGCCATTGTCCTGCGCGGGCGCGTCCGGGTCGTGGGCGCACAGGCCCGTCTCCTCGGACAGCTCGCGCGCGGCCGCCGCGGTCAGGTCCTCGTCGTCCCGCACGAACCCACCGGGCAGGGCCCAGCGCCCCTGGAACGGTGACTCCCCGCGCCGCACCGCCAGCGCGCACAAGGCGTGACGGCGCACGGTCAGCACGACCAGATCGACGGTGACTGCGAAAGGCGGGAAGGCCGACGGGTCGTAGGGCGACATGGAACGATCATAGTCGTCTGCCTGACGATAAACACTCCCTTCGCCCGTCGTTCCCCACCGGATCGACGACCCGCGCCCGACTGCCGAGAGCCGCCCCCGAACCCGTCACACCCCCAACTGCAGACTGTCCGCCGCCTCCTCGACCATCCCGAGTCCCAGCCGGCTGACCCGCGCGGAGAACACGTGTCCACCGACGCTCAGCCCCGTCAGACCCAGCTCCCCCAGCGGGGCCCCGCGTACGGGCGACAGCGCCACCGTCCCGGCCGGCACGTCGGGACGGATACCGACGAGGGTGGCCAGCAGATGCACGCCCGCCGCCGCGGCGACGGCGGCCGGTCTGCAAGAGGCAGGGTGCGCCAGCGGGGCACCGCCCTCGACACGCTGCTCCCCCGCGTACATCTCGGGCAGCCGGAGAGCGAAGGCCTCCGCCGCGGCCAGGGTGCCGCGCAGCAAAGACGCCGCCTCCTTCTCGTATCCGGCCGTCGACAGGCCCGCGACGGCCACGGCGGTCTCGTGCACCCGTACCGCGCCGGTCCGGTGCCCGAACGGGTTGTACAGCGTCTCCTTGGCCTCCAGAGTGCGCAGCCCCCATCCCGAGTCGAGTCCGGGGCTGCCGAACAGCCGCGCCAGTTGCTCGGTCTGCACCTTGTCCAGAAGGCCCGGCGCGTAGGTACCGGCGCCGAGCAGTCCGGTGTCCAGCAGATGCGCGGCGCCGCTGCCCAGGTGCGGGATCGGGCGGCCGGAGGCGGTGCGGGCCGCCGCCGGCCGGCCGCCGCCCCGGTCGTCCACCCAGAAGTCCTCTCTGAATCGCCGTCTCAGCTCCTCCGCCCACTGCCGCAGCTCCACGGCTCCGGGGCTGCCGTACGCATCGAGCAGATCCGCGCCGATCAGCGCGGCACGGTGCGCGTGCGCCTGCGTCTCGCAGCGCAGCGGGCCGCCCGGGCCCGGGTCCGGCACGTAAGGCTCTTCCCGGGCGCTGGTGCGCAGCCACTGCAGGCACCGCTCTGCGGCGGGGAGCAGCTCGGCCGTCTCCTGCTCGGCAAGGCCCCAGCGTCTGGCCTCCGCCAGGAGCACCGGGAAGAGCAGGGTGGCCTCGATACCGGTGCAACTGGGTGGGACCAGGGGACCCGCGTGCCGCAGCGGTCCGGGAAGGCGGCCGAATTCCGCTCCCGGTCCGGTCAGCTGCGTACGGGCGAGCGCGCGCAGCGTGCCGGCGGCCAGACGGGTGCCCAGGGGGAGCGCCATTCTGGCGGCGGCCAGTGACTCCGCCGGGGCCGGACCGCAACGCCAGGGCGCCCCTGCCGCCAAGTGGACATCCGACGGATGCCCGGGGTCGCGCACCAGCAGCGCCTGGAGGTCATCGACGCAGGTCCGCAGCAGCGGCCCCACTCGTGGATCGTCGCCGTGCGCCTGGGCCATGGCGAACGGCCGGACCGTGCTGTGGCCTGCACCCCTGCCGCTGCCCGCGCCGTCCGCGCGAATCCGCAGTTCCACGGTGCGAGTACCGCCCGGCGGCAGTTCGAACTCCCAGCGGAGCAGACCTGCGGAGGCCAGTGCGTCCGTGGGTGCCGGGGACGCCGTGACCATGGCGTGGCCGGTGGGCGAGGACCAGCGCAGGCCGGCGTCGTGGACCATCGCGGGCAGTTCGCGCCCGGGCTGTCCTGCGGCCACCGCGCCGAGTTCCGCCAGGTCCGTGCCCAGCGCCACCTCCAAGGGAACCTTGAGGGGCCGCAGCGCCGAGCTGTGCAGAGAGATCCGCTCCGTGCCGTCGGCGTGCCGGATCCGCTGCACGACGATGTCCGGGTCGGGTCCGGCGTCGGGGGACGCGCGCACCACGGCTACGAAACGGGCACGGTCGGCGGAGACCATACGGGCCTGCACGGCCACCGGCTCACGTCCGAACACGCGGATCTGACAGCGGGACAGAAGTCGACGTCCCGCGCGGTAGAAGCCTTCCAGTCCCTGTGTGGTCAGCTGGCCCTGGTCCGAGGAGATCGCGAGACCGGGCAGGGAGACGCAGATCAACGAGCGGTGCGTGGGCGGCAGTTCGCAGCTGCGGCGCTGGGCGGCGACGGGGGCCGGAGACTGGGACCGTGCGAGTCTGTTCGGTGCCGCGTCCGGCCTGGTGTGTGCCGGTGACTGCGGCACTCCGCGCGGTTCGGCGAGGCGGTCCAGCCGGTCGTCGTCCTGTGCCTGGCCCGTGAACGGCCATGTCGCGTCGGACGTCATGGCCTCTCCCCTCCTGCTTCCGGCTCCTCTCGTGTCCACCGCTCGCTTCCCGCGAGATGTGCGGCAGCGTTCCCCGGACCGGTATCGGCCCGGGACATCGCTCGGAATATGGGGCTGCCACCGGGGGTGACGAGCCACGGCTCCAACTCCCGCATGGGGCGCCTCCTTTCGCGCGCGGTCGCGCGAGGCGCCGGCATGCTGCCGGGCGACGGAACCTGAAGAGGAGTGCGGTGCTGCCCGGCCGTCGCCACCGCTCCTCAGGTGAACGGACCGCCCCCGCCCCAAGTAACGCCACAGAGCCATGAACAACCGCCGCCTGACCCTGGTCGCAGTGCTCCTCATCCGTCGCCTCGGGACTGCGGACGCCCCGTGCGCCGCCGCGCCGGTCGTCGTGACGCCCGCGTCCCCGCCCGGGCAGGTCGGGTGCCCGCTCCCGGACGACGCTCTCCCCTGCGGCGCAGGGCGGCCGCCAGACCACGGGCCGCCCGGGAGATCCCCGGGTCCGCCGCACCGCCCGGCACCGCAACGGCCGAGCTCCTGACCTCCTCGCCTTCCGGATACTCGTGTGGCGTCGCGACCTCATCGGTCGCGCTCCCGGCGGCCCCGTCCTTCGCAGACACGTCGTCGACGGTCGCGTCGTCAGCGATCCCGTCGCCCACCACGGGCTCAGCCTCACGATCTGCCCGGATGCGGCGCAACGACCGCCTCACCGGCTCGGGGTCCACTCCCTCGGAACGAGCCTCGTTGAGCAGTCGGGCGAACTTGTAGTGCGGATCGACGCTGAGCGCCATCTCCAACGCCTGGTCCGCCTCGACGGTGTCGCCGAGCGACCAGGCCACCCAGCCCGCCAGAGTCAGCGGCGCTGCGGCGTGCTCGCCGTAGCCTCCGACGCACCTCCTGGCCAGGGCCCGCCACAGGCGCAGTGCCGCCGGAGCTTCCTCGCCTTCCATCCACTCGGCTGCTCGATCCCTGGTCAGCCTGTCCTGGAGCCCCAGGATCAGGACGGCGGCCTCGTCGTGGGCGAGGAGTTCGTCATCCCTGAGGTCCGCGTCCAGCGCGTCGTCGACGCCGGGCGCGTCCGCGAGTCGACGCAGGACGAGCCGGGCCAGGCCCAGGGTCTGCGTCTCCACCTCTTCTCGCGGGGCGCCGGCGAGGATCCGCGGCACGAGATCCATGGCCGCCGCGTCCAGGGCGCGGGTCTGCTCCGAGACGAGGGCTGTCTCCAGCGGCGCCAGTCGCGCCGTCAACTCGGCCACGGACTGCCGCACGTGAATGCCTGCGTAGGCGGCTGTCGCCGCCATCACCGACGTGCCGTCGGCAGCGATGGTGTTGCCTTCGGGCGGGCAGCAGTCGGGGCGTGGGCAGCAGTAGCTCCAGTACCGCCCGTCGGAGAGACACAGCGCCTCGGTCACCGGCACGTCCAGCACACCGCACTCGGTGCGCAGGAGCTGAGCGAGCGGTCGCAGCCGCTCCACGACCGGCGGCCCGGACACCGCGCTCCGGGCCGATCCGTCCTGGCAGAGGAACGCGACCACGCTGTCCGGCCGCCCGTCCCTGCGCTCGCACCCGCCGACCAGGCAGCGGGCCAGCTGCTGCGCGACAGAGGGCCAGTCCTCGGAACGCTCGGGGATTCCCAGCCGTACCCGCCCGCCGAATCGCCCTTTGTACAGGGCCACGAGAACGATGCTGTCGTCGGGCCGGAACCCGAGCAAGTACGGCAGCGCCTCCGCCAGTTCACCGGCGGTACGCAGAGTGATCTTGGCCGCGCCGGACGCTCCGACGGGCTCGATGTGATTCGTCATGCGACGACCATGCACCGGATCGCAAGATTCCGTTTTGCCCTGTGGATAACCTCGATCAGGGACACGACATGAGTTGTCCACAGCTCGGCGGGCTCATTCGCGCGATGTCAGTGCCATCGGGTTGCATGGGGGCATGAGCAACGAAGATCTGCGGACGGCGGCCGACACCGTGCTGGCCCGCCTCGTCGGAGACCCGAGCGGCAAGGCCCGGCTGCGCGAGGACCAGTGGCGTGCGATCGAGGCACTGGTCGCCGACCACAGACGCGCCCTGGTCGTGCAGCGCACCGGCTGGGGCAAGTCCGCGGTGTACTTCGTCGCGACGGCCCTGCTGCGCGAGCGGGGCAGCGGCCCGACGGTGATCGTCTCCCCGCTCCTCGCCCTGATGCGCAACCAGGTGGAAGCCGCCGAGCGGGCCGGCATCCGCGCCCGGACGATCAACTCGTCCAATACGGAGGAGTGGGATTCCGTGCGGGTCGAGGTCGCGGCGGGCGACGTGGACGTGCTCCTGGTCAGCCCGGAGCGGTTGAACAACCCGGACTTCCGGGACAACGTGCTGCCTCAGCTGGCCGCGGCCACCGGTCTCCTGGTCGTCGACGAGGCGCACTGCATCTCCGACTGGGGACACGACTTCCGCCCCGACTACCGGCGGCTGCGCACGATGCTCGCCGACCTGCCGCAGGGCGTTCCCGTGCTGGCGACGACCGCGACGGCCAACGCGCGGGTGACGGCCGACGTCGCCGACCAGCTCGGCACGGGCGGCGGCTCGGACGCCCTCGTACTGCGCGGTCCGCTCGACCGCGAGAGCCTCAGCCTGGGAGTGCTGCAGCTCCCCGACGCCGCGCACCGGCTGGCCTGGCTCGCCGACCATCTGAACGAACTGCCGGGCTCCGGGATCATCTACACCCTCACGGTCGCCGCCGCCGAGGAGGTCACCGCGTATCTGCGTCAGTGCGGGCACGTCGTGACCTCCTACACGGGAAAGACCGAGAACGCGGACCGGCAACAGGCGGAGGAGGACCTGCTGGCGAACAGGGTGAAGGCGCTGGTCGCGACCTCCGCGCTCGGCATGGGATTCGACAAGCCGGACCTCGGCTTCGTCGTCCACCTCGGTTCCCCGTCATCGCCCATCGCGTACTACCAGCAGGTGGGACGTGCCGGCCGCGGGGTCGAGCATGCGGAGGTGCTGCTGCTGCCCGGCAAGGAGGACGAAGCGATCTGGCGCTACTTCGCCTCCCTCGCCTTCCCGCCGGAGGAGCAGGTGCGCCGCACGCTGGACGTGCTGGCACAGTCCGACCGACCGCTCTCGCTGCCCGCTCTCGAACCCCTGGTGGAACTGCGCCGCTCACGCCTGGAGACCATGCTCAAGGTCCTGGACGTGGATGGGGCCGTGCACCGCGTGAAGGGTGGCTGGATCGCCACGGGACAGCCCTGGGCGTACGACACAGAGCGCTACGCGTGGGTCGCCAAGCAGCGTGAGGCCGAACAGCAGGCGATGCGCGAGTACGCGACGGCGACCGGCTGCCGGATGGAGTTTCTGCGCCTGCAGCTCGACGACGAGGCGGCGACGCCGTGCGGCCGCTGTGACAACTGCGCGGGGCCACGGTTCGACGCTTCGGTCTCCTCGGCGGCGCTGGACTCGGCACGCGGTGAGCTCGGGCGCCCCGGCGTGGAGGTGGAGCCTCGCAAGATGTGGCCCACGGGCCTCGCCGCGGTGGGCATCGACCTCAAGGGACGTATCCCCGCGGGCGAACAGGCGGGGCCGGGGCGGGCTCTCGGCCGTCTCTCGGACATCGGCTGGGGCAACCGGCTGCGCCCCATGCTCACGCCACAGGCACCGGACGGACCGGTGCCCGACGACGTGGCGCGGGCCGTCGTGGAGGTGCTGGCCGACTGGGCCAAGGGCCCCGGCGGCTGGGCAACCGGCGCCTCGGACGCACCACCGCGCCCGGTGGGAGTCGTCACCATGGCCTCGCACACCCGGCCGCAGCTCATCGACTCCCTCGGCGCGGGCATCTCCCAGGTCGGCCGGATGCCTCTGCTGGGGCGGGTCGAGTACGCGCCGGACAGCGACACCGCGCACATCCCCCGGAGCAACAGCGCCCAGCGGCTGCGCGCCCTCGACGGCACCTTGACGCTGTCGCCCGAGCTGGCGGAGGTACTCGCACAGGTGGGCGGTCCGGTGCTGCTCGTCGACGACTTCATGGAGACCGGCTGGACGCTGGCGATGGCCGCGCGGCTGCTGCGCCGGGCCGGCGCGCAGGGAGTGTTGCCGCTGGTCCTCGCGGTACAGGGCTGACACAGGCATCCATGGCGCAGCCTTTGGGCAGGGATATTGGCGACGCATCGCCAAATACCGGTCCCCAGCCCCAATTGCTCGTTGCCGTGCGCCAGTACGACGGGAAGAATTGGAGCTGCTCCCCGCGCGGCTCCCCCGTGGCCCGGATAGAGCTGTGCCGCGGTGCGCTCCCCCAGTCCGATCCCGCCTGCCCTCAAGGGTGGCGTGTAGCCGAAGGGAGGACCGTGACCTTCGGATTCGCTCCGTCCTCGGCGTCATCGATGACCGCGTCCTCGATGCGCGCCGAGAGGTCCGCAGATTCCGCCAACCGACCGACCAGGCTGCTGGAACCCGCGGAGTGGGCGGCGGCCGGAATCCCCCTGCTGCGCAATCCGCGCGAGGTTGTCAGCGGACTGCACACCCGCCACCGACCCATCCCGCGCACCGCTGTAGTGGCGGTGCTCGATCCGGAAGAACGGCTGCGTGCCAGCGCGTCGTTCACCCGCCGTGAGGACGGCACCGACGGCTGGACGTTCCGCAACGCCCTGCTGTCACAGCTGCGCCGGGTCATCCCGCACGACCTGCGCCGCCGCACCCCGGTCCGCACTGCCGTCCTGCTCTACTGCCGTGAGGGGGACATCCAGTGGACGGAGGAGGACGGTGCGTGGATGTGGGGGCTGCGCGATGCCTGCACGCTGCACGGCCTGCGCTGTGGGGCGTACATCACGATGACGCGTGACGGCTGGCAGGTGCTCGGCGAGGGCCGAGGCGGCCGCCGACCCAGCGTCGGATCAGTGGCCGAGGTGCTCGGCGGCGGCGAGCAGTCGGCGCCGCGCACCGGCGGCGCCGCGACGGAGATGCTCCGCCGCGCCGCGGCGCGCTAGAACAGCGCGGCCGAGGCCGCGCGTCGGCCTGCCGGGCTCCCCGGTCACCGTCGACCGGTGCGGGCAGCCGGCAAGCCGCGCGTCAGACCCCGGCGCCGAGCAGCGAGTTGACGCGCTGCGGGTCGCCGCAGACGACCAGCAGGGCACCGGCCTTGCCGAGCGCGAGCGGCAGCGCCTTCGCGGCCTTCTCGTCGGCGTCGCCGTTCAGGGCGACGACGACCACCGGGCGCGCCGTGGCACGGCCCAGGGCAGCGGCATCGGCGTAGAAGACGTCGTCTCCGGCGTCGTGCTGTGCCCAGTAGGCGGCCTCGCCGAACGACAGCTCGTGCGCGGCCCACGGGTGCGGGTCACCAGTGGTGATCACCAGCACCTCGCCCGGCGCGCGACCGGTGTCGAGCAGCAGGTCGACGGCTTCCTCAGCGGCGTCCAGCGCACCCTCGGCCGAAGCCGGAATGAGCTGGACCTGCGGCTGGGCGGCCGAAGTCGAAGGAGTGGCAGGGGCGTTCGGCCCCGGCGTGGGGGGCCCGGCCGGCTCACGCGGCGTGCGCTGCGCGGGCGGTGCGGGCCTTGCGGGACCCGGACGACCGGGTCGCGACGACGCCGCGGGACGCGGGCCGGGAACAGGACGGGGGGTCGGCGCGGTGCGGCTGCTGGCCGTGGCGCGGGGACCCTGGGCGCTCTCGTGAATCTGAGGCTCCTCGGGAATGAGAGGCATGGGTTGATATCTATCAAACGCAGGTGTGGTTCGCGCCAGCGGGTGGCACATCAGTGCGAACGCAAGAGTCAGAAGTCGAAGCCGAGCTGGCCTTCGATCTCTGGAGCGCTTGCTTCCGCCCAGCTGCGGGCCTTCTTGAGGTGCCGCCACTGGGGCAGCGCATCAAGATACGCCCACGAAAGCCGGTGGTACGGGGTGGGGCCCCGCTCCTCCAGCGCGGCGCGATGCACCGGCGACGGGTATCCGGCGTTGGCCGCAAACCCGAAGTCTGCATGGTCGAGACCCAGTTCGGCCATCATTTTGTCGCGACGGACCTTGGCGATCACCGACGCCGCGGCGACGGCGATGCAGGAACGGTCACCCTTGATCACCGTACGAACCTGCCAAGGAGCACCCAGGTAGTCGTGCTTCCCGTCGAGGATGACGGCGTCGGGCCGCACCGGCAGGCTCTCGAGCGCGCGCACGGCAGCGAGGCGGAGAGCCGCGGTCATTCCGAGATCGTCGATCTCGTCGTGGGACGCGTGCCCCAGGGCGTGCGCGGTCACCCAGCCCTCCAGCTGGTCCGCGAGCACCTCACGGCGCTTGGGACTGATCAGCTTGGAGTCGGTGAGACCTTCGGGTGGACGGCGCAGCCCCGTGACGGCGGCACAGACAGTGACCGGTCCGGCCCAGGCACCGCGGCCGACCTCGTCGACACCGGCAATGATCTTGGCACCGGTGGTGGCGCGCAATGAGCGCTCGACGGTGTGGGTGGGGGCTTCGTACGGCATGGCGCCAGACAGCGTACGCCGCCGATCCCCCAGCGCGACACCCGGCTCGCCTCAGTCCGCGTGCCTCAGCAACAGGGGGACCATGACCTCGTCGATCAGCTCCACCAGATCCTGGTCCCGCCATTCGCTTCCGCACACCTTCGAGCGGTACATCATCATCGCCGGGATGACATCGCACACGGAAGCACCCGTGGCCTCCTGACGCACCTCCCCGCGTGTAATTCCGCGGCTGACCACTTCCTTGATCAGTTCCACGCCGGGCTCGATCACCCCTTGGATGATCACGCCATGGAAGCGTTCCGCAGTGAGGGTGTCGCATTCGTGAATGACGGAAAGGAGTGCGGAGCCGGGGCGCGAGAACATGGCGTCGCGCATCTGCCGGCACAGCTCCAGCAGGTCCTCGCGCACACTGCCGAGATCGGGCACGGAGTCCACCTGCGGGAGCCCGGCCTGGAGGGCGTCGATCACGAGGTCCTCCTTGGAGGGCCAGCGCCGGTAGACGGCGGCCTTGCCGGTCTGCGCGCCGGCGGCGACGCCCTCCATGGTGAGCCCGTTCCAGCCGACCGTGCTGAGCTGGTCGAGCGTGGCTTCGAGGATGGCCCGTTCCAGCACAGGGCCACGCCTGCGCAGGGAGGCGGCCGGCCGAGCGGGGGCGGCCGTCCAGCGCGAAGTAACCATCGTCTTCTCTCCGTTGAGCGGTTCGGGAGCGGTCCGGACGCGGTGTGGCGAGTTCGGCGGACGGGCACGCCCGACGAAGGGGACCCACCACTGTCGAGGCGAAGCGGACGGGGACGTTCAGCAGCGCCCTCATGGGGGATCCATGGTGACAGCCTCTCCGTCGGCGCGAGATCAACGGGCCCGACCGGGGCCCGCTCTCAACCAGGATGTCAGGCGGGGAAGCTTCTTTCGACGGCCCGGACACCGAAATCGCCCAGGCCGCGCACCGGGGGCCAGAACAAGCGGCGCAGGACGACCCCGCACGGAGCATTCACCTGAACTCTCAACCCCGGACCACTCCATGGGGTCAACTCCCTTAGAGAACGCTTGCGTTCACCAAGAGCGGCTCGCTATGGTCTCGATTAGTGAACGCATACGTTCACTACTTCGCTTCTGGGGGACATCCTGTGACGCACGATCAAATCCAGACGCACGACCCCATGCCCACCCGGCCAAAACCGGCCGCACGCTCACCACGACCCGGCATCGCCCTCGCCGTGATCGCCGCCTGCCAGCTGATGGTCGTTCTCGACGCGACCATCGTGAACATCGCGCTGCCGCACATCCAGACAGCACTCAACTTCTCGACCACGAACCTGACGTGGGTGGTCAGCGCCTACACCCTCACCTTCGGCGGACTGCTGCTGCTGGGCGGCCGGGCCGGGGACATTCTGGGGCGCCGCCGGGTCTTCATCACCGGCATCCTGCTCTTCACCTTCGCCTCACTGCTCGGCGGGCTGGCCCAGGAACCCTGGCAGTTGCTCGCCGCGCGCGTACTCCAAGGCGTCGGCGGCGCGATCGCGTCACCGACCTCGCTCGCCCTCATCACCACGACGTTCCCCGAAGGCCCCGAGCGCAACAGGGCGTTCGGTATATTCGCCGCCGTCTCCGCAGGCGGTGGTGCCGTGGGCCTGCTGGCCGGCGGTGTCCTCACGGACTGGCTGGACTGGCGCTGGGTGCTGTTCGTGAACGTGCCGATCGGCATCCTCATCGCCGCGCTCGCCCCGCGCTACATCAAGGAGTCCGAGCGCCATCCCGGCCGCTTCGACCTCACCGGCGCGTTCACCTCGACTCTCGGCATGGTCGCGCTCGTCTACGCCTTCATCAGGGCCGCGTCCGACGGCTGGCGCGACGGACTCACCATGGGCGCGTTCGGGGCGGCCGCGGTGTTCCTCGCCGCCTTCATCCTCATCGAGTCCCGCGCCAAAGAGCCGATCACTCCGCTGCGGATGTTCGCCGACCGCAACCGCTCCGGCACGTACGTGATCATGATCAGCCTCGCCGCCGCGATGTTCGGCATGTTCTTCTACATCGTGCTCTTCGTGCAGAACGTGCTGGGGTACTCCCCGATCCGCGCCGGTCTGGCCTTCCTGCCGGTCACCGTCGTGATCGCCCTCGGAGCGGGGATATCCCAGCGGCTGCTGCCGACGCTCGGCCCCAAGCCGTTCCTGATCACCGGCGCCACCCTGGTCACCATCGGTCTGGCTTGGCAGTCGATGATCGACCCCGGCAGTTCGTACGTGGGCGGTGTGCTCGGGCCGATGCTGGTCTTCGGCTTCGGCATGGGGCTCAACTTCGTCACCGTCACGGTCACGGCCGTCTCCGGAGTGGCGCCGCACGAAGCGGGCGCGGCCTCCGCCCTGCTCAACACGACGCAACAGGTCGGCGGCTCTCTCGGGCTGTCCATCCTGACCACGGTCTTCGGCACCGCCAGTCGCAACGAGGGGACCAAGCAGGTCACGTCGTTCATGTCCCAGGCGAGCCCGGAGCAGAAGGCCGCGTTCGCCAAGACGCATCAGTTGCCGGCTCCGTGGAGCCACGAGGTGCTCGCCCACGGAATATCGACGGCGTTCATCCCCGCGGCCGCCATGGGTGTACTCGCCCTCGTCGTCGCCACGGTCGTCATCCGCGTACGCAAGAGCGACATGGAATCGCTCAGCGGCGCCCCGGCCCTCTAGCCGAAGGCACGTCCCCCGGACACGGCGTCCAGGTCCGGCCCGCTCCTGTCACCAGGGACGGGCCGGGCAGTGGCGACTGTCGAGCAGGGCGCTGTACGTGTACGAGAGAGCCCCGGCCGGTCAGCGCGACGACGCGGCGAGGGCCCATCCCGGCAGCGGCTCGGTACGCTCGACCCACTCGGCCGAGGGCGCGCCGCCCTTGCCGGAGGCGACGACTCCGCCGACGATCGCGCAGGTCGTGTCCAGGTCTCCGCCCACCTGGGCGGTGCTCCAGAAGGCGCCCTCGAAGTCCCCGAGCCCACGCGCCGCCGACCACAGGGCGAACGGGACGGTGTCGTGCGCGGTCGTCCGGCGCCCGCAGCCGAGCACCGCGGCCACCGTGCCTGGATCGCCGTAGTCGAGCATGCCCCTGGCCCGGCGCAGTCCGGCCTGCACCGCGCTGCGCGGCACCAGCGCGATCACCCCGTCCAGCAGGTCGTGCGGGGTCGGGGGCGGTCCCTGCGGGGCGGCCACGAGCGCCGCTGCTGCGGCCACGGCCATCGCGCCGACGACGGCCTCACGGTGCTGGTGCGTCGGATACGCCGAGATCTCGGCCTGGTGCGTGGCCTGCTCAGGGTCGTCGGCGTAGTAGGCGCCGAGCGGGGCGATCCGCATGGACGCCCCGTTCCCCCACGAGCCCTGTCCGTTGAACAGCGCGGACGCGAGGGTGCGCCAGTCGCCGCCTTCGCGGACCTGGCGCAGCAGCCGGTTCACCGCCGGGCCGTAGCCGCGGTCGAAGTCATGGTGTTCCGCGAAGGAACGCGCCAGGTCGTCCTGGTCGATCCGGCGGTGGGCGGCGAGGACGGCGAACACGGAGCACGCCATCTCGGTGTCGTCGGTCCACTGCCAGCTGCCGTCCGGCAGAGCGCGGCGCTTGAGCAACGGATAGTTCGCCGGGACGAAGAACTGCGAACCCAGCGCGTCCCCCACGGAGAGTCCCCGCAGGCTGGCCAGGGCGCGGTCCATGCGCCGGTCGGGAGAGGAGTCAGCGGTCATCGCCCTGCCACTCTATCCGGTGACTCCGTAAGGCCGCGGTTCACACCATCGTTCGAATTCGCGGTCAAGTGCGTACTTACCGTTCTCCCCGAGAACGAGCGATCGCGCCTCGGCGTTCCCCGGATTCGACAGCGACTCGAAGTCCTGGACCGTCCAGTGGAACCAGCGCATGCAGAACAGCCGCATGGTCAGGCCGTGCGTCACGAGGAGGACGTTCGGCGGGTGGTCGGGGTCCTCGAAGCTGCGGTAGAGGCTCTCCAGGAAGGCGCCGACCCGGTCGTAGACGTCCGCCCCGGACTCACCCTGCGCGAAGCGGTAGAAGAAGTGCCCGTAGGCGTCGCGATACGCCTTCTGGAGTCGCACGTCGTCGCGATCCTGCCAGTTCCCCCAGTCCTGCTCCCGCAGGCGCGGCTCTTCCCGCACCCGCACCAGATCGGGGTCGAGGCGGAACGCGCGGAACGTCTCGTGCGTACGCCGGTAGGGCGAGACGTAGACGCTCACCCGCTCGCGGCCGAACAGGTCCCGCAGTTCCTTCCCGGTCTCCTCGGCCTGCCGCCAGCCGGTGTCGGTGAGCGCCAGAGCGTGGTCCGGCTCGCGCTCGTAGACGGTGTCGTCGGCATTGCCTTCGGATTCGCCGTGCCGGACAAGAACGATGCGCCGCGGTCGTGCCATACCTCGACCCTAGATCGGATCGGCCCGGTTCGAGCACTCGTACGGCCCATCCGGCGTAGATCGCATGCACCGGGCGGCACGCGCGCGTGGCGACGCGTTCAGACCGTCCAGGTCGGATCCAGCCGCACAATGTCGCCGGAGACGTCGGAGACGTCGGCATCCGTCTCGGCGCGCAGGGACAGCCGCTCCACCCGGTCCACCTGGTACTTGCCGTGCTCGGCCGCCGACCGCCACATGGACAGGACCAGGAACTCCTCGTCGGACGCCGCGCCGAACAGCCCCCGGACCATGCCGGGCGACCCGGCCATCGCCGGATTCCACACCTTCTGCTGCATCAAGGTGAAGTGCTCGGCCCGCTCGGCGTGCACCCTGCAGTTCGCCACCCGCACCACATCCGCGTCAGTGAACAGCGGCTCGAAACCGGTCTTCACGTCGAAGCGGTGGTCGAAGAGCTTCACCTGCATGTCCTTGTACGTCCCTGACTGGCCGGCCGCGAGCCGGTCATGGGCGCGCGCCATGAAGGAGTCGTAGAAGGCGCGGCTCTCCCAGAAGCCGAAGACATGGGCCACATCCGGCCGTCGCCTGCTCCATCCCCCGCCCTGCCCCCGGAACCCCGGCTCCCCGAGGAGCCCCGCCCATTTCCGCTGTCCCCGCTCGAACCCCCGACGGTCCACCACAGTGCAGCGAATCCACTTGACCAGCACCGCGCCATCGTACGGCGCGGTGCGTGACACGGGGTCGCTCTCCGGTGCAGCGCCTTGCCCTGGCCCGGGGAGGTCGACATCACGCAGTGCGGCAGCGAACACACGGCCGATCAATTGCCGCAACTCGCTTGTCTGAACGGCTCGTTCACGCCGCTCACGCCGACGGCGGCGTCCGCGTCCGCTGTGTCGTCGTGCCGAAAACCAGTTCTTCCGGACCCCGGGTCTCCGCACAATGATCGACATGACAGCGCTCTTCACGAATCCCGTCTCGGCCCGCCTCGCCGACGCGCGACGCGTTCTCGTCGCGGGCGCGGGAGGAGGCTTCGACATCTACTCCGGCCTGCCCGTGGCTCTCTCGCTGATCCACGAAGGCAAGGAGGTCCACCTGGCCAACCTCTCCTTCAGCGCCGTCGAAGGCCTGCCCCTGGATGCCTGGACCGCCCCGGACGTCGCGCGCATCACGCCCGAGACGGCGCCCCATCAGAGCTATTTCCCCGAACGCACGCTCGCCCAGTGGCTGCGCCTGCACGGCTATCCCGACACCGTGCACGCCTTCCCGCAGATCGGCGTGCAGCCGCTGCGTGCCGCCTACAGGGCGCTCATCGAGCACTTCGACATCGACGCGGTCGTCCTGGTCGACGGCGGTACGGACATCCTGATGCGCGGCGACGAGTCCGGCCTCGGCACACCGGAGGAGGACCTCACGAGTGTCGCCGCGCTCGCGGGGATCGAAGGGCCCGAACGGCTCGTGCTGTCCCTGGGGTTCGGCGTGGACGCCCACCACGGGGTCAGCCATGGCCTCGTCCTGGAGAACATCGCCGCGCTGGAGCGTGCGGGCCACTATCTGGGCGCCTTCTCGCTCTCCCGCTCCTCGAAGGAGGGCGCGCTCTTCCTGAACGCGGTCGCCCACGCCCAGGAGCACACTCCTGAGCACCCGAGCATCGTCAACGGATCCATCGCCGCCGCGGTCCAGGGCGACTTCGGGAACGTGCAGTTCACCGAGCGCACCCGCGGCAGCGAGCTGTTCATCAATCCCCTGATGGCGCTGTACTTCGCCTTCGAACTCGACGGAGTGGCCCGGCACTGCCGCTACCTCGACCGGATCGAGAACACCCACCTCATGCGCCAGGTCAGCAGCGCCATCGAGTCCTTCCGCGAGGAGATCCCGTCCCGGCCACCGCGACGCATACCCCACTGACGGGTCCCATGGACGGAGACGGACTCACCGTTGTCGGTGGGACGACGTAGCGTGTGGGTAGCACTCAATGTCGCACCGAGAAGGGGGAGTTCGGTGAGCAGTCTCCGCAAGGGGATCGAGAAGGTCGAGGTCGGTCTGAAGTGGGACCCGAGCCCGGTCGGCTCGCCACCCGACGACCTGGATCTGGTCGCGGCCACGTACACCCGCGAGGACCCGCGAGGCGCCCCGGCCTATGTCGTCCACTTCGACAGCCGGTCGCCCGATGGGACGATCGTCCTGAACCGGGACAGCAGGAACGGTCAGGGTTTCGGGTTCGACGAGGTCATGACGCTCGAACTGGACCGTCTGGGCGCGCAGTACGCGCGCGTGGTGGTGGGCGTCGCCCTCCAGCAGAACGAGCAGCCGTCCGCCAGGCCGAAGGCGTTCTGGAACGTGGCGAGCACGGCCGTGCGCATACGCGAGGGATACACCGATCTGTCGGAGCACGACCTCTCCGCGGTGGCCGCGCACTCGGCGACCACGATCGCGGAGTTCACCCGGGACGCGGACGGCGAGTGGACGTTCCAGGAGATCATCCACGGCTTCGACGGTGATCTGAACGCCTTCGCCTCGGCGATGGGCGCCTTGTAGCGTCGGCGGCCCATGCCGAAGGGCGGCGGAACCGCAGGGGTTCCGCCGCCCTCAGGTCAGGCGCCCGGTCCGACCGGTGGGGTCGGACCGGACCGCGCGATCAGCTGCAACCGCTGGTGGAGCCGCAGCCCTCGCAGATGTAGCAGGAGCCGGCGCGCTGCATCTTCGTACCGCAGGAGAAGCAGAGCGGTGCGTCGGCCTGGATGCCCAGCTGCATCTCGACCAGCTCGGCGCTGGTGTGCGCCTGCTGCGGGGCGGGCACGACGGCGGCAGCCTCGGCCTTCGGCGTCTCGACGGCCTTCAGCTCCTGGGCGAGCGGCGCCGACTGGGCCAGGCCCTCGACGTCGACCTCGACCTCGTCCATGGACGGCTCGTACGAACCCGTCTCCAGGTGGCGCTGACGCTCGTCGGCCGAGTGGATGCCGAGCGCGGAGCGCGTCTCGAAGGGCAGGAAGTCGAGCGCCAGGCGGCGGAAGATGTAGTCGACGATCGACTGCGCCATCCGCACGTCCGGGTCGTCCGTCATACCGGCGGGCTCGAAGCGCATGTTGGTGAACTTCGAGACGTAGGTCTCCAGCGGCACGCCGTACTGGAGGCCGACCGAGACGGCGATGGAGAAGGCGTCCATCATGCCCGCGAGGGTGGAACCCTGCTTGGACATCTTCAGGAAGACCTCGCCCAGACCGTCGTCCGGGTAGGAGTTGGCCGTCATGTAGCCCTCGGCGCCGCCCACCGTGAAGGAGGTGGTGATGCCGGGACGACCCTTGGGCAGGCGCTTGCGGACCGGGCGGTACTCGACGACCTTCTCGACGGCCTCGCGGATCGTCGCCTCGGTCTTCGCGGTCACCTCGGTCTTCTCCTTCTCCTTCTTCTTCGCGGAGAGGGGCTGACCGACCTTGCAGTTGTCGCGGTAGATGGCGAGCGCCTTGACGCCCATCTTCCAGGCCTCGAAGTAGACCTCTTCGACATCCTCGACCGTCGCCGTCTCCGGCAGGTTGACGGTCTTGGAGAGGGCGCCGGAGATCCAGGGCTGGATGGCGGCCATCATGCGGACGTGGCCCATCGCGGAGATGGAGCGCTCGCCCATCGCGCAGTCGAAGACCTCGTAGTGCTCGGGCTTGAGACCGGGGGCGTCGATGACGTTCCCGTTCTCGGCGATGTGCGCGACGATCGCCTCGATCTGCTCCTCCTGGTAACCCAGGCGGCGCAGGGCCTGCGGGACGGTGCCGTTGACGATCTGCATCGAGCCGCCGCCGACCAGCTTCTTGAACTTGACCAGGGCGAGGTCGGGCTCAAGACCGGTCGTGTCGCAGGACATCGCGAGACCGATGGTGCCGGTCGGCGCGATGACGGACGCCTGAGCGTTACGGAAACCGTTCTTCTCACCGATGCGGACGACGTCCTGCCAGGCCTCCGTGGCGGCGGCCCAGATCGGGCTGTCCAGGTCGTCCATGCGGACGGCCACGGTGTTGGCGTCGGCGTGCTGCTTCATGACGCGCTGGTGCGGGGTGGCGTTCTTGGCGTAGCCGTCGTACGGGCCGACGACCGCGGCCAGCTCGGCGGAGCGCTTGTAGGACGTACCCGTCATCAGCGACGTGATGGCACCGGCGAGGGCGCGGCCACCGTCCGAGTCGTAGGCGTGGCCGGTCGCCATGAGCAGGGCGCCCAGGTTCGCGTAGCCGATACCGAGCTGACGGAAGGCGCGGGTGTTCTCACCGATCTTCTCGGTGGGGAAGTCCGCGAAGCAGATCGAGATGTCCATCGCCGTGATGACCAGCTCGACGACCTTGGCGAAGCGCTCGACCTCGAAGGACTGGTTGCCCTTGCCGTCGTCCTTCAGGAACTTCATCAGGTTCAGCGAGGCGAGGTTGCAGGACGTGTTGTCCAGGTGCATGTACTCGCTGCACGGGTTCGAGCCGTTGATACGGCCGGACTCCGGGCACGTGTGCCAGTGGTTGATGGTGTCGTCGTACTGGATGCCGGGGTCGGCACAGGCCCAGGCCGCCTCGGCCATCGTGCGGAAGAGCGACTTGGCGTCGACCTCCTCGATGGTCTCGCCGGTCATGCGCGAGGTGAGGCCGAACTTGCCGCCCTCCTCGACCGCCTTCATGAACGTGTCGTTCACGCGGACCGAGTTGTTGGCGTTCTGGTACTGGACGGACGTGATGTCATCGCCGCCCAGGTCCATGTCGAAGCCCGCGTCGCGCAGGGCGCGGATCTTCTCCTCTTCCGTCACCTTGGTCTTGATGAAGTCCTCGATGTCGGGGTGGTCGACATCCAGGATGACCATCTTCGCCGCGCGACGCGTGGCGCCACCCGACTTGATCGTTCCTGCGGAGGCGTCGGCACCGCGCATGAAGGAGACCGGCCCAGAGGCGTTGCCGCCCGAGGACAGCAGTTCCTTGGAGGAGCGGATACGGGAGAGGTTCAGGCCGGCGCCGGAGCCGCCCTTGAAGATCATGCCCTCTTCCTTGTACCAGTCGAGGATCGACTCCATGGAGTCGTCGACGGCAAGGATGAAGCAGGCGGAGACCTGCTGGGGCTGCGGCGTCCCGACGTTGAACCACACCGGGGAGTTGAAGCTGAAGATCTGGTGCAGGAGGGCGTACGCCAGCTCGTGCTCGAAGATCTCGGCGTCGGCGGGCGACGCGAAGTACTTGAAGTCCTCGCCGGCCTTCCGATACGTCTTCACGATGCGGTCGATGAGCTGCTTGAGGCTCACCTCACGCTGCGGGGTGCCCACAGCGCCGCGGAAGTACTTGCTGGTGACGATGTTGACCGCGTTCACCGACCAGAACTCGGGGAACTCGACGCCACGCTGCTCGAAATTGACCGAGCCGTCGCGCCAATTGGTCATGACGACGTCGCGATGCGCCCACTCCACCTCGTCGTACGGGTGCACGCCGGGGGTGGTGTGGATGCGCTCGATCCGCAGACCCTTGGTCGCCTTGGATCCCTTGGTGCGGGAACCTCGCGCCGGGCCGCTCGCCGTCTCTGTCATGCCGCCTCCCATATCAGGCTAAAACGCCTTAAAGTGCCTCGATCTTCCCGTGGCACTGTGTATTTCTTGTGTTGCGGCCGCCGCTTTTGCCGACCGCAACAGGTCTGTGGATCGCCGCCGTCCGGCCCCTGCCGGTCAGTCGGCGGCGTGGGCGGGCACGGGGACCACGGGGACACCGCCGGTCCCTCCGGGCCCGCTGTCGCCCTCTACGCGCTCTCCGCCCGGGCCGTCCGCTTCCGCGCCGGGCGCATGTTCCCTCAGTTCCGCGACCGCCGACTCGAAGTCCTCCAGCGAGTCGAACGCCCGGTACACGGACGCGAAGCGCAGGTAGGCGACGAGGTCGAGCTCCTGAAGCGGACCCAGTATGGCCAGGCCCACGTCATGAGTGGTCAGTTCCGCGCTGCCGGTCGCACGCACCGCCTCCTCGACCCGCTGGCCGAGCAGAGCGAGGGCGTCCTCGGTCACCGGCCTGCCCTGGCAGGCCTTGCGTACGCCGTTGATGACCTTGGTGCGGCTGAAGGGTTCGGTCACCCCGCTCCGCTTGACCACCATCAGTGAGCAGGTTTCCACGGTCGTGAAACGACGGGAGCACTCCGGGCACTGACGGCGTCGGCGGATCGATGTGCCGTCGTCGGTGGTGCGACTGTCGACGACACGGCTGTCGGGATGCCTACAGAAGGGGCAGTGCATAACTCCCAACCCTCCTTCACGGCACGACGCGATAGCCCCGAGAGGCTGATCCCGCCTCTCGCAGCAGCCCCAAGCATAGGTGATGGCCACGGCCCCGGAAGACCAGGGACCACAACTTCTGGGCTGCTGATGCAATCCAACCACTACATCTGGGGTTTGGCTGCTTTTTCGGACCTAGCGCGTGTCGCGGGTCCCGGACCCCTGGCGCACCGTACGCAGACCCCACAAGGCACAGGGCCCCAGCGGCGCGACGCACGCGAAGTGGGGGCGGTGCCTGAACGGCGGGGTGGCGAGTGGCAGACTGGGCGAGCCCGCTCGGCGGGTCTCGGTCCCGGCGGTGAAGAGTACCGGATTAAACCGAATTGTCACTCTGTCGCGGCGGTAGCCATACACCTAGGCGCATGATCACAACAAGTAATCTGCGATTTTTCACTCGAACGTGTGTTTGGCGCAACCTTTCGAAAGGAACTACCGTTGGCTAGCTAGGGAGACATTCTCGAGAGGGGCCGACCGACGTGACCACGACCGCCGCAGACAGTGCCACCATCACTGCCCAGGGCCGCTCCCAGGGCCGACTCGAGCCGGTGCATGCCATGAATGACGCAGCCATGAGCCAGGAGGGGCCCAAGCCCGGCCGCTCCCTGCCCGGCCGACCTCCAGGGATCCGGGCGGACAGTTCGGGGCTCACCGACCGCCAGCGCCGCGTGATCGAGGTCATCCGGGACTCGGTGCAGCGCAGGGGGTACCCGCCGTCGATGCGGGAGATCGGCCAGGCGGTGGGCCTGTCCAGCACATCGTCGGTCGCCCACCAGCTGATGGCGCTCGAACGCAAGGGCTTCCTGCGTCGCGACCCGCACCGTCCCCGGGCGTACGAGGTTCGCGGCTCCGACCAGCCCAGCGCGCAGCCCACGGACACGGCCGGCAAGCCGGCCGCCTCGTACGTACCTCTGGTCGGCCGGATCGCCGCCGGTGGGCCGATCCTCGCCGAGGAGTCGGTCGAAGATGTGTTCCCGCTCCCCCGGCAGCTGGTCGGCGACGGCGAGCTCTTCGTGCTGAAGGTCGTCGGCGATTCGATGATCGAGGCCGCGATCTGCGACGGCGACTGGGTGACGGTCCGCCGCCAGCCGGTCGCGGAGAACGGTGACATCGTCGCGGCGATGCTCGACGGTGAGGCCACCGTGAAGCGCTTCAAGCGCGAGGACGGCCACGTCTGGCTGCTCCCGCACAACTCCGCGTACCAGCCGATCCCCGGTGACGAGGCGACCATCCTGGGCAAGGTGGTGGCCGTTCTGCGGCGCGTGTGACGCTCCTCCCCGACCGGGCCCCGGAACCAACTGCGCCGGTTCCGGGGCCCAGCGCTGTCCGCACCGGGCCCCGGATCGTGGGTCAATTCCCGTCGGCCTTCGCCACCGTGTCGATCGCCGCCAGGGAGCGACGCACCTGGTTCCGGTCCGTCGTGTACCAGAAGTTGGGCATGGAGGCGCGCAGGTAGCTGCCGTACCGGGCGGTCGCCAGACGGGGGTCGAGGACCGCGACGACGCCACGGTCGCCCGTCGCACGGACGAGACGGCCCGCGCCCTGCGCCATCAGCAGCGCCGAGTGGGTCGCCGCCACCGCCATGAAGCCATTGCCGCCGGCGTCCTCCACGGCCTTCTGCCGGGCACTCATCAGCGGGTCGTCGGGGCGCGGGAACGGGATCTTGTCCATGACCACCAGCTGACAGCTGGCACCCGGCACGTCCACGCCCTGCCACAGGGAGAGCGTGCCGAACAGGCAGGTCTTCGGATCGGCCGCGAAGTCCTTGATCAATTCTCCGAGGGTGTCCTCGCCCTGCAGCAGGATCGGGAATTCCGGGATCCTGCCGCGCAGTTCCTCGGCCGCGGCCTGCGCGCCGCGCATCGACGAGAAGAGCCCCAGGGTGCGACCGCCGGCCGCCTGCATCAGCTCGGCCAGCTCGTCCATCATGTCGGTGCGGGTGCCCTCGCGCGCGGGGCGGGCGAGATGCTTGGCGACGTAGAGGATGCCCTGCTTCGGGTAATCGAACGGTGAGCCGACGTCGACGCCCTTCCATACAGGCAGGTCGTCGCCCGTGGTGCCTTCGGGGGCGAGGCCCATCGAAGCGCCCACGCCGTTGAAGTCCCCGCCGAGTTTGAGGGTCGCCGAGGTGAGGACCACCGAACGGTCCGTGAAGAGCTTCTCGCGGAGCAGTCCCGAGACGGACATGGGGGCGACGCGCAGCGAGGCGCCGAAGCGGTCGTGGCGTTCGTACCAGACGACGTCCCACTCCGATCCGTTCGTCACCCGCTCCGCGACGTCGTGGATCGTCTCGACCGAGGCGAGGGCCTGCTTGCGTACAGCGTCCTCGTCCTGGACGGACTTGTCCCGGGTGGTGCCCAGGGCTGTGATCACCGTGCGGGCCGCGTCGCGCAGTGCCATCAGCGCATATCCGAGATCCTCGGGGACCTCTTCGAGTCGGCCCGGCAGGGCCAGCTCCATGATCCGCTCGAAGCCCTCGGCGGCGGTCTGCAGCTGGTCGGCGGCCTTCTCGTTCACGAGCTTCGCGGCGCGCCGCACCGCGCGGTTGACCTGCCCGGGGGTCAGCTCGCCCGTGGCGACACCGGTGACCCGCGAGACCAGCTCGTGGGCCTCATCGACGATCAGCACCTCGTGCGGGGGCAGCACCGGGGCGCCCTCGATCGCGTCGATCGCGAGGAGTGCGTGATTGGTGACGATGACATCGGCGAGCTTGGCGCGCTCGCGGGCCATCTCGGCGAAGCACTCCTGCCCGTACGCGCATTTCGAGGCACCGAGACACTCGCGCGAGGAGACGGACACCTGGGACCAGGCCTTGTCGGAGACGCCGGGGGTGAGATTGTCGCGGTCGCCCGTCTCCGTCTCCTCCGCCCAGTCGCGCATCCGCAGCAGGTCCTGGCCCAGCTTGCTGGTCGGCGCGGCCGCCTCGAACTGGTCGAAAAGCCCCTCTTCCTCTTCCTGAGGGGCACCCTCGTGGAGGCGGTGCAGACACAGATAGTTCGACCGGCCCTTGAGCATGGCGAAGTCGGGGCGGCGCCGCAGCAGCGGGTGCAGCGACTCGACCGTACGCGGCAGGTCACGCTCCACGAGCTGGCGCTGCAGCGCCAGGGTGGCGGTCGCCACCACGACGCGCTCCCCGTGAGCGAGGGCCGGCACCAGATAGCCGAGCGACTTTCCGGTGCCGGTGCCGGCCTGGACCAGCAGATGGGAACCGTCGTCGATCGCCTCGGCGACGGTCTCGGCCATGGTCACCTGGCCAGGGCGCTCGGAGCCGCCGACAGCGGTCACGGCGGCGTGCAGGAGATCGGGGAGTGAGGGCTTCGTCATAGCTCGACCACCCTAAGGGGCCCCACTGACAATCCTGCGATCACAGCTGGTGCAGGGGATTGTCGACGGTGCCGTGCACGGCGGCGTGCGGGCGGTGGGCGCGGTCGCGGTATCCGTCGAGGTGCAGCCGGTTGCGGTTGAGGCACAGGCGCTCGATCTGCGGGGTGAGCAGGTCGAACATCTCGTAGCGGTCCTTGAGCTCGGGGAATCGGGCGTGATGGTGGAGGATCTCGGCACGCAGCAGCGACCAGAACTCGCCCTCCGGCACGCCGAGTTGTTCCTCGTACAGCGGAGCCAGGTAGCGGAAGACACCCACGAAAAGACCGGAATGGATGAACTGGGTGAGGAAGTCGGGACGCTCCGTGAGCAGCACGTCGCGGACCTCTTGCGGCATGGCGTCGTGCTCGGGGAGGGGTACCGCGCTGATGTTCACGTCGTCCACGAAGTCCTTGACCGCGAGCCGCACGGGGACGTCCTGGTCGTCGAAGACGACAATGGCGTTCTCCCCATGGGGTGAGAAAACCGTTCCGTAGCGGTAAAGGAAGCGCAGCAGGGGCGGCAGCAGGGCCGCGAAAAGCCTGCGCAGCCAGGTCCTCGGGTCGAGGCCGGAGCGGGCGACCAGTTCCGCGGTGAACGCGCTTCCCTCGGGGTCGACGTGCAACAAGGAGGCGAGCGTACGCGCGCGTTCCCCCGGGGCGAGCTGCCGGGAGACCGGTTCGCGCCAGATCGCTCCCAGCAATTCCTTGTACTGGTAGGGAACTTCGTCGAGCCCGTCGTAGAGCGGGTGCCTGACGGCCACCGACGCCACTTCTCCCAGCAGGACGACCCCGCATTCGTCCCGCAGGAAGGGGTCCGCGTCGCGCAGGGCGTGCATCCATGTGGTGACGGCCGGTGCGGCCAGGGTGCGCTCGGTAGGAAGTCCGCGCCATACAAGGGTGTTGAGAATGGACAGGGGCAGCTTCACCGTGAGCCGCTCGGGATGCGTGGCGTTCAGGAACGTACGGATCGACTGCTGCGGCAGACGGAGATCGCTGTCGGCGGGCAGCGGCACGATCGTGCCCGCCGCGACGGCCGGCGCGAACAGCGGGAGCACGACGTCGTCCCACTGCCAGGGGTGCACGGGGAGATAGAGGTACGACGCCGGGTCCAGGCCACGGGCGCGCAGTGTCCCGGCGAACAGCTCCCGTGTCTCTTCGTTCAGTTCACGGGCGTAGAGGGCCTCGGCGGCCTCCAGGCCCGCCCCCGGCGCACCCCGATAGCTGGCCAGTTCGGTGTGCACGGCGATCCACGGGAGCCTGGTGGGGCGGCGCGACTCGGGGGCCCAGAGCGCGGTGTCGGTCGCCGAGAACCCGAGGCGCCCCTTGTTCAGTACGAGCCAGGGGTGGCCGGTCTGGTGCCCTTCGAGTTCGGCGTAGCCGAGGTCGGCGAGTTGGGCCGCGGTCAGGGCGCTGTGGTCGAGCCGGGCGTCGGCGGCGAGCGTGACGGTGAGCTCGCGGATGATGTGGCCGAGGGTGATGCCGTCGAGGCCGAGGGCGTGCTTGGCGCGGACGAGGAACGCGAGGGGGTCGGTGAGGGGCTGGGGCGCGGGCTCCGGCTCCGGAGTCGATGTCGGGGCCGGCCCCGGGTTCGGCGTCCAGGTGATGCCCGCGGGATCGACCTGCCAACTGCCGTACGCGCCACGGCGGGCGCGGAATCGGAGGACTCCCCCCTCCTCGGCCCCCTCGCCCGGATGCGCGGCATCGGGATCCTCCGATCCGGCCTGTGGCGTGTCAGCGCCCGGCACGGTCAGGGAGTACAGGGAGTAGAGGGAGCGAGAGGGCTCCGCCGGCACCCCTATGCCGTCGAGGACCGGGCGGAGGATTCCCTCGTAGGCGAACTCACCGATCAGTTTGGCCAGCAGCCGTGCGCCTGCCCGGTTCCAGTTGTCGGGCGTGAGTTCGGGCGGGTCGTAGAGGACGGGTGGCTCTCCGGAACTCGGGACGACGGGCGGATTCGGCACGGGGACTCCTCGGGAGGGAACCGGATCAGGTCGAGCATCGTTACTGAGAGTGACTGGGTCAGAGCACGGCGCGCAGGGCTCGGTCGCGGACCATGAGCGCGGCCCGTTTGTCGGGGAGGTCCACCTCGGCGGAGAAGCGGAACCCGGCACTCAAGAAGGCGGACACGGAGGGGGTGTTGCGAAGGTCTGGTTCTGCTACGACGCGTGCGCATTGCGGGCGATGGTCGAGTACGAGGTCGGAGACGGCCTTGAGCAGCGTGGTGCCGAGTCCTCGGCCGCGATGGGCGACGCCACCGATGAGGAGGTGGATCCCGGTGTCGTGCGGGCGGGCGGGGTAGTGGCGGGCCAGCGGATCGAGGTCCGCGCGGTAGACCTCCCAGTAGCTCATGGGCCTGCCGTCCAGGACCCCGAGACAGGGCACGCTGCGGCCGTCGCCCTCGATCTGGGGCCGTAGATGACGCTCGGTGACGTTCTCCGGACCGGCCAGCTCCCAGAACGCGGCCACGGCAGGGTCGTTCATCCAGCGGCTGATGAGCACCAGGTCGCGGTCGATGCGGGCGGGGACGAGCTGGAACACGCCCGCTGCGGTAGTGACCGGCCCCCACTCCCCCACGTCGTCGAGCAGATCGTGCCCGGCGAGAGCCGTCGCGTCAGGGTTCTCGACCATGGACGTCCTGGTCATGGGCGTCTTGCTCATGGACGGCTTGGACAGGGAGGTCCTGGCCGGCGGGGCCGGGGTTCCGGAGGCTTCGCGACGGTCTTCGTCCGGCTCGTGGCGGGCAGGACGGGGCGTGTCCTGCTCGGCGATGAGCGCGATGAGTTCGTCGGGCAGGCGAAGGTCCAGGGTGTCCTGGCAGTCGCTGTTCTCCGGGCGGTGTGCGGGTGCGGGCTCGGAGATGTCGCTGGAGTCGGCGACAGGAGTGGTGCCGGCGTCGGTGCTCGCATCGGTCGGGGGCACGGCGGCGCTCCTCTCAGGATGTCGTGTCGGACGTGGTCCTCATGAACGGGGGCTCAGGAATGGAGGGGGTTGGCGATGGTGACGTAGACGGACTGGGTGTCGACCGGGCCGACGAGTTCGTCGAGGCCGTGCAGCCGGGTGAGCAGGTTCGCCTTGCAGCGCAGCGTCGGCGAGTCGAGGAGCCGGCTCGGCAGCGGGCTGCGCAGCCGGGTGGGGCCGGTGGCGGCCTCGGTGAGGAAGCGCCGGAACGCCGCGAGCAACACCCGCTCGTCGGCGAGCTGTTGGGATCCGAAGGCGCCGATGAGACCGAGGACGTTGTTGATGGCGAGGTAGTAGGCGAATCGCTCGTCGGTGACCTCGTCGGAGACGAAGCTGTCGCTGAGCGTGCCGATGCCGGGCAGTCGTCGGTCGAGTCGGTCGCGGTGGGACTCGCGGAAGTAGTAGCCCTGGTTGTCTCGGTAGCGGCCGCCGGTGGGCCAGCCGTCGGGGTCGAGCAGCAGCAGCGTGTTCTGCTGGTGGGCTTCGAGGGCGACGCCGGCTTCGCTGTCGAGCCAGAGCACGGGACGCACGACGTGTTCGAGATAGCGCAGGAACCACTCGGCGGACACGGCTCCGCAGGGGCGTCCGGTGCGGGCCGCGAGTCCGGTGATGACGGCTTCCAGACGTGAGGCCATCGGTGCGCGGCCCAGCGGACCGGCGGCGTCGGGGTCTGCCGGTGGCCTGGGCGAGACGAACCCGGCGATGCAGGAGGCGTCGTCGGCCGGGCCGAAGGGGTTGTTGCGGATCATCACGTCGAGCCCGGGGGCCGCGCTGCCGTCCGGGAGGTCCACGGCGAGCCAGGCCGGGTCGCGGACGATGTCGAAGCCCGGGTGGGCCGCGCGCCACTGCTCGGCGATTCCGCTGCGCAGCAGCCGGTGGACCTCGACACCGCGGTGGAGTTCCTTGCGGAGGTTCTCGCGACGGGAGTTGGTGATGCGCAGGCCGAGCGACAGCTTCAGCATCGCGGGCGCGCCGGACCGGTACAGGGTGCGGACGGAGGAGGTGGGGAACCAGGGCTCGCCGTGCGGGCCGAGGTCGATCAGCAGGCCGGCGTCGAGGAGTGCGGCGACGGCCGGGCGGTGCCGGAGTTCGCGGATCTGCCAGGGGTGCAGCGGCAGGGCGGCGTGGCCGTCGGGCACGGCGAGGCCGGGGCCGGCGAGCCGGGCGGTCAGGTCGGCGGCGGGGACGGTGCGGCCCCGCTCGGTCCAGGCGGAGTCGTGGGCGAGGACGTCCGGGGCGACAGCGAGCCAGTGCAGAGGGAAGGAGCCGCGCAACTCGGGTGAGTAGAGGCGCGCTTCGGCCTCGGAGAGTCCCTCGCGGCTCTTCGGTGTCGGGTGCAGCGGGTGGCCGAGGAGGAGGGACTGTTCCGCGGCGAGGAAGGGGTCGGCGGCGTCGGTCGGCCTGCGCCGGCGGTCGGCGATGAACTCGGCGGTGCGGCGCACCGAGTCGGCGACCCGGCCGACCAGGTCACCGCTGTCGCCGGGCGCGCCTGCACTCGCGTCGACGGAAGAGGGGCCGGGTCGACCTGCCTCGGCCGGGCTCGACACCGCGGTCGGGTCCATGTCCGGGGCCGGAGCCTGGACGGTGACCGAGGCCGGGACCGGGGGGTGCCGCCGGGTGCCGTTGGCGTCCGGGGTCGTCTCGCCGGAGTCGGTGCGCGCCGACTCGCGGCTGACCAGCGCGGCCAAGGTCACGGCGTCGACGCAAGGAGCGCCTCGGGGGCCGTTCTCGAAGCGGGGCAGGCCGAAGCGGTGCCATCCGGTGGGCGACCAGTAGTGGACGGGGACAAGGAGAGCGGTGCCGCTGGCGGGCAGCGGGATCCGCAGGACATCGTGGGAGGGAGGAGCCATGTCGTTCTCGCGCACCCAGCAGCGCAGCAGGTTCTCGATCGCCGCCGACTGGGCGGCGGTCGCGGCGTCCGGATGGTCCAGGAGGTCGGCGGTGGACGTACGCGGACGCTCGGCCTCTTGGCCGCTGCCCTTCTGCCGGGGAACCGTTTCGCGTTCCTGCGCCTGCGGGGTCTGCGTATCGCAGATTCCGCCGGCGGTGGGACGGGGACGGCCGTCGGATGCGGGAGTGGCGTTCAAGAGTGATTCCTTGTTCGGTGTGGTGGGCTCCGTGCGGCGGTGGTCCGGCTCTGCTCCGGTGAGCCACCGTGTGCGCCGGTGGTGCGTGGTGTGGGGCATGCTCTGGGGCGCGGTGCGGGGCCTGCTGTCGGCTCCGGTGCGGCTATCGGTGACCGACTCACCTCGCGACGGCGCCGGCCGCGACGGGGGTGCGGGGACGCGGGAGGCCGGGCGTCACCGGTCCACCAGTCTGCCCTCCGTACGGGACGGGCAGCGGCGTCGGCGTCGGTTCGCTCGCAGGCACAGCTGGTGGTCCTCCCGCTGGGACGAAGGGTCGACAGGGCTCGTCGACTCACCTGTGGGCGGGACGAGTGGGCAGCCACAACCCCGAGAAACCGTCCGGGCGCGCACCAGGACAGGCCGAGCGCTGAGCGCCGACTGCAGATCCCCCGTAGGTACACAACGACCCCGCGCCTCGAAAGACACGGGTACGCAAAGGACTTGCCGGACACATGGCGGGGCTTTTGCCGCCGTCCGGACGACGGCGGGGCTCCCACCGGGGCCCGCGCGCCTACAGGCGGTCCGCCACCCGGGCCACGGCGGCGAGGGCGTCCGTGAGGCGGTCGACGACGGCCGCGGCCTGTTCGTCGGTGAGGGTGAGGGGCGGCAGGAGCCGTACGACGCTGGAGTGACGGCCGCCCAGTTCGACGATCAGGCCCCGGTCCAGGCAGGCGTCGCGCACCGCGGCGGCGAGGGCGGGGGCCGCGGGGAGCGGCCCTGCCGAAGAGGCTTCGAGGAGGGGGTCGTCGGCGGTGGCCGGTGCGGTCGCCGCCGCCGACGGGTCGACGAGTTCGACGCCGATCATCAGGCCGCGTCCGCGGACGTCGCCGACACAGGCGAACTCCTTGGTGGCCTGCTCCAGTTGGCCGATGATGCGGGCTCCGAGTTCCGCGGCACGCCGGTCGAGCCTGTTCTCCCGTACGTACGCGAGGGTCGCGGCGCCGGCCGCCATGGCGAGCTGGTTGCCGCGGAAGGTGCCGGCGTGGGCGCCGGGGCTCCAGACGTCGAGATCCTCGTGGTAGACGACCACGGCGAGCGGCAGGCTGCCGCCGACCGCCTTGGACAGGACCATGACGTCCGGTACGACGCCGCTGTGGTCGACGGCCCAGAAGGCGCCGGTGCGGCCGACGCCGGTCTGCACCTCGTCGGCGATCAGCGGGATGGAGCGGTTCTCGGTGATGGTCCGCATCCGGCGCAGCCAGGCGTCCGGGGCGGGGATCACCCCGCCCTCGCCCTGGACGGGTTCGAGGATCATGCCCGCGGGCAGCGGCACCCCGGACTTGGTGTCGTCGAGCAGCGACTCGGTCCAGCGGGCGGCGAGTTCGGCACCGCGCGCACCGCCGATGCCGAAGGGGCAGCGGTAGTCCTGGGGGTAGGGCAGGCGCGTGACCCGGACGTCCTGCGCGCCGCCGGATGCTGCGAGCGCCCCCGCGGTCATGCCGTGATAGGCGCCGGTGAAGGCGAGGAGGCCGGAGCGGCCGGTGGCGGTACGGACCAGTTTGAGGGCGGCCTCGACGGCGTCCGTCCCGGCCGGGCCGCAGAACTGGATGCGGGCCCGGTCGGCGAGTCCGGGCGGCAGGGTGCGGAACAGCTCGGTGGTGAACGCGTCCTTCACCGGCGTGGCCAGATCGAGGACGTGCAGCGGGGCTCCCGAGTCGAGCACCTTGCGGATGGCTTCGAGTACGACGGGGTGGTTGTGGCCGAGCGCGAGGGTGCCCGCGCCGGAGAGACAGTCCAGATAGCGGCGGCCGTCGGCGCCCTCGATGGTGAGTCCACGGGCCCGCACGGGCACGATCGGCAGTGAGCGCGCATAGGTGCGGGCCGCCGACTCCCGAGCTGACTGGCGGCGCAGGATCCCTTCGTGCTCGGCGCTGTCGTCTGCGGATGCCTCGTCGCGGGCCGCCCCGTCGTGCGGAGCGGGCAGCGCCACCGGCGCAGGATCGGTCACGGCCACGGCTGTTGGTCCTCCCGCTGGGATGTACGGCCGGCAATTGCTGCCGACTCACCTGTGGGCGGAGCGATTTCACGCGGACGCGACCTCGGTCCGTCCTGGCGGTGACGGCGGTGAGCCAGGACGGACCGAGGACTGAACGCCTGATGCGGACCCCCCGTACGTACCCAACGACGACAGGAGCGGAGGGCCACGGGTGGAACGGATACTCGGGCGACCCATGACCGAAAAGGCGTCTCTCGGCGGCGGGAAGGGCATCTTTCAACGAACGGCACTTTCTCCAAGATCCCTCCGTGACGGAACCGTTGCTGTTCCGTCGGTCGTCCCCGACGGCATCGGCATAGTGTGGGATGCCGTTCGGACGCGGAGGAGACGGCGGAGCGCGCCGCTCGCCCGTCGCACGCGTACGACAGCACAACCACCACGAAGCCCAGGGGGATTCAAGACATGCGACCCATACGCCCGTTGTTCGCCGCTCGCCGCGCCCGGAGCGCGCGCGGCAGGACGTCCCCGGTGGCGGCTGCGGTCGCGCTCGGTGCGGCGCTCGCCCTGACCGCCACGGCCTGTGGGACGGGCGACGACAGCAACGACAACGCCGGCGACAAGCCATCCGCGTCCGCGACCGCGGGCGGCGACGAGATCCAGATTCCGGACAAGATCAAGCAGCGGCTCAAGGAGCACGGCGTCGATCTGGACAAGTGGAAGAACGGCGAGTGGAAGAACTGGGACAGGGACAAGTGGCTGCGTGAGGCGCAGGACTTCGTCAATCCCATCATCGCCGGCTTGTGGGACTCGGACCGGATGCGCGATGCCAACAAGAACCCGGGCGGCCAGGTCGACGACAGCGACCTCTCCGGCGACCAGGGCGTGACCGACCCGGAGCCGCGGCCCGTGACGGCGGCTGCCGTCCCGGCCACCTACCACCAGAATGTCCCGTATGCGGGCAAGTTGGTCTTCGACACCCCTGAGGGTCAGGCGCAGTGCTCGGCGACCGTGGTCACCGACCCCGCGCACCCCGGCAAGTCCGACATGGTCTGGACGGCCGGCCACTGTGTGCACGCGGGTAAGAACGGCGGCTGGTACCGCAACCTCGCGTTCGTCCCCTCGTACAACGACAGCGCCAAGTCCGGGGCCCAGCTGCAGGGCGCCACGCGGGAGGAGATCGCCCCGTACGGCGTCTGGTGGGCCGATGCGGCGCAGACCTCCGACCAGTGGATCGAGCAGGGCGGGCCGACCGGCGGCGCCGGCGCCCCGTACGACTTCGCAGTGCTGCATGTGAAGCCGGAGAAGGGCACCACCGACAAGTCCCTTGAGGAGACGGTCGGTTCGGCCCTGTCGGTGAACTTCAACGCGCCCGCGGTGCCGAAGATCTCCCAGCTGACGGCGAAGGGATATCCGGCGGCCGCGCCGTTCGACGGGCAGAAGCTGTTCCAGTGCGCGGACAAGCCCGGCCGTCTCTCGCTGGCCGAGACGGACCCGACGATGTACCGCATCGGCTGCACCATGACCGGCGGTTCGTCGGGCGGCGGCTGGGTCGGGCAGGGTTCCGACGGCAAGCCTGCGCTGGTGTCCAACACCTCGATCGGCCCGGTGACTTCGGGGTGGCTCGCCGGTCCGAGGCTGGGCAAGGAGGCCAAGGCGGTCTACGAGTCCGTGAGCAAGAAGTTCGCCGGCCAGTAGAAGGCCGTCTGAAAGGCCCGGCAAGACCAGTAGCAGCACGGCAGTTGTACGTGAGTGGGCCCGCCCCGGACTTCCGGGGTGGGGCCACCCCCGCACCACCCTCTTTGGTCCTGGGTCCGTCGGTCGCCGCCGGAACGAACGACATG
>NZ_JBHVIX010000012.1:193174-273772 GCF_042799415.1 Streptomyces sp. NPDC057694
AGGGGTCGGGAAGCAGGAGTTTCGGAGGCAGGGAGAGGCCTGTAGGAAGGCCCGAAAAAAACAAGGACAGAAATGGGGGGGGGAGGGGGGGGGCCCCCCCCGGGCTTTCGGGGGCGGCCCCACTCACGTACGACTCGCTGCGGCCTGAGGTCAGCCGGCCGCCGTCGGAACGAACGACGCGAACTCCGCCGCGAGTTCCTCGTGCACACGCGCCTTGAGCAGCGTGCCCTCCGCGGTGTGCTCCTCGGAGATCACCTCGCCCTCGCCGTGTGCCCGCGCGACGAGCTTGCCCTGCGTGTACGGCACGAGCACCTCGATCTCGACCTCGGGCCGCGGCAGTTCGGCGTCGATGAGCGCGAGCAGCTCCTCGATACCGGCGCCGGTACGGGCCGAGACGGCGATCGCGTGCTTCTCGTTGCGCAGCAGGCGCTGGAGGACCAGCGGGTCCGCCGCGTCCGCCTTGTTGACCACCACGATCTCCGGTACGTCGGTGGCGCCGACGTCCCGGATCACCTCGCGCACGGCGGCGAGCTGCTCCTCCGGCACCGGGTGCGAGCCGTCGACCACGTGCAGGATCAGGTCGGAGTCGCCGACCTCCTCCATGGTGGAGCGGAACGCCTCGACGAGGTGGTGCGGCAGGTGGCGGACGAATCCGACCGTGTCGGCCAGCGTGTACAGGCGGCCGCTCGGCGTCTCGGCCCGGCGCACGGTCGGGTCGAGGGTGGCGAACAGTGCGTTCTCCACCAGGACGCCCGCGCCGGTGAGGCGGTTGAGCAGCGAGGACTTGCCCGCGTTCGTGTATCCGGCGATGGCGACCGACGGCACCTTGTTGCGCTTGCGCTCCTGGCGCTTGATGTCGCGGCCGGTCTTCATCTCCGCGATCTCACGGCGCATCTTCGCCATCTTCTCGCGGATCCGTCGCCGGTCCGTCTCGATCTTGGTCTCACCGGGACCACGGGTGGCCATGCCGCCACCGCCGCCGCCACCCATCTGCCGGGACAGCGACTGACCCCAGCCGCGCAGTCGCGGCAGCATGTACTGCATCTGCGCGAGCGCGACCTGCGCCTTGCCCTCTCGGGACTTGGCGTGCTGGGCGAAGATGTCGAGGATCAGGGCGGTCCGGTCGACCACCTTGACCTTGACGACGTCTTCGAGGTGGATGAGCTGCCCGGGGCTGAGCTCACCGTCGCACACGACGGTGTCGGCGCCGGTCTCGAGGACGATGTCGCGCAGCTCCAGCGCCTTGCCGGAGCCGATGTACGTCGCCGCGTCGGGCTTGTCCCTGCGCTGCGTGACGCCGTCGAGGACCAGCGCGCCCGCCGTCTCGGCGAGGGCGGCCAGCTCCGCGAGGGAGTTGTCCGCGTCCTGCACCGTGCCGGACGTCCACACGCCGACGAGGACCACGCGCTCCAGGCGGAGCTGGCGGTACTCGACCTCGGTGACGTCCTCCAGCTCGGTGGACAGACCGGCGACACGGCGCAGCGCCGCACGCTCGGAACGGTCGTACTGATCACCGTCCCGGTCCGAGTCGATCTCGTGGCTCCAGGCGACGTCCTCTTCCATCAGGGCATCGGCCCGAAGACCTTCGGTGTGGTTCTGCGCGAAGCTCTGCGCGTCCTGGGAAGGGGAAGAAGAGGAGGTCATTGGATCCTTTGGGTCGCTGGGATTCGAAAGGTGGCCGGGCTCTCGTCCGACACCTCTGACAACGCTCGGGGCTGCCCCGGGATTCCCGGACGGGCCCGTGCCGTCGACCTGAAGATGGTCGCACGGTACGGGCCGTCTCGTCACCCGGGTTATTTCCCGCCCCGCACGGGTCCAAGCCCGCGCGGGCCGGGCTGTTTCCAGGGGCTACCCGCGGGTCTTGCTCTTCTGTACCGGCGCGGACTTCCAGTCCGGGTGCCCCGGCATGGGCGGCGTCTTCTTCGCGTACAGCCACTGCTGGAAGAAGCCGCTCAGGTCCCGCCCGGCGACCTGGGAGGCGAGGGCGGTGAAGTCCGCGGTCGTGGCGGTGGCGTCACGGTGCGTGGCCACCCACTCCCGCTCCAGGCGCTCGAACTTCTGTGTGCCGATCTCCTGGCGCAGCGCGTACAGGACGAGCGCGCTGCCGTCGTAGACGACCGGACGGAAGATGCTGATCTTCTCGCCGTGCGTGGGCCCCTTGGGGGCGGCCGGCGCTCCCCCGGAGGCGCGCCAGCCGTCGGACTCGCGGTAGGCGTTGCGCATCCGGGTCTCCATCGGCCGGTCGGCCTTCTCCTGCGCGTACAGGGCCTCGTACCAGGTGGCGTGTCCCTCGTTGAGCCAGAGGTCGGACCAGGTGCGGGGGCTGACGCTGTCGCCGAACCACTGGTGGGCCAGCTCGTGCACCATGACCGACTCGACGTACCAGGCCGGGTACTCCTTGCGTACGAAGAGGTCCCTCTCGAAGAGCGAGAGGGTCTGCGTCTCCAGTTCGAAGCCGGTGTTGGCCTCGGCGATCAGCACCCCGTAGTTCTCGAAGGGGTAGCGGCCGATCTTGTTCTCCATCCAGGCGAGCTGTGCGGGCGTCTTGTCGACCCAGGGGCGCAGCGCCTTGACGTCCTTGGTCGGGACGACGTCGCGGACGGGAAGGCCGTGCGGGCCCTTCTGGTGGAGGACGGTGGAGCGCCCGATGGAGACCTGGGCCAGTTCGGTGGCCATGGGGTGGGCGGTGCGGTACGTCCAGTCCGTGGTGTCGCCCGCGCCGGGGGTGAGGGAGGTGGGCAGGCCGTTGGCGACGGCCGTGTCCTTCCGCGGCGTGTTCACGCGGAAGGTGAACATCGCCTTGTCGGAGGGGTGGTCGTTGCAGGGGAACACGCGGTGCGCGGCGTCGGCCTGGTTCGCCATGGCGAGCCCGTCCTTGGTGCGTACCCAGCCCACTTCCTCCTTGCCGGGCATGGGGTCGCTGGTGTGGCGCACGGTGATGTGCAGCGGCTGGCCGGCCACGAGGGGCCGGGCGGGCGTGACGACGAGATCCTCGCCGCCGGTGGCGAAGTCCGCTCGCGCGCCGTTGACCTCGACGGACCGTACGGTGCCGTGCGAGAAGTCGAGATTGACCCGGTCGAGCCGGCTCGTGGCGCGTGCGTCGATCTTGGTGACGGCGTCGAGGGGCTTGCTGTTGTCGCCCTTGTACGTGAACGAGATGTCGTACGCGCGGACGTCGTAGCCGGGGTTGCCGAGGGTCGGGAAGAGCCGGTCGCCGACGCCGAGCGGAGTGGCGGGCTCGGGCGGCGCGGCCGCGGCGAGCAGTGCGACGGAGGCACCGGCGGCGAGCAGCGCGACGGTGCGGGGTGTTCGGGAGCTGAGCAGCATGAACTACGGCTATCAGCGCGGCCCCCGGTGGGTCCGGCGGCACGCGCCGCACCCACCCGAACGAGACCGCGCGGGGACCAGGGCCTGTCCGGCGGATCAGGTCGCGTTCGGGTGGCCCGCGCCCTTCTTTGCTGGTGAGCGAGGCCAGCGGACAGGCCCCAGAGCGCTCCGGCCGCCTAGAGCGCTCCGGCCGCCGTGTGCTGGGCGCGCCCCACGTCGTACACCCCCGGGACATTGCGCATCGCCCGCATCAGGCCCTGGAGGTGGGCGGAGCCGGGGAGTTGGAGCGTGTAGGTGTGCCGGACGCGGCCCTGGGCGGGGGGTTCGACGGTCGCCGAGATGATGGCGACGCCCTGAAGAGCTATGGCTTCGGTCAGGTCGGCGAGCAGGTGCGGGCGGCTGAAGGACTCGGCGAGCAGGGTGACGCGGTACTCGGCGGTCTCGGCGTCGGCCCAGCGCACGCGGACCTCAGGCCGTCCCGCTCCGGTCATGCGGGCCACCGCGGGGCACTCCACGCGGTGCACGGTGACGGCGCCGCCGCGGACAGCGAAGGCGGTCACCTCGTCGGGCGGTACGGGCGTACAACAGCCTGCTAGGCGGACGGTGGCTCCGGGCTGGTCGACGACGGCGTTCGCCGCCGAGGGGCGCGCCGAGGGGCCGCTGTAGGGGGCGCGCGGAGCGGACTCCGGGGCGCTCGGGCCCTCGGGGTGCGCGGTGAGCCAGCGGCGGATGGCGATGCGCGCGGCGGGCGTACGGGCGTGGTCGAGCCAGTCGCGGGACGGCTCGGAGGCGGCGGCGCCCTCCATGCGGTCCATGAGGGGCTGGACCGTGTCGCCGTCCTTGAGGACCGTGCTGAGCGTCGCCAGGCGGCCGTTGACCCGGGCGCCGATGACGGCGTGGGCGTCCTCGCCGTACTGCGCGTAGGCGGCGTCCACACAGCTGGCGCCCGCGGGCAGGCCGATGGTGCCGCCGTCGGGCCGGAAGACGGTGATCTCGCGGTCCTGGGCGAGGTCCTCGCGCAGCGTCGACCAGAAGGTGTCGGCGTCGGGAGCGGACTGCTGCCAGTCGAGGAGGCGGGAGAGCCAGCCCGGCCGGGTGGGGTCGGAGCGCTCGCCCAGGGTGTCGAGGTGCTCCTCGGCGGAGGGGGCGTAGGGATTGCCGAGCGCGACGACCCCGGCCTCGGCCACCTTGTGCATCTGGTGCGTGCGGATGAGGACCTCGGCGACCTCGCCGTCGCCGCGGGCCACCGCGGTGTGCAGGGACTGGTACAGGTTGAACTTCGGGACGGCGATGAAGTCCTTGAACTCCGAGACCACGGGCGTGAAGCAGGTGTGCAGCTCGCCGAGGACGCCGTAGCAGTCGGCGTCCTCGGTGACGAGGACGAGCAGGCGGCCGAAGTCGGCGCCGCGCAGCTCGCCGCGTTTGCGCAGCACCCGGTGGACGGACACGGCGTGCCGGGGCCTGATGAGGACCTCGGCGCTCAGCCCGGCCTCGCGCAGCACACCGCGCACCTCGTCGGCGATCTCCGCCAGGAGGTTCTCGGGCCGGGCGGTGTCGGCGGCGATGAGGGTCTGCGTCTGCCCGTACTCCTCGGGGCGCAGGATGGCGAAGACGAGGTCTTCCAGCTCGGTCTTCAGGGCCTGCACGCCGAGGCGCTCGGCGAGCGGGATGAGGACGTCGCGGGTGACCTTGGCGATGCGCTCCTGCTTCTCCTGGCGCATGACGCCGAGGGTGCGCATGTTGTGCAGGCGGTCGGCGAGCTTGATCGACATGACGCGGACGTCGTTGCCGGTCGCGACCAGCATCTTGCGGAAGGTCTCGGGCTCGGCCGCGGCGCCGTAGTCGACCTTCTCCAGCTTGGTCACGCCGTCGACCAGATAGGCGACCTCCGTGCCGAACTCGGTGCGCACCTGGTCGAGCGTGACGTCCGTGTCCTCGACGGTGTCGTGGAGGAGGGAGGCGGTCAGCGTCGTGGTCTCCGCGCCCAGCTCGGCCAGGATCAGCGTCACGGCCAGGGGGTGGGTGATGTACGGCTCACCGCTCTTGCGCATCTGGCCGCGGTGCGAGGACTCGGCCAGGACATAGGCGCGGCGCAGCGGCTCCAGATCGGCGTCCGCGTAGTTCGCCCTGTGGGCCTCGGCCACATGGCCGATGGCGTCCGGCAGCCGGTCCCGGCCGGCCGGTCCGAGGAGCGCTGCGCGGCCGAGACGTCGCAGGTCGATCCGGGGACGGCCACGCCTTCGCTGGGCTCCGGGCGTGATCGGCCCCGGGGTCGCGGGGTTGGTCGCCTCCGCACTCATGAGCACCTCCGGCTGGGTCGACCGGTGGCGGGCTGGCAGGGGCACCCGTCCGGACCGGTGCTTGATGCTACCGAGCCCATCACGTGCTGCAGTCCCGCTCTCGCCCAGCGTGAAACGGATCACCCATTCGAGCGACAGTTCACGGGTTTACGATTTCGATGGCCGCGAACCAGTCCGCGTCGATCTCGCCCTGGGCCACGATCACCGCCGGTCCGGTCATCTCGATCTCGCCGTCGGGCCGCTCGGTGATGGTCAGCCGGCCGCCGGGCAGATCGATCTCGTACGTCACAGGGGTCCCGGTGACGGTGGGGTCGGCGCCGTCGCGACGGGCCGTGGCGACGGCCACCGCGCAGGCGCCGGTGCCGCAGGAGCGGGTCTCGCCGGAGCCCCGCTCGTGCACGCGCATGGCGACGTGACGCGGGCCGCGGTCGACGACGAACTCCACGTTCACCCCCTGCGGATAGGCCTCGGCCGGGGCGAACGGCGGCGGGTCGAGCAGTCGGCCCGCGTGCGCGAGGTCGTCCACGAAGGCGACGGCGTGCGGGTTGCCCATGTTCACGTTCAGGGCGGGCCAGGAGCGGTCGTCGACGGTGACGGTGACGTCGCCCGGGGGCAGCACCGCCCGGCCCATACCGACCGTGACCAGGCCTTCCTTGTCGATGTGGACCTTCTTGACGCCGCCGCGGGTGGCCACGGCGAGGTCGCCCTCGCCGATGTGTCCGGCGTGCTGGAGGTACCGGGCGAAGACCCGGACGCCATTGCCGCACATCTCGGCGATCGAGCCGTCGCCGTTGCGGTAGTCCATGAACCACTCGGCCTCGTCGGCCAGGTGCCGCGCCTCGATGTGGGCGGCGGAGCGCACGACGTGCAGGACACCGTCGCCACCGAGACCGGCGCGGCGGTCGCAGAGCGCGGCCACGGCCGCCGGGGGCAGCTCGATCGCGTTGTCCGGGTCCGGGATGATCACGAAGTCGTTCTCGGTGCCGTGGCCCTTCAGGAAGGGCAGCGGGCGGCGCGGAGCGCCTCGGCCGAGGTCGGCGGCGGACGACGGGTGGTCGGTCATTTCTCGATCGTACGAGATCGGTCCGACAACCCGGGAAGCGGTGCGCTCTCAGCGCAGCCGGGCCACCCGCCAGACGGCGAGCACCGTCACGGCGGCCACCACGACCACGTACGCGGCCACGACCCGCCAGTCGGCCCAGCGGCCGGAGCCGCGCGGCGGGAGCCCGGGCAGCGAGTAGCCCACCCGACGGGCGGCCATCAGGCCCCAGCCCGCCGCGCAGGAACTGATCAGCAGGCCCAGCATGGCGACGACCGCGCCGCCGTCGCCGAACTCGAAGAACAGCGGGAACGCGAACATCAGGGAGCCGAGGGTGGCGAGCATCACGATGGGCGCGAGCTGCCAGATCCGGAGCCTGCGCTGCGGGCGCAGCTCGACCTCGACCTCCGCCGCCTCGTCGTGCGCGGCGATCTCGTCGGGCGTGGGGCCGTCCGCGATCACTCCGTCCGGGGTCGTCCCAGGACCGTCGGAACTCAGCTGCTCTCCGCCTGGTGCGGTGTCTCGAGGGCCGGCCTCCATCGCCACGCGCCCTCCCACTCCGGACTGTCTCGGTCGATCGAGGTCGATGATGGCACGGCCGCGGGGGCCGGGATGACCGCCCGGGCGTCCCGATGCCATCACGTGATCAGGCTGTAACCGGTCGTTCGACCAACGCCATTGCGCGCGCCGGGAGTTCCGCACGATCGGCCACGGCCCCACTGAGCCAATGCACCCGTGGGTCACGGCGGAACCATGAGTCCTGGCGGCGCGCGAAGCGCTTGGTGGCGCGGACGGTCTCCGTGCGCGCCTCCTCCTGCGTGCACTCTCCGGCGAGTGCGGCGAGGACCTGCTGGTAGCCGAGCGCGCGGGACGCGGTACGGCCCTCGCGCAGCCCCTGGGTCTCCAGGGCGCGCACCTCGTCGACGAGTCCGGCGTCCCACATGCGGTCCACGCGTGTGGTGATGCGTTCGTCGAGTTCGGGCCGCTCGACGTCGACGCCGATCTGGACGGTGTCGTAGACGGAGTCGTGTCCCGGCAGGTTGGCCGTGAAGGGCTTTCCGGTGATCTCGATGACTTCGAGGGCGCGCACGATGCGCCGTCCGTTGCTCGGCAGGATCGCGGTGGCGGCCTCGGGGTCGGCGGTGGCGAGGCGGGTGTGCAGGGCGCCGGAGCCGTGCTCCGCCAGCTCCGCCTCCAGGCGGGCGCGGACCTCGGGGTCGGTGCCGGGGAACTCCATCTTGTCGACGGCGCCCCGCACGTAGAGCCCCGACCCTCCTACGAGGATCGGCCAGCGGCCCTCGGCGAGGAGGCGGTCGATCTCGGCGCGGGCGAGCCTTTGGTACTCGGCGACGCTCGCCGCCTCCGTGACGTCCCAGATGTCCAGGAGGTGGTGCGGGACTCCGGCGCGCTCCTCGGGCGTCAGCTTGGCGGTGCCGATGTCCATCCCTCGGTACAACTGCATGGAATCGGCGTTGACGACCTCACCGCCGAGTTCTTTGGCCAGGAAGACGCCGAGATCCGACTTTCCCGCCGCGGTGGGACCGACGACGGCGATGACCCGCGGGGCGGGAGCTGCGCTACTCACGGCCCCAGTCTCGCAAACCACGGCACCACTTCTCGAATGAGCTACGTGACGGGGCAGGTTCGGGGTCGTTGCCTGTTGCGAGGTTCCAGCCGCCGGTTTTGCGGACCGGTGACCCGGGCGACGCAATGGGACGCACCGGGCAGGGCGGGGATTTCGCCCACACGAGTAACGTATGGAGTTGAAATGGGCGTTTTTGCCATTTTCCGCCGTAAGGCCAAGGACACCGAGGATGTGTCGACCGCCGAGGGCGGTGCTGCCACTCTGACGGCCGAGCCGGAGGCGGAGGGCACCTCGGACGCCGAGTCGGCTCCTGAGCCCGCTGAGGCCGCGTCAGTGGCCACGGACGAGCCGTCGGCCGCGGAGGCGGAGACCGCCGAGGGTGCGGATGCGGGCGAGACGGCCGAGGCCGGTGCGGCCGCTGTGGAGATTCCGAAGCAGCAGTCGGCGCAGCAGGCGGCCGACAACGAGGCCGGCGAGGGCGCCCGCAAGTAGCTCGCCCCGGCACACATGGCGGACGGCCGCGAAGCCTTCGGGTTTCGCGGCCGTCGCCATGTGCGGGTGCCGGTCGCCGGCTGATGGGCGGGCTATGTCCAGGAGGCGACGAAGTAGCCGACTCCGTAGGGCGCGTCCTCGTAGAGCAGATCGCCCGTGCCGCGGTCGCCGCCCTCCCAGGCCGCCGAGAGGATCTGCCACGGGTCGCGGCCGGAGATCTTCAGCTCGCGTGACAGATCGGCGTCGAGCCGCGCGAGCGTGCCGTCGGAGTCGAGGTCGCGCAGGGCGGCGGCGATCAGCGTGTCCACGCCCTCGGCGCGCTCGTCCAGATAGCCGGGGGCCTTCACCGTGCGGCAGGCCGTGCCGTCGCCCATGACGAGCAGGCCCACGCGGTCGGCAAGGGACGCCAGGTGCACGCCGTCCTCGCCGTTGACCGTCCGGGACCGGCCGCCCTCCACCTCGTATCCGCGCACGGGACCGTTCCAGCCCGCACGCGTGAGCAGCCACGCGCCGACCGCGAGGGACGGCGGCAGCGTGGCGTCCGGGATGCCGGAGGGCGTGCCGAGGACGACGTCCGCGTCGACGCCGAAGGGGCGGAAGGAGCCTCGGGCGCCCGCCTCGTGGAAGGCCGTGCGGGTGCCTTCGCCGACGACCACGATCAACTCCGGCGCGGCGGCGACGACCTTGGCGAGCGCCGCGTCGCAGGCCGCGCGCGCGGCGTCCAGCTCCGGGGCCGCCCCGGCGGCGACCTCGGGCACGAGCAGCGGCGGGCAGGGGCAGACGGCGGCGGCGACAAGCATGATCGTCAGCCTACTGCGGCCGCTGTCCGGCGCGCCGGTCAGTCGACCGCGCAGCCCCCGGTGACCGCCGGCAGCGGCTCGGGCACGCCGATCTTGGGCAGGCCGAGGAGGACGCCCTGCTGCTTGTCCTGCGTCTCCTTGGTGCGCTTCTCCCAGGCGTCGCCCGCGCGCGTGGAGCGCACGTTCAGGACCGCGCCCTCGGCGAGCAGGTGGTGCGGGGCGGCGTAGGTGATCTCGACCGTGACCACGTCGCCGGGGCGGACCTCCTGGTCCGGAGCGGTGAAGTGGACCAGGCGGTTGTCGGGGGCGCGGCCGGAGAGGCGGCGGGTGGCGCCGTCCTTGCGGCCCTCGCCCTCGGCGACCATGAGGTCGAGCGTGCGGCCGACCTGCTTCTTGTTCTCCGCCCAGGAGATCTCCTCCTGAAGGGCGACCAGACGCTCGTAGCGCGCCTGCACGACCTCCTTGGGGATCTGGCCCTCCATGGTGGCGGCCGGGGTTCCGGGGCGCTTGGAGTACTGGAAGGTGAAGGCGTTGGTGAAGCGGGCCTCGCGGACCGCGTGCATGGTCTGCTCGAAGTCCTCCTCGGTCTCGCCGGGGAAGCCCACGATGATGTCCGTCGAGATCGCCGCGTCCGGCATGGCGGCGCGGACCTTCTCGATGATGCCGAGGAAGCGCTCCTGACGGTACGAGCGGCGCATCGCCTTCAGGACGGTGTCCGAGCCGGACTGCATCGGCATGTGCAGCTGCGGCATCACGTTCGGCGTCTCGGCCATGGCGGCGATCACGTCGTCGGTGAAGTCGCGCGGGTGCGGCGAGGTGAAGCGGACCCGCTCCAGGCCCTCGATGGAGCCGCAGGCGCGCAGCAGCTTGCTGAAGGCCTCGCGGTCGCCGATGTCGCTCCCGTAGGCGTTGACGTTCTGGCCGAGGAGGGTGATCTCGGAGACGCCCTCGCCGACCAGGGCCTCAATCTCGGCGAGGATGTCGCCGGTCCTGCGGTCCTTCTCCTTGCCGCGCAGCGCGGGGACGATACAGAAGGTGCAGGTGTTGTTGCAGCCGACCGAGATGGAGACCCAGGCCGCGTAGGCGCTCTCGCGGCGGGTGGGCAGCGTGGAGGGGAACGCCTCCAGGGACTCGGCGATCTCCACCTGCGCCTCTTCCTGGACGCGGGCGCGCTCCAGGAGGACGGGCAGCTTGCCGATGTTGTGCGTACCGAAGACGACGTCCACCCAGGGCGCCTTCTTCACGATGGTGTCGCGGTCCTTCTGGGCCAGGCAGCCGCCGACGGCGATCTGCATGCCGGGGCGCGTGGTCTTGCGCGGGGCGAGCCGGCCCAGGTTGCCGTAGAGCTTGTTGTCGGCGTTCTCCCGCACCGCGCAGGTGTTGAAGACGACCACGTCGGCGTCGCCGTCGGAGCCCTCGGGGGCGCGGACGTATCCGGCGTTTTCCAGGAGGCCGGAGAGGCGCTCGGAGTCGTGGACGTTCATCTGGCACCCGTAGGTGAACACTTCGTACGTCTTGGGGTCCGCTACGTCCACTGCCTGGCTCCGGTCGCTGCTGCTGGTCATGCACACAAGGGTAGGCCGTTGGGGGCACGCCCCGGCGCCGAGCCCGCCGGGGCCCCCGTCTCACGGCTTGACCTCGGCGTCCTCCGGGATCTCGCGCTCGCTGCCCTCGACCAGGAAGCCGCCCGACTGGTGCAGCCACAGCTTGGCGTAGGTGCCGTTCGCGGCGAGCAGGTCGTGGTGCGTGCCCTGCTCGATGACCTCGCCGCGGTCCAGGACGACGAGGCGGTCCATGCCGGCGACGGTGCTCAGGCGGTGCGCCACCACCAGGGCGGTGCGGCCCTCCATCAGGCGCCACAGAGCTTCCTGGACGAGCCGTTCGCTCTCGGAGTCCAGGGCGCTCGTCGCCTCGTCGAGGATCAGGACGGGGGCGTCGCGCAGGATGGCGCGGGCCAGGGCGACGCGCTGGCGCTGTCCGCCGGAGAGCTTGACGCCGCGCTCGCCGACCAGGGTGGCGAAGCCCTCGGGCAGAGTGTCGGCGAACTCCGTGACGTGGGCCGCCTCGGCCGCGCGGCGGATCTCCGCGTCGGTGGCGCCGGGGCGGGCGAAGGCGATGTTGTCGCGCAGGCTGCGGTGGAACATGGCCGGGCTCTGGGGCACGTACGCGATCTGCTCGCGCAGGTCCCGCTGGCGCAGCCCGCTGATGTCCTGGCCGCCGATGCGGATCCGGCCGCCCTGGATGTCCGACATGCGCAGGAGCAGCCGGGTCAGGGTCGTCTTGCCGCCGCCGGACCGGCCGACGAAGCCGACCTTCGCGCCGCCGGGCACCTCCAGGTCCAGGCCGTGGAAGAGCCGGGGCGCGCCCGCGTGGGCGAAGGTCACCTTCTCGAAGCGGACGTCGGTGCGGCCGGGCAGCGCAGGGCGGGGAGCGGGCGGGTCGAGGACGGTCGCCGGGACCATCAGCAGCTCCGTGAACTGGGCGGCCTCCGTCGTCGAGCTCTCCAGGCGGCGGTAGATCTGGTTGAAGTCGAACATGATCCGCGTCGCGTTCGAGTAGTACGTGAACGCCACCACGACGCCCTCGACGCCGTGGCCGCCGCCGAGCGTGACCGCGAGCAGCAGGCCCAGCGCGTTGGTGAGCACGGACAGCGGGGCGACGACGGTGTCGATGCGCAGATTGCTGTAGTCCCACGACTTGAGCATCCAGCGCTGCGACTCGGCGACCCGGCTGCGGTGCTCGGCGGCCTCCCGGTCCTCGGCGGCGAACGCCCGGATCGTCTCCATGTTCGACAGGCTGTCGGCGACATGGCCGGACACCCGGGCGATCGCCGCCTCCCGCGCGTTGACGATCCGCTGCCTGCGCCGGATCAGCGGGGCCACGGCCACACCGGTCAGGGCGATCATCGCCAACAGGCCGACGACGAGCCAGGGTTCGTAGCTCCAGAGCACCACCGAGCCGAACATCAGGGGGACCAGGCTCCCGGTCACCTGGAAGACGAGGGTGTCGGCGAACTCCTCGAAGCGGACGGCGAAGCTGGAGACCCGCTTGGTCAGTGATCCGGCGAAGTTGTCGTGGAAGAACGTGGCGTCCTTGGCGTACAGCTCGTCCATGCCGTAGACGTACAGCCGCTCGACGCCCTGGGCGTCCACCCGGTTGAGGCAGTGGATGCCGATCCGCCACATCGTCTCGGCGAGCAGCAGGACGCCGGCGAAGGCCGCGACGTACGGCAGCGCGTCCCCGGCGTCGATCGCGCCGCCGCCGGCGAAGCGGCCGACGAGATGGGCGACGACCAAGGGCGCGACGTAGTTGATGCCGACGTTGCCCAGCGCGGGCAGCAACATCGCGGGCACGGCCAGCCGGCGCTGCCGGGCCATTTCACGGATGTAGATGCGCCAGACGAGCAGCACCGCGCTGCGGCGCGGTGCTGTGCTCGGTGCTCCGGGCGACTCCAACTTCCCACCCCTGTCCTGTAGATGGACGACCGGACGGACGTCCAGGTGGACGGCCCCGGCCGATGCGCCCGGGGTCGACAGGGTGGGAAGTCTCCCGCGCTCGTGGCGGCGGGGTCCAAGGGTTTTTCGAGTGCCTTGTCCGGCTTGTTCTGACCTCCCGGCGTCACCGGGTCGGGGGCAGCGGCACCCCCTTCTCCCGTGCCGCGTCCGTCAGTTGGGCCCAGACCTTGGGGGCTACGGGGATGCCCCGCTCCCCGCGTTCCCCGGCCGTCGCCGCGCTGCGTTCACCCGGATAGTGGACGGCGTCCGCGCCATCGGCGACCGGGAGGCCCTTGAGGGTCTCCAGGGTCGCGTCGACGTCGGCGACGAAGCCGTCCGCGCCGCCGAAGGCCGCCGGGTCCACCGCGATGAGCAGGGCGTTCTGGCGGTGCTTGCGGCCCGCCGGATCGTCGGAGTGGAAGGCCGCGAAGATCGGGGCGCCGACCAGGACGCTGGTGAGCAGTTCGAAGGCGAGGGACATTCCGGAGCCCTTGGCGCCGCCCAGCGGCAGCGGCATCACGGCCTGCTCGGGGTCGGTGGTCGGGGTGCCGTCCGCGGTGGCCGCGGCGCCCTCGGGCAGCACGGTGCCGCTCGCCTTCGCCTGCCGGATCCTGCCGAGGGCGATGGTGGCGGTGGCCATGTCGAGCAGGAGCGGGGCATGTTCGCGCGCGGGGACGGCGATGGCGAGCGGGCTGGTGGCGACGGCCGGTCCCTTGACTCCGGTGTAGCCCATGTTGGGCATCCCGGCGACGAAGCCGATGCCGACGAGCCCCGCCTCGGCGATCTTCGACACGTAGTAGCCGATGGCGCCGGTGTGCACGGTCTGCCGTACGCCGACGGAGGCGATGCCGTTCGCCCGCGCGCGGGTCACCGCCTCCTCGGCGGCGGCGGTCAGCGCGACCGGTCCGGGCGCGCGGTCGGCGTCGAGGACGGCGGCCCCCGGAACGGTCGAGTCGAACTTCAGCTCGGGGGTGGCGTTGGCGACGCCCTTGGCGAGCAGGTCGAGATAGGCGGGCACGCGCGCGATGCCGTGCGATTCGACGCCGCGCTGTGCGGCCCAGACGAACACGTCGGCCGTGGTGGCGGCGTGCTCGGCGCTCAGGCCGCCCTTCTCGAGGAGGGCGGCGGCGAAGGTGCGCAGGTCGGCGGCGGCGACCAAAGTCTTGTCGGGCATGGTGACGGGTCCTTAACGATCCGGGGCGGCTCAGCGGGACACGAGGACGTCGACGACGGCGGTGGTGCCGGCCGCGACGGCCTTCAGGGCCCTCTCCAGGGCGGGGACGAGGGCGTCGGGCGCGTCGACGGTCTCGGTGTGCATGCCGAACGGCTCGGCGAAGGCGGCGAGCCGCGGCAGCCGGCGCAGATCGGTGCCGAGCCATTCGCCGGTCTCGGCGGCGGCGCCCTGCGGGTAGAAGCGGCGGTGGTTGAGATTCATCGACTTGTAGACGCGATTGTTGAACACCACGACAAGAAGAGGGAGTTCGTACGTCCTGGAGGCGTCGTACGAGGGGATCACCGGGTTGTACGTGAAGGCGCCGTCGCCGACCGTCAGCACCACGGGCCGCTCGCGCGAGGCGAGTTTGACGCCGAGCGCGACGGCCATGCCCTGGCCGAGGCCACCCTGTACGTAGAAGTACGAGTCCGGGACGGACGTCTTCAGGTGGCGCTTGACGACGCGGCTGTGGGTGATGGTCTCGTCGACGACGATGCCGTCCCGGCCCTCCAGGAGGGTGCGCAGCGAGGCGGCCACCAGGACCGGGTCGACTCCTGCCGTCTGCTCGGCCGCATCCGTTTCTGCTCGCCCTATAGCGACCTGTTCGGCGGCGTGCCGCTCCTCCTGTGCCGCGCGGCGCGCGGCCACGGCGTCGCCGGGGAGGTCCTTGGCCCGCTTGGCCAGCTGGCGCAGGCTGTTGGTGACGTTCCCCTCCAGATAGCGGTCCGCGTACAGGACCTGGTAGACGACGTGCGGGCGCTGCGGCACCTCGTCGATCACGACGACCGTGGCCTTCGAAGGGCGGCGCGAGGGCGGGTAGAACGGGGCGCGGCAGTTGACCAGGAGGATCAGGTCCGCCTCGTCCATCCAGGGCCCGATGTCGCCGCCCGCGTGCAGCGGGTGGCTGCGCGGGAAGTTGGCGCAGACCGCCGAGTCCGGTTCGACGACCGGGATCTGCCAGGCCTCGGCGAAGGCGACGAGGGCTTCGAAGCCGCCTTCTTCACGGCCGGAGGTCTCGGTGACGATCACCGGGTTGCGGGCCGCGCGCAGCAGCGCGGCGACGTCGTCGGCCTGTTCGGGCGAGCTGTGCGTGGTGCCGGGCTCGACGATCGGCTTGGCCTCGCGTCCGTCCCAGTCCTCCAGGAGGATCTCCAGGGGGACGTTGAGGTAGGCGGGGCCCGCCGGTGCGCGCCAGGACAGTTCGGCGGCGCGGGTGACCATCGTCGGCAGGGTGTGCACGCTCGCCGCTTCGGTGGCCCATTTGGTGAACGGCTGGGCGATGCCGTGCGGGCCGCCGACGATCGACAGGTTGCGGTACCACTGGCCGCCGGGGTCGTGGCCGGGCGCGTCACCGTACGTCGTGGACTCCGACGACGCGACGACCATCGGGACGCCCGCGAGGAGCGCGCCGTGCACGGCCATGGAGCCCTGGAGCAGGCCCGGCGCCGCGTGCAGCAGCACCCCCTGCGGGCGGCGCTTGAGCAGTCCGTAACCGGTCGCCATGCCGGCCGCGACGGTCTCGTGCGTGAGGTCCAGGTACTCGGGCGCGGGGGTGCCGTCGCGGTGGTGGCGGGCCAGGGACTCCCACACCGGGGCCCATTCGGACCCCGAGGAGCAGAACAGGTAGTCGGCGCCGACGGCGTTGAAGGCGGAGACGAGCGCGTCTCCGCCGTCGACGCCGCGCGCCTCGTGCGCGTACGTCATGAGTGCGTCCTCAGCCCTCGATCGGCCAGTTCAGGACCTCGGCGATGCCCCGGCCCATGATCCATTCGAGCTCGTCGGGGGTGAAGTCCCAGTGCTTGGTGAACTGCTCGATGGTGTCGGTGTAGGTGATGCCGTGGCCGGTGAGGCGGGTGATGTCGGTGCCGTAGAAGCAGCGCCGCGGGCCCATCTTGTCGACCATCTCGCGCACGTACTTCTCGATGTTGTTGTTCGGGAAGGGCTGCGTGGAGTAGCCGGGCAGCGCCGAGAGCTTGACGTAGATGTTGGGGTGCTCGTGCAGGTCGGCGGTCTCCTGGACCCAGTAGCCGATCGCGTCGTCGACGCAGCGCGCCATGATGCCCATGTGGTCGATGATGATCTTGAGGCCGGGGTGGCGGCCCGCGATCTCGCCCAGTTCCCGCTTCCAGATGGGCGCGTGCACCATCGTCGGGACGTTCAGTTCCTCGGCGATCGGCCAGTACCAGTCGTTGGTGCCGTCGATCATCCAGTTGCGGTCGATGGGGCGGTGGAAGGTGAGGCGGGTCCCCTTGACGTGCGGGTTCTGGGCGAAGTCCGCCAGCATCGCCTTGCCCTCTTCGGGCTTGTTCTGCGGGATGCGCGCCATGATGCCGAACCGGTCCGGGTGCGCCTCGCACGCTTCGAGGGCGTAGTCGATGCGGTCGCCCTCCCAGGACGGCGGGAGGATCAGCGCCCGGTTGACGCCGGCCTCGTCCATCAGCTCCAGCGCCTCCTCGTAGCTGAAGGGGTCCTCGCGGTGGCCGTTGAGGCGGATCCGCTCGCGGGCGCCGGGGACCCAGGGGCGGTCCGGGGTCTCTTCCTTCCAGATGTGGATCTGGGTGTCGACGACGAACATGCCGGTGCTTCTTTCTCTCGAGAGAACTGCGGGGTGCGGTGAGATCGACGTTAGGTGCGTCGCGGGGCCTTGCGCAGAGCTGGGGGCGCAAGCAGTTCTTGCGCGAAAAGGCGCAGTACGCAGGGGTGTTCAGCCCTCTTCGAAGACCGCGTCCACGATGTGCTCGGCGATCGCCAGGCAGGCCGTCGCGGCGGGCGACGGCGCGTTGCGGACGGCCGTGATCCGGCCGGCCCGGTGCAGCCGGAAATCGTCGACGAGGGTGCCGTCGCGGTCCAGCGCCTGGGCGCGCACACCGGCCCCGCCGCGCACGACGTCGTCGACGCCGACCCCGGGGACGTAGAGCTTCGCGTCCTTCATGAAGGCGGCCGGGGAGAAGGAGCCCTTGTACTCCTTGATGCCGGTGCGCCAGTGCCGGGCGGCCATCCGCCAGATGCCGGGGTAGGCGGCGAGGCCCGCGAGGTCCCTCGGGGAGACGCGGGTGCGGGTGTATCCCTCGCGCGCGAGGGCGAGCACGGCGTTCGGGCCGACCTCGACCGAGCCGTCGACGCGCGGGGTGAAGTGCACGCCGAGGAACGGGTAGCGGGGGTCGGGCACCGGGTAGATCAGCCCGCGCACCAGGTCCGCCCGCTCCGGTTTGAGCAGCATGTACTCGCCGCGGAACGGGACGATGCGCGGTTCGGGGCCGCCCCGCGCGAGCCGGGCCACGGAGTCGGAGTGGAGCCCGGCGCAGAGCACGAGCCGGTCGACGCTCACCCGCTCCTGTCCGGACGCCACCTCGATGCCGCCGGGGACCTCGGTGATGCCGGTGACGCGGAAGCCGAGCTTCACCTCTCCCCCGGACCGCTCGATGTCCTGGGCGAACGCGCGGGCGATTCCCGGGTAGTCGGTGATCGCGGTGCGCGGGGAGTGCAGGGCCGCGATGCCGCCGGCCTGCGGTTCGAGCTCGGCGATCTCCTCCCGCGCGACCTTGCGCAGGTCCGGTACGTGGTTGTTCCTGGCCCGCTCGTAGAGGGCGTTCATGCGGTCCAGCTCGTCCTCGCGCACGGCCATGACGAGCTTGCCGATCTCGCGGTACGGGAGCTTGTGCTCCTGGCAGTACTCGCGCAGCAGGCCCACGCCCCGTACGGTCAGGTCCGCCTTGAGGCTGCCGGGCGTGTAGTAGATGCCCGCGTGCACGACGCCGGAGTTGTGGCCCGTCTGGTGGTGGGCGACGTCCTGTTCCTTGTCGAACACGACGACGCGGGTGCCGGGGCGGCGCAGGGTGATCTCGCGGGCGGTGGCGAGGCCCACGATGCCGGCTCCGACGACACCTATCGTTTTGTCGGCCAACATCCGCCTCCTTTCTGGAAGATGTGCGAATGACGCGGTTGCGTAGTACCTACTACGCGCCGTAGTGGATCGCGACCGTCTTCACACGGGTGTAGAAGTGCAGCGCCTCGGTGCCCTGCTCCTTGAACGGGGAGCCGGAGTCGTGGAAGCCGCCGAAGGGGTGGTGGACGTCCCAGCCGGGGGTCGTGAGGTTCACGGCGATCTGCCCGCACTCGGCCTCGTCGGCGAAGCGGTGGGCCGCGTGCAGGTCGCGGGTGAAGACGGCGGCGGCGAGGCCGAAGCCGGAGTCGTTGACGGCGGCGACGGCGTCGTCGAAGGAGTCGACGGCGCGCACCGCGAGGACGGGACCGAAGACCTCCTCGCGCCAGATGTCGACGGCGTCGGTGACGTCGCCGAGGACGGTCGGGTCGAGGTAGCAGCCGTGCGCGAGGTCCGGGTCGGCCGGTGCGTCGCCGCCGGCCAGGACCTTCGCCCCCTGCTTCACCGCACGCTCGATGTGCTCGGCGACGCTGTCGCGCTGCCGCGGGCTGGAGAGGGGGCCCATGCTCGTCCCCTCCACGAGCGGGGCCCCCGGCGTGAGCGCCGCGACCTCGGTGAGCAGCAGCCGGACGAACGCGTCGTGCACCGGCCGTTCGACGACGACGCGGCTGGTGGCGGTGCAGCGCTGACCGGCCTGTCCGAAGGCGGCGGCGACGACGGTCCGCGCGGCCTTGGCCAGATCGGCGTCGGCGAGGACGACGGAGGCGTTCTTGCCGCCGAGTTCGCCCTGGAAGCGGATGTTGCGCGTGGCGAACGTCGTACGGAGCTGATCGCCGACGGTGTTGGAGCCGGTGAAGGTGACGGCGGCGATGCGCGGGTCGTCGAGGAGCGCGCCGGAGATCTGTCCGGTGCGGCCGGTGACGACGTTCAGGACCCCGGCGGGCAGGCCCGCGTCGTGCAGGGCCCGCGCCAGGTGGAGCCCCGACAGCGGGGTCTCGGTGGCCGGCTTCAGGACCGCGGTGTTGCCCGCGGCGAGCGCGGGGGCGAGCTTGCGGGCCGGGGTGATCAGCGGGTCGTTCCACGGGGTGATCGCCAGGACCACGCCGAGCGGTTCGGCCTGCGCGCTGGTACGGGTGTCGGGGCGGATGTCGTTCAGGAGGGTGCCGTAGCCGCCCCGGCCGACGAGCAGCCCGTAGTACTCCAGGAAGTCGGCGGCCTTCAGCGTCTCGCCGCGGGCCTCCGCGCGCGTCTTGCCGTTCTCCGTGGCGATGTCCTGGGCAATCGTGTCGGCGCGCTCGCGCAGCAGTGCGGCGGCGGCCGTCAGGACCGTGGCGCGGGCCAGCGGGCTCGTGCGCTTCCAGCCGACGAAGGCACGCTCGGCGTGGTCGTAGGCGCGGGTGACGTCGGCGGGGGTGAGCGCCGGGACGCGGAAGGCGGGGGTGCGCAGGTCGGCCGGGTTCTGGACCTCGATCCACTCGTCGCCGGCCGTCCACTCCCCGCCGACCAGGGTTTCCACGGAACGCATCTGGATCACTTCTCTCTCCGGCATCTGCGATATCTGGAACCGGATGTACGACACACCACGCGTGGGCGTCGCGGGCAGATCCGGGGAGGCAGTCATTGGTTGCGCGGCGCGCGGGTGGCCGCCGTGGGGTTCTGTGCTGGAATCGGAACGCTGTTGAAGCTGTTGAACTGGCCTTTTGTACAAGGGAGTCATGCCGTGGCGTACGCCGTTGTCGCCCACTACCGCTGTGCCGCCGACGATGCGGGGACCGTGCGGGACGCGTTGCTGAAGATGCGGGAGTTCACGCTCGAGGAGCCGGCCAATGTCGCCTACGAGGTGCATGCGGAGGCCGATGTCGCCGGGGGGTTCGTGCTGTACGAGGTGTACGCGGACCGGGCGGGGTTCGACGCGCATTGCGCCTCCGCGCATTTTGCGGAGTTCATTGTGGGGGTGGTTCGGCCGTTGCTCCGGGAGCGGACTGTGACGTTCGCCGAGGTGCTTTAGCGTCTGCCGGGCGGTGTCCGTCGGCGGCCGCGGGTTCGTCGTGGTTGCTCGCGCAGTTCCCCGCGCCCCTGGGGAGACCGCTACGCGGTCCCCAGGGGCGTTCCCCTGCGTCAGAACTCGTTACCCCACACGTACCGGGCCAGCGTCTCCACCAGGACCAGCTTGCTGTGTTGCTGGGCCTCGGTGAGGAGGGGGTGGGAGGCGATGTCCGCGAAGCCCTGGGTCGGGGAGATCGCCGCGTCCTCCAGGTCCTTCAGTTCGCCCGCCGCGTCCAGGCGGTCGAGGACCGTGTCGATGTCCTCCAGGTCCGGCGCCGCCGCGTCGACCACCCCGAAGCAGACGTCGCGGTCCTCGGGCAGGGTGCGTACGAGGTCGAGTTCCGCGGCGGAGGCGCTGCGCAGCGGCAGGATCCAGCGGTCGGCCGGGATCTCGGTGAACAGGCGCTCCGCCGCCGCCCGGTCCACCGTCGCCGGGGCCGTGGCGCCCGGGAAGTAGCCGATGCGGACGCCCTCGGGACGGGTGTCCAGACCGACGGCGAGGGCGTCGATCGCGAGCGCGTCGGCGTACGGGAGCGGGCCCGCGGCAGGCCCGTCGGTGGCCGTCGCCGCGAGCAGCAGCGGGTTGTCGAGCTGGACGAGACGGACGCCCGCGTCGACCAGGCGGGCGATCTCGGCCCGGATGATCTCGGCGAAGGCCTCCCCCAGTTCCCTTGCCTTCAGGGGGCTTTCGAGGGTCGCGGCGAGGTACGAGGGGGCGGGCAGGGTCACCTTCGGGGCGATGACCGTGAGTTCGGCCAGGCGCTTCGCGTGGTCGACGGCGAGCGGGTCTTCCGCCTCGGGCAGGGTGTCCGCGGCCCAGACCGCGAGCCCGTCGGCGCCGGTCCGGTCGGTGCGGCGCACCCCGGTGACGTTCTCCAGGACCGCGCCGCGGAAGTCTTCGTACGGGTAGCCGCCGTCGGTGACGACCGTGGAGCGCAGCTTGCGCTGGTAGGCGACGGCGCCGGCGAGCGCCGCGGCCAGCGATGCGGCGTCCGTGCGGTCCAGGCCGGGCGGGCGGACCAGGCTGCCGTGGTGGTCGATGCGGTAGTTGAACGTGTCCGCCATGGTTCAGGACCGCCCTTCGGTCGGTGTGCCCGCCACACCCCAGGCGGCGAACTCCAGTTCGTATCCGAGTGACGTGAGGACTTCCTCGGCGATGACCTGGTCCTCGTCGGCGGTGCCGCCGGCGATGCCGAGGCCGCCGATGATCTCGCCGTCCTTCTTGATGGTCATGCTGCCCTCGGCGGCCATGATCGGCAGGGCGGCGCCGGGGAGCTGGGAGAGCTGGGAGAAGAAGACGGGCTGGCTCTCCTGCCACTTCTTCAGCATCTTGCCGGGGCGCTGCATGACGGCCGCGGTGTAGGCCTTGGCGCGGGCGATGTCGGGGGTGAGCGGGCGGGCGCCGTCGGGGCGGCGGATCGCGACGACGAAGCCGCCCGCGTCGACGACGGCGACGCTGACCGCCTTGCCGAGGTCCTGGGCGCGCCGGTGCGCGGCGGTGATGATCTCTTCCGCGGCGTCGAGGGTGAGGGCGGCGGTCATACGGAGTCCTTCGCGGGGGTGAGGGTGCGGCGCAGCCGGGCGAGGGCGGCGTTGTACGTGTCCGGGGTCTCCCAGTACATGGAGTGCGGCGCGCCTTCGACGATCTCCAGGTGGGAGCCCGGGAGGAGTTCATGGGCGCGCGTGACGGTCCTGACGCTGAGCACGGCGTCCTTCTCGCCCGCGAGGAAGGCGACCCGGACGCCGGACGCGGCGATCTCGTCGAGGGTCGGGCCGTTGGCGTCGAGGTTGCGCAGGTCCTGCATGGTGGCGGTGTTGAAGGTGCCCATCTGCCGGAACAGGAAGGTGAGGTCGGCCCGCTCCGCGCGGAACCGCCGGGTCAGCAGGCGGTCGATGACGGGCAGCTTGACGGCCTCCGCACGGTCAGCGGCGGCCAGTTCGCGCAGCTCGGGGTGGTCGATGCCGCCCAGCGAGTGGCCGAGGACGACCGAGGTGACGCGCTCGGGGCGGGTGAGGGCGGCGCGCAGCGCGGCGACGGAACCGATGGACTGACCGACCAGCATCGCGTCGGTGAGGTCCTCCTGGTCGAGGACGGCGACGACGTCCCCGTAGAAGGCCTGGCCGTCGAACTCGGTCTGCGGCTCGGCCAGTTCGGTCTTCCCGAAGCCGCGCAGATCGAGCGTGACGACGGTGAACTCCTCGCGCAGCGCGGCCACCTGCTGCCACCAGGCGGCGTGGTGGCCGCCGGAACCGTGCACGAAGACGATCGCCGGGCCTTCGCCGTGCCGCTCGTAGTAGATGGACGCACCGTCGGAATCGACGTAGGGCATGAGTCACGTACTCCTTGACGGTGTCGGTCAGTTGGGGCGCTTGGCGTGGTACACGAGTTCGATCATGGTGTGGTCGGGATCGTGGATGTAGCAGAACTTCGACTGGTTCTCGGGGCGCTGGATCGGCCGGGTGTGCCGGATGCCCAGGTCCTTGAGGTGGTCGAGGAACTCGTCCCAGTCGTCGACCTCGACGGCGAAGTGGTAGGGCGCCATGCGCTCCATCTCCTCGACGGGAGTGAAGTGCAGGTCGAAGGTGCCGCGCGTCATCAGCACCACGCGCGTGTTCGACTTGGGCATGATGCGCTTCATCCCGAAGACCTTCGCGTACCAGGCGGCGGTGCGGTCGGGGTCGGTGGTGGGGAAGTTGACGTGGTGGATGTAGCGGGGTTCCTTGCTCACGGCTGCTGGCCTTCCTGTGGTGCTTCCTCTTGTACGGGGTTGGAGAGCACGCCGATGCCGCTGATCTCGACGGCGACGGTGTCCCCCGGAGCCAGTCGGCAGGTGGACTCGGCGCCCATCCACAGCACGTCGCCGGGGTGCAGGGTGAGGCGGCGGCTCATCGCGACGATGTAGTCGTAGGGGTCGAACACCATGTCGCCGGTGGGGAACCGGGCGCGGATCTCGCCGTTCACGGACAGCGTCGTGGTCTGCGCGAGCGCGTCGACGGCCGTCTCGATCCAGGGGCCCATCGGCTTGAAGGTGTCGCTGTTCTTGGCGCGCCAGAAGGTGCGGTCCTCGTGCTGCCAGGTGCGGGCGCTGACGTCGTTGCCGATGGTCCAGCCGAAGACGCCCGCCCGTGCCTCGTCGTACGAGGCGTGCCGCATCCGGCGGCCGATGACGGCGACGAGTTCGGGTTCGGCCTCGAACCGGCCGGTGACGTCGGCAGGCTTAACGATGGGCGAACCGTGTCCGGTGAGCGCGTTGTTGGCGCGGTAGCCGATCTCGGGACGGGCCGGTGTCGCGGCGCCGTGCTCGGCGATGTGGCGCGGGTAGTTGAAGCCGACGGCGTAGAAGACGGGCGGGATCACCGGGGGCAGCCAGCAGGCCCCGGTCACGGGCAGCTCGCCCGTGACCGAGGGGGCCGGGCTCTCCAGCGGGGAGGCCGAGAGCAGTTCGAGGGTGTCGGGGGCGGTGGCGCGGGCCCAATGGGCGCGGCCGTCGACGTCGACGCGGGCGTATTTCACGGGCGTCAGCTCAGCTGGTGCGCGACGCGCTTGGTGACGAGGTAGGAGTCGAGAGCCTCAGGGCCGCCCTCGCGCCCGTAGCCGCTGTCCTTCACGCCACCGGACGGGGCCTCGTGGACCGATCCGCCGCAGTGGTTGATCGACAGGATGCCGGCCTCCAGCTCGGCGGAGAGCTTCTCGGCGGTGGCCGCGGACTGCGTGAAGCCGTACGCGGCGAGGCCGAACGGGAGGGAGTTGGCGAGCTCCAGCGCGTCGTCGAGATCGTCGAACGGCACGATCGGGGCGAGCGGCGCGAACGGCTCCTCACTCATGATCAGCACGTCCCGCGGTACGTCGGTCAGCACGGTCGGCGCGAAGAAGTAGCCGGCCCGGTCGGGACGCAGGCCTCCGGTGCGCACGGTCGCGCCGCGTCGCACGGCGTCGGCGGTGAGCCGCTCGGCGGCCGCCAGGCGGCGTTCGTTGGCGAGCGGGCCCATGGTGGTCGCGGGGTCGAGCCCGTCGCCCACCACGATCTCCTCGGTCGCCTTGACGAAGGCGGCGGCGAAGTCCTCGTACAGCGAGGAGTGCACGAGGAAGCGGCTGGGCGAGGTGCAGACCTGGCCGGCGTTGAAGAACTTGGCGCGGGCCGCGCGCCGCGCCGCCTGCACGGGATCGGCGTCCGCGCAGACGATCACCGGTGCGTGGCCGCCGAGTTCCATCAGGGTCGGCTTCATCACCTCGCCCGCCGTGGCGGCGAGCAGCTTGCCGACGGGGACGGACCCGGTGAACGCGACGAGCCGGACGACCGGGGAGGCGATCAACTGGGCCGACACGGCCGCGGGTTCGCCGAAGACGAGGTTCAGGACGCCCGGCGGCAGGCCCGCGTCGACGTAACAGGCGACGAGCGCGGCGGCCGTCGCCGGGGTCTCCTCGGAGGCCTTGATGATCATCGAGCAGCCCGCGGCGAGGGCGGTGGAGATCTTCCGGTTGGGGCCGCCGACGGGGAAGTTCCAGGGCACGAACGCGGCGACGGGGCCGATCGGTTCGCGGCGCACGGACAGGATCGTGCCGGGGGCGGAGGGGATGGTGCGGCCGTAGGCGCGGCGGGCGTCCTCGATGTGCCAGCGCAGGGTGTCGGCGGTGCGCTTGGCCTCGCCGGCCGCTTCTTTGAGGGGCTTGCCCTGCTCCAGGGTCATGACGCGGCCGATCTCCGGGGCGCGTTCGGTGATCAGGCCGGCGGCGCGGTGGAGGATCTCGGTGCGGGTGGCCACCGGGGTGGCACGCCAGGTCTCGAAGCCCTGGCGCGCGGCTTCGAGGGCGTCGTCGAGGTCGGCGGTCGTCGCCAGGGGGACGGTGCCGATGGTCTCTTCGGTGGCGGGGTTGATGACGGGCGCGGATTCTTTGGTGCCGGGATCGCGCCACTCGCCGCCTATGTGGAGGCGGACGGTGGGATAGCTGGACATGAAGTGGGCCTTTCCCAATCAAGCCCCTCCGGCGATTGAGGAGCGGGGTCCGGGGCGGAGCCCCGAGGCCCGTCGCCGGGTGCGGCTTTCGTCGTGGCTGGTCGCGCAGTTCCCCGCGCCCTTGGCGGGGCGGCCGCTCAGGCGCGATTGCTGCGCAGGGACCAGATGGTGTGCGGCGGGGCCGTGTCGTGGACGCGGGTCTCGTACGAGGCGTCGGCGCGATCCATGTCGCAGGCGTACTCGACACGGCCCCCGCACGGCGCGTGCAGGAAGCGGAAGATGTTGGAGCCGATGGTGTGGCGGCCCAGTTTGCGGGCCTCGCGCCAGCCCTTCTCGATCATGTTGTTGCCGCCCTCGATGACGTCGTCGACGCCCGGGACCTCGTACGCGATGTGGTTGATCCCGGCCTTGTCGGGGCGGTGGCAGAGCAGGAACGTGTGCTGGTCGTCGTCGCCGGGGGCCTGCAGGAAGACGCCCATGGGTTCGACGACGTCGGTGGGGCGGAAGCCGAGACGGTCGGTGTAGAAGGCGACGGCCTCCGCACGCCCCTGCTGGGGGATGTTGAGGGCGACGTGGCACATCCGCAGCGGCCTGACCTGTCCGACGGATTCCAGCGGGGCGTTCCAGCGGTCCACGCTGCCGGTCACGTTCGCCGGGCGCGGGGTGGGGGCGAGGGCGCGGGGCCTGGCGAGGGTGAGGCCGACTCCGAAACCGGTCTCGTCGACGGTGTGGTGGACGCCGTCGGCGCTCTCCCGGACCTCGCGGTCCTTGCCGGCCTCCCGGACCAGGCGGTCGAGTTCGTCGGCGGTGTCCACGCCCCAGACGATCTCGCGCAGGGTCGGGCCGTCCTCGACGGGCGGCGGGAGCAGCGGGCCGGGGGCCGCGTCCAGGTGGACGGTCTGTCCGGCGAGCGTCTCAAGCACGGCGTGCTCGTCGGTCCGTTCCACCAGGAACAGTCCGAAATCCTCGAAGAACCGCACAGACTCTTCGAGAACCCCGCCGCTGTCGGCGACCGAGGACGTGACCGAGTTGCTGACCGAGTTGCTGACCGAGTAGGTGACCGAGTAGGTGACCGACTCTATGCGCTGAATCCCCATCGATTCCTCACTCCAGATCTCCCCCGTGTTTCCCTCGGCGATCGTAGATTTGCCCTGCGGCCGTCTCAACGTCCCTGCCGTACAAGGTGTGCAACCCTTGTTTGCGGACCCGGTCGCTCAGCCGCCGACAGGGATCCGCGGAATGGGATTCCTGGAGAACCACTGGGTGAGGAACTCCAGGAACACCGCGATCTTCTTCGGTGTCGACTGCCCGGGCCCGTAGATCGCGTACAGCGGCCGGTCGGGCACCCCGAGTCCGGGCAGCAGCACTTCGAGGGCGCCGGAGAGCAGGTCGTCGTAGGCGGGCCGCTGGGGCAGCAGGCCGATACCGCGGCCGTGCACGGCGGCCTTCTGCAGCGCAATGTACGAGTTCGACGAGAAGGCCATGTTGCGGATCTTGTGCAGCGTCGAGGAATGTCCGTGGCCGATGCGCCAGACGGGATCGTTGACGTGCACCAGGCAGTCGTGCGCGGCGATCTCGTTCGGCTCGGTGAGCTGCCCGTGCCGTTCCAGGTATTCCGGCGCGGCGCACAGCACAAAAGGCAGCGAGGCGATTTTCTTCAGGCGGACCCCGGAATCCCGTAGATCCCGGGTGTGGAACGCCACGTCGAATCCGCTGTCCAGAAAGTCGTACGTCCGGTCGGACATGCCGCCGAGTTCGAACCGTATGTGAATCTTCGGATGGGCGGCGGAGAACGCGGCGATGGCGTCGCCCAGATCCAGACTGCCGATCCATTTGGGGCAGATGATGCTCAGCGCCCCTTCGGCCCGGTCGTGGAGCTGGGCGATGGAAACGTCCTCCGTCGCTATTTCGTCGAGTATGCGCGAGCAGAACTCGGCATAGCGCAGGCCCTGTTCGGTGAGGCTGACCGAGCGGGCCGTGCGGTTGACGAGACGGACGCCGACCTGCCGCTCCAGCTCGGCGACATGCCGCGACACCAGGGAGCCGGAGGAGCCGAGCTTCTTCGCGGCCCCGTTGAAGCTTCCGTTCTGCGCGACGGTCACGAAGCTGTGCATGAGCAGCAGGCGGTCCATGATTCCTCGTTTTCAGGCGTGCTGGAATTCAGGTACTTCTCATAAAGCGGCGCTTTACTTGGGGCAGTACTGAGGTGCCTGGTCCACGTCGTCCTTGGTGATCAAAGTAAGTGGGACCTTACTTACTTTGTCAACCTTTTTGTCAGCAAGAAGGTCCACGCTCTGCTTGACCGCGGTCTGCCCGATGGTGAGGGCCGAGTTGGAGACGGTCGCCTGGAGCCGGCCGTCCTTGATCGCGGCGATCCCGTCCTCGGAGCCGTTCACCGAGACGATCTTGACGTCCTTCGCCCCGGCCGCGTCGAACGCCTTGCGGACGGCGAAGGCCATCTCCTCGTTGGCGACGAAGGCGTAGTCCAGGTCCGGGTGGGCCTGGATCATGTTCTCGGCGACGTCCTGGGCCTTGGCCGGGTTGAACATGCCGGGCTGGTTGGCGACGACCTTGGCGGTCGCGGGGAGCTTCTTGGTGAAGCCGCCGACGAGCAGGTCGGAGGCGGCGCCCGGGGCCCCGGCGACGACGCCGACCTTGACGCTCTTCGAGCCCGCGTCCTTGGCGATCCAGTCGGCGTCCATCTGCCCGACCTTGGTGAGGTCGACGACGGCCGCGCCGAGGATGTCGGAGATCTTGTCGGTCGAGACGGACGTCAGATAGATCGGGATGCCCGCCGCCTTGGCCTTGGCGATGTCTCCGTCGAGCGCGTCGACATTGACCGTCTGCACGATCAGCGCGTCCACGTTCCGCGAGATCATGTCCTCGATGTTGGACAGCTCGGTCCCGGCGTCCTGCTTGGAGTTGGCCGTGTAGACCTTGGCGTTCTTCTGCTTCGCGGTCTGCTCGACCGCCTTCTGCAGACAGGTGTGGAAGTGCGTGTTGGCGCCGTTGACGAAGCCGAGCGAGACGGAGCCCTTCTTCGAGCCCCCGCTGTCGGCGCTGCTGTCGGCGTCTTGCGCGCAGCCCGCGAGCACCAGCGCGGTGACGCCGGCGAGCGAGGCCGCGAGGGCTCTGCGGGAACGGGGGGCGGTGGACGTCATGGCGTACTGCCTTTCCTCTGGAAACCGTTGATGACCGCGGCGACGAGCAACACGGCCCCGGTGACGACGAGTTGGTAGTTGCTGTTGACCTGGAGCAGATTGAGGGCGTTGGCGACGACGCCGAGCAGGACCACACCGAGCGCGGTGCCCACGACGGTGCCGCGGCCGCCCGCGAGCGACGTACCGCCGATGACCACGGCGGCGACGGCCGTCAACTGGGTCTGCAACCCTGCGGTGTTGGGTGCGCTGGCGCCGAGCCGGGAGAGCAGCATCAGTCCGGCGAGCCCCGCGAGGGCGCCCGCCAGCGCGTACAACGCGAGCTTGCGCGCGGGGACGTTGATCCCGCTGAGCCGCGCGACATGCTCGTTGCCGCCCATCGCGAAGGCGTCGCGGCCGAAGGTCGTGAACCGCATGACGAGCCCGATGGCGAGCAGCACGAGCACGGCCACGACGAGCAGCCAGGGCACTCCGGCCACCGTGGAGTTGCCGAGGGCCTGCATCTTGTCGCCGATGGTGACGCTCATGCCGTTGAGCACGAGCAGCGCGACGCCGTCGAGCAGCATGGCGGTGGCGAGAGTGGCGACGAACGGCGCGACGTTCGTAAACGTGACGACGAGCCCGTTGACCAGCCCCACGACCGCGGCGAGCAGCAGCGCGACGACCACGGTCACCGCGGTGGACTGCCCGCCGGAGAGCATCTGGGCGGCGACCGCCGTGGTGACGGCGGCGTTCGACCCCATGGAGAAGTCCATGCCGCCCGCGGTCATGAGCAGGGTCAGCCCGCCGGCGATGACGGCGTTGACGCTGATCTGGCGCAGGACGTTGAGCAGGTTCTGCGAGGTGGTGAACGAGTCGGCGCGCAGCGCGGTGAACACGATCACGACGACGAGCACGGCGACGAGCCCGGCGTGGGGAATGCGCAGCAGGGCACCACTCCGAGGGGCAGGCGCCACGTCCGCGCGCTCGGGAGCAACAGAAGGAGCCTTGAGACTCACTGTGACGAACCTCCGTACAGACAGCGCCCCGTAAGGGGCGCGGGGCAGCGTCGATTAGCGGCTCCGCCGCGGAGCGCGAGCAACCACGACGAACCGAAAGCTGGGGGGTCCGGGGGCACAGCCCCCGTTTTCGGGACGGGAAGGGGAGGAGGGGGCGACCCCAAAAACCTCGGCCCCCACGGACGCGCACCGCCCCGCGTCAAGACCCCCCACCCCCCACGGCCAGCGCCACGAGCCCGTCCTGACTGACCTCGGAGACGGCCCGCTGAGCGACAACGCGCCCCGCACTGACCACGACGACCCGGTCCGCGAGCCGCATGACTTCTTCGGCAGAGGACGAGGCGAGCAACACGGCGACCCCCCGCCCGGCGAGTTCGTCGACCAGCGCATGGATGTCCGCCATCGCCGCGATGTCCACGCCGTTGGTCGGGTCCTCCAGGAAGCAGGCGACCGGCGCGGTCTGGAGCCACTTGGCGAGCAGCACCTTCTGCTGGTTGCCGCCGGACAGGGTGCCGACGGCCGGGTTCCCGGCGAGGGCGACGACCCCGTAGCGCCGGCGCAGCGGGGCCGCCCGCCGCGCGAGATCGCGCCCGCGATGCCAACTGCGCCGCTCCAGGCGGTCCTTGGCGAGCATCAGGTTCTCGTCGACGGACAGTTCGGGGACGAGCCCGAGCGTGCGCCGGTCGCCGGTGACGCAGCGCAGCCCGCCCGCGAGGGACGCGGACACCTTGCCGAGCGGCACCGCGGCGCCGCCGACGCTCAGCTGTCCCGCGTCCGGCCCGGTCCGGCCCGACAGCAGGTCGAAGAGGCTGGACTGGGCGTCCCCGGCCGGGCCGAGGACCGCGACGACCTCGCCCCTGCGGACGTCCACGGAGAAGTCGCGGATGGCACGTCCGTGGCTCAGCCCCCGTACGGAGATTCCCGGTTCGTCCTTCGGCGCGGGCCGTTCGGGCCGCGCCGACACGACGTCCCGGCCGACCATCCCGCGGACCAGCGAGGCCGCGTCGAACTCGGCGACCGGCGCACTGCGCACGACACCGCCGTCGCGCAGCACGGTGACCCGGTCGGCGATGCCCATGACCTCGTCGATGTAGTGCGAGATGTACACGACGGCGACGCCGTCGTCGCGCAGCCGGCGCACCAGTCGGCGTATCTGTCCGGCCGCTTCGGCGCTCAGGCAGGCGGTGGGCTCGTCGAGGACGAGGACCCGTCCTCCGCGCCGCACCTCCCGGGCGACTTCGACCATGGTCTGTTCGGCGACGGTCAGCTCTCCGGCGGGCCGGCGTACGTCGATGTCGATGCCGAGTCCGGAAAGGGCCCTACGTGCTTCGGAGTTGACGGCGCTCCAGCTGACGACGCCGTGTCGGCGGGGCAGGTCGCCGAGCATGATGTTCTCGGCGACGGTGAGCCCTGCCGCCAGTTCGCGGCGCTGGGGCACGGCGGCGATGCCGAGCCGGCGGGCGCGCCGCACGGTCAGGCCCGGCTGCGCGTGTCCGTCGACCTCGATGCTGCCGCGGTCGGCCTGGTGGACGCCCGACAGGACCTGGACGAGCGTGGACTTGCCCGCGCCGTTCATACCCATCAGGGCGTGCACCTCGCCGGGGTGCAGATCGAGGTCGACGTCGCGCAGGGCGGCCGCGCCGCCGAAGGTCTTGGTGACGCCGCGGACCCGGACGACGGGCCCGCTCATGCGGGGTTCACCCGGCCGTACCCGCGGATGTCCGGGAACGGCGGCTCCTTGTCGGCCTGGAGGTCCACCTGGAAGGTGTTGAGGCACATGCCGAGCATGGTGAAGTTGCCGAGCGCGCCGATGGTGTCGACCAGGCCCTGCGGCCCGAAGTGTTCGAGGGCGGCGGCGAAGGTCTCGTCGGAGACGAAGTGCTCGTCGAGCACCTCGTGCGCGAACCGGAAGAACGCCTCGTCGCCCGGGTCCTCGAAGGCCACGTCGGCGTACCGCTTCTCGGCGATGGCCTTGACGTTCGCCTCGCTCACGCCCGCCTCGACGGCCTGGTGGACGTGGGCGTTCCAGGAGTACTGGGCGTCCCAGTTGCGGCCCGCCATCAGCAGCGCGAGTTCCCGCAGCCGCTTGGGCAGGGAGCAGTCGAACCGGGCGAACGCGCCGAGCGAGTCGGCCCGTTCGGCCATCTCGGGGCTGTGCAGCCAGACGCGGAACGGACCGCGCACGGCACCCCGCTTGCCGGCGATCCGCGCGGCCAGTTCCTGCTGGCGCGGGGTCATGTCCTCTTCGTCGAGCACGGGGAGCCTCATGGCTGTCGAACCGCCTTCACATCCGGTGCACGGTCCGGGTTCGCCGTGCGACGGTGGCCGACCGTACCCCCGGAAAAGGCCCCCACCACCCCTCCGGGAATGCAAGGTAAAGCTGCACGCCGGACGGCATCCGCGAGCCGGGAACGGCTTCTAACCTCGGTCGACGCGGCCCTCGCCCCTGGGCCGCGAAACCTGTGAAAGGACCGCCGGATGACCACGATCGTCAAGGCCGCAGCCGTGCCCCTCCTCGACCGCGGCGGCGCCGTCGTGACCACTCCGCTGATCACCACCGCGTCCGCGGCCGGCGAGAACCGGATCACCAGCGGGATCAGCGTCTATCCGGTCGGCTCGGGCGCACCTCTGCACTCGCACAACTGCGACGAGCACGTCACGATCCTCGACGGCGAGGCCGAGGTGGTGGTGGACGGCGAGGTCACGAAGCTGGAGCGGCACGACACCACGTACGTCCCGTCGCCGATTCCCCACCTCTTCCGCAACGTCGGCGACACCCCGCTGCGCATCCTGTGGGTGTACAGCTCCGGCCATGTGACCCGTACGTTCACGGAGACCGGCCGGACCGTGGAACACCTGTCGGCCGAGGACCAGATGGGCAAGGACTGAATCCCCCTCCCCGCGAGCCCACCCCGCTCGCGTTCCGGGCGCCCCGCACGCTATTTTGAACATGTTCAATTAGCTGCGGCTCACTTAAGGGGCGCCATGAAGGTCGTACTGCCAGGTGGCACGGGACAGGTGGGCGGCGTGCTGCGCCGTGCGCTGACAGCGGCGGGGCACGAGGTCGTCGTCCTGAGCAGGCGACCCACGCGCGCGGGCGAAGTGGAGTGGGACGGCCGCACGCCCGGCGCCTGGACGAAGGAGATCGACGGCAGCGATGTCGTCGTCAACCTGGCCGGGCGCAGCGTCAGTTGCCGCTACACGCCCGAGAACCTGCGGGCGATGATGGACTCCCGGGTCGACTCGGCCCGCGTCGTCGGCGAGGCCGTCGCGGGCGCGGCCCGGCCGCCCGCGCTGTGGCTCCAGATGAGCACGGCCACGATCTACGCCCACTCCTACGACGCCGCGCACGACGAGGCGTCCGGCGTCATCGGCGGCACCGAGCCCGGCGTCCCCGGCTACTGGGGGTACAGCGTCGACATCGCCCGGGCCTGGGAACGCGCGCAGCGGGAGGCCGACACCCCGGACACCCGCAAGGTCGCCCTGCGCGCGGCGATGGTGATGAGCCCGGACCGCGGCGGCGTCTTCGACGTCCTGTCGCGGCTCACGCGGCTCGGCCTCGGCGGGTCGGTCGCGGGCGGCCGTCAGTACATGTCCTGGATCCACGACCGGGACTTCGTCGGCGCGGTGGAGTTCCTGATCGCCCACGAGGAGCTGACGGGTCCGGTGAACCTGGCCGCTCCGCACCCGCTCCCCCAGCGCGACTTCATGCGCACCCTGCGCCGGGCCCACCGCGTCCCGGTCGGCCTGCCGGCCACCCGCCGGATGGCGGAGGCGGGCGCCTTCGCGCTGCGCTCGGACACGGAACTGCTCCTCAAAAGCCGCCGGGTGGTACCGGGGCGGCTCCTCGACGCCGGGTTCTCCTTCACCCATGAGCGGTGGGGAACGGCGGCGTGGGACCTGGTGGGGCGCAGGCGGGGCAGGTGAGGCCGGGCGGGCACGTCACCGCGCGTGACCGTCCGTGAACACCTTCGCCCCTGGTCAGCCCCGGCCCCACCTGGCAGGATCGCGGCCATGCCGCAGGCTCCCTTCCCGACGTTCCCGCTGACCCGCCGCCGCGCCCTCACCGGCTCCGCGGCGGCGCTCGTGGTGTTCGGGCTGCTGCTGTGGTGGCTGCTGCCGCTGGGCGAGAAGTCGCCGTCCGGCGAGGTCACGTTCAGCACCGGCACGAAGAACGGCGTGTACGTGCGCTACGGCAATCTCCTCGAAAAAGCGCTGGCCCACGATCTGCCCCGGCTCGACGTGCGGCTCGCCGAGAGCGAGGGCTCGTGGGACAACGTCACGCGGGTCGCCACCGGCAAGGCGGACTTCACCATCGCCGCCGCGGACGCCGTCGCCAAGTACCAGGAGGACGAGCGGCCCGGCGCGGACCGGCTGCGCGGCTGCGCCCGCCTCTACGACGACTACATGCAGCTCGTCGTGCCCCGCGGCTCCAGCATCGACAAGGTGGCCGATCTGCGCGGCAAGAGGGTCGCCGTCGGCGGACCGGCCTCCGGGGTACGGCTGATCGCCGAGAAGGTGCTGGCGGCGGCCGACATGGACATCGACAAGGACATCGTGCCGGTCAACCTCGGTATCAGCGGCATGGCCGACGCCCTGAAGTCCGGGACGATCGACGCGTTCTTCTGGTCGGGCGGTCTGCCCACCAACAACGTGAAGAACCTGTCCGAGCACTTCCCGATCCGCCTGGTCGAGATGGGCAGCCTGCTGGACCGTCTGCGCAAGATGAGCGACCCGTCCGCCCGCTACTACCGCGCCGCCGTGATGCCCGCCGACACCTACCCGGACGCCCAGCAGGGCAAGGCCGTCAGCACCCTGGCGGTGGCGAACCTCCTCGTCACGACGGACCGCACGGACCCGGAACTGACCGAGGCCGTGACCCGCACGGTCATCGACAGCCGCGACTCGATCGGCAACACCGTGCACGCCGCGCAGCTCGTGGACCTGCGCACGGCCGTCTACACGGACCCGCTCGCCCTGCACGAGGGCGCGCGCCGCTACTACCGCTCGGTGAAGCCCTGACGGACCGGTGCCGCCGAGGGACCGGGCTCACCGCCCGGCGGGGTCCTCGGCACGCACAGCGTCACCTTCAGACCGTGCGGTTCGTGCGGGGCGTAGGTGATGGAGCCGCCGCCCGCGGTGAGCAGGGCGCGGGAGATGGACAGGCCGAGACCCGAGCCCTTGATGTTCTGGTGCTGTCCGCTGCGCCAGAACCGGTCGCCGATCCTGGCCAGCTCCTCCTCGCGCAGCCCCGGACCGCCGTCGGCGACCTCGACGGCCGTGCTCCGGCCGTTCGCCGTGACGGCGACCCGGACCTGCTCGCCGCGCGGGGTGAACTTCAGCGCGTTGTCGACCACCGCGTCCAGGGCGCTGGACAGGGCGACCGGATCGGCCCAGCCGGTCACGGCCGGGCAGTCCGCGACGAGCCGCACCCCCTTGTCCTGCGCGGTCAGCCGCCACGCCTCGACCCGCTCGGCGGCGAGTTCACCGATGTCGGTCAGCTGGAGGTCGGCGGGCGCGTGCTCGGCGAGCGCCAGGTCCAGCAGGTCGTCGAGGACCCGGGCCAGGCGCTTGCCCTCGGCCTGTACGGACGCGATCTCCTCGTTGCCCTCCGGCAGTTCGTAGGACAGCACCTCGATACGCAGCATCAGAGCGGCGAGCGGATTGCGCAGCTGGTGCGAGGCGTCGGCGACAAAGGCGCGCTGCTGCTCCAGCACGTCCTCGACGTTGTCCGCCATCTCGTTGAACGACCGGGCCAGACGCCTGAGTTCCGGTGGACCGCCGGCGGCCGCGACCCGCGACTTCAGCCGTCCCGTGGCGATGTCGTGCGTGGTCGCGTCGAGCACGCGGACAGGCCGCAGGACCCAGCCCGTCAGGCGCAGCGCGGCTCCCACGGCGAGCAGCATGGCGGCCACCTCGCCCAGCGCGATGACCGCCCAGCCGCGCACCGTCTTGGCCCGCATCATGCCCGTCGGCGAGTCCGTGACGACGACGGCGACGACATCGCCGTCCCGGATGACCGGCGACGCGACGACGATGCGCCCGTCGCGCTGCCACGGCCAGACCTGCGGCGGATCGTGGCTTCCGCGCGAGTACAGCGCTTCGTCGAAGGCGGCCCGCATCTGACCGCGGGGCGGCACCTGGAACGCGGCGGGCGCCCGCCCCATGGGGGGCACGTCGGGCTCGCGGTAGAAGACCCCGGCCCTTATGCCGTAGACGTCGTAGTACCGCGCGAGTTCCTTCTGCAGGGTCTGCCGCCGCTCGTCCGTCTCGGCCTCGCCGCTGCCCTCGGAGCGCGTGGTGACGAACTGGGCGAGGGAGGCGAACCGGGCGGTGTCGTCGATCCGGTCGACGACGACCTTCTGCTGCTGCGCGGACGCCAGACTCACCGCGAGCGGGAAGCCGAGTGCGAGCAGCACGCCCGCCATGAGGACGATGAGCAGCGGAAGCAGCCGTGCGCGCACCGGGAATCCTGTCCGCTACGCGGCCGGCGCGACGAGCCGGTACCCGACGCCGCGCACGGTCTCGATGAGGGCCGGCATGCGCAGCTTGGAGCGCAGGGACGCCACATGCACCTCCAGCGTCCGCCCGGTCCCCTCCCAACTGGTCTGCCACACCTCGGAGATGATCTGCTCCCTGCGGAAGACGACACCCGGCCGCTGCGCGAGCAGCGCCAGCAGGTCGAACTCCTTGCGGGTGAGCTGTACGGCGGTACCGTCCACCGTCACCTGCCGCGTGGGCAGATCGATGGCGACGGCGCCGAACCGCACCTCGTGGCCGACGGACACGGCGGCCTCCTCCGGCACGCTGCGCCGGCTGACGGCGTGGATGCGCGCGAGCAGCTCCCCGGTGTCGTAGGGCTTCACCACGTAGTCGTCCGCGCCGAGGTTGAGACCGTGGATGCGGGACCGTACGTCCGCGCGCGCGGTCACCATGATCACGGGCGTCGAGGTCCGCTTGCGGATCTTGCCGCACACCTCGTACCCGTCCTGGTCCGGCAGGCCCAGGTCGAGCAGGACGACGCCGAAGGCATCGGCCTCCGGGACGAGCGCCTGCAGCGCCTCCTCGCCGTTGCGGGCGTGGCGCACCTCGAAGCCGTGCCGGGACAGGACCGCCGACAGGGCCGCGGCCACATGATCGTCGTCCTCGACGAGCAGCAGTCTCATTCCGGCCCCCCTTTGTTCGTCGTCCGTCCGTCGGCGCGACTCCGTCGCGCGCGCTCAAGGCATCCACGCCGATAGATAAGGACGGCGTCAAGGGGGTTCTGGTTACGCGCGTGTTCCGTTATGCACCCGGTACGCGGGCCCGCGTCCTCTTCACGCCCGGTGCCCGGTTGCGGCCCGATCGTTATGCTCAATTTCCCCTCAGATGTAATGACGCTGGTCGTACGGGGTTACTACTGTCCTCCCAACCGAGGAGGATGGAGCAAGACCCCGATGACCGAAGTTTCGGTGACCAAGGACGCCACTCCCCCCGCGGGCGACGCGCTGGTCGCGCTGAGCCAAGTGAACAAGCACTTCGGCTCGCTGCATGTGCTCCAGGACATCGACCTGACCATCGCGCGAGGCGAGGTCGTGGTCGTCATCGGACCGTCGGGTTCCGGTAAGTCCACACTGTGCCGCACGATCAACCGCCTGGAGACCATCGACTCCGGCGCCATCACGATCGACGGCAAGCCGCTGCCCCAGGAGGGCAAGGAGCTGGCCCGGCTGCGCGCGGACGTGGGAATGGTCTTCCAGTCCTTCAACCTCTTCGCGCACAAGACGGTGCTGGAGAACGTGACGCTGGGGCAGACCAAGGTCCGCAAGGTGTCCAAGGCCCAGGCCGAGGAGAAGGCCCGCACGCTTCTCGACCGGGTCGGCGTCGGTGCGCAGGCCGACAAGTACCCGGCGCAGCTCTCCGGCGGCCAGCAGCAGCGCGTCGCCATCGCACGGGCGCTGGCGATGGACCCGAAGGTGATGCTCTTCGACGAGCCGACGTCCGCGCTCGACCCGGAGATGATCAACGAAGTCCTCGAAGTGATGCAGCAGCTCGCCCGCGACGGCATGACCATGGTCGTGGTCACGCACGAGATGGGCTTCGCGCGCTCGGCGGCGAACCGCGTCGTCTTCATGGCGGACGGCCGCATCGTCGAGGAAGCCGTCCCCGACCAGTTCTTCAGCAATCCGCGCAGTGATCGGGCCAAGGACTTCCTGTCGAAGATCCTGCACCACTGACACGCGCCGCACACGCGCCCTCACGTGAGGACCCGCGCGCGCGTGTCGAGATTTCCGACTGCCGATTCTGCCGACACGAAGGATGTTCACCATGAAGCTCCGCAAGTCCGCCGCGATCGCCGCCACGGTCGCCGCCCTCGCCCTGACCGCCACCGCCTGTGGCGGCGAGTCCGGCAACGCCGGTGACAAGCCGGCCGGTTCCACCGGCGGCAAGAACCAGCCGAAGCTGCCCACCTACAAGGTCGCCTCGAACGTCAGCATCGACTCGGCGACCCTGAAGAAGGCCCAGAAGGCGGGCAAGCTCGTCATCGGCGCCAAGAACGACCAGCCGTACCTCGGCTTCGAGGACACCGACGGCAAGCGGTCCGGCTTCGACATCGAGATCGCCAAGATGGTCGCCGCCGACCTCGGCTTCAAGCCGTCGCAGGTCGAGTTCAAGACGGTCGACTCGAACGTCCGTGAGACCACCATCTCCAAGGGCGAGGTCGACCTCTACGTAGGCACGTACACGATCAACGACGAGCGCAAGAAGCAGGTCGGCTTCGCCGGTCCGTACTTCAAGGCGGGCGCCGACCTCCTGGTCCGCAAGGCGGACGAGGACAAGATCACCGGCACCGACTCGATCAAGGGCAAGACGGTCTGCTCCATCAAGGGCTCGACCCCGCTGCAGGAGATCAAGAAGCCCAAGTACGGGGCGAGGACCATCGAGCTGTCCAAGTACTCCGAGTGCGTGCAGCAGCTGCTGAACAACGAGGTCGACGCCGTCACCACCGACGACGCCATCCTCAAGGGCTACGCGGCCCAGCGTCCGACCAAGCTGCACGTCGTCGGCAAGCCCTTCACCGAGGAGCCGTACGGCGTCGGCATGAACAAGGACGACAAGGCGCTGCGCGACGCGGTGAACAACGCCATCGAGGCGCACGAGAAGAACGGCGACTACAAGAAGGCGTACGACGCGACGCTCGGCCTGTCCAACGCCGCGTACTCCGAGCCGCCGGCCCTCGAGCGCTACTGATCACCCTCCTCAGTCCCTGAGGGGCAGGTCCGGGCCGCGGGCACACCCGAGCGGTGTGCCCGCGGCGCGGCCCCAGTCGCCCGTCCGCCGCCGCCCACGAGGACATCCCCGTGAACGTATTGCTCGACTATCTCCCGGAGTTCCGCGAGGGGTTCATAGGCACCGTCCTGCTGACCCTGGCCAGCGGGGTTCTGGCGATGGTGCTCGGCGTTCTCATCGCCGGGTTCCGTGTCTCCCCCGTCCCTCCGCTGCGCCTGTTCGGTACCGCGTGGGTCACGCTGTTCCGCAACACTCCGCTGACGCTGCTCTTCCTCATCGTCTGGTTCGTCATCCCGCCGCTGTTCGGGCTGAGCATGAGCCCGTGGGCCAAGGCGCTGCTCGCGCTGGGCTGCTACACCTCGGCGTTCGTCTGTGAGGCCGTGCGCTCCGGCTTCAACACGGTGCCGCTGGGCCAGGCCGAGGCCGCCCGGTCGCTCGGCATGACCTTCTCGCAGACCCTGCGCATGATCATCCTGCCGCAGGCCACCCGGACCGTACTGCCGCCGCTCAGCTCGATCTTCATCGCGCTGACCAAGAACTCCGCCATCGCGGGCGCGTTCAGCGTCGCCGAACTCTTCGGCGTACAGAAGCTGCTGAGCGACAAGGGCTACGCGGCCGGCCTGATCTTCCTCTGGGTGGCTCTCGGCTACCTGATCATCACCTTCGCCATCAGCGGTCTGTTCCGGCTGCTCGAGCGCCGCATGGGGGTCGCACGATGACTTCGAGCGTCCTGTACGACGCACCCGGCCCCAAGGCCCAGGTGCGCAACCGGATCTACACGATCGTCGGTTCCCTCGCGGTGCTCGGCCTGATCGGGTTCACCCTCTACCGGATGAACGTGACGGGCCAGCTGAAGCCCGAGGTCTGGAACATCTTCAACAACGCGGGTGTGCGCGCCAACATCCGCGACGGTGTGCTCACCACCCTGAAGGTGTTCGCCGTCGCCGGGGTGCTCTCCCTGGTGCTCGGCCTGCTCCTCGCGGTCGCCCGGCTCTCCGAGCACAAGGCGGTCAGCTGGGTCGCCACCGGCTTCATCGAGCTGTTCCGCGCCATCCCGTTGCTGATCACCATCTACGCCTTGTGGGTGCTTTTCCTCACCTACAAGGAGAACCTCGGGACCGTCGGCGACAACGCGGCCTTCTGGGCCCTCGTCATCGGCCTGACCGTCTACAACGGCTGCGTCCAGGCCGAGGTCCTCCGGGCCGGCATCAACGCCGTACCGCGCGGTCAGGTGGAAGCGGCGTACGCACTGGGTCTGCGCAAGACCCAGGTGATGACGATGCTGCTGCTCCCGCAGGCCGTCCGCGCGATGCTGCCGACGATGATCAGCCAGCTCGTGGTGACCCTGAAGGACACCTCGCTCGGCTACATCATCACGTACAGCGAGCTGCTGTTCGCGGCCCGCACCCTGGCCAACAACATCATCGTCAACGGCGAGAACCCGATCACCGCGGTGGTCATCGTCGTCGCCGTGATCTACATCGCGATGTGTCTGGCCCTGTCCGCTCTCGCCAACTGGATCGAGCGACGCGGCCGCCGCACCCCCAAGGGCATCGCCGTGGCACCGGCCGCCGAACCCATCGTGGAGATGGCGGAGATCGAGCAGAGTCTGGGCCAGGCCAAGGGCGGCGGAACGAACACAGGCTCCTGACGAAGCATCATCGACCGTTCCGGTATGACGGAGGCAGTGGCGTGGTCGCCACTGCCTCCGTCACTTGACGCAAGCACCGGCAATGGGTTGCATACGCTCTGTGAACGCGCACCCCGCTCCAACTGCCCCTTCCTGTATGTTCAGTACTTCGCCCGCGCCCCGCTGCGCGGCGCCGCACGGGGCAGGAGGGGCCGCGCCGTGGATCCGGTGATCGTCGTCGGCGCGGGCCCGGTGGGTCTCGCGCTGTCCCTGGCTCTCGCCCGCCACGGCGTACCGTCCGTGGTCCTCGACGAGGGCCCCGGCAAGGACGAGCCGCGCCCCGCGCGCACGGTCGTACTGCGCGAGGACACCGCCGCGCTCGCCGAACGTCTGTCCGGTGCCTCCTTCGACGCGCTCGGCTCCCGCTGGACCGGCTGGCGCTCACTGCGCCGCAAGCAGGAGATGCGCGTACTCACTTTCGGTGAGCCGGAGGACGCACTGCCCGCCCCGCTGCACATCGCCCAGCACGACCTGACCGGCGCCCTGCGCGCCGCCGTCGCCAAGCAACGGCTCATCAAGGTCTCCGCCGACAGCCGCCTCGACTCGGTCGAGGAGGACAGGAACGGGCTGACGGCGCACACCCGCGGCCCCAAGGCCACCTGGTGGCGCGGCAGTTATCTGGTCGGCTGCGACGGCCCCCGCTCGACCGTGCGCAAGCTCCTCGACATCCGCTTCCCGGGCCGCACGGCCGTCGAACGGCACGCGGTCGCCGCGCTGCGCACGGAACTTCCGTGGCCCGGCCAGGCGTTGCTCCATCGCAACCCTCCGTGGCGGACGTCGGGCCCGTCCGGCGCGGAGATCGTCGGCCGCCCGCTGGCCGACGGCGTCTGGCGTCTGGACTGGCTGCTGCCCCCGCGCAGCGACCTGGTCACCCCGGACGTGCTGGTGACCCGCATCCGGGAGACCCTCGCGGGCTGGTGCGGCGGCTCCACTCCCCCGTACGAACTGCTCGACACGGGCGTGCACACCGTGCACCATCGCCTCGCCCGGCGCTGGCGCGTGGGCCGCGCCTTCCTCGCCGGGGACTCCGCGCACCTGCTCGGCGCACTCGGCACCCAGGGCCTGGACGAGGGCCTGCGCGACGCCGACAACCTCGCCTGGAAACTGGCCCTGGCCTGGCACGACGGCCGTCGCCCCGCTCCCGACGCCCTCCTCGACAGCTACCAGACGGAGCGCCGCGCCGCCGTCGCGGGCCGACTGCGCGCCGCCGACCAGGCGCTGCCGATACTGCGCGGTGGCGGCGGACTGCGTTCGTACGTTCCCGGATCCGCCCGCGGCCACGACGCGCTGCTCACGGACGGTCACCTGGGGTACGGCCCGCTGGGCGCGCCCGGGGCGTACGCCGACTCCCCGCTCACGCCGCCACGCACCGAGTCACAGGTGGACGTGGGGACGGCGCCCGGAGCCCCGGCGGCCGACGTGCGCGTGACGGCGCCGGACGGATCGTTCGTCGACCTGCGCGAACGGTTCGGTCTCGGGCCGCTGCTCGTGGTCCTGGTGGCGCCCGGTACGGGCGTGTGGGACCGCAAGCACTGGATGTCGGCGGGTCTCATGCCCCGGCTCGCGGCCGCCGTCTCCGCGCTCCCCCACGAGGCCGAACTGCTGGTCGCGGAGAGCTATCCGGACGCCCCCGCCCACACGGTGCTGCTGATCCGGCCCGACGGGCATCTCGTCACCGCGCTGAGCGGTGTGCGCCCGGCGGAGCTGTACGAGGCGGCGCGAACGGCGCTCGGGGGCCCGGAGCCGGCCGTGGAGGAGCCCGCGGCGGCCGCGTCGGAGGTGAGCGGCGCGTCGTGAGCTTCGCGCGCCCGGTGAACAAGAGTTGACCGGCCCCTACCGCCATGGTGTACTCCGGAACGTGACGACGATCGACACCAATGTGCGCCTGTGGCGGAGGGTCCATATGGACCTCGTCCGCTATGCGGGCTGCGTGTGTCGTCCGTCCTGCTGAATTCGCCTTCTTTCTTCTCGCGCCCCACCGCTTCCCGGACACCCTCCGGGCCGGTGGCGCGCGGCCTTCGCGAACCCCAGGACGGTATCCGTGTCTGTACCCACGTCTGCGCCCACTTCTGCGTCCGCCGCCTCCGCCGTACCTTCGGCCGCGGCACCCACCCAGGCCGACCTCTTCGACTTCGTCCGCCGCACCGCCGAGGACCACGACCTCATCGCCTCCCTGCCGCTCGATCCCGAAGGCCGTACGTGGGTGCGCCTCGAGGGTCCCGGCGGCAGCGAGGCCTGGCTGATCGGCTGGCCGCCCGGCACCGGCACCGGCTGGCACGACCACGCCGATTCGGTCGGCGCCTTCCTGGCCGCGTCCGGCGCGCTGACGGAGAACTCGCTCGCCGCCCGCCTGCCCACCGACGGCTGGAAGACCCTGGAACTCTCCGAAGGGATCGACAGGGAACGGCGGTTGCGGACGGGACAGGGCCGCGCCTTTGGCCGCCACCACGTCCACGAGGTCCTGAACGAGTCCCGCACCGAGCACGCCGTCTCGGTGCACGCCTACTACCCCCCGCTCCCGCAGATCCGGCGCTACAGCCGCACCGGACCGCTGCTGCGCCTGGAGTCGGTGGAGCGCCCGGAGGACTGGCAGTGAGCGCCGCGGACCGCCCGGTGGGCATCGACGAACTGCTGGAGCGGGTACGGTCCGGCCTCGACCGGGTCGAGGCGCTGGAGGCGTACGCGGCCGCGACGGCGGGCGAGGCACTGCTCGTCGACATCCGGTACGCGGCCCTGCGCGAGCGCGACGGGCTGATTCCCGGGGCCCTCGTGGTCGAGCGCAACGAACTGGAGTGGCGCCTCGACCCGCAGGGCAGCCACCGCGCCCCCGAGGCGACCGGCCACGACCTGCGGGTCGTGGTGGTCTGCAACGAGGGTTACGCGTCGAGCCTGGCCGCCGTCTCCTTGCGGCAGTTGGGGCTGCACCGGGCGACGGACCTGGTGGGCGGGTTCCAGGCGTGGCGGGCGGCGGGGCTTCCGGTGGCCGCGCTCTGACACCGGTCGCCCCTGTGCCGTGGCGACGGCAAGGGGGTCACTCCTTGCCCGTCGCCACGGTGACGGGCCGGACCCGCAGGGCCGCCCGGCCCGGCAGCGCCGTCGCGGTGAGCGCGAGCAGTCCGGCGGCCGCGACCACGGTGACGTAGGCCAGGGGCAGGACGGCCGGGGCCGCCGTGCCGGTCATGCCGAGACTGAAGGCGCTGAGCACGGCGGCCGCGATCCCGCTGCCGAGGCCCACTCCCATGAGGACGACGGTCAGCGCCTCGATCCGCAGCATGCGCAGCACCTGGCGCCGCGTGGCACCGGCGAGCCGGAGCAGGGCGAACTCGCGGATCCGTTCGGACACCGACATCGCGAGGGTGTTGACGACGGCGATGGCGGTGAAGGCGAGGACCAGTGCCATCGCGATGATGTTGACCTCGGCGTCGGCCTGCTGCCGCTCGGCCCGGAGCCCGTCGGCGTCGCCCGGCGAGAGAACGCGGACGCCCGGGAACTCTCGCAGGCCGGCCGCGAGTTGTTCCTGTGAACGGGCGGTGGAGACGAGTACGGAGGAGGCGAGCGGATTGTCGACGTGGCGCGAGAGCAGATCGTGGGCGACGGTCAGATCGCCGAAGCCGAGACCTCGCGCGTAGACGGCGGCGACGGTCAGGGTGACGGGCGTACCGTCCCCGAGCGTCAGCTTCAGGGCGCTGCCGGGCTTCAAGTGCTGCTGATCGGCGGCCAGTTCACTGACGGCGACCGACCGCGCCCCGAAGTCCCTCAGCGATCCCGCGGTGACGTCCGGGTCCCAGGTCCGGGTGAGGCCGGCCGGGGTGAGGCCCTGCACCGGGTACTTGTCGAGGCCGACCCGGACGGTGGAGCGGACGACCTCGGTGGCGGTGGTCCCCCGCTCCCGGCGCAGCTCGCGTACGGCCGCTTCCGGGACGCCGGGTCCCTGTGCGGTGAGCACCCAGTCGGCGCGGACGCCCGCCCGCGCCTGGGCCCGGGCGGCGTCACCCAGGGTGGGCTGGACGAACAAGACGGTGCAGGTCATGCCGACGAGGAGGGTGAGCGGGGTGACGACGGCGGCCATGCGCGCCGCGTGCCCCTTGAGGTTGGCCGTGGCGAGCCGGGCGGCGGGACCGACCTTGCGCAGCGGCTGTCCCAGGACGGCGGTGGTGGCCCGGACCAGGAGCGGACCGAGCAGGGAGACGGCCACCGCGAGCACGACGACGGACAGGAACGTCACGGGGGTCGAGGCCGCCTCGGTGCGCAGCCCGGCCAGGACGACGACGAGGACGGTGCCGCCGGCCAGGGCGACAAGACCGGCGACGGTCCGGAGCACGGCGGGCCGCACCGGCGCGGCGCTCGCCTCGGAGAGGGCGGCGGCGGGCCTGATCCGGCCGATGCGCCGGGCGGCGACGCGGGTGGCGGCCCAGGCGCCGAAGAGGGTGGCGGCGAGTCCGGCGGCGACCGGGAAGAAGCTGACGGTGCGCTCGAGGGTGGGCGGTACGGACCCGAGGTCGACGAAGCGCCCGTACAGCCATCCGCCGAGCGGCAGCCCGGCGAGGGAGCCGACGGTCCCGGCGGCGGCGCCGACGACCAGCGCCTCGCACCCGAGCAGCCTGCGGATCTGCCGTGGGGTGGCGGCGATGGCGCGCAGCAGGGCCAGCTCACGATGGCGCTGCTGCACGGACAGGGCGAAGGTGCCGACGACCACGAGCACGGCGACGAGCAGGGACGTGCCGCCCATGGCCCCGCCCATGCTGACGAGCTTCACGCGCGCGGCGGAGGCGTCCAGGAACTCGACCGGTCCGCGCTCGTCCCCGGTGGTGACCTGTGCCGTCGTCCCGTGGAGCGCTTCGGTGACGGCCTGCTTCAACTCGCCCACGTCCCGGCCCTGTTCGGGCACGACGCCGATCGTCGTCACCCGGCCGGGGTGCGCGGCGAGCCGCTCCGCCTCCGCGGTGGAGAAGAACAGCGAGGTCTGGCGGGTGACCGTGGCGCCCGCGCCGGGTTCGGCGATCCCCGTCACCCGGTAGGTAAGCGGATCCTGAGTGGATTGCACCGCGAGCCGGTCGCCGACCGTGAGGTGGGCGCGGTCGGCGAGATCGCGGTCCACCACGACGTCCCCGCCGGACCTGGGCGCGGTGCCCACGGCCAGCTTGTAGGGGGTCAGGGCGGCGGAGTCCCAGGCGTGGCCGTAGGCGGGCCGGTCCGGATCGGCGGCGCCGGTCGTCAACGGCTCGGCGAGGAAGGTGAGTTCGGGCACGGCCCGCCGCACACCGGGCACCGCGCGCACCTTCTGCACGACGTCCCGCGACAGCCAGGCCCGCTCCGCGATGGGCTTGGCCTTGTGCTTGACCTTCGTCTTGCCCTTCTTGTGTTTGACGATGGTGCGGTGCACGGTCTGATCGGCGGAGACCAGCACCGGAGCGGCCCCGTAGCGCTCGGTGCGCACGGTGCCGCGCAGTCCCGTCTCCAGCAGAGTGCCGCAGGCGGTGACGAGGGCCGCGGCGCACATCAGCGCGAGAAAGGCCCCCAGGAACCCGCCCTTCCGGTCTCGCACGGTCTGCAGTGCGTAGCGCAGCATCATGGCGTCCCCCGGTGAACCGTGTGCGGCTTCAAAGTCATGCGCCCACGATGGCCCGCACAGAGACTCCGCACACTGCGGTACCCAGGCGTCTTGGGGTGGGGTAAACCCCACCGGCACCTCAGCGCCGGGTCACCAACCGCCCACGCGGCCACGCAAGTCAGCCGCCCCGAGCCGCTGCTCGGTCCACCGCTACTCCGCGAACCCCAGGTCCTCGGTCTCCTCCCCCTCTTCCTCCAACGCCTGCCGGACCACCCGAAGCGCCATGCCCTCGGGGTAGCCCTTGCGCGCGAGCATCCCCGCGAGCCGGCGCAGCCGCTTGTCACGGTCGAGGCCGCGGGTGGAGCGGAGCTTGCGGGCGACGAGGTCGCGCGCCGTCTCCTCCTCCTGCTCGGAGTCGAGCTGCCCCACCGCTTCGTCGATCACCGTGGAGTCCACTCCCTTGGTGCGCAGCTCACGTGCGAGCGCCCGGCGCGCCAGGCCCCGCCCGTGGTGCCGGGACTCGACCCAGGCGTCGGCGAAGGCGCTGTCATTGATCAGCCCGACCTCCTCGAACCGGGACAGCACCTCCTCGGCCACCTCGTCCGGGATCTCCCGCTTGCGCAGTGCGTCGGCGAGCTGCTTGCGCGTGCGCGGGGTCCCGGTGAGCAGACGCAGGCAGATGTTCCGCGCCCGCTCCGCCGGGTCCCCCGACGGCTTCTCCCGCTCGGCCCTCGACGAGTCGGAGGGGCCGTCGTCCTGTGCGCCGCCGGGCGGATCCCCGAATCCGCCTCTGCGCCGACGCCCGCGCGGTCCGGCCCCGCCGCGCGAACGTCCACCACGGCGCGGCCCGTCCGCCGCGCCGTCCCCCGCTTCGATGTCGTGACCGGCCGCCCCGTCCACGGCATCGTCGTACGCCCCTGCGCCCGCACGGCCCTGAGCGGCGGTGGGGCGGGCGTCGTACTCGGCCCAGTCGGTTCGTCGTGTCACGGACTAGCTCTTGGCCGCCGCGGCCTTGGACTTGGCGGCCTTGGGAGCGGGGACGGTCTTCGCGTCCTCGACGGGGGCGGCCGTCGCGTCCTCGCCCGCCTCGGCGGCCGGCTCCTCCACCTTCTTGACGCCGACGCCCAGCTTTTCCTTGATCTTCCGCTCGATCTCGTTGGCCAGGTCGGGGTTGTCCTTGAGGAAGTTGCGCGCGTTCTCCTTGCCCTGGCCGAGCTGGTCGCCCTCGTACGTGTACCAGGCGCCGGCCTTGCGGACGAAGCCGTGCTCCACGCCCATGTCGATCAGGCCGCCCTCGCGGGAGATGCCCTGGCCGTAGAGGATGTCGAACTCGGCCTGCTTGAAGGGCGGCGCGACCTTGTTCTTGACGACCTTGACGCGGGTGCGGTTGCCCACCGCGTCCGTGCCGTCCTTCAAGGTCTCGATGCGGCGGATGTCCATGCGCACCGAGGCGTAGAACTTCAGCGCGCGGCCACCGGTCGTGGTCTCCGGCGAGCCGAACATCACGCCGATCTTCTCGCGGAGCTGGTTGATGAAGATCGCGGTGGTCTTGGACTGGTTGAGCGCGCTGGTGATCTTCCGGAGCGCCTGGCTCATCAGGCGGGCCTGCAGACCCACGTGCGAGTCGCCCATCTCGCCCTCGATCTCCGCGCGCGGGACGAGCGCGGCGACGGAGTCGATGACGATGAGGTCGAGCGCGCCGGAGCGGACCAGCATGTCGACGATCTCCAGAGCCTGCTCGCCGTTGTCCGGCTGGGACAGGAGCAGGTTGTCGATGTCGACGCCGAGCTTCTTGGCGTACTCGGGGTCGAGGGCGTGCTCGGCGTCCACGAAGGCCACCGCGCCGCCCGCCTTCTGGGCGTTGGCGACGGCGTGCAGGGTCAGGGTCGTCTTACCGGACGACTCCGGGCCGTACACCTCCACCACACGGCCGCGCGGGATACCGCCGACGCCGAGCGCGACGTCGAGCGCGGTCGAGCCGGTGGAGATCACCTCGATGGGCTCGTTCGGCCGCTCGCCCATGCGCATGACCGCGCCCTTGCCGAATTGCCGTTCAATCTGTGCGAGCGCGGCGTCGAGCGCCTTCTCGCGGTCGGTTCCTGCCATGGGTTCCACCCGGTTTGCTTGAGTCGATCGCTTCACGTCAAAGACGCTAACGCCTGCCACTGACAATCGGCCTCGACGCCCGTCCGCCTGTGGATAACTCGAGGCTCTTCGCCCGGTCACTCTCCCTGAATCCCTTGGGATTACTGGCAAGAAGAGTCCCTGGACCCTCCATAAGAAAGGATGTTCGATTTTGGTGTCAAGCGCACCACGCGGCACGTGAGCAAGTCTCCGCCCCATCTCCGGCCCACCTCCCCGGGTACTCCCCGCGGCGTACGCGGGGTGCCTCCGGCCGGACGACGCCTGCCCGGGCCCGCGCGACGAGCCTTGTCCGCATGGACCTCTCCCACCCCTGCCCCGTGGAGCGCCGGTACACCCCGGCCGAGCGGCTCTGTCACACGACCGGTGCCGTCCTGGTCGTGTCGGGGCTCGCCCATCTCGTCGTGTTCGCGCTCGACGGCGGCCCGTGGAGCGGACCCGTCTCCTGGCGCAAGCCCGTCACTTTCGGGCTCTCCTTCGGCCTGACGCTGATGGCCCTCACCTGGGTGACGTCGTACCTCCGCGTCGGCGCCCGGCTGCGGAACGTCCTGCTCGTGGTCTTCGCCGCGGACTGTGTCCTGGAGGTCGGCGGCATCACCCTCCAGGCATGGCGCAAGGTCCCGTCGCACCTCGACATGGAGACCGCCTTCGACACCGCCGTCTCCCTGTCGCTCGCCGTGGGCGGCGGCGTCCTGGTGGTGCTCCTGACGGTCTTCGCCGTCGCCTCCTTCCGCACCCGACCGGGCGGGTGCACGGGCATGCCGCTCGCAGTGCGCGCCGGTTTCGCCGTCCTTCTGGTGGCGCTCGCCTCCGGCGCGGCCATGATCGCGCGTGGTGTGGTGCTGACCAGGAGCGGACACCAGGAGGCGGCGTACCACTCGACGGCCGCGCTCAAGCCGCTGCACGGGGTCAGCCTGCACGCCGTGCTCGTCCTGCCGGCCCTGGCCTGGCTGATGTCGCGTACGTCCTGGCAGGACCGCACCAAGGAGCGCGTCATGTACGGCGCGGTCGCCGCCTACACGGTGGCGGTTCTCACGGCCGGCGCCTGGGCCGCCCTCACGTACTGACCGGCCCAGCCCCCGGACGCACCCTCACAGGCTTCGGGCTACGGGGCCTCGGACTGCCGGGCCTCGGACTCCGCCGCGGACTCGGCCCCCGGCTCGTTCGGCCCCCTCAGGGCACTCCGCGCGCGCGAGAGGAGCGACGCGCCGCCGCGCCTGCGCTGCCCCCGCCCACGCGGGTCGTCCGTCACGTCGTACCGCTTCACGTACGCCCCCAGGAACGCCTGCAGCGTGGCGACGGCGGGGATCGCGATGAGCGCTCCCACGGCGCCGAGCAGCGCGGTGCCCGCGATGACCGACCCGAAGGCAACCGCGGGGTGGATGTCCACCGTCTTCGCGGTCAGCTTCGGCTGCAGCATGTAGTTCTCGAACTGCTGGTAGATCACGACGAAGACGAGCACCCACAGCGCGTACCAGGGGTCCACCGTGAAGGCGATCAGCATCGGCAGCGCGCCCGCCAGGTAGGTGCCGATCGTCGGGATGAACTGCGAGACGAGTCCGACCCACACGGCGAGCACGGGCGCGTACGGCACTCCGAGCGCCTGCAGCAGGATGTAGTGCGCGATCCCGGAGATGAGCGCCATCAGACCGCGCGAGTACAGATAACCGCCGGTCTTGTCGACGGCGATCTCCCACGCGCGCACCACCTCGGCCTGCTTGGCGGGCGGCAGCACCGAGCACAGTGCGCGTCGCAGGCGCGGGCCGTCGGCGGCGAAGTAGAACGAGAACAGGGTGACCGTCAGCAGCTGGAAGAGCGCGCCGAGCACCTGCCCGGACACGTCCAGGACGCCGGTCGCGCTGTTCTGGACGTACTTCTGCAGCCAGTCCGAGTGCAGCAGGCTGTCCTGCACCTCGACCCGGCTCAGGTCCGTGTGGAACGTCGAGTTGACCCAGCTGATGAGCTGGTCGAGATACTTCGGGAAGTCCTCGACCATGTCCACGACCTGGCCGGCCAGCATCGAGCTGAGCAGGAAGACGAAACCGGCGGTCGCGATCATCACGCCGAGGAAGACGAGGCCGGTGGCCATCCCACGGCGCAGACCGCGCGCCGCCATCCAGCTCACCGCGGGCTCGATGGCCAGCGCGAGGAAGAACGCGATCAGTACGTTGATCAGCAGGCCGGTGACCTGGTGGAAGGCCCAGCTGCCCAGCTGAAAACAGGCGATGAGCGCCAGGGCGAGCACCATGGCGCGCGGCAGCCAGCGCGGCATGCCCGCGCGCGTGGCAGCCTCCGGACCCGAGGGCGGCTCGGGCGGCGGTGTGCCGGGCGGTGCGGCGTCGGTCTTCACCTGGAGGTTCTCGTCTGTCGCTGCCACGCTGCCCAGTCTCGCCCACCTCACGGGCAATCAGTGCCACGCGCAGGGAATCCGGCCCGCTCAGCGCCTCACAGCGCCGCTCAGCGGTCCTCTTGAGGCACGTTCATCGTGGTGCACACCACACGCCAGACGTCCTTCGCCTCCCAGCCGTCGTCCAGCGCCTCATGGACCGTGTGCCCGCCGAGCCCCGCCATCACGTGGTCGCGCGCGAAGGTGTCGGCGTACCCGGACCCGAAGTGATCCGCCATCCGCTGCCAGAAGACCGTCAACCGCATGACTCCAGTATCCAGCCCCTGGGAGTGCAGCCGTGCCGGGGAGTCTTGTTGAGAACGCTTTCCGTCCTACGGTCGGTGCATGGCCGAAACCGGAGCTTCCCCACTCCCCTCATCGCCGTCGCCGCATGCCCCGCTCGCCCGTGCCGAACACTTCATCTGGCTGACCGCGCGCGTTCTGGAGCAGCGCCGGTTCGCCTACCACTTCCTGGCGGGCCCGGCCGCCGCGGCCGACGCGGTGGAGACCGCTCTGGCCGCCTACCGCAACGAGGACGACGGATACGGGCACGCCCTCGAACCGGACTTGCGCGGACCCGTGAGCCAGCCTCTGCACACCGGTCACGCGCTGCGCGTGCTGGACTCCATCGGGCGCTGCTCGGGACAGCGAGTGGAACGCGTGTGCCGCTACCTCACGACGGTCTCCACCCCGGAAGGCGCCCTTCCGGCAGTGCATCCCAGCCAACGCGGCTACCCCTGTGCCCCGTTCGTGCCCATCGTCGACGACCCGCCGAGCGACCTGCTGGCCACCGGTCCCGTGGTCGGTCTGCTGCACCGCAACGAGGTCTGGCACGCGTGGCTGTTCCGCGCCACCGACTTCTGCTGGTCGGCCGTCGAGTCGCTGAAGGTCTCGCACCCGTACGAGATCCACGCGGCGATCGCCTTCCTCGACGGCGTGCCGGACCGCTCACGCGCGCGTGCGGCCGCCGACCGGCTCGGCCGTCTCGTACGTGAACAGCGCCTCGCGGTCCTCGATCCGGAGCGCGTGGACGACTACCCGGTGTCTCCTGGTTACGCGCCGGGCGAGCACCACTACCCGTACGACTACGCGAAGGTGCCCGAGTCGCTGGCGCGCTCCTGGTTCACCGAGGAGGAGATGGCCCGGGCGCTCGACCATCTGCTGAGCGAGCAGCAGGAGGACGGCGGCTGGCCGGTCAACTGGCGGCAGTGGGCACCGGGAACCGCTCTGGAGGCGCGCCCCGTGGTGACGATCGAGGCCCTTCGCACCCTGCGTGCTTACGGGCGCCCCTTGTAGCGGCCCGTTCCGCCTTTCCTGGCGGCCGCGGTCAGCGTTCGGTGTCGCGCAGCAGCAGAGCGGCGATCACGAGGGCGGTGCCGCGCGGCGACGCGAGGTCGATCCCGGTCTGCTCGGCGATCTTCGCCAGCCGGTTGTCGACGGTGTTGGGGTGCAGCCCGAGCGCGTCGGCGGTGGCCCGGCGGTCCTGCCGATGGGCCAGGTGTGTGCGCAGCGTCTCCAGAAGTTCCGGCCGCTCGGCCACCGGGTCCAGGAGCGCGGCGATGCGCGGGCTGCTCTCGTCGGGCCGCGACAGGTGGAATTCGAGCAGGACGTCGTCGAGGCGGTGCAGCCCCGGCGGCAGGCCGCACACGCGCGTGATGCGCAGAATCTCGGTCGCGGTGCGTGCCGCGCCGGTGATCTGCTCGGGCCCCTCCGCGCGCACCGCGGCCACCCGGATCAGCAGACCGCTGGCACTGCCGAGGCGCCGGGGCAGGTCCTCGGGCGGGGCGCCGCCCCCGGGGACGATGACGCGGCCCCCGTCACCGTCGAGGAGCGCCAGCACGTCCACGCCGAAGGCCTGGTCCAGGACGGTCTGCACCCGCCGCAGTCGGCGCCGCACCGCCACGGGGCCCTCCACGGGCGGCGCGTCCACGCCGAGCGCCAGGACGAGGGCGGGCCCTTCGAGCCGGAGCTGATCGAGGAGCACATGCCCGGACGGCACCATCCCGTCGAGCAGACCGCGGACCAACGACCGCCGTTGTGCGCGCTGTTCGGCCTCCAGGGCGGAGCGTTCGTCCAGATAGGTCTCGGCGACCGCGCCGACGACACCGGTGTGGCTCTGCAACAGGACGTCGACCAGCTCGACGAGGGCCGCCTCCTCCCCCGGCCGCGCCACGTCACGCAGCGCCTGCCAGAGCGCGTAGACGCCGAGGGTGTGGGTGCCCAGCAGCAGATGCAGCGGCATACCCTCCTCGGCGCGCTGAGCGGCCCTCTCGCGGAACACCCGGTGACCCGCGGACCTTGCCGACCTCCCCGGCTCGTCGAGGTCCTGCTCGTTCACCCGCTTCAGGAACAGTCGCACGCCGTGCCGCGCGGTCGCCGCGATCTCCAGGTCCTTCACGTCGTCGGGCAACTGCGCGTAGCCGGGCAGTTCCTCGAAGGACTCGCGGGCCATACGGCGAGCCAGTTCGTTGACGCGCGGTTCGCAGCGCGCGGCGAGGGAGCGGGCCTCCTGTGACAGCGGCACGGGTCCTCCCTGGGGGCACTGCGGGCCTGGCGTTGTGACGCGTCACAGTATCCGGCCGGATCCGCCCCTGTAAGCGCCGATGGTTCCCTCAGCCGGTGAGCGCCCGCACTCCGGCCGTGACCACCACGGCGGCCGCGACGATCACCAGGAAGGGCGCGCGCAGCATCAGGGCCACAGCGGCGGCGGCAAGTCCCGCGGCCTTGGCGTCGAGGACGAGCGCGCGGCCGTCCGCGAACGTCTGCTGGGCGGTGAGCGCGGCCAGCAGCGCGACCGGCAGCAGCGCAGCCAGCCGTTTCACCACAGGCCGTTCCAGTGCCCCCGCGGGCACGAGCAGACCGATGAGCTTGACCGCGTAGCACCCCACCGCGGTGACTCCGATGGCGATCCAGATGTTCAACGGTTCTCTCCTTGCGGCGTGTTCGGCGCGTCGCCCCGGCGACGCCCCTCTACGTAGAGCACGGCCGGCGCGGCGAGCGCGGCCACCAGAACGGGCACACCGGCGGGCAGCACGGGCAGCAGCCCGAGCATCAGGAGAACGGCGAGGCCCGCCACGGCACGCTCCGTGGTGGTCCTCAGCATCGGGGCCAGCAGCGCGAGGAACACGGCGGGCCCGGCCGCGTCGATCCCCCAGGCGTCGGTGTCGCCGATGGCCTCGGCTCCGAGGGCGCCGACCAGCGTGGTCAGGTTCCACAGCACGTACAGGGTCAGCCCGGTGACGGTGAACCCCAGGCGCACGCTGCGCCGGTCGGGCTGGGCGAGCGAGACGGCCGAGGTCTCGTCGATGACCCAGTGCGCGGCGAACGGCCGCACCGCGCGCGGGAGCGCGAGCAGCTGCGACAGCCGCAGTCCGTAGAACGCGTTGCGCACTCCGAGGAAGAAGGCGCCCGCGGCGGCCGTGAACGGGTTGCCGCCGGCCGCGAGCGCGCCGACGAGCGCGAACTGCGAGGCCCCGGTGAAGACGAGAAGGCTGAGCGCACAGCTCTGCAGCACGCTGAGACCGCTGCCCGCCGAGGTCACCCCGAAGGCGAATCCCGACAGTCCGACGGCGATCCCGACGCCGAGCGCGTCCCGGACGACGGCGGCGGTCGGCTTCCCGGCCGCTCCGGTGTGCCCGGTGTGCCCGGTGTGCTCGGTGTGAGCCGTGTCCAGGGCCGGGGCTACGGCCGTGTCGGGCGCCCTTCCTGCTGTGCGTGTGTCCGCGGGTGTCGTCTGTTCTGCCACGCCTCGGACGGTACGAGCAGATGTCCTTCCGGGTCTTGTACGTTCTTGCGCTCCCGCTGGTACGCCCCGGGCGGCACGCCGACGATCCGGGTGAAGTGCCGGTTCAGGTGCGGCTGGTCGGTGAAGCCGACGGCGACCGCGGCCTCGGCCGGGGCCGTGCCCGCTTCCAGGAGGCGGCGGGCGGCCCGCACCCGCGCGCTGGTGAGCCAGGTGTGCGGCGGCATCCCGTAGGTGTCGCGGAAGGCCCGCAGCAGCGCGAAGGGGCTGGTGCCGAGTTCGGCGGCGAGAGCCTCCAGGGACGGCGGATCGGCCATGCGCTCATCCAGGACCTCACGCGCGCGTGCCGCGGCCCTGACCCCCGCGGTGCTGCGGGGGCGCTGCGCGAGCGCCGTGCCGTGATCACGCAGCAGCCGGGCGAGCACGACGCGCAGGAGACTGTCGGCGGCCAGCGCGTTGCCCTGCTCCGCGGCGCGGTGCACCTCGCTGATCATCCGTGCGGCCTGCGGGTCGGTGACGATGGGCTCGCCGAAACCCGGGGTGCCGCGCACCGTGCTGATGTCGGCCGCGATCTCGGCGACGACCTGCGCCGAGGGGTAGAGCGTGGAGTACGACCAGCCGTCGGGGCCGCCCGCCTGCGCGGTGTGCGCCACCTCCGGATTGATCATCACGACGCTGCCGGGTCCGGCGAGCAGGGTGCCGCCGGGCACACCGACCTCCTCGACACCACCCGTGACGGCGCCGAAGACATAGCCCTCGTGGCTGTGCCGCGGAAAGGTGTGGCGCAGGTAGCGGGCGCGCAGCAGGTCGAGCCCCGGCAGGTGTTCGTACCGCCAGTGCCGTGCCCATTCACCCTTGCCCGCCATGCCCCCATTGTGCGCCACGCCCGGCGCGCCGAACCACCCGTTTGCGCTGGTCACGGCGGTTGTCAGTGGTCGGGTGCAGGATGGAGCCATGGTCAGGTCCAGTAAGGGGGCGGACAGCGCCCGCAGCGCGCCCGACGCCCTGGAGGGGTTCTCCCCCGCGACCCGCGGTTGGTTCACGGGGGCCTTCTCCGCGCCCACGTCCGCCCAGGCCGGGGCGTGGCGGGCGATCGGCGAGGGCTCGGACGTGCTCGTGGTCGCGCCGACCGGATCGGGCAAGACGCTGGCCGCGTTCCTGGCGGCCCTGGACCAGCTGGCCTCCACCCCGCCGCCCGCCGACCCCAAGAAGCGCTGCCGGGTGCTGTACGTGTCTCCGCTGAAGGCCCTGGCGGTCGACGTGGAGCGCAATCTGCGCAGCCCGCTCACCGGCATCCGCCAGGAGGCGGTGCGCCTCGGCCTTCCGGAGCCGGAGGTGAAGGTCGGCATCCGCTCCGGCGACACCCCGCCCGCCGAGCGCCGTGCCCTGGCCACCCGCCCGCCGGACATTCTGATCACGACTCCCGAATCACTGTTCCTGATGCTGACGTCGGCCACGCGTGACGCGCTGACCGGCATCGAGACGGTGATCCTGGACGAGGTGCACGCGGTGGCCGGCACCAAGCGCGGCGCTCATCTGGCGCTCTCCCTGGAGCGCCTGGACCAGCTGCTGCCCCGCCCGGCCCGCCGCATCGGCCTGTCGGCGACGGTCCGCCCGGTCGACGAGGTGGCGCGCTATCTGTCGCCGCAGCGCCGGGTGGAGATCGTCCAGCCGCCCTCGGGCAAGGAGTTCGACCTGTCGGTGGTCGTTCCCGTCGAGGACCTGGGCGAGCTGGGCGGCTCGCCCGTGGCCGATTCCGGCCAGAGCGCCGAGCGTCCGTCGATCTGGCCCTCGGTGGAGGAGCGCATCACGGACCTCATCGAGGCCCACCGCTCGACGATCGTGTTCGCGAACTCCCGCCGCCTCGCGGAGCGCCTGTGCAACAGGCTGAACGAGATCGCGTACGAGCGTGCCACCGGTGAGGCGCTCCCCGAGGACCACTCGCCCGCCGAGCTGATGGGCGGCTCCGGCGCGGCGACAGGTGCTCCCCCGGTCATCGCCCGCGCTCACCACGGCTCGGTCTCCAAGGAGCAGCGTGCCCTGGTCGAGGAGGACCTGAAGGCGGGTCGGCTGCCCGCGGTCGTGGCCACCTCCAGCCTGGAGCTGGGCATCGACATGGGCGCGGTGGATCTGGTCGTCCAGGTGGAGTCGCCGCCCTCCGTGGCCACCGGTCTGCAGCGGGTCGGCCGTGCGGGCCACCAAGTGGGCGCGGTCTCCACGGGGGTCGTCTTCCCGAAGTACCGGGGCGACCTGGTGCAGTCGGCCGTGGTGACCGAGCGCATGCGGACCGGCTCCATCGAGTCGCTGCGCGTCCCGGCCAACCCCCTGGACGTCCTCGCCCAGCAGTTGGTCGCGATCACGGCCCTCGACAGCTGGCAGGTCGACGACCTCCTCACCCTGGTCCGCGGGGCGGCGCCCTTCGCCTCGCTCCCCGAGTCGGCGTTCACCGGTGTGCTCGACATGCTGGCGGGCCGCTATCCGTCCGACGCCTTCGCCGAGCTGCGCCCGCGCGTCGTCTGGGACCGCGTCGCCGGCACCGTCACCGGCCGCCCCGGGGCGCAGCGCCTGGCCGTCACCTCGGGAGGCACGATCCCCGACCGCGGCCTCTTCGGGGTCTTCCTCGCCGGCTCCGACCCCAAGAAGGGCGGCGGCCGGGTCGGCGAGCTGGACGAGGAGATGGTCTACGAGTCCCGGGTCGGCGACGTCTTCACGCTCGGCACCAGCTCGTGGCGCATCGAGGACATCACGCGTGACCGCGTCCTGGTCTCCCCCGCCCCCGGAGTCCCCGGCCGCCTCCCCTTCTGGAAGGGCGACCAGCTGGGCCGCCCGCTCGAACTGGGCCGCGCGGTGGGCGCGTTCCTCCGCGAGATCGGCTCCCAGAAGCCCGATGACGCGCGCGTGCGGCTGAGCGCGGCGGGCCTGGACACTTGGGCCGCCGACAATGTCCTCGCGTACCTGGGCGAGCAGCGCGAGGCCTGCGGCCACATCCCGGACGACCGCACCATCGTGGTCGAGCGTTTCCGCGACGAGCTGGGCGACTGGCGGGTCGTCGTCCACTCCCCCTTCGGCGCCCAGGTGCACGCTCCGTGGGCACTCGCCCTGGGCGCTCGTCTCAGCGAGAAGTACGGCATGGACGCGCAGGTCATGCATGCCGACGACGGCATCGTGCTGCGTCTGCCGGACGCGGATCTGATGGGCCTGGACCTCCTCGACCAGGAGCCCGCCAAGCCGGGCACGGAGTACGACGCCGAGCAGGCCCCCATCGGCGCCGCGGACGTCGCCTTCGACAAGGGCGACGTGAACCAGATCGTCACCGAACAGGTCGGCGGATCGGCCCTGTTCGCCTCGCGCTTCCGCGAGTGCGCGGCCCGCGCGCTGCTGCTCCCCAAGCGCAACCCGGGCAAGCGCACCCCGCTGTGGCAGCAGCGCCAGCGCGCCTCCCAGCTTCTTGAGGTGGCCAGCGAGTTCGGTTCGTTCCCGATCGTCCTGGAGGCGGTGCGCGAGTGCCTCCAGGACGTCTTCGACGTACCCGGGCTCGCCGAGCTGATGGGCGACATCGAGTCCCGCAAGGTGCGCCTCGTCGAGGTCACCACCCCGGAGGCGTCCCCGTTCGCCCGCTCACTGCTGTTCGGCTACGTGGCGCAGTTCCTGTACGAGGGCGACTCCCCGCTCGCCGAGCGCCGCGCGGCCGCGCTGTCCCTGGACTCGCACCTCCTGGCCGAGCTGCTCGGCCAGGCCGAGCTGCGCGAGCTGCTCGACGCGGACGTCCTGGCCGAGCTGGAGCAGGAGCTTCAGTGGCGCACCGAGGACCGCCGCATCAAGGACGCCGAGGGCGTCGCCGACCTGCTGCGCCTCCTCGGCCCCCTCACCGACGCCGAGCTGACCGAGCGCGGCGCCGGGCCCGGCTGGGCCGAGGACCTCACCGCCGCGCGCCGCGCCATCCGTGTCCGCCTCGCCGGCACCGACCACTGGGCGGCGATCGAGGACGCCGGCCGACTGCGCGACGCCCTGGGCACCGCGCTGCCCGTCGGTGTCCCCGAGGCGTTCACGGAGCCGGTGAAGGACCCCCTGGGCGATCTCCTGGCCCGGTACGCCCGCACCCACGGCCCGTTCACCACGGCACAGGCGGCGGCCCGTTTCGGCCTGGGCACCGCGGTCACCGAGGGCGCCCTGCAGCGCCTCGGCGCGAACGGCCGGGTCGTACAGGGCGAGTTCCACCCGGCGGGCATCGGCCAGGAGTGGTGCGACGCCGCCGTGCTGCGCCGCCTGCGCCGCCGCTCGCTGGCCGCGCTCCGCCACGAGCTGGAGCCGGTGCCCCCTGCCGCCCTGGCCCAGTTCCTGCCCCAGTGGCAGCACTTGGGCGGTCACGGCCTGCGCGGCATCGACGGCCTGGCCCGCGCCGTCGAGCAGCTCCAGGGTGCCTCGGTGCCCGCCTCCGCACTGGAGAAGCTGGTCCTGCCCTCCCGCGTCTCCGGCTACGTACCGGCGATGCTGGACGAACTCACGGCGTCCGGCGAGGTGGTGTGGGCCGGAGCGGGCTCACTGCCCGGCAAGGACGGCTGGGTCAGTCTCTACCTCGCCGACACCGCGCCGCTCCTCCTGCCACCCCCGCACCCGCTGGAGCCGACGGCGCTCCACCAGTCGGTCCTGGACACCCTCGCGGGCGGCTACGGCCTGTTCTTCCGGCAGATCGCCGACCAGGTCCGCGCCACCACCCACCCCGAGGCCACCGATCCCCAACTGGCCGACGCCCTGTGGGAGCTGGCCTGGTCGGGCCGGCTCACGAACGACACGCTGGCACCGATGCGCGCCCTCCTCGGCTCCGGACGCACCGCCGGATCCACCGCCCACCGGGCCCGCCGCGGCATCCCGCGCGGGCGCTACGGAAGCCTCACGGCGGCCGCCCGCGCCACGTCGCGCACCGGCCCGCCCACGGTCGCGGGCCGCTGGTCCGTGCTGCCCGCCCAGGAGAGCGACCCGACGGTGCGCGCCCACGCCCTGGCCCGCACCCTCCTCGACCGGCACGGCGTGGTGACCCGCGGCGCCGTGGCCGCCGAAGGCATCGAGGGCGGCTTCTCGGCGGTGTACCGGGTGCTGTCCGTCTTCGAGGAGAGCGGCCAGGCCAGGCGCGGCTATGTCGTGGAGGGTCTGGGCGCGGCCCAGTTCGCCATGGACGGCGCCGTGGACCGGCTGCGCGCGGCGGCGACCGCGCGGGAGCGCGGCGCGCCCCCGCCGGACCCCTACGCCCCGGCCGACACGCCCGCCACGAAGAGCGACGCACCCCGCGCCCTGGTCCTGGCAGCGGCCGACCCGGCGAACGCGTACGGGGCGGCCCTGTCCTGGCCGGAGCCCCCCACCGGCGCCGGCCACAAGCCGGGCCGCAAGGCGGGCTCCCTCGTGGTCCTCGCCGACGGCGAACTGACGCTCTACATGGAGCGCGGCGGGAAGACCCTGCTGGCCTGGCCGGCCACCGACGGCACCCCCTCGGCGGACGCCGCGGCCCCCACCCCCGCCGAGCTGGCCGACGACCCCCGCCTGCCCGCGGCGGCGCGAGCACTCGCCGACGCGGCCCGCTCCGGCGCGCTGGGCACGATCACGGTCGAACGGATCAACGGCACGGCCGCACTCACCTCCCCGTACGCCTCCCTGCTGGAAGAATCCGGCTTCCACGCGACACCCCGCGGCCTGCGCCTGCGCGCCTGAGCCGTATGGCCCATCCGGGCCCCGTCAGGGGCGCGGGGAACTGCGCGACCAGCCACAACGCACCCGCACCCGCACCCGCCCACACCACAGGCCCCTCCAACGGCGCGCCCGCACACCCCAGCCCACAGCCACAGCCACAGCCACACGGCATGCCACCCGCCCCCCACCCCGCCTACGCTGAGTTTCATGCCCGAAGGAGACACCGTCCTGCAAGCCGCGAAGCGGCTGCACACCGCCCTCGCGGGCCAGGTGCTAACCCGCTCCGACCTGCGCGTCCCCCGGTTCGCCACGGCCGACCTCACCGGCCGTACGGTCCTGGACGTCACCGCGCGCGGCAAGCATCTGCTGACCCGCGTCGAGGGCGGCCTCACGCTCCACTCGCACCTGCGGATGGACGGCTCCTGGAAGATCTACGCCCCGGGCGAGCGCTGGCGCGGCGGTCCCGCCCACCAGATCCGCGCGATCCTCGGCAACGAGACCCGCACGGCCGTCGGCTATCGACTCCCCGTCCTCGAACTCCTGCGCACGGCGGAGGAGTCCAAGGCCGTCGGCCACCTCGGCCCCGATCTGCTCGGCCCCGACTGGGACCCCGACACGGCCCTGCGCAACCTGTTCGACGACCCGGCCCGCCCGCTCGGCGAAGCCCTCCTCGACCAGCGCAATCTCGCCGGGATCGGCAATGTCTACAAGTCCGAGCTCTGCTTCCTCCTGCGCGTCACTCCCTGGCTCCCGGTCGGCGAACTGCCGGACGAGGCCGCCGCCCGGCTCCCCCTGCTCGCCAAGAAGCTTCTCGAAGCCAACCGCGACCGCCCGACCCGCATCACCACCGGCAGCTCCCACCCCGGCGAGCACCTCTACGTCTACGGCCGCGCCCCACGCCCCTGCCTGCGCTGCCGCACCCCGATCCGCAAGGCGAACCAGGGCGACGGATCCCGTGAACGCCCCACCTACTGGTGCCCGCGCTGCCAGCACGGCCCGACACCGTAGAAGCAGCCCCCGCGGAAGCAGCCCGCACTTCGGATCGCGCACGACAATTGACGACCCGTCAGAAATGCTCGTACGGTCCTTGCATGCCTGTCACGGCGTACGACCTCACCGGACGCACCGCATTCGTCACCGGCGCGGCGAGCGGCATCGGCCGCGCCTCGGCCGTCCTGCTCGCCCGGGCCGGAGCCACCGTGCACTGCGCGGACCGCGACGAACAGGGCCTGCACGAGACGACGGACCTCATCAAGCAGGACGGCGGCACCGCGCACCCGCACCCGCTCGACGTCAGCGATCGCACCCAGCTCACCGAGGCGATCGCCACGGCGTCCCGCCCCACCGGCGACGGCAGCGGCGGCCTCGACATCATGGCCGCGATCGCCGGGATCATGCACTCCAGCCCCGTCCTGGAGACCCGCGACGAGGACCTCGACCGCGTACTCTCCATCAACTTCAAGGGCGTCCTGTACGCCTGCCAGGAAGCGGCCCGCACGATGATCGCGAGCGGGACTCGCGGCAGCATCGTCACGATGGCGTCCGGCGCCGTGGACACCGGCGGCCCGGGCCTGCTCTGCTACGGCGTCGCCAAGGCGGCCGTCGTCCAGCTGACGAAGACACTCGCGACGGAGGTCGGACCGCACGGCATCCGGGTCAACGCGGTCGCTCCCGGCTGGATCCGCACCCCGATGACGACCCGGCACGACGATCGCGCCCAGGCCCACACGGAGTCCCTGATGACGCGGATGACCCCGCTCGGCCGGGTCGGCGAGCCGGACGAGATCGCGCACGCGGTGCTGCATCTCGCCTCTGACGCCGCGTCCTTCACGACGGGCCAGATCCTCCGCCCGAACGGAGGCGTCGCCATGCCCTGGTGACCAGTCCCGACAACCCGCCCGCGGCATCCTGCCCGGCCCGCAGCGCCCTGACCCGCACCCGCCGGGCACCGTGGTGACCCGGCATTCCCGCGACGCCGGCGGCCTTCGACTTGGGCAACGCGTGCACCGGCAGCAGACTCAGCCCCCAGCCCCCCGCGGCGACGGCCCCCTCGAACGCCCCCGCGTCCGGCGCGAAGGCCAGCCGCAGCACTCCCCACCACCACAGCGCCCCGACCAGCACGGCGGGTATCCAGCGCAGCGCTCGCCACCGGCCCACCGTCACCGCCCGCTCACCTCCACCCGTCCCGCACCACTGGCCACTGCCCGATACTCACGACGCCTGCACCACTCGCCACATCCCGACGCTAATGACGCCCGCACCTCACGGACAGGGCGCACCGGGGCGCGCCACCGTCGAGACGGCACGCTCCCGGTCGCGCGGCAGGGGCTCAGCCGCCGTTCTCGGCCTGGAACATCCAGTGATGCTTCTCCAGGTCGGCCGTGATGGCGATGAAGATGTCCTGGCTGACGGGGTCCGCGTCACCGGTCGCGTCGATCCGCTCCCGCATCCGGGTGATCACGGCGCCGAGGGCGTCCACGAGCGTCCCCACGGCGTCCACGTCCTTGACCCAGCCGTCGGCGACGGCGCCGATCCCGCTGGTGGCGGCCACGGTCCCGGCCCGGCCGTCCGGCGACACCCCGAGCGTGGAGGCCCGCTCGGCCACCGTGTCGGAATGCAGGCGCGCGGTGTCCACGACCTCGTCGAGCTGCAGATGCACGGACCGGAAGCGGGGACCGACCACGTTCCAGTGGACCTGCTTCGCCACCAGTGAGAGATCCACCAGGTCGACCAAGGCTCCTTGTAGTGCCTCGGAGACGGTCTTCAGGTCAGCATCGGACAGCGGGCTCTTCACGACGTACATCCGTTACCTCCGTATCGAAATCATCACCAACAATGACATATACGTACGACAACGGACATACGAAGAAGCCCCGGTCGGCGATGCCGACCGGGGCTCTTCTCACACTCATGCTGTGCTCAGGCACTACGCCGCGACGACGTCCACGGCCTCCGCAGGTGCCTTGATCGTCACCCGTTCCGGCGGGACGCCGGTCACGGAGACGGCATTGAGCATCGGGCGAACCGGCGCTGGCACCGGCTCCGAAGGGACGGCTGCCGCCGACGCGGCCAGCTCCGCGAGAGCGAGCTCGTCGCTCACCTCGCGCATCAACTCGGACATCCGTACGTCAAGCGCGTCGCAGATCGCGGAGAGCAGTTCGGAGGATGCCTCCTTCTGCCCCCGCTCCACCTCGGAGAGATAACCGAGCGAGACTCGGGCGGACGAGGAGACTTCGCGCAGAGTACGGCCCTGGCGCTGGCGCTGCCGACGCAGCACGTCACCCAGCAGGCGACGGAGCAGAATCATCGGTGGCTCCCTCCTCGGACCGCGTAGCCGCATCCTTCACGCCCCACCGTACCGCCTTGGGCGGCGGCCGTGCGGGGAGCGATGTCGTGTTCACTCAGGGCTGCAAACATCAAAACCCCCCGTTCTGTTCCGTATCCTGTGTCCGCGCATTCCCAGTACGTTCGCCGGAATGCCCTCCGACCAGCTCTTCCGCGAGCAGCCCGAGCACGCTCCGTACACTCTCTCTACGAATTTCCGCCCGGCCGCCGTTCAACCGCAGCCGGAGCACTTTGCGGCTACCAGCGAAATCCGGTACATGCCGGGAACCGTCCGTCCCAGGCCCCTCGGGCCCTGCCACGGCGACGAAGACGGTGCCCACCGGCTGCCCGTCCTGGGGCTCGGGGCCCGCGACGCCGGTGGTGGCGATCCCCCAGTGCGCACCGAGCGCGTCGCGCACTCCGGCGGCCATCTGGAGCGCCACATCCGGGTGGACGGCGCCGTGCGCGGCGAGCAGTCCCGCGTCCACTCCGAGCACCGTGTGCTTGAGCTCGGTGGCGTACGCGGTGACGGAGCCGCGGAAGGCCTTCGAGGCCCCCGGCACGGACACCAGCTCCGCGGCGACGAGACCGCCGGTCAGCGACTCGGCGACGGCAAGGGTCTCCCCTCGCTCCGTCAACAGCCGCAGCGCCTCGGCAGCCCCGTACGTCACTTCTCGGCCGCCTCCGAAGGCGTCTGACCGGCCGCTGCGGCCTGGGAGACAGCCGCGGCGGCCTGCGCCTCGGCCAGTCCGGCGCGACGCAGCACGACCGCCTGTCGTACGTAGTCGAGGCCGGTGATCACGGTGAGCACCACGGCCACCGCCATCACCCAGAACCGGAACGTCGCGAGCGGCCCGGTCAGCGCGAGCACGTACATGCCCACGGCCGTGCCCTGCGCGAGGGTCTTCATCTTGCCGCCGCGGCTGGCCGGGATGACCCCGTACCTGATCACCACGAAGCGCAGCAGGGTGATTCCCAGCTCACGCCCGAGGATGACGCCGGTCACCCACCACGGCAGGTCACCGAGCGACGACAGACAGATCAGCGCCGCTCCCATGATCGCCTTGTCGGCGATGGGGTCGGCGATCTTCCCGAAGTCGGTGACCAGGTTGTACGTACGGGCCAGATGACCGTCGAAGACGTCCGTGATCATGGCGACGGCGAACGCCGCCCAGGCCCACGCCCGCATCGCCGGGTCGTAGCCCCCGTCGGCCAGCATCAGCGCCACGAAACCCGGCACCAGGAGCAGCCGGATCATGGTCAGGATGTTGGCGATGTTCCACAGGCTGGCCTGGTTCACGGCCGCAGTGCCCAGCTTGCCGCCGGGCGCCGGCCTACCGGTGCCACCCGCGGCGGATGCCGGCACTCCGGTCATCTGCCTGCCTCCTCAAGCCCGTCGAGCGGCTCGGCGACGAGGTCCACTCCCTCGGTCCCGACCACCTTTGCCACGACCATACGGCCGACACTCAGTCGCTCGCCGCCCGTGAGCCGCACCTGGCCGTCCGTCTCCGGTGCCTGGTGCGCGCCGCGGCCGAGCACGCCGTCCTCGGCGTCCACCGACTCGACGAGCACCTCCACGGTCTCGCCCAGGCGGTCCTCGGCCCGCTGCGACACCAGCTGCTCGGCGAGACGCGACACACGCGCGAGCCGCTCGGCGACGACGTCCTCGTCCAGCTTGTTCTCGTACGTGGCCGCTTCCGTGCCCTCCTCGTCGGAGTAGCCGAAGACGCCGATGGCATCCAGCCGCGCGCCGTTCAGGAACCGCTCCAGCTCGGCGAAATCGGCCTCGGACTCACCGGGGAAGCCCACGATGAAGTTCGACCGGACACCCGCCTGCGGCGCCTTGCTCCGAATGGTGTCGAGCAGCTCCAGGAAGCGGTCGGTGTCGCCGAAGCGCCGCATCGAGCGCAGCACCGAGGGAGCCGAGTGCTGGAAGGAGAGATCGAAGTACGGGACGACCTTCTCGGTCCCCGTCAGCACGTCGATGAGCCCCGGCCGCATCTCGGCGGGCTGCAGATAGCTCACCCGCACCCGCTCGATCCCGTCGACACCGGCCAGCTCGGGCAGCAGCGACTCCAGGAGACGGATGTCACCGAGGTCCTTGCCGTACGAGGTGTTGTTCTCGGAGACCAGCATGACCTCCTTGACACCCTGCTCGGCGAGCCACCGCGTCTCGTTGAGCACGTCGGACGGGCGGCGGGAGATGAACGAGCCGCGGAACGAGGGGATGGCGCAGAAGGTGCACCGCCGGTCGCAGCCGGAGGCCAGCTTCACGGAGGCCACGGGCGCCCCGTCGAGCCGGCGCCGCAGCGGCGCGCGGGGCCCGGACGCGGGCGCGACACCCTCGGGAAGCTCGGTCAGCTCCACGACCGGGGCGTGCCCCGGCAGGGCGATGCCGGAGCCCGCCTCCTGGCGCTCGGCCGGGCTGATGGGCAGCAGCTTGCGCCGGTCGCGCGGGGCGTGGGCCTCCACGCTCCCGCCCGACAGGATGGTCTGGAGGCGGCCGGAGATGTCCTCGTAGTCGTCGAAGCCGAGCACACCGTCGGCTTCGGGGAGGGCCTCGGCGAGCTCCTTGCCGTACCGCTCGGCCATGCAGCCCACCGCCACGACGGCCTGGGTTCTGCCATGCCCCTTGAGGTCATTGGCTTCGAGGAGGGCGTCGACGGAGTCCTTCTTGGCGGCTTCGACGAAGCCACAGGTGTTCACGACGGCGACATCGGCGGACTCGGCGTCCTCGACGAGCTCCCAGCCGTCCGCCTCCAGGCGGCCTGCGAGCTCCTCCGAGTCCACCTCGTTACGGGCGCAGCCAAGAGTGACAAGTGCGACGGTACGGCGTTCGGGCATGGACTCAAGACTACTTCGTCCCACCGACAGCCCTCGCCGGGAGGGTTACCGGGAGATCGCCGAGGCCACCGGACGGGGGTGTCAGCCGACCTCGGGATCGCCCTTGGTGTACGTGAGCCGCTCGACCTGACCGGCCTGGAACTCGTCCTGGATCTTCTTCCCGTTCACATACAGCTGGACGGCACCGGCATCACCCAGCACCACGTCGACCTTCTGGTTGTCCTGGAAGGTCTTCGACTGACCCTGTTCGAGCACTCCGTCGAACAGAAGCCGTCCGTTGTGGTCCTTCGCGGAGATCCAGCTGCGCCCGTCCGCCGCGTTGATCTTGACGGTGACCTTGTCGCGCGGGGCGGCCGCGATGGCGCTGTCGGACGGGTTCGGCTTCGGGTCGGAGGGCTTCTTGGTGCTGGGCTTCGGCTTGGGGCTGGTGGGCTTGGACGTGCTGGGGGTCGCGCCCTCGGCGGCCTGCTGCTTGTCGCTGTCGCCGCCCCCGCCGTTCACCGCCGTGTAGCCCACGAAGGCGATGACCGCGACGATCGCGGCGACCATGGCGGCCGTCCAGTTCGGCCGACGGGGCTCGGAACGGATGCGCTCGGCCTCGAACAGCGGTGTGGCCGGTGTCGGGGCGGGCCGTCCGCCGTGCTCGGCGCCGAACTGCGCGAGCAGGGGTTCGGGATCGATCCCCACGGCACGCGCGAGCGTGCGGATGTGGCCACGCGCGTACACGTCGCCACCACAGCGCGAGAAATCGTCCTGTTCGATCGCATGGACGATCGGAATGCGCACCCGGGTCGACTGGCTGACCTCGTCGACAGTGAGATCCGCGGCGACACGTGCCTGCTGCAGGACCTGACCGATCGACGGCCGGTCATCGCCCGCTTGCGGGATGTGGTCTTCCGAAGGGCGGTCGTCTTCAGGGGAGTTGCCGATGGACACGGGGGCGCCTTTCGAGCGTGTAGCCACCTGCTGGAGGTTCAGTCTAGGGGGGGTACGAAAGGGTGGGGCAACCGGGCGGTCGGACTTTGTACGCCATCAGAGCCACCGGCGTGACCCGAGGTTCTGGTGGTCGACAAGGCGTCGCCCCTTCCCTCAACTTGACGTACGGGATGAGGAAACGGTTGCCCCGGATTCCCTTACGAGTGACATCGAAATCGCGCCGGTCCAGGACTGCGCGATTCCGGGCCGCCCGGTCCGGGTCCGACCGGCCTAAGGTTGAGCCTCCCCGCGGATCACCGCGAGCACTCCATCGAGTTCGTCCGGCTTCACGAGCACGTCCCGCGCCTTGGATCCCTCGGTCGGGCCGACGATGCTCCGCGACTCCATGAGGTCCATCAGCCGGCCGGCCTTCGCGAAGCCCACGCGCAGCTTGCGCTGGAGCATGGACGTCGACCCGAACTGGGTGGAGACGACCAGCTCCACCGCGGCGCACAGCAGCTCCAGGTCGTCGCCGATGTCCTCGTCGATCTCCTTCTTCTGCTTGGTGCCCACGACGACGTCTTCCCGGAAGACGGGCGCCATCTGGTCCTTGCAGTGCTGCACGACGGCCTGGATCTCGTCCTCGGTGACGAATGCGCCCTGCATACGGGTCGGCTTGTTCGCGCCCATGGGCAGGAAGAGCCCGTCGCCCTTGCCGATCAGCTTCTCGGCGCCGGGCTGGTCCAGGATGACGCGGCTGTCGGCGAGCGAGGAGGTGGCGAAGGCGAGCCGCGAGGGCACATTGGCCTTGATGAGGCCGGTGACGACGTCGACCGAGGGCCGCTGGGTGGCGAGGACCAGATGGATTCCGGCCGCACGCGCGAGCTGCGTGATCCGCACGATCGAGTCTTCCACGTCCCTCGGCGCGACCATCATCAGGTCGGCGAGCTCGTCGACGATCACCAGCAGGTACGGGTACGGCTTCAGCTCGCGCTCACTGCCCTCGGGCGTCTTGAGCTTGCCGTCCCTGATGGCCTGATTGAAGTCGTCGATGTGCCGGTAGCCGAAGGCCGCGAGGTCGTCGTAGCGCAGATCCATCTCCCGCACGACCCACTGCAGCGCCTCGGCGGCCCGCTTGGGGTTGGTGATGATCGGGGTGATGAGGTGCGGAATCCCCTCGTACGCGGTCAGCTCCACGCGCTTGGGGTCGACGAGGACCATCCGAACGTCCTCGGGGGTCGCCCGCACCATGATCGAGGTGATCAGACAGTTGATGCAGGACGACTTGCCGGAGCCCGTGGCACCCGCGACCAGGATGTGCGGCATCTTGGCCATGTTCGCCATCACATAGCCGCCCTCGACGTCCTTGCCGAGCGCGACCAGCATCGGGTGGTCGTCCTCGGCGGCGTCCGCCAGGCGCAGCACGTCCCCGACGTTGACCATCTCGCGGTCCGTGTTCGGGATCTCGATGCCGACCGCGGACTTGCCGGGGATCGGGCTGATGATCCGCACGTCCGGGGAGGCGACGGCGTACGCGATGTTCTTGGCCAGCGCCGTGATCTTCTCGACCTTCACCGCGGGGCCGAGCTCGACCTCGTACCGGGTGACCGTCGGACCGCGCGTGAAGCCGGTGACGGCGGCGTCGACCTTGAACTCGGTGAAGACGGTCGAGAGCGATTCGACGACGGCGTCGTTGGCGGCGCTGCGCGACTTGCCGGGCCCGCCGCGGGTCAGCAGGTCGAGCGAGGGCAGCGAGTAGGTGATGTCGCCGGCGAGCTGGAGCTGCTCGGCGCGCGGCGGCAGGTCGCGCGGCGCGTCGGGCGAGGACTTGGTCAGGTCGGGCACGGCGAGCTTGGACGGCGTCTCGGGCTCCGGCGCGGCCGGCGGGGCCTGCCCGGCCTTCCTGCCGCGCGCGGTCGGTACGGGCGCCGTGCGCTCCGGCGCGGAGACGTCCCCGGTGCGCTCCCCCGTGCGTTCCCCGCCGACGCCCTGGGTCAGGTCGGCGACGAGCGGCGACGGCGGCATCCCGTGCAGCACCGCCCCGTCGAGGGCCGCGGCGGCGGCCGCGGCCACGTCCACGGCGTCCATGGGGCGCTCCATGGCGGGCTGTACGGACGTGCGCCGAGGCCTGCGCCGCTTGGAGAGGGCGTCTTCCTCTATCCGGTCGGGGTCGTAGCCCTGCGGCTCCTCCCGGGCCGCCGGGCGCCGCCGCCCGCGCGCGGGCGTGGCCTCGCGCCACTCGTCGTCGTACTCGCCGTCGACGGTGTCCCCGACGAGCGCGTCGTCGTGCACGATGCCGAGGCGCACGCCGAGCAGCCGCAGCCGCTGCGGGATCGCGTTGACCGGTGTCGCGGTGACCACGAGCAGCCCGAAGACGGTGAGCAGGACGAGCATCGGGACCGCGAGTACCTGGGTCATGGTGAAGCTCAGCGGGGTCGCGACGGCCCAGCCGATGAGGCCGCCCGCATCCTGTATGGCCTGCATACCTTCGCTGCGCGCGGGCGAGCCGCAGGCGATGTGGACCTGGCCGAGCACGCCGACGACCAGCGCGGAGAGGCCGATGACGATCCGCCCGTTCGCCTCGGGCTTCTCGGGGTGCAGGATCAGGCGCACGGCGATGAAGCCGAGCAGCAGCGGCACCAGCAGATCGAGCCGGCCGAACGCGCCGGTCACCAGCATCTCGACGAGGTCCCCCACGGGACCTTGCAGATTGGACCAGGTCCCGGCGGCGCAGATCAGCGCGACACCGAGCAGCAGCAACGCCAGGCCGTCCTTGCGGTGCGCCGGGTCGAGCCCCTTCGCGCCCCGCCCTATGCCGCGGAACATCGCTCCGACGCTGTGGGCGACGCCGAGCCACACGGCGCGTACGAGCCTGTAGAGGCCGCCGGTGGGATTGGGTGCGGGCTTCGGCGGGGCCTTCTTGGCAGCCGCCTTCTTGGGCGGTGCCTTCTTCGCGGGCGCCTTTTTCGCAGCGGCCTTCTTCGCCGGAGCCTTGGTCGGCGCCGCCGTCTTCTTCGCGGGCGTCTTCTTGGCTGCGGGACGTGAGGCCATAGGTGGGAGGTTACCGGGGGAGGGCGCCGGGGACACGTGTGGTCGTGGCTTCACCCGTTTGTGTCGCGATCTGACGCCGTGTGAAGTGACGCGCCCTCAAGGCCGGTCCGGCTGCTCAGTTCTGGGACGGGACGGACGGCGCACCGCTGCCCGTACCGGGTTCCAGTGCGTCGAGTGCTCTGCGCAGACCGGTGAGTTTGCGCTCCAGATGAGCGGCCGTGGCGACCGCCGCCGCGTCCGCCGACTCGTCGTCGAGCTGCTTGGACAGCGCTTCGGCCTGCTCCTCGACGGCCGCGAGCCGCGCGGACAGCTCGGCGAGCAGCCCCGCGGGCTCCTTCGCGTCACCGACGGCCTTGCCGCCACCCTCCAGCTGGAGACGCAGCAGTGCCGCCTGCTCCCGCAGTTGGCAGTTCTTCATGTACAGCTCGACGAACACCGACACCTTCGCACGCAGCACCCACGGGTCGAACGGCTTGGAGATGTAGTCCACCGCGCCGGCCGCGTACCCCCGGAAGGTGTGATGCGGCCCGTGGTTGATCGCTGTGAGGAAGATGATCGGGATGTCCCGAGTCCGCTCTCGGCGCTTGATGTGCGCCGCGGTTTCGAAACCATCCATTCCCGGCATCTGAACGTCGAGCAGAATGACCGCGAAGTCGTCCGTGAGCAGCGCTTTGAGTGCTTCCTCCCCGGACGATGCCCGCACCAGCGTCTGATCGAGCGCAGAGAGGATGGCCTCCAGCGCCAGCAGATTCTCCGGCCGGTCATCGACCAGGAGGATCTTGGCCTTCTGCACCATGGCCCGCCCTCCTCGCCCCGGCATGGGGCCGCCCCTGTCCGCAGGACTCGGGGAGGCTCCTGTCGCCGCCCCGGGGAACGACTCCCTTGCGCCGCCCGTCCTTGTGCCGGTCATGGTAGCCGCACCCCGCCTGTCGCCACACCCTGTCACCGCGATGTCACTGTGCACGTAGCAGAAACGCGGTGGGGGACCAGAAGGTTCCCCGTACACCGCACTTCTACACGGCCTTGGCCACACTCAGTCAGCAACTCTGCGTGAAAATTCCGTTTTCCGGTCACTCACCGCGCATCCACTGTTCCATCACGGAGAGCAGATGATCCGGGTCGACCGGCTTCGTGACGTAGTCGGAGGCGCCGGACTCGATCGCCTTCTCCCGGTCGCCCTTCATCGCCTTCGCGGTGAGCGCGATGATCGGCAGCCCGGCGAACTGCGGCATCCGCCGGATCGCCGTGGTCGTCGCATACCCGTCCATCTCCGGCATCATGATGTCCATCAGCACCACGGTCACATCGTCGTGCTGCTCCAGGACCTCGATGCCCTCACGCCCGTTCTCCGCGTACAGGACCGACAGGCCGTGCTGCTCGAGAACGCTGGTCAGGGCGAAGACGTTGCGGATGTCGTCGTCGACGATGAGCACCTTCTCGCCGCCGAACTTGATCCCGCGCCGCGGCGTCGGCGCGGAGATCTCCTCGGCCACGGCCTCCCACGGCTCCTGAGCGGGCATGGGCCGGGCCGGCAGGGCCGCGCGCGGCTCCGGTGCCGAGGCGGACCTGCGACGGCGCCTGAAGAGCGCCGCGGCGCCGTTCTGCGTCTCCCGGTACGACTTCACCTCCGCCGGGGTCTCCACCTCGGCGGCCGGCTCCGGCGCGGCGTCCAGGGCGAGCGGCCGGCCCGGCTCGACGGCCGGGGCGAGCTGCGCATAGCCCTGGGGCGGCAGTTCGCTCGGGTGCAGCGGCAGGTACAGCGTGAACGTGGAGCCGCGTCCGGGCTCGCTCGCCGCGTGGATCTCGCCGCCCAGCAGGCGGGCGATCTCCCGGCTGATGGAGAGCCCGAGGCCCGTACCGCCGTACTTGCGGCTGGTCGTGCCGTCGGCCTGCTTGAACGCCTCGAAGATGACCCGCATCTTGCTGGCCGCGATACCGATACCGGTATCGGTGACGGAGAACGCGATCAGATCGCCGTCCGCGTCCCGCAACGACCCGGCCTCCAGAAGCTGTTCACGGATCGCGTTCGGTACGTCGTTCCCGGCCGGCCTGATGACCAGCTCGACGGCTCCGGAGTCGGTGAACTTCACCGCGTTGGAGAGCAGGTTGCGCAGCACCTGGAGGAGGCGCTGTTCGTCGGTGTGCAGCGTGGTGGGCAGTTCCGGCGACACCCGTACGGAGAAGTCGAGTTGCTTCTCCGCGGTGAGCGGCCGGAACGTGGCCTCCACGTAGTCGACGAGCTGCACCAGGGCGATCCGCGTCGGCGAGACGTCCATCTTGCCCGCCTCGACCTTCGACAGGTCCAGGATGTCGTTGATCAGCTGGAGCAGGTCGGAGCCCGCTCCGTGGATCGTCTCGGCGAACTCGACCTGCTTCGGCGTGAGGTTCGCGTCGGCGTTGTCGGCGAGCAGCTTGGCGAGGATCAGCAGCGAGTTGAGCGGCGTGCGCAGCTCGTGCGACATGTTGGCGAGGAACTCGCTCTTGTAGCGCATCGACACCGCGAGCTGTTCGGCGCGCTCCTCGAGGACCTGCCGCGCCTCTTCGATCTCGGTGTTCTTGACCTCGATGTCACGGTTCTGCTGGGCGAGCAGTTCGGCCTTCTCCTCCAGTTCGGCGTTGGACGCCTGGAGGGCCTTCTGCCGGTTCTCCAACTCGGCCGAGCGCTCCCTGAGTTGCTCGGTCAGCTCCTGGGACTGCTTGAGCAGCACCTCGGTCTTGGTGTTCACGGAGATGGTGTTGACGCTCGTCGCGATCATCTCGGCGATCTGGTTGAGGAAGTCCTTCTGGATCTGCGCGAACGGCGTGAACGACGCCAGCTCGATCACCCCGAGCACCGTGCCCTCGAAGAGCACCGGGATCACGATGACCTGCGCGGGCGGCGCCTCCCCGAGCCCCGAGGCGATCTTCAGGTAGCCGCTGGGGGCGTTGTCCACGATGATCGTGCGCTTCTCCTGGGCGGCGGTGCCGATGAGCGTCTCACCGGGCCGGAAGGAGGTCGGCATCGAGCCCATGGAGTAGCCGTAGCTGCCGAGCATGCGCAGTTCGTACGCGTCCTCGTCACTGGTCGCCGCGTCGGCTCCCTCGTCCAGGGGCATCGCCATGAAGAACGCGCCGTGCTGCGCGGAGACCACCGGCGTCAGCTCGCTCATGATGAGCGAGGCCACGTCGTCGAGGTCGCGGCGGCCCTGCAGCAGACCGGAGATGCGGGCCAGGTTGCCCTTGAGCCAGTCCTGCTCCTCGTTGGCGATCGTGGTGTCGCGCAGGTTGGAGATCATCTTGTTGATGTTGTCCTGGAGGACCTGGATCTCGCCCGCCGCGTCGACGTCGATCTTGAGGTTGAGATCGCCGCGGGTCACCGCGGTGGCCACGGCCGCGATGGCGCGCACCTGACGGGTCAGGTTTCCGGCCATCTCGTTCACGGACTCGGTCAGGTCGCGCCAGGTGCCGTCGACATCGCGCACGCGTGCCTGGCCGCCGAGCTGTCCCTCGGTGCCCACCTCGCGGGCGACCCGGGTGACCTGGTCGGCGAACGACGACAGCTGGTCGACCATCGTGTTGATCGTCGTCTTCAGTTCGAGGATCTCGCCCCGCGCGTCGATGTCGATCTTCTTGGTCAGGTCGCCCTTGGCGATGGCGGTCGTGACCATCGCGATGTTGCGCACCTGGCCGGTGAGGTTCGAGGCCATGCCGTTCACGGACTCGGTGAGGTCCTTCCACGTGCCGGCCACGCCGGGAACGCGGGCCTGACCGCCGAGGATGCCGTCCGTGCCCACCTCGCGGGCCACCTTGGTGACCTGGTCGGCGAACGAACTCAGGGTCTTCACCATCGTGTTGAACGTGTCGGCGAGTTGGGCGACCTCGCCGCGCGCCTCGATGGTCACCGTGCGGGTCAGGTCGCCCCCCGCCACGGCGTTGGCGACCTGGGAGATGTTGCGCACCTGCATGGTCAGGTTGTTGGCCATGAGGTTGACGTTGTCGCTGAGGTCCTTCCAGATGCCCGTGACACCCGGGACCCTTGCCTGGCCGCCCAGTTGGCCCTCGGTGCCCACCTCGCGGGCGACCCGGTTCACCTGCTCCGCGAAGGCCGACAGCTGGTCGACCATCGTGTTCACGGTGGTGACGAGTTCGAGGATCTCGCCCTTGGCGTCGACGGTGATCTTCTTGGACAGGTCGCCCCGGGCGACCGCCGTGGTGACCTCGGCGATGTTGCGCACCTGAAGAGTCAGGTTGTTCGCCATGAAGTTCACGGACTGGGTGAGGTCCTTCCACGTACCGGACACACCCTGCACCTCGGCCTGACCGCCGAGGATGCCGTCCGTACCCACCTCACGGGCCACCCGCGTGACCTGCTCGGCGAACGCGGAGAGCTGGTCCACCATCGTGTTGAGGGTGTTCTTCAGCTCGAGGATCTCGCCGCGCGCGTCCACGTCGATCTTCTGCGACAGGTCACCGCGGGCGACCGCGGTGGCGACCTGCGCGATGTTGCGCACCTGGGCCGTGAGGTTGCCGGCCATGCCGTTCACGGAATCCGTCAGATCCCGCCACACACCGGCGACGCCGGGCACCTGCGCCTGACCGCCGAGGCGTCCTTCCGTGCCCACCTCGCGGGCCACCCGCGTGACCTGGTCGGCGAAGGCGGAGAGCTGGTCGACCATCGTGTTGATGGTGTTCTTCAGCTCGAGGATCTCGCCGCGCGCGTCCACGTCGATCTTCTGCGACAGGTCACCGCGCGCCACGGCCGTGGTGACCTGAGCGATCTGCCGCACCTGCGACGTCAGGTTGCCGGCCATGAAGTTGACGGAGTCGGTGAGTTCCTTCCACGTACCGCTCACCCCGTCCACCCGGGCCTGCCCGCCGAGCCGGCCCTCCGTGCCCACGTCGCGGGCCATGCGGGTCACCTGGTCGGCGAACGACGACAGCTGATCCACCATCGTGTTCACGGTGTTCTTCAACTGAAGCATCTCGCCGGAGACGTCGACGGTGACCTTCTGCGAGAGGTCACCGTTGGCCACGGCCGTCGTCACCTGGGCGATGTTGCGCACCTGACCGGTGAGGTTCCGGAAAGCCGTGTTCACAGAGTCGGTCAGGTCCTTCCACGTACCTGCCGCACCCACCACCAGCGCCTGACCGCCGAGCTCACCCTCGACACCGATCTCCCGCGCCACACGCGTGACTTCGGAACCGAAGGCCGACAGCTGGTCCACCATCGTGTTGACGGTGTTCTTCAGCTCCAGCATCTCGCCGGCGACATCGACGGTGACCTTCTGCGAGAGGTCACCGTTGGCCACGGCCGTGGTGACGGTCGCGATGTCGCGCACCTGTGTGGTCAGGTTCCTGAAGACGGTGTTGACGGAGTCGGTCAGGTCCTTCCAGGTCCCGGCCGCGCCCGGCACATTGGCCTGGCCGCCGAGCTGGCCCTCGGCCCCCACCTCGTTGGCGACACGCGTGACCTCGTCCGCGAACGTACGCAGCGTCTCGGTCATCTGGTTGATGGTCTCGGCGAGCTGGGCGACCTCGCCCCGCGCGGACACCGTCACCTTCTGGGACAGATCACCGTTCGCCACAGCTGTAGTGACCTGAGCGATCCCCCGCACCTGGGCGGTGAGGTTGCCGGCCATGAGGTTCACCGAATCGGTGAGGTCCTTCCACACGCCGGCCACACCGGGCACCTGCGCCTGCCCGCCGAGCTCGCCCTCCGTACCCACCTCGCGCGCCACTCGCGTGACCTCGGAGGAGAAGGACGACAGCTGGTCCACCATCGTGTTCACGGTGTTCTTCAGCTCGAGCATCTCGCCCGCGACGTGAACCGTGACCTTCCGGGACAAGTCACCCTTGGCCACCGCAGTGGTGACGAGAGCAATGTCACGCACCTGCGCGGTGAGCCGGTACGCCATCGTGTTGACCGAATCGGTCAGGTCTTTCCACGAACCGGACATTCCGCGGACGCGCGCCTGGCCGCCGAGCTTGCCCTCGGTGCCGACCTCGCTGGCGACGCGGGTGACCTCGTCCGTGAAGGTGGAGAGCTGGTCGACAAGGTTGTTGACCGTCCGTCCGACCTTCAGGAACTCCCCGCGCAGCGGATGCCCCGCCCCCTCGGGCACCTGGGCGCGCAGCTCCATGCGAGGCGACAGATCACCCTCGGCGACCGCCGTGAGCACCCGCCCCACCTCGGACACGGGCCGCACGAGGTCGTCGACGAGCGCGTTCGACGCGTTGATCGCCGAGGCCCACGAGCCCTCGCACGCGCCGGTCTCCAGCCGCTCCGTGAGCTTTCCCTCACGCCCGACCATCCGCCGCACCCGCGACAGCTCGCCGGTCAGGTGCAGATTCCGGTCGGCCACCTCGTTGAACACGGCGGCGATCTCCGACATCACGCCGTCACCGTTGACCGTGAGGCGCTTTCGGAAATTGCCGTCCCGCATGGCGACGAGACCGGCCAGAAGCCGGTTCAGCGCCGCACTGTCGACCGTTGTCGTCCCACTGCCGTTGCGCGATTTACGCTGTTTCGCCAGGGACTGTCCGCCTTCTGCGCGCGTTTTCTTGCCCCGCGTCGCTGCGCCAGACTCCACTGTGTCCCTCCCGCAGGGATCGACCTGTACTGCTCGGGTAGCTCGGCTTTGCCCAGATGCGCTTCTACCTCAGCACCGGTACTTCGATGCGTTCTCTTCAGAAGCTTGCCCAGTGTTTCACCATGGCTGAACCAGGCCATAACAGTTCGGCAGCTTCGCACACCGTCCGCACACCCTCCGGACGGAAAACACTGGCGACCGGCATCCGCATGGACGGCGAAGGTAAGTAACCTTGCATGCGGCTGTCCACCCACCCCGGTCGGCCCGACCTGGGCGGTGGCGGAAAACGAGCGGGCATCGGAGGGGCGGCCGAGACATGGGTACGGGAGACCTGGGCCTCGACATTCGTACAGCGAGTGCGGCAGGTACGGCGAGTACATCGAGTTCAACGCGTACAGGGAGTTCTGTGATCACCGCGCGTGCGGCTGCCACCTTCGAACCCGTCGGGCGGTCCGTCGCGACCGCCAGGTCCTTCGTGCGCGACACCCTCCAGGGGTGGGGCTACGCCGACATCATCGACGACGCCGTGGTGCTGACCAGCGAGCTGGTGACGAATGCCGTGGTGCACGCGGGCACATCCGCGGAAGTTCTGTGCCTGCGCAGTGACGACCATGTCCGCATCGAGGTCTCCGACCGCTATCCGGAACGCGAGATCCCGCTCCAGTCGTCGGCGATCAACATGGGCAGCCCCGACCGCGAGGGCGGCCGGGGTCTTCAGCTCTGCGCCGCGCTCGCGGGCCGCTGGGGAGTGGACTATTCGGCCACGCACAAGCAGGTGTGGTTCCAACTCGACCTGCCGGAGCGCTCGGTGGGCACGCGCGCGGCGGGGCCGATCGTCCCCACGGACCTCCTTCCGCTCGCCGACGAGCGGGTGCGGGTGGCCGTCGTGCAGATCGACAAGACCGGCGCGGTCACGTCGTGGAACGAGGACGCGGAGCATCTTTTCGGCTATTCCGCCGAGCAGGTCAGCGGCAAGCCCCTCACCGACTTCGCGGCCTGGCCGCACACGCCGGGCACCAGCACCGGAATCGCCGACGCGCTCCAGTTCTCCCGCTGGGAGGGCAGCTACGGCATCCGGGGCGCCAGCGGCCGCGTCCTCCCCGTCTACGCCTCCCATCTGCGGGTCCGTGACACCGACGGCGATCCGTCCACGGTCTGCCTCCTCGTACGCGATCACGAGCGCGCCGTGCTGCAGACGCCGCTGCGCGTCCCCGCGTCCGATTCCGCATCCTCGGACAGTCAGGGCTCCGATCCGTTCGAGGTCTTCATCGGCTCCCCGGCCCCCGACGACCTGGACGGCCTGCTCCAGCGCACGGTGGAGCGGGCCCGCGACATGCTCGACGGCGACTCGGCCTTCCTGCTGCTGGCCACGGACGACGAGACGGAGCTGGAGGTGCGCGCCTCCACCGGTCTCCCCTCGGCCCGGCAGCGCTTCGCGCGCGTACCGGTCGAGGTCGGACCCGGCCGCTACGGCTCCGCGCGCATGCCGGCCGTCCATGAGGACCTCACCCAAGTCCCGGGCGCCGTGCCGCTGTTGAACGGTACGGGCATGCGCTCGGTCGTGACGGTCCCGCTCAAGGTCGAGGGCCGGCTGACCGGTTCGCTCGGCGTCGCGGCCGAGGCCCCGGACCGCTACTCCAACGAAGAGGCGCTGCGGCTGCAGTTCGCGGCGGACCGCATCGCACTGGCGGTCGAATCGGCCCGCCTGGGCGAGCTGGAGAAGCTGCGCCGCGGTTCGCTGAGTTTCCTCGTCGAGGCGTCGGACCTGCTGGCCGGCACGCTCGACCGGGACCAGACGCTGGCGCTGATGGCCCAGATGACGGTGCCGACGCTGGCCACGTGGTGCGCCGTGTACACGATCGCCGATCAGGCCTCGGAACCGTATCTCTCGTACGTCCTGCACGAGGACGAGGAGCGCATCGACGGCCTCAAGGCGCTCCTCTCCAAGATCGCCCCGCCGGAGCCGGTGCCCACGCCGGGCGCCCGCGTCTGGCCGGCTCCGGCGGAAGCGGCGCACCAGGCGGCGCTGCGTACGTCGATGAGAAGCCTCGGCCTCAACGAGCCGACGAGCGTCACCTCCGGTATCGGCACCACTCTCGCCACGGCGTCCGCGGTGGGCGGCGAGACGGTCGTCCTCCCCCTGGTCGCCCGCAACCGCGTGATCGGCATGCTGACGCTCGGCAAGCCGACGGACGAACACTTCCGCCAGGAAATCCTGGAGCTGGCCGAGGACTTGAGCCGAAGGGCGGCCCTGGCCCTCGACAACGCCCGCCTGTATTCGGAGCGCATGGCGATCAGCCAGTCCCTCCAGCGCAGCCTTCTGCCGCCGGAGCTTCCGCACGTGCCGGGCGTCGAGGTCGAGGTCATCTACCGCGCGGCCGGCGAGGGCAACGAGGTGGGCGGCGACTTCTACGACCTCTTCCCGATCCGCGACGGCGCGTACGGCTTCGCGATCGGCGACGTCTGCGGCACGGGCCCGGAGGCGGCCGCGGTGACGGGCCTGGCCCGCCACGCCCTGCGCCTGCTGGCCCGCGAGGGCTTCGGCGGCCCCGCGGTCCTGGAGCGGCTGAACGCGGCGATCCTCGACGAGGGCGCCCGCAGCCGCTTCCTCACGCTGCTCTACGGGGAGTTGTGGCCGCAGGAGGACGGCTCGGCGGTCCTGAAGATGGTCTGCGCCGGCCATCCGCTTCCGCTGCGTCTGCGCCAGGACGGCACGGTCGTCCCGTTCGCGGAGCCGCAGCCGCTGCTCGGTGTCATGGACGACCTGGAGCTGTACGAGCAGACGATGACGCTGGACGCGGGCGATGTCCTGCTGTGCGTCACGGACGGCATCACGGAGCGCCGCGAAGGCACCCGCATGCTGGGCGACGACGGTCTCGCCGAAGTCCTGTCGACGTGTACGGGTCTGACGGCCGGCGCCGTGGCCGCGCGCATCATGCGCGCGGTGGAGCGCTTCGCCGCTGACGCCCCGTCCGACGACATGGCGATCCTGACGATGCGTGTTCCGGGCCTGGACCACGACTGACGCCGGAAGGGGCGGGGGGAAAGGCAAAAGGCCCCCGCCCTGTTTCCAGGGCGGCGGCCTTCAATTCCTGAGCCCCCAAGCGGAATCGAACCGCTGACCTTCTCCTTACCATGGAGACGCTCTACCGACTGAGCTATAGGGGCCTGTCGCTTTCGCGGTTTCCCGCGCGCTGACGAGTAAAAGCATACCCGACGATCAGGTTGCTTCGAACCATCGATCGCACGGCCCGCGAAGGCCGCTCTAGAAGGCGGGTTGAAGCAATCCGCCGAGCGCGTTACAGGCAGAGACGACCCGCTGCATCTGCCGCTTGGACAGTGCCGCGTCGACGGGCAGCGCGAGCGTTTCATCGGCCGCGCATTGCGTCTCGGGCAGTTCCACGTCACGTCGGAACGCGGGCATACGGTGCACCGGTGTCTTCACCGGCACGCTGCATTCAACACCCTTGCCCCGCAAGGCCCGGGCGAAGGCGTCCCGGTCGGGCCGCCCATTGCCGGGTACGCGCACGACGTACTGCTGATAGGTGTGTCCTTCGCTGCCCGCGGGCGTCCGCAGTCCGCTGAGCCGCCCGTTCAGGTAGGCGGCGTACGCGCGTCGCCGGCCGACTTCCTCGAACGGCTGCTGGGATTCGCCCTGTTCCATCAGGAACAGCCCGTGGCGCTGGGTGAGTCTCTTCAACCGCTCGACGTCGGCGTGGTGTCCGAAGCGGTGTACGGCGACCACGGCGGCGGTCCGCTCACTCACGCACGCGGCGACGTGTGCGGGGTCGACGCAGTACGTGTCGGGGTCGATGTCCGCGAAGACGGGAGCGGCGCCCGCCTGTACGACGGCTTCGGCGACCTCGGGGTTGCCGTAGGCCGGCACGATCACTTCGTCACCGGCGCCGACACCGGCTGCTTGCAGCATTCCAACTGTGCCCATGGCACCGAATCGTCATCGCACCACATGAACGACAAGTAAAGCGCAACAAAAAAGAGCTGGTCCCCGAACCAAAGGTTCGGGGACCAGCTCTTTATCAAAAGGAGTTCGGCGGCGTCCTACTCTCCCACAGGGTCCCCCCTGCAGTACCATCGGCGCTATAAGGCTTAGCTTCCGGGTTCGGAATGTAACCGGGCGTTT
>NZ_JBHVIX010000013.1:0-60964 GCF_042799415.1 Streptomyces sp. NPDC057694
GCGCACCTCCGCCTTGGGTGGGTGGCGCGCCCTGATGGAGACAGCGCACGAAGTGCGCATCTCCAGGGGCGCGGGGAACTGCGCGAGAAGCGGCCACCGCCCCGCACACGACCGACAACCCGATAAGGGGCGCGGGGAACTGCGCGACCAGCCACGACGAAAGCCGCACCCGAGAACAAAGGCGAGCGCAGCTCGCTTTTCAGGGGCGCGGGGAACTGCGCAAGACGCGACCACCGACCGGCACCCGCCCACCAACCCAAGGGCACAACCGGCCCCACCAGCCCCACCCGCCCCACCAAAACGGCATGATGATGCGGACCAGCCACTTCCAGCAGCCCCACATGCCCCGGGAGTCCCGTTTTGCCCCGCACTCACTCCGAGCAGTCCGCCGAATCGGCACCCGAGCTCAGCCTCGCGATCGTCGGTGCGGGCCCCCGCGGCACCAGCGTCCTGGAACGACTCACGGCCTCGGCGCAAGAGCTGCTGAAGCCCGGCACCCGGCTCACGGTCCACGTGATCGACCCGGCACCCCCGGGCGCGGGCGCGGTCTGGCGCACGGACCAGGCACCGGAGCTGCTGATGAACACGGTCGCCTCCCAGGTGACCCTGTTCACGGACCCGAGCGTCGACTGCTCGGGCCCGATCCGCCCGGGCCCGAGCCTGTACGAGTGGGCGGCACGCCACGACACCGGGAACGAGCCGCTCGGCCCCGACGACTACCCGACCCGCGCCCGCTACGGCCGCTACCTGCGCTGGGTGTTCGCGGAGACGGTCGCCACGGCCCCGCCCCTCGTCGAGGTCACCGTCCACCCCACCCGCGCCGTCCGCCTCGACGACGCCCCCGACTCCCCCGGCTCCCCCGACGGCCACCAGACCCTCACCCTCGCCGACGGCAGCGAGATCACCGGCCTGCACGCCGTCGTCCTCACCCAGGGCCACCTCCCGGTCGCCCCCACCACGGGCGAGAGCACCCTCACCGAGTACGCGCGCCGGCACGGCCTGCGCCACATACCGCCCGCCAACCCGGCCGACGTCGACCTGAGCGACGTACACCCCGGCGAAACGGTCCTGCTGCGCGGCCTCGGCCTCAACTTCTTCGACCACATGGCGCTGTTCACGCAGGGCCGCGGCGGCCGCTACACCCGCACACCCGAGGGCGGCCTGCGCTACCTCCCGTCGGGCGCCGAGCCGCGCCTGTACGCCGGTTCGCGCCGCGGCATCCCGTACCAGGCGCGCGGCGACAACGCGAAGGGTGCGTACGGACGCCACCGGCCGCTGGTCCTCACCGAAGAGTCGATCGCCCGTTTCCGCAAGCGCGCCGAATCCGGTGACGCCCCCGACTTCCTCGCCGACATATGGCCGCTGGTCGCCAAGGAGGTCGAGACGGTCTACTACGAGGCGCTGCTGAAGGCCGCCGGCCGCCCCGCACCGGAGTTCCGCGACCGCTACCTCGCCACCCTCAGACCCTCCCCCGGAGGAGCTCAAGAGGCCGACGTCCTGCGGGAGTTCGCGATACCCGAGGCCGACCGCTGGTCCTGGGACCGGGTCTCGCGCCCGCACTCCGGCCGCACCCACGCCTCCACCGCCGACTGGCACGGCTGGCTGCTGGAGCGACTGCGCGAGGACGCCGCCCACGCGGCGCTCGGCAATGTCGACGGGCCCGTGAAGGCCGCCCTCGACGTCCTGCGCGACCTGCGCAACGAACTGCGGCTCGTGGTCGACCACGGCGGCCTGTCCGGCGCCTCCCGCCGCGACCACCTGGACCGCTGGTACACCCCGCTCAACGCGTTCCTGTCCATCGGCCCGCCGCGCCGCCGCATCGAGGAGATGACGGCCCTGATCGAGGCGGGCGTACTGAGCGTCGTCGGCCCGCGTCTCGAAGTCGCCACCCGGGGCGGCCGGTTCGTCGCCCACTCCCCCGACGTACCGGGCTCGGCAGTGACGGCCACCACACTCATCGAGGCCCGCCTCCCCGAACCGGACGTGCGCCGCACCGCCGACGACCTCATCGCCCGCCTGCTGAAAACCGGCCAGGCCCGCCCGCACACCGTCGACGAGCACGAGACCGGCGGCCTCGACGTCACCCCGCGCCCCTACCGCCTGATCAACCGTCAGGGACGTTCACACGCACGTCGGTTCGCCTTCGGCGTGCCCACCGAAGGGGTGCACTGGGTGACGGCGGCGGGGGCCCGCCCCGGCGTCGACTCGGTGACGCTCTCGGACGCCGACGCGGTGGCCCGGGCCGCTCTGCGCTCCGCCGAAAGCACTGAAAGAGCCGAAACGGGGCTCCCTCCCGAGATCACCCGAGGCCGATCATGGCCGAATGTTGAAGTTGCAAGCACAAGTTAGGCACCCCTAATCTGAACCACTCCCACATCGGTGGCAACGGCGGCAACGGCGGCGCCGACCACATCGGTGAACCCGGTCACGTCCCCAAGCTCGGCCGGGAACCGACAACCGACCGAAGGAGTCCCCCCATGACCCGACGTCTCAACACCGCCCAGCCCTACGCCCTCGGCCTGTTCCGCATAGTCATCGGTCTGCTCTTCGCCTGCCACGGCGCCGCCGCGCTCTTCGGCGTACTCGGCGGCTCGCAGGGCGGCGGCACCGTGGCCGCCGGCACCTGGCCGAGCTGGTACGCGGCCGTCATCCAGCTCGTCGGCGGCGGCCTGGTGCTGCTCGGCCTCGGCACCCGTGTCGCCGCCTTCGTGGCGTCGGGCTCGATGGCCTACGCCTACTTCGACGTGCACCAGCCCTCGGCCCTGTGGCCGCTGCAGAACGGCGGCGAGGCCTCCGCGCTGTTCTGCTGGACGATGCTGCTGCTCGTCTTCACCGGCTCCGGCGCCCTCGGCCTCGACCGGCTGTTCTCCCGCCGCGGCGCGCAGGTCGCGCAGAGCGCCCCGGAGCGCGAGACCGTGGCGGCCTGACCCGCACACACCGGCGCCCGCGCTCCTTCGGGAGGGCGGGCGCCGCATCACGCCCCGGACCGACCTGCGAGGGCTACGAGTTCTGCGGGGACGGCGCGAATCCCACCGTGACGCAGCCGACCCTCGCCCCCTTCATGCCCGGCATGTCGTGCAGCACGACGGACGCGGCCCCGCCGGACCGCAGCCCCCACGTCTTGCGCGCGACCGCCGAACCGGCACCCGAGGCGTCGGCGGTGAAGTCGAGCCACACCTCGTTCCTGGCGTTGGCCTGCTTCGGGTCCACCACGTGCTGGTAGTGCCCGCCCGCGGCCTTCGGATCGGCGCCGCACGGGTTCTGATGCACGTGCGCGCCGTACGTGTGGCCGGGAACCAGGCCGGTGACCCGCAGATCCACGGTCATGCCGGCGTCGTCGCCGTACTGCTGGACCTTGATCGACGACCCCGCGGGCACCAGCTTCGTGTCGTACGTGATCGCGGGCGAGGGCACCATCGCCGTCGGCGGGGCGAACCTGCCCTGCGCCATCACCCAGTAGCTGTCCGCGGAGCTCCCGGTCCCGCCCCCGCCGCCCACCGCGAGCACGGCCGCCGCGAGGGCGCCGGTCACCATTCCTGCCACCATCACCGCTCCTCCTCTTCGTCCTTGCTCGTTCAGCCCGTTCGTAGCTCGTTCGACGTTCGTTCGTAGCTCGTTGGTACGGGAACCGAGCGCATCACACCGCGCCGGGCGCGGCACACGGGTGAACCGGTCACAGATATGAGGGCCGGACGTGAGATGGGGAACATCTGTGCCCCTTTCACCACTTCCGCCACACCTGACGCGTACGCTGTACAGCTGACATGTAGCCGCTCCTGTGTGCTCCCGCGTGGAGGGAACGGCCGGAGAACGGCTCGTACAGGAAGTTGGCGCGCAGTGCTGGAGAGTGTGGGGTCGCTGGCCGACAGCCCATGGATCTACGTGATCGTGGCGCTCTCCGTGCTCTTCGACGTCTTCCTGCCCGTGCTGCCCAGCGGTTTTCTCGTGGTCACCGCGGCCACGGCGGCCGCGGCCGGTACGGCGGGCGCCGCCACGGGACAGCTGCCGAGCAGCACCCCCGAGCTGCTGGCCCTCACCCTCTGCGCCGCGACGTCCTCGGTCCTCGGCGACCTCGTCGCCTACCGGCTGGCCTGGCGCGGCGGCGAGCGTCTGGACCGCGCCATCGCCCGTTCCCGCCGCCTCACGACCGCGCAGGAACGTCTCGGCGGGGCGCTCGCCCGCTCCAGCGGCGGACTCCTCGTGATCATCGCCCGGTTCGCGCCCGCGGGCCGCTCGATCGTCTCCTTCGCCGCGGGCACGGCGCACCGCAGGGTCCGCGAGTTTCTGCCCTGGTCGGCGCTGGCGGGCGTGGCCTGGGCCGCGTACAGCGTGGCGCTCGGCTACTTCGGCGCGCAGTGGCTCGGCGCGAGCTGGCTGTCCACGGGCGTGTCCGTGCTCGCCCTGATCGGCGCGGGCACGGTGGCGGCGTTCGTGATGCGCCGCCCGGTCCCTCAGGAAGCCTGAGCCTTCGCGGAACCCCTCACTTCAAGACCGTCGAGCAGCTCGGCGGTGGCCCTGGCGATGTCGTCCACGGCCCGTTCGAACACCTCGCGGTTGTGCGCGGCCGGCGCCCGGAACCCGGACACCTTCCGTACGTACTGCAAGGCTGCGGCCCGGATGTCGTCCTCGGTGGCCTCTTCGGGGAGCGCGGGCGGGCGGAGGGTCTTGATGCTGCGGCACATGCATCCAGTCTGCCGCGATCCGGCCACTCGGCCACACGTTCGCGTGAACTCCTCGACGAACTGCCGGAAGTAGCTCGCCCCACAAATTCGAACAGACGTACCATTGCCGGGTGGCAGCGAACGATGACACCGACGACTCCACCCGCGCCCTGGGCTTCCCGGACGACCTCCTCGCCGGGCAGGAGGAACTGCACCAGGTGCGGGCCGAGCTGATAGCCCTGCTCAAGCGGCTCCCCTGGTCGGTCGAGCCGGTCGACGCGATCAGCGACACCCAGGGCTGGCGCAGGCTGGAGCGCCCGGCGTCGCCCGGCTGGAGCGAGGACGAGCAGGCAGCGGTCGAGAAGCTCCGCCGCCGCGAGCTGGAGCTGGCCGTCTTCGTGACCTGCCACCGCCACTGGTCCGCCCTCACCGGCACCGACGCGGTGCAGGCGCGGGCCCGCCTGAAGCACGTACATGACCCTGCGCCGCCCGACACCGGGAGCGGCGAGGCCTGAGAACTCCGGGGACGGCGGCGGTCAGCGGTTCCGGCGCGAGGTGAAGTACCAGGCGACGGCGGCGATGACGATCAGGATGATCAGAATCTTCATGCCCTACGAGTGCCCGCAGCGGCGCGCCTCACGCGCGCGGCATGTTGCGGGGCCGCCCGGGAAAGCGGTGTGGATGACGCCCGCCATCCGCACCGCACGCGCCCTCACCGCCGCCGCCGTACTCACCGCGGCCACCGCGACCTGGCTGGCCGCCACGGGCGGCGTGTGGTGGGCCGTCGGCCTCGCCTACGTCACGGCGCTGCTCGCCTACTGCGCCCAGCGGTCCCGCGCGGACCACCACCGCATCCTCGCCGCCCACGACAGGGCCCGGCGCCTCGCCGAAGGCGAACTGATCGACGACGGCCTCCCCTGCTGCCCCCTGTGGACCCTCTCCACCGGCGAGGTCCACGGCCCCGGCTGCCTCCGCCCCCACGACCCGGACGCCGAACTCCAGAACGCGTGCTGCACGGACGCCTTCATCTCCCACGGCCTGACCCACACCCAGCAGTGCCGGACGGCATCGGCACGGGTCGGCGCCGCCTGACACGAGGGTCAGCGCCCCTTGGACCTCCGACCCTCCATCCCGTCCCGCCGCATCCGAGCGCGGGCGCCGCGCGCGACGACCACCATCAGGACCGCAAGCAGGAACTGCCAGACGGCCCGCACCGGATCCCCCGTGACGAGCGACAGAACCCCCAGGACGACCCCGACGACGGCCAGTACCGGACAGACCCACACGAGAAACCGGTCGACGGACCGGACCGTCGCACTGCCTTCCGGGGTCATCAATTGTCGTCGCATGGCGGGCGAGTGCCCCGCACACAGACCTCGCACACAGACCTCGCACACAGACCTCGCACACAGACCTCGCACACAGAAAAGGCTCCCCGGCGTGATCGCCGGAGAGCCTCTGACCTGCTACTGAACCGCGGTGGGCGCGGACGGTTTCGAACCGCCGACATCCTGCTTGTAAGGCAGGCGCTCTACCCCTGAGCTACGCACCCGAGATTCCTGGTGCTGTGACCAGGATGAGCCGACAGCCTACCTTGCCGATGGCCCTGCACCGCAAACGCCTGAACTGCGGGGGTTAACCCCACCCGTGATCCGGTGGTGGTCCGGATCGTGGGCGGTGGGGGCGCGGTCCTACGTTCAGGGGACGCCGTTCGCCACAGGGGGAGTTCATCATGACCGTCCAGTCACGTCGCACCGTCCGCGTACTGGCCGCCGCAGCAGCCGTGGCGGCGCTCGCCGCGACCGTGACCGCGTGCGGGGCCGACGCCTCCGACGACCGGCACCCGGACCACCGTTCCTTCGCCCTGCATGGCAGGACCCTGACGGTGGACTCGGACGACTCGACGCTGGAACTGGTCCCCGGTGACGGCGACCAGGTGAAGGTGACCCGCTGGTTCCAGGGGAACACGGTGGCCGGTTCCTCGCCGAAGGCGACCTGGCGGTGGGACGCAGCGCAGGACCGGCTGACCCTGCGGATGCACTGCAACGGCATCCTGACGGACTGCTCCGCCCGCCACCGCATCGAGGTGCCGCGCGGAGTGGCCCTGGTCGTCGACAACGGCGACGGCAGCGTCCGGGCGCGCGGCTTCCACGACGGCCTGGACATCAGCACCGAGGACGGCTCGGTGCGGGTCGCGGACTCCTCGGGGCCGCTGCGCATGCGCAGCGAGGACGGCTCGCTGCACGCCTCCGGCGTCGACACCCCGCGGGTCTCGGCCGAAAGCCAGGACGGCTCGATCGACGTCGCCCTGCGCACGGTGCCCGACCGCGTCACGGCCCGCAGCGAAGACGGCTCCGTGACCCTCACGCTGCCCGGCACAACGACGTACAAGGTCGCGACGCACACCGACGACGGCGGGGTCCACGTCTCCGTCCCCACCGACCCAAGCAGCCGGCACCAGGTCTCGGCCCGCACCCAGGACGGAAAAGTCACACTGCGAACCGCGAACTAACCGACCCGTGTGTTCGTCATTAACCGGTGGGACAATGAATACCGGGCAGGGCTGATGACGGCACAGGCAGCGCGGGAGAGTTAGTGACGACGGCGACGACCGAGCGCCCCGGCAAGGCGGGGGGCGCCGCTGTTCCGCGGCGTCGTGTCCAGCGATCGCGCCGCGGGGCGCGACCGGCCGGACCCCTCCGTGATCTCCTCGTCCTCACCCTGCTTCCCGTACCGGTCCTCGTCGCGGCACTCAGCGGAGCGTTCAGCGCCGGCGGCACCCGCAAGTGGTTCGGGGGCCGCGCCGAGACCCAGCGCGCCCAGGCCCAGGAGGCCAAGGACGACGCGGCAGCCGCCTTCTACGAGCTGGACACCGCCCAGCGCGACCTGCGCATCTCGATAGAGACGATCACGGCGGTCGACGACTCCCCCGCCGCCCGCAAGGCCGTCGGAGACTTCCAGCAGCTCGGTACCCGGATCGACGAGGCCAGCGCGCAGTACATCACCGCCGTCGACGCCCACGACCTGGACCGGGACGACCTCGACGCGGGCACGGCGACTCGCGCCCGGGGTGAACTGACGGCGGCCAAGGACCAGTTGACCCGCACCAAGCAGGACCTGGACCGGTTCGCGCAAGGGCTCGGCCCGCTGCTCGGCAAGGCGGAGACCCAGCTCGCCCGCCTCGCCCCCTCGGTGGAGCGGGCCCGGCAGGCGCTGCTCGGCGCGACGGCCGCGCTGGACGGCGTACGGCAGGCCGGGCTCAAGGCCGACGACCTCGCCACCCGGCTCGCCCGCCTCGGCCCGGAGCTGACCCGGCTGAACCAGGGCGCGGGCCAGCACGGCGTCCCCGAGACCCTGGAGCGCGCGGAGCGCGTCGCCCGGGACGCCGAATCGATTCGCGTGGAGGCCGAGCGCCTCCCGGAGAAGGCCGCGGAGATCGACCACCGCCTCGTGTCGCTGCGGACCCGGGCGCAGGCCCTGACCACGCGCGCGGGCCAGGTCGAGCCGGTCCTGAGCGAGCTGCGGCGCCGGTTCTCCGCCGCGTGCTGGCAGGACCTTCAGCGTGTCCCGGATCTCGCGGGGGACAACGTGCGGCAGGCCGAGACCAAGCTCGCCGAGGCCCGCACGGCCCGCGACGAGCAGCGCTGGCCCGATGCGACGGCGCTCCTGTCGACCGTCCGCGCCCTGCTGAACAGCACCGACGAGTCGGTCTCCGCCGCCTCCGACCGCCTCCAGCGGCTGAACGCGGTGGCGAAGGACCCGCAGCAGGAGATCGACCGCACCCGGTTCGCGATCCGGGACGCCCAGCGGCTGGCGATGACCGGGCGCGCCACCCCCGATCCGCGCCACGCCCGCCCGCTCGACGACTCGGTGGGCCGGCTCGACCGCGCCGTCGACGGCCTGGAGGGCCGCCACCCCGACTACTGGCACTTCCTCACCGAGACGGAGGCCGTGCGGCAGACCGTCGCCCACGTCGTCTCGCAGATCCGCGAGGAGCGCGGCGGCGCCTGACGGCACCGGTTGACGCTCGGCGCCCGCCGGGCGGACCCTGGTACATGTACAGCCGCTCGGCCTACTCCAAGGGGGGCTAGGAGCGAGGAGGCGAGGCTCTCATGGCCACGCACGCACTCCGCCCGGGATCCTGGCGCCATGTCACGCTCGACGAGCATCTGCCCGTCGATCACCGGCTGAGCATGGTGTACCGCGTCGGCGCGGGCCTGATGGGCCTGCTGCTGCTGGTCTTCGGCATCCTCGGGTTCATCGACAAGATCGGCTTCTTCGACACCCACGGCGACAAGGTCGCGGGCCTGAACACCAACGGCGCGCTCAGCGCCCTGTCCGTGGGCGTGGGCATCCTGCTCTTCGCGGGCATGCTGGCCGGCGCCGCCATCGCCTCGACGCTCAACATGACGCTCGGCATCCTGTTCATCCTCAGCGGCTTCGTGAACCTGGCGCTGCTGGACACCCGCTTCAACTTCCTCGCCTTCCACATGCCGAACGTCCTGTTCAGCTTCGTCGTCGGACTGCTGCTGATGACCTTCGGGATGTACGGGCGGGTCAGCGGCAAGCTTCCGCACGACAACCCGTACTGGAAGGCCCGCCACGCCCCCTGACGGCGCTGGCTAGGCTTGGCGCATGCCTCGCTACGAATACCGCTGCCGCTCTTGCGGAGACACGTTCGAACTCTCCCGGCCCATGGCCGAGTCCGCGTCCCCGGCCACCTGCCCGGCGGGCCACCCCGACACGGTCAAACTCCTCTCGACGGTCTCGGTGGCCGGCACCGCGTCGTCCTCGGCGCAGGCGCCGGCGCCGTCGTCCGGCGGAGGGGGTTGCTGCGGGGGCGGCTGCTGCGGCTGACCTCCGGTGGGATGCCCGGTTTCCAGGTGCGGCTCTCGTCGTGGCTGGTCGCGCAGTTCCCCGCGCCCCTGGGTTCACTGCCGAGTGCGGCCCGGTGGCCTCTTCTCGCGCAGTTCCCCGCGCCCCTGAGGCATGCGCTCCGCGCAGCCTCGCCGATGGAGATCGCGCACGAAGTGCGCATCTCCAGGGGCGCGGGGAACTGCGCGACCAGCCCCCACCGGCCCGCAGACAAACAACAACCCGATAAGGGGCGCGGGGAACTGCGCGAGAAGCGGCCACCGGCCCGCACCCGAACGACAACCCAACAGGGCCCCGGCCCAGCCGTCACAGCGCCCCGAGAAACCCCCGCAGCACAGCCTCCCCCGCAACAACCCCCCGCTCCCCCAGCACAGTGACCCCGTCAGCCGACCACCCGGCATCGGCCAACTCCCCGTGCCCCGGCCGCCACCCCCGATCCACGGCCAGCAAAAGATCGGCGTCCAGCAACGAGTCCCCGGCCCCGAGCACCTGCCCGGCCCCGACCCGCCGGGCGACCTCCCGAGCCGCGGCCCCCTTGGTCAACGGCTTCGGCACGGCGTACACCTTCCGCCCCTGGAGCGACACGCCCCACCCGAGCCCCTCGGCCCACTCCCCGAGCTCCTTGACCCACCCGGCGGGCATCCGCTCCCGGTCGACCACGAGGTACGCGAACAGATCCTCGGCGACCCGCTCCTTCAGCAGCCACGCCGGATCCGCGGCGGCGACCATCCGCTCCCGCACCTCACCCAGCGGCGCGCACTCGGCGGCCAGCCGCTCCTCGACGCCCCGCGCCCAATCAGGATCGGACACCCCGTCGACCAGCAGATGCCCCCCGTTCGCACAGATCGCGTACGTCGGCGCGGGCCCGGGCAGCCGCACCCGCGCGTACTGCTCGCGCGTGCGCGTCGTGGTCGGCACGAACACGGCACGGCGGCCCAGCTCCACAAGGAGTTCGGCGGCGCGCTCGGTGACGTACGACAGCGGCTTCCCCTCGTACACCTCGACGCACAGCAGCCGCGGCGCCTCGGCGTCGGGCATCGTGAGCCCGAGCGCGCCCGCGGAGTAGATCAACGTACGGTCGAGATCGCTGGCGACGACGGTCACCGCGGAACGCTCGCTCACTGGGCGACCGCCTTGCCGTCGGCCCCGGTGGCGCCCCGCGTGAACCGCGGGTGGATCAACCCCACGCAGGTGTACGGCAGTTCGTCCACCACTTCCACCGGCACCCCGCGCTGCTCCGCGAGCAGGCGCACATGGTCCAGGTCGGCGCCCGCGTCGGCCCGCGCCAGGATCTTCCACGGCACGCGCCGCAGCAGCACCCGGGTGGTCTCACCGACTCCGGGCTTCACCAGGTTCACATCGTGGATGCCGTACTCCTCGCTGATCCGCTCGACGGCGGCCCAGCCCTCCCAGGTCGGCGTGCGGTCGGCGCCGAGGAGTTCCTTGACGTCGGCGTCCACCGCGTCGGCGACCTCGTCGAACCGCTCCTGGATCGCGTCCAGGAACCGCACCGACACGTCCGAACCGGCCAGCTCCCGGTAGAACTTGGCGCCGTGGAAGTCGTCCGGTCCGACCAGGTCGGCCCGCAGCACGGTGCGCGATATCAGCCCGGACACCGTCGAGTTGAGGCAGGCCGAGGGGATGAGGAAGTCCTCGCGGGTCCCGTACGTCCGCACGCACGAACCGGGGTCGGCGAGCACGGCGATCTCCGGGTCGAAGCCGCGCGGCCCGCCACCCGCCTCGAACTCCTCGATCGCGGCGGCCAGTTCACGCGTGATGGCGCCCTTGCCCGTCCAGCCGTCGACGAACACGATGTCCGCCGGGTCGTGGTGGGCGGCCAGCCAGCGCAGCGCCGTCGCGTCGATGCCGCGGCCGCGCACGATCGACACGGCGTAGTGCGGCAGCTCCACGCCGTGCCGGGCGAGCGCCCAGCGCCGCATCAGCACGCCCACCGGCGTACCGGCCCGCGCGAGCGAGACCAGGACCGGTCGGCGCGGCGAGCGCTCCGCGAGGACCGTCTCCGTCACCACGCCCACCGCCCGCGCGATCCGGCCGGCCGACGTGGCGAGCGCCGCGTGGAACAGCTCCTGGTACTGCTCGCTGGGCTGGTACTCGACCGGGAGCGACTCCGCGTAGTGCGCGCCGCCGCTCTGGATGGCCTCCTCGCGCTCCTCGACGGGTGCTTCGAGCCGTACGTCGGACAGGTCCTGGAGCAGCCAGCCGACCTCGTCGGGCGCGTACGAGGAGAAGGCGGGGCCGCGCAGCGGCTCGGGCAGCGACATGACGGACCTTTCAGGGGTGTACGAGGGCACGACCACGACGACCACGCGCGCGGTGTGCTCGGCGACGCGCTCCAACAGGCCTCCGGGCGCCGCAAGTTCGGCGGAGTCCCCCGCCGAGTCGAGCACGACGACGACGGTGTCGAAACCGCCGCCCGCCACGTTGTACGCGTAGCGCTCGCCGGGCCCGTCGGCCGGGGCGTCGTGCGCGGGGAAGACGAGGCGGGTGCGGATCGCGTAGCCGGGGTCGTCGACGGCGAGGACGGGCGAGCGGGTCGTGGTCGAGTACGCGACGTCGGCGCCGGCCGCTTCGAGGGCGGTGCCGAGCCGCAGCGGGGCGTACATCAGCTCCTCGTTGCCCAGTACGAGTACGCGGCCGCGGCCCCGAAGGTGCGGGGCCAGCCGCTCGGCCATCGCGGGGAGCGCCGCCTCCAGCCGCTCGCGGTGCTCGGGCCGGAAGCCGTGCCGCCCGCCGTCCGGCACCCCCTCGGGCCAGCCGAGCCCGGCGACCCGGACGATCTCACCGCGCGCGCGGCGGGGCCGCGGCAGCCCCGCCGCGCGGCTCTCGTGCTCGGCGACCAGCGCCTGCCCCTTCGCCAGGACGCCGTCGGGCAGCCGCACGGAGCCGCGCGCGGACACGATCAGGTCCACCCGTGCGCCGATCTCGCGCGCGAACGCTTCGAGTCGGCCCTGGTCGTCGGGCGAGCGCATGTCGACCAGCGCGACGATCACGTACCGCTCACGCGCGTGCAGCTCGTGCAGGACGCGGATGGTGTTGAGGACGGTGTTGCCCGTCGAGAACTCGTCGTCCACGAGGACCAGCGGGCCGTCACCGGCCAGCAGCCGCGGGTTCTCCGGCAGCAGCAGATGCGAGGTGGCGTGCGAGTGGGACTCCTCGAAGCCGCCCGCGCGAGGCACCCCTTCGACGGGGCGGCGCGTGGAGTGCAGGTACGGGGCGAGGGCGAGGCCGTCGGCGACCGAGTGGCCGAGGCCCGTCGCGGTCTCCGCGTAGCCGAGCACGACGGAGCGCCGCGCCGCCTCGTCACCGAGCAGTTCCCGGACGCGTACGCCCAGGTCGTGGCCGGTGCGCCAGACCACGGACGGGCGCTGCGGCACATGCTTGCCCAGCACGTTCGACACGAGCAGGTGGGCGCGCTTGGGGTTGCGGCGCAGCGCGAGGCCGAGCAGCCCGGTCAGCTCCGGGTCACCGGCCAGCTCGACGCCGAGCCGCTCGGCCACCCATGTCCCCGACCACACCGCGTCCACCGCACCCCTCGCGTCTCTTACGTCTTTCGCGTCCCTTGCGTCCCTGTGGTTCATCGCCTCGGCCGTCACGCGGGCAGCCCCGCGGTCAGCAGCTCCACGAAGCCGACGTCCTCCTGGGCCACGCCGAACGCCTCCGCGCGCTGCAGCGTGCGCTCGGCCCAGGCGCGGTGCGGCTTCACCTCGTTCATCTTGTTCGTGTACGCCGACCTGAGGACCCCGCCGCCGTCCCGCTCGGGGCTCAGGATGTCCCGCGCGTCGCTGTACTCCTCATGGCTGACCACGGACAAGGCGTGGACGGGCAGCACGTGCGAGGGGTGGATGCAGGTCTTGCCGAGCAGCCCATTGGCCCGGTCGAGGGCGATCTCGCGCAGCAGGCCGTCCAGGTCGTGCTCGATGAGCGCCGCGCGCAACGGCTCCGCGTCCTCCTCCAGGAAGGGGCTGCGGCGCAGCTGCGGCTTGAACATCCGCTCCTGGTGGCGGAAGTACTCCCAGACCGGTCCGGTGACCGTGAAGCCGGTGCCGTCGGCCCGCCCGAGGCGGTTGACCACGTCGGCGATGACGGAGGCCACGATCTGCACGTCGTACGCCGTCAGGTCGGCCGGGCGGCGCAGCCCGTACGCCGAGCAGAAGTCGGTGACGCCGAGCCGGAGCGCGAGGACGCGGTCGCGGTACTTGTCGACGGTGCGGGAGATCCCGGCGAGGGTCTCGGTGCGAGTCTCCAGGTGCAGCAGCTCGGGGGATTCGAGGACCGGCATGGCGAAAAGTCGCCGCCCGGTGGCCGCCTCGGCGGCGGTCAGCGCCTCCAGGAACGGAACACCCCGCTCCTCCGTGAACTTCGGCAGCACGAATCCGGACAGCAGTGCCACGGCCGGACCGAGGCGGCGGGCGAGGTCGGTGATCTGCTCGGGAGTGCGGACGCGAATGAAAAGCAGCGGCGGCTCGGCGCCGTCCTGCCCGCTTCTCGCCAGGAGGTCGGTGAACTGGCGGACCAGATTGTCCTCGGCGCCGCCCACTTCGGCGTCGTCGATCGAGTCCTCCAGGCACAGCACCATGGAGACGACGCCGCGATCGGCCTGCTTGAGCACGTCGTCCGCGAGCCGCGGCCGGGTGGCCGGGCTGTAGAGCGTGGCGCCCAGCGCTGCCGCGAGCATGCGGGGCGGCGAGTCCGCGCTGAAGAGCTGCGGCTCCCGATGGAACAGACGCTTCCGCACCTGCGGGGCGATGTGCCCGAAATGACGCATGAGACTCCCCCGATACGGCCCTGATACGACCCTGACTCGACCCGTCACGGCTTGCGAGCCGCCCGGTGCTCCTCGACGCGAAGCGAAAGAGGTGGCCGGTAATAGTACGTACAAAGGCATGTCAAGGGTTCCCGCCTGCAATGAAATTCTGGTAACCCGTGCATGTCCAGGGATGTCTTTCGGCCCTCGATACGGCCATCGGCACCGGCACCCCGCGTTGTCCTGGCCGGGGCGGGGAAGGCAGGATGACGGCATGACGCACGCGATGCTCAAGGGGGCGAATGTCCCGCTCGACGCCACGGCGGTGCGCGCCGTGCTCCGCTGGACCCCAGGGCAGGGCGTGCCGAACGTGGACGCCTCCGCTCTGCTGCTCGGTTCCGACGGACGGGTCCGCTCCGACGAGGACTTCGTCTTCTACAACCAGCCCCGGCATCCCTCCGGCAAGGTCTGGCGGCTCGGCAAGAAGCGGGTGGCCGAAGGGCTCACCGACACCGTTCAGGCGGACCTCGGCGGCATTCCCGCGGAGATCGGCAGCATCCTGCTGGTGGCCTCCGCGGAGGACGTCGAGTTCAAGCACGTACCGTCGCTGCGGATGTCCGTCTACGACGCGGCGGCCGACGGCGGCGAGCCGATCGCGCTCTTCGACATCAAGCCCGAGACCGGCGCCGAGACCGCGCTGATCTGCGGCGAGCTGTACCGGCGCGGTGACGGCTGGCGGCTGCGCGCGGTCGGCGAGGGGTACTCGAACGGGCTGGAGGGCCTGGCCGGCGACTTCGGCATCTCGGTCGACGAGACCGCCGCGTCCGCCCAGCAGGCGGCCGAGCCCGCTCCGCCGACGCCCACACCGGTCACCGTGCCGGCCCCGGCCCCGCAGCAGACGCGGCCCACCGAACCCTCGTCGTTCCCGCTGCCGCCGCCCCAGCGCCCTCCGGCGTACGGCTACCCGCAGCAGCCCACGACGCAGCCGGCCCCGCAGCACCAGCCGGCGTACGGCTATCCGCAGCCGGTGGCGGCTCCGGCGTACCCGGACCCGTCCTTCCGACTCCCGCCGCAGGGGCCGCAGTTCATCGGACGGTGACCGGGGCCCGGCCGGCACCCGCCCCAGGTCCAGTTCCAGGTCCAGGTCCAGGTCCTAGACCTTCGACTTGTAGCCGCGCCCCCACTGCAGGCCCCACCCGTAGAGGCGGTCCAGCTCGGCCTGGAAGCCGTACACGAACTTGACCTCGCGCCGCACCACGAGATCGCCCTTGACGTTCTCGATGGTGACGACGGCGCAGGAGCGGGCCTGCGGGTGCCGCTCGTCGAGGCTGATCTCGATCCGCGGGCCGTTGCTCGGGTACAGCGTCACGTGGGCGTGGGTCCGGTCGAAGGCCGGCGTCTGGTCGTAGATGTAGACGAACAGCAGCAGCCGCTTGATGGACTCGCGGTGATCGAGGTTGACGTAGAGGGTCTCGCCGGACGCCGAGCCGAACCGGTCGTCGCCGCTGAGCTTCACGTACGGCGGCGCGTTGAGCGAGCCGAAGAAGTTGCCCAGGGGCTGTACGACGCCCTTCTCACCGCTCATCAGCTCGTACAGGCAGCCAAGGTCCAGGTCGACATTGACCATCGACTGGGTGTGCGCCTGCACGACGTCGGGCTTGAACATGCTGAACGGATGCCGCAGCAGGCTGTTCTTCTCCGGCCCGCCGATGTCCGAGGTGCGCATCCGCCAGGACAGATTGACCCGCAGATTGCCCGTGGCCGCGCCCTGTTTGGAGAGCGAGACGACCGGGTGCCGCTTGGTGAGTTCGATGCTGTTGGTCGCCGCGTTGCCCGAATCGAAGTCGGACTGCGCGGAGTTGCTCCGCCATAGCTTGTCCCAGAAGGACATACCGCCCCCATGCCTGTACGTGCCGTGCCCCGCCTGTACTTACCCGTACCTATCCGCGACCGCCTGTACACGCCTGCGGGGCGGCCGTTTCGAGGACTCGTCCTCGTACGACCGCCCCGCTGACAGGGTTCCAGGGCTGGCCCCCGGGTCAAACCCCGGGGCCTCGGTGGCTCACACCCCGGACGGCACCTCGGCCTTGTCCGGGTTCCCCGTGTTGCCCTCCTCGGCCGCCAGCCGCTTGTTGCGCCGCACGGACGACCAGAACGACCAGGCGATCAGGACGACGCCGACGAGGCCGGTGATGACCTCGTTGATCTCGTAGCGGATGGTGACCAGCAGGATCACGGCGAGCGCGCCGATCGCGTAGTGCGCGCCGTGCTCCAGGTACACGTAGTCGTCCAAGGTGCCCTGGCGGACCAGGTAGACCGTGAGCGAACGGACGTACATGGCACCGATACCGAGGCCGAGCGCCATCAGCACGATGTCGTTGGTGATGGCGAAGGCGCCGATCACGCCGTCGAAGGAGAACGACGCGTCGAGGACCTCCAGGTAGAGGAACATGAAGAACGCGGCCTGGCCGGCCAGCACCACCGCGGACTTGGGCTTGCCCTCACGGGCGGCCTTCTCCTCGGCCTCGTGCTCGCGCTCCTCGTCCTCCTCGAGACGGTTCTCGAAGAAGCTGGAGAGGCCGCCGACCACCAGGTAAGTGATCAGACCGGCGACACCGGAGATGAGCACCGTGGACTGCTTGTCGACGTGCACGCCGCCGTGCTGGTGGGCGTGGATCGCGAACGTCATGGAGGAGACGAGGAGCACGATCAGCGCGATGCAGACCGAGAGCATGTCGACCTTGCCGAGCTTGGCGAGCGGCCGCTCGATCCAGCGCAGCCACTGGATGTCCCGCTCCTCGAAGATGAAGTCGAGGAAGATCATCAGCAGGAACATGCCACCGAAGGAGGCGATGGACGGGTGCGCGTCCGTCACCAACTGCTGGTAGCGGTCAGGCTGGTTGAAGGCCAGGTCGACGGCCTCGACCGGACCCATCTTGGCGCTGATCGCAACGATCACGACCGGGAAGACGAGCCGCATGCCGAAGACCGCGATCAGCACGCCGACCGTGAGGAAGATCTTCTGCCAGAAGGCACTCATCTTCTTCAGGATTCCGGCGTTGACCACCGCGTTGTCGAACGACAGCGAGATCTCGAGGATCGCGAGGATCGCGACAACCCCGAAAGCCGTCCAGCCGTCGTAGAACACCGCCGCGATCAAACCGAGCACGGTGATCGCGAACGACCAGCCGAAGGTTTTCAGAACCACTGCCTACCCCATCGTGTGTACGGGTTTCCCCGTGCTGGTAGTACGGGGCTCCCCCGCTCCGCGCACGGCTTTACGAAACATTGACTCCGAAGTCTAGAGCGATGCCGCGGAGCCCGGACGCGTACCCCTGACCGACTGCACGGAACTTCCACTCGCCCCCGTATCGGTACAGCTCACCGAAGATCATCGCGGTCTCGGACGAAGCGTCCTCGGAGAGGTCGTAGCGGGCGAGCTCCTGGCCGTCCGCCTGGTTGACGACGCGAATGAACGCGTTGCTGACCTGGCCGAAGGTCTGTCCTCTGTTGTCCGCGTCGTGGATCGAGACGGGGAAGATGATCTTGTCGCAGGTTTCCGGGACCTTGGCGAGGTCCACGATGATCGACTCGTCGTCGCCCTCGCCCTCACCCGTGAGGTTGTCCCCGGTGTGCTCGACCGAGCCGTCGGGGCTCGTGAGCTGGTTGTAGAAGATGAACCACTCGTCGCCCATCACCCGGCCGCCGCTGCACAGCAGCGCGCTGGCGTCCAGGTCGAAGTCGGCTCCGGTGGTGGAGCGTGCGTCCCAGCCGAGTCCGACCAGGACCTGTGTCAGGTTCGGTGCGGCCTTGGAGAGGGAGACATTGCCTCCCTTGGCAAGCGTGACGCCCATATCGGTGGTCCTCCCCGAGGTGTAAAGCATTGCGGCATTGCTGTGGTCCAGCGCGTCCGGCGCCGCACTGCGGGAGTGCGGCGCCGGACGGATGAGCGTGGTGGTGCGCCGGGACTCAGACGTTGACGCCGAAGTCCTGGGCGATACCGCGCAGGCCTGAGGCGTAGCCCTGGCCGACGGCGCGGAACTTCCACTCCGCCCCGTTCCTGTACAGCTCACCGAAGACCATCGCGGTCTCGGTGGAGGCGTCCTCGGAGAGGTCGTAGCGGGCGATCTCGGCGCCGCCCGCCTGGTTCACGACGCGGATGAACGCGTTGCGCACTTGGCCGAAGGACTGCTGGCGGTTCTCGGCGTCGTAGATCGAGACCGGGAAAACGATCTTGTCCACGTCCGCCGGGACCGTCGCGAGGTCGACCTTGACCTGCTCGTCGTCGCCCTCGCCCTCACCGGTGGTGTTGTCGCCGGTGTGCTCGACCGAGCCGTCCGCGCTCTTCAGGTTGTTGAAGAACACGAAGTCCTGGTCATTGCGGACCTTGCCCTCGGCGTTCGTCAGAATCGCGCTGGCATCGAGGTCGAAGTCCGCACCGGTGGTGGTGCGAACATCCCAACCCAGGCCCACGACGACCGCCGTGAGGCCCGGGGCCTCCTTGCTCAGCGATACGTTGCCGCCCTTGCTGAGGCTGACTCCCACGAGTCCTCCCTGTGGTCTTTGGGGGCGGGGAGCCCCGTAGTACGTCTGGCATCGGATCAACGTATGGATCCTAGTAACGGGTTCCCGCAGCCCGCGAGGCTTCCTACAGGGTGTCGCCCTGCAAGGCTTCTTTACAGGGTGCGCCTAGAGGCTGTCGATCGCCTTGACGTACTCGTTCAGGTCACGGGCGTCGGGCAGGCCGTTGACGACGGTCCAGCGCACGATGCCCTCCTTGTCGATGATGAAGGTGCCACGCACCGCGCAGCCCTTCTCCTCGTCGAAGACGCCGTAGGCGCGCGAGGCCTCGCCGTGCGGCCAGAAGTCGCTCAGCAGCGGGTACTCGAGGCCCTCCTGCTCGGCGAAGACCCGCAGCGTGAACGGGGAGTCGTTCGAGACGGCGAGCAGCTGCACGTCGTCGTTGACGAACTTCGGCAGCTCGTCGCGCAGGGCGCACAGCTCGCCGGTGCACACGCCGGTGAAAGCGAACGGGTAGAACAGCAGCACCACGTTCTTCTCGCCCCGGAAGTCCGAGAGCTTGATGCTCTCGCCGTGCTGGTTCTTCAGCTCGAATTCCGGAGCCTTGGTGCCGACCTCGATCGCCATGGTGAAGCTTCCCTTCGATGGGGCTGTTCAGGTGGCTTCAGCCTAGTTCCCACCCCTGAGTGCTCCACTGCCGCCCGCGGCGCCGCCGATGCCGGCCGGGGGTCGACCGGGGCCCGCCGGAGCCGTCCAGGCGTGCCTGAGGCCCTCGCGGACGCACCGAAGCGCGCCCGCCAGGGCCTCATTCTCCTAATTTCCCGTTCCGCCGGGACGCTTACCGCTTCTTGGCGGCTGCCTTCGGCGTGGCAAGACGGCTGCCGGTCCAGTCCTTGCCCGCGCTGATGCTCTTGCTCGCGGAAAGCCCGGCGGTGGTGGCGGCCTCACCGATCTCACTCGGCTCGACGTACCCGTCACGCCCGGTCTTCGGCGTCAGAAGCAGGATGGACCCGCCCTCTTCCATGTACGCGATGGCATCCACCAACGCATCAGTAAGGTCCCCGTCGTCCTCACGGAACCAGAGCACCACGGCGTCAGCCACGTCGTCGTAGTCCTCGTCGACTAGCTCGGAGCCGATGGTCCCTTCAATGACCTCGCGGAGCTCCTGATCGACGTCGTCGTCGTAGCCGATCTCCTGGACCACCTGGTCGGGCTGGAAACCAAGCCTCACGGCAAGGTTCGTCTCCGCGTGGTCCGCGGTCGCGCTCACGGATTGCCTCCTGATCATGTTTACGAAGTTGTCTTCAGCTTCGCGCGCACGCGAAGCGTTGGCCGTAGTCCACACGTGCGCGACGGATCGCGCAAGTACCCGGCCGCCGAGACCGCCGAAACGGTGACGTTCCCGGCTGTGTCACCGCAACTCCAGTCAAGGATCCCCCCTGGTCAGTGATGTATGCCACTGCATTCTGCCGGGTTTGCCCGGCCTGCCCGACCACTGAGGGGGATCAGGGCCGAACGGCCCCCCGGAACACGTGAACGACATGAGCGTATCGTTGCGAATTGTGCGCACGCGCTCACGGGGTATCGAACGGAATCCGGATTACCTCGCGGTAGAGATGACGATTCCGATTCCGCGGTACACGATGGACAACGGCGTACCCGACAGTGAATCAGCGGCATCACCGACAGTGAGGGAACAGCGTGGCTTCCGGATCCGATCGCAACCCGATCATCATTGGCGGTCTCCCCAGCCAGGTCCCGGACTTCGATCCCGAAGAGACTCAGGAGTGGCTCGACTCCCTCGACGCGGCGGTCGACGAACGTGGACGCGAGCGGGCACGCTATCTGATGCTCAGGCTGATCGAGCGCGCCCGCGAGAAGCGCGTGGCCGTGCCCGAGATGCGCAGCACGGACTACATCAACACGATCGCCACCAAGGACGAGCCCTTCTTCCCCGGCAACGAGGAGATCGAGCGCAAGGTCCTCAACGCGACGCGGTGGAACGCCGCGGTGATGGTGTCCCGCGCCCAGCGCCCCGGCATCGGTGTCGGCGGCCACATCGCGACCTTCGCCTCCTCGGCGTCGCTGTACGACGTGGGCTTCAACCACTTCTTCCGCGGCAAGGACGAGGGCGACGGCGGCGACCAGATCTTCTTCCAGGGGCACGCCTCGCCGGGCATCTACGCCCGCGCGTACCTCCTGGACCGGCTCTCCGAGAACCAGCTGGACGCCTTCCGCCAGGAGAAGTCGAAGGCCCCCGACGGCCTGTCCTCGTATCCGCACCCGCGGCTGATGCCGGACTTCTGGGAGTTCCCCACCGTCTCCATGGGGCTCGGCCCGCTCGGCGCCATCTTCCAGGCCCGGATGAACCGCTACATGGAGGCCCGCGGCATCGCCGACACCTCCAAGTCGCAGGTGTGGGCCTTCCTCGGTGACGGCGAGATGGACGAGCCCGAGTCCCTCGGCCAGCTCTCCATCGCCGCCCGCGAGGGCCTCGACAATCTCACCTTCGTCGTCAACTGCAACCTGCAGCGCCTCGACGGCCCGGTGCGCGGCAACGGCAAGATCATTCAGGAGCTGGAGTCCCAGTTCCGCGGCGCCGGCTGGAACGTCATCAAGCTGGTCTGGGACCGCAGCTGGGACCCGCTGCTCGCGCAAGACCGCGACGGCGTCCTGGTGAACAGGCTGAACACCACGCCCGACGGCCAGTTCCAGACGTACGCCACCGAGCCCGGCTCCTACATCCGGCAGCACTTCTTCGGCGACGACCACCGCCTGCGCGCCATGGTCGAGAACATGACCGACGACCAGATCCTGCACCTGGGCCGCGGCGGTCACGACCACAAGAAGATCTTCGCGGCGTTCACGGCGGCCAAGGAGCACAAGGGCCAGCCGACGGTGATCCTCGCGCAGACGGTCAAGGGCTGGACCCTCGGCCCGAACTTCGAGGGCCGCAACGCCACGCACCAGATGAAGAAGCTCACGGTCGACGACCTGAAGGGCTTCCGGGACCGGCTGCACATCCCGATCACCGACGCGCAGCTCGAAGGCGGCGCCCCGCCGTACTACCACCCGGGCCGCGAGTCCGAGGAGATCCAGTACATGCACGACCGCCGCAAGGCGCTGGGCGGCTACGTCCCGACCCGTGTCGTGCGCGCGAAGCCGCTTCAGCTCCCGGAGGACAAGACCTATGCGAGCGTGAAGAAGGGCTCGGGTCAGCAGTCGATCGCCACGACCATGGCGTTCGTCCGGCTCCTCAAGGACCTCATGCGGGACAAGGAGATCGGCAAGCGCTTCGTGCTGATCGCGCCCGACGAGTACCGCACCTTCGGCATGGACTCTTTCTTCCCGAGCGCGAAGATCTACAACCCGCTCGGCCAGCAGTACGAGTCCGTCGACCGTGACCTCCTGCTCGCCTACAAGGAGTCGCCGACGGGCCAGATGCTGCACGACGGCATCTCCGAGGCCGGCTGCACCGCCTCGCTGATCGCGGCGGGCTCCGCCTACGCGACCCACGGCGAACCGCTGATCCCGGTCTATGTCTTCTACTCGATGTTCGGTTTCCAGCGCACCGGCGACCAGTTCTGGCAGATGGCCGACCAGCTGGCGCGCGGCTTCGTCCTCGGCGCGACCGCCGGCCGCACGACGCTGACCGGTGAGGGCCTCCAGCACGCCGATGGCCACTCCCAGCTGCTGGCCTCGACCAACCCCGGCTGCGTCGCCTACGACCCGGCCTACGCCTACGAGATCGCGCACATCGTCAAGGACGGTCTGCGCCGGATGTACGGCCCGGACAGTGAGAACGTCTTCTACTACCTCACCGTCTACAACGAGCCGATCCAGCACCCCGCTGAGCCTGCCGACGTCGACGTCGACGGCATCCTCAAGGGAATCCACCGCATCAGCACCGGAACCTCCGGCACCATCCCGGCGCAGATCATGGCCTCGGGCGTCAGTGTCCCCTGGGCCCTCGAGGCCCAGCAGATCCTGGCGCAGGAGTGGAACGTGCGCGCCGATGTGTGGTCCGCGACCTCGTGGAACGAACTGCGCCGCGAGGCAGTGGAAGTAGAGCGCCACAATCTGCTGCACCCCGACGAGGAGCAGCGCACGCCCTACGTCACGCAGAAGCTGTCCGGCGCGGAGGGTCCGTTCGTCGCGGTCTCCGACTGGATGCGCTCGGTGCCGGACCAGATCTCCCGCTGGGTGCCGGGCACCTACCAGTCGCTCGGTGCGGACGGCTTCGGCTTCGCGGACACCCGGGGCGCCGCACGCCGCTTCTTCCACATCGACGCCCCGTCGATCGTGGTCGCGGTGCTCACGGAGCTCGCCCGTGAGGGCAAGGTCGACCGCTCGGTCCTGAAGCAGGCGATCGACCGCTACCAGCTGCTCGACGTCGCCTCCGCCGACCCGGGCGCGGCCGGCGGCGACGCGTAACGGCTCGCCGGGCGACCGCCTCCGCGGGCGCCTCTTCCGAGGGCGGTGGGAACTCTGGTCCCGCCGCCCTCCGGCTTTTCCTACGATGCGCGCATGAAGGAGCAACCGGCACAGATCCGCTGGGAACGGCACACACAGCGTCCGCTGTTCGCCCTGGCCCTGGTCTTCGCCGTCGGCTACGCGGTCCCCATCGTGCGTCCGGACGCCCCACAATCGGTGAACCATCTCTGCACGCTCGTGGAGTGGACGGTGTGGGGCGCTTTCGCCTTCGACTACCTCGTGCGGCTCGGCCTGTGCGCGGACCGGCCGCACTTCGTTCGTTCGCACCTCCTCGGCCTCCTCGCCGTGGTGCTCCCGCTGGCGCAGCCCCTGCGGCTGCTGCGGGTGGTGTCGACGCTGCTCCTGCTGGGCCGTCGCGCCCGGATGGCAGAGCAGATAAAGCTCACGACGTATGTCGTCGGAGCCGTGGTGGGCCTGCTGATGTTCGGCTCACTGGCGGTCCTCTCCGTGGAGCGGGACTCGCCGAACGGCAACATCAAGACGCTGGGTGACGCCGTGTGGTGGTCGTTCACCACCATGACGACGGTCGGCTACGGCGATCACGCGCCCACGACCGGCATGGGCCGGGCGCTCGCGGTGGGTCTGATGCTGTCCGGTATCGCGCTGCTGGGTGTGGTCACCGCCAATATCGCGGCGTGGTTCATCTCCCGGTTCGAGAAGGACGACGCGGAGGAGCGACGTCAGACGGAGGCCATCGAGGCGCTGGCGCAGGAGGTGCGGGGGCTGCGGGCGCAGGTGGCTGTGCTGTCGGGGCAGGCCGGGGTGCCCGTCGGGCCGGGGCCATCCGGATCGCCAGAAGTAGCCTTCGGCGCGGAGAAGTTGGAGCCGCAGGAGGTACTCGGCGAGTCAGAGGTGCCGGGACCGTCAGATGTACCCGGCCGACCAGAGACGCCGGGATCGGCGGCTGGATCGGCGACAGGGTTGGCGACGGGATCGACGGCGGGACCAGGTCGGTCCGAGGCGTCAGTCCGTTGCTGTTCGTGCGTGGTTGCCGACGCCGGCGAGCCAGGCGTTCCACATGCCGGTGCCGGTGCCGGTGCGGAATCGGGCTAGGAGGCCGGCGCGGGTGCGGTCAACGGCAGCCCCGGGAACGTGCCCGGGGCCGCCTGGAGTTGACCGCTCGGAGCGGTCGGCCGCTCGTGCTCAGAACATTCCTCCCGCGGCGAGACCGGCCGACGAGATCAGCCAGATGATCGCGAGGAGAGTGTCGATCGCACCGAGTACGACCGCGACCAGGGCCGGTATCGACTGGGTGCCGGTCCAGCGGCGTCCCATGGCCAGCCAACCGCAGACAACGGCGACCGGCCCGAACACGATCCCCAGGGCCAAGAACCCGACGACCGCGCAGATGACCCCTATGATTCCGAGCGTCGCGCGGTCCGGCCCGCTCCGTGGTCCCATGTGGTCACGTGAACGGGGGTGCTTGCGCGTGGTGTGTCCGAAGCCCGCCATCATCACTCCTTGGGTTCGTGGACTCGGGCGGTACTCCGGGTACCCCACTTGCCGCCGCCTACCGCGCACGGCGCTCCACTATCTCTCCCAGATCTTGAACGCCCTTACCCGGTAAGGAGTTTCGGGCTCCCAGGTCCCGCTGCCGGGATAGGTCTGGAACTCCCCGGTCTCTGCGCACTCCGCGGACTGATAGGTGGTGACGGGGCGGCGGGTGCGGTTGGCGAGGGACGCCGCGCTGGCCCCCTCCGGCAGCACGACGCAGCTCTCGATGTCCGTCCCGGCCAGTTCGTAGGTGTGCCGAGCTCCCTTGAAACCGGTCTTCGACCACAGGCACAGCTCCCCCGGCCCGCAGTCGCCCAGCGTCGGTGGTGCGGCCGCGGTGGCGAAGCCTGGTGTGAGCACCACCGCCGCGAACGCGGTCGTGGCGAGCCTGACCATCATGGACGTACGCATGTGCATCAACCCCCGTGTCATATCGACCAGTTGCGTTCGCGACTGATCGCTTGCCTGACACTCTGGCCCGGAAGATCCGGTTCCGGGAAGGGCTGTCGAGCGACGTCACCCGGATAAGCGAAAGCCCTCGGAAAGTTCCCGAGGGCTTCCCCCACACGGGCGGTTTCCCACCCTCGTTCGCGCCCGAAAGGCGCTAGATGTGCGCGGCGCCCGACGCCGCCTCCGGGTTGTCGCCCCGCTTGGTCAGCAGCGCGACGAAGATGGCGACGACCCCGACACCCGCGGCGACCAGGCAGGCCAGGCTCATGCCGGAGATGAACGTGTCGTGGGCGACGTCCGTGATCTTCGCCGCGATACCGGCCGGGGTGTGGTCCGGAACGGGAGCGACGCCGACCTGAACGGCTTCCGAGGCCTGGTCCAGCTGCGCCGGTGTGAGCGGCGGAAGCTTGGCGTCGGCCCAGTTGCCCGCGAGGTCGCTGTCGACCTTCGACGCCATCACAGCACCGAGCACGGCGGTGCCGAGGCTGCCGCCGATCTGCATCGCGGCCTGCTGGAGTCCGCCGGCGACGCCGGAGAGCTCCATCGGGGCGTTGCCGACGATGACCTCGGTGGCCCCCACCATCACGGGGGCGAGTCCGAGGCCGAGCAGCCCGAACCAGACGGACATGATGCCGCTGCCGGTTCCCGCCTCGAGCGTGGACATCCCGTACATCGCGAGCGCGGTGCAGGCCATGCCGCCCGCGAGCGGAATACGCGGACCGACCTTCGTGATCATCGCGCCCGCCAGCGGAGAGGCGACGATCATCATGCCGGTCAGCGGCAGCAGGTGGAGGCCGCTGTCGACCGGGCTCATGCCATGCACGTTCTGCAGGTAGAAGGTGACGAAGAACAGGCCGCCCATGAACGCGATGGCCATGAGCACCATCAGGACCACACCGGCCGACAGCGGCACGGAGCGGAACAGCCCCAGCGGGATGAGCGGCTCGGCGACCCGGGTCTCCCAGAACGCGAAGAGCACGAAGCACAGCACCGCCGCGCCGATGAACGTCCATGTCATGCCGTCGCCCCAGCCCCAGCTCGGCGCCTTGATGAGGGCCCAGACAAGGCAGAACATCGCGCCGGACAGCAGTGCGATGCCGGGGACGTCGAAGGAGCGCGGCGCGTTCTCGGCGCGGTGGTCGAGCAGGATGACGAGGCCGAGGACGAGGGCGATGACGCCGACGGGAACGTTGATGAAGAAGACCGACTGCCAGCTGACGTGCTGGACGAGCAGGCCGCCGAGGATCGGACCGCCCGCGGTCGAGGCGCCGATCACCATGCCCCAGATGCCGATCGCCATGTTCAGCTTCTCGGCCGGGAACGTGGCGCGCAGCAGGCCGAGCGCGGCGGGCATCAGCAGCGCCCCGAAGAGGCCCTGGAAGACGCGGAAGGTGATGACGAGCGCGATGCTGTCGGACAGACCGATGGCTCCGGAGGCGGCGGCGAAGCCGACCACGCCTATGAGGAAGGTCTGCCGGTGGCCGAACCGGTCGCCGAGCTTGCCCGCGGTGATCAGCGTGACCGCGAGGGCGAGGAAGTAGCCGTTGGTGATCCATTGGACGTCGGCGAAGCTCGCGCCGAGGTCCTTCTGAATGGCCGGGTTGGCGATGGCGACGATGGTGCCGTCGAGGGCGACCATCATTACGCCGATCGCGACAGAGAAAAGGGTCAACCAGGGATGGCCGCGAAGTCCCTTGGCCGATGCCGGGGCGGGGTCGGGCTCCGGAACCCGGTCCGCCTTGTCGACAGTGATCTGACTAGTCATACGTTCGAGGCTAGTGACAGCTCCTGACAGTTGACAAAGCATTTCACCATTCGGTAACTGTCGCCTCGCTCACACTGCCGCCGAGCGGCACGAACGGCTGGAAAGAGGAACATGGCCGCCCGACTCAACCTGCGTGAACTCAAGAAGCAGCGCACACGAACAGCCTTGCTGCGCTCCGCACTTGAGCTCTTCACGACGCAGGGCTTCGACCGGACCACGGTCGACGAGATCGTCGAGGCCTGCGAGGTCTCCCAGCGCACCTTCTTCCGCTACTTCGCGAACAAGGAAGAGGTCGCCTTCGCCGTGCAGGACATGGTGGAGAGCCGCTTCGTCGCCGCGTTGCGTGAACGCCCCATTGAGGAAAGCCCGTTCGAGGCGCTGCGCCACACGGTCCTCGGCACGTGGGACGCGCTGAGCCGCTCCGTGGAAGAGGTCATTCCGGTCGAACTCCACATGCGTATATATCAGTTGATCGAGTCGACGCCCTCCCTGCTGGCCGAGCACCTGCGCCGCTCCATCGAGCTGGAGGAGGAGATCGCGCACGTCATCGCCGAACGTGAGGGCGTGGACGTGGACAGCGACCCGCGCCCGCGCGTGGCCGTGGCCGCGTTCAGTGGCGTGATGCGTCTGGCCGGACGCCTGTGGGGCGCCGGCGAGGACACCAGCGTCGACGCCATCCGCGCCGTCACCGAGACGTATCTCGATCATCTGACCCCGTCGATCGGTGAGCACTGGCGGCGCGATCGCGCGTGAACGGCGCATAAAGGCGTCGGAGTGACGCCGGTCGCACTCCCGCGCGCACAAGGAGCCCCGACCCCCTACGCAGAGTGAGGGCCTGACCTCAACTACGTCCGCTTTTACCCAAATACACCCCACAAAACGTGATCTACCTCACCCGTGGTACGGGGCTCCTCGCGCTTCTCCTAGGGTGTCCCGCAGTGACTTCCTTCGACTCATCCCCCCAACTCAACGTCTGGCGCGCACTGCTTGCGCTGGCCGTCGTGTTCGTCATGCTGGCGACCACCGGCTGGACCGCGGTGCGTCACCAGCAGGGCGTCAACACGCCGCTCCAATCCGCTCTCAACGCCTGGGACCGCGGCCGGATAGACGGGCACGCGCTGCCCTCGCACGACGGCTCCCCCACCCGTCTCAGGCACTTCTTCGCTTCCCTGACCCCACACCAACGCGGTCGCCTCGCCGTCCGGTATCCGCTCGCGGTCGGCAACATGAACGGCGCACCCGTAGCGCTGCGTTACCGCGCGAATCACATCGCTCTGAACGAGGAGCGCAAGGTCGAGCATCAGCGCATGCACGACAAGCGGCTTTCCTCCGCGGGTCATTCCGACGCGAAACAAAGGATGCAGCGTTTCGCGCTCCTGGCCGATCCGGATCGCAAGATCCTCGCCTTCGACCCCATGGGTTCCGGCCGGGTGGCCGAGGTGTTCGGCGACCTCGACCGGGCGCAGCGGGTCTCGGTCGTGGTGCCGGGTGTCGACACGAATGTGCTGACGTTCCAGCGCACGTCCCGCAAGTACTCCGCTCCGGTGGGCATGGCTCGCTCTCTGTACGCCGCCGAACGCGAGAAGAGCCCTCGCACCCGCACCGCGGTGATCGCGTGGGCCGACTACACGGCCCCCGCCGGCCTGGGGGTGGACGCCGCCACGGCGATGCGCGCGGACGACGGCGCGGTCCGGCTCAACGCCATGCTGCGTGGACTCCCCGGCGGCTCGCCGGTGGCCCTGTACTGCCACAGCTACGGCTCCGTGGTCTGCGGTGTCGCGGCGCACGCCCTGCCGTCGCGGGTGAGTGACATCACGGTGGCGGGCAGTCCGGGGATGCGGGCCCAGAGCGCTTCGGGCCTGCACACACACGCGCGCGTGTGGGCCATGCGCGACAAGGACGACTGGATCCAGGACGTGCCCTACATGGAGGTGGGCGGCCTGGGTCACGGCGCGGATCCGGTCTCGTCGGGCTTCGGGGCCCGGGTCGTCTCCGCGGGAGACGCCAAGGGTCACGCCGGTTACTTCGAACCCGGCACCGAAAGCCTCAGCAACTTCGCCGAGATCGGAACTGGCTCGTACCGATCGGTGCTCTGTGCCCACACGGACCAGGACTGCCGCGAGGGATTTTCCGGAGACATCTCGGCCTGACGCGCGTAGAGAACGGCGAAACAGTGGTCCGACGCAACAGGCGACGGAGGCGGGCGTGCCGCATACGATGAGCCGCATGGGTGACGTACTGGCCGGATTTCATGCCGCCTGGGAGTTCGAGACCGACTCCGTGCGCATCCGCTTCGAACGGGGGATCCGCACGCCGAAGCTCCTTCAGGCGCTGGGCGAGCGCCGCATCCCTCTGGAAGCGATCGCGGCGGTGACCCTGACTCCGGGGAAACGCGGGACCGTAGTGCTGCACGCCGTTCCTAGACCGGGCGCCGATCCGTTGATGGACGCCGCGGCCGGGCAGCTGAAGGAGAGCAGCGATCCCTACCGCCTCGTGCTCCCTGCGGAGCGGGAGACGCTCGCGGAGTACTACGCGGACGAGTTGCGTGGGCAGCTCGTCGCCGAGGAGGACGTGCGGAGCGACGGCTGCCTGGTGGCGCCGCCCGAGGCTCCGCTCCAGTTCAAGGCGTACGACGGAAAGGCCTCCTTCGACGGCTCGTCGGTCTCCTTCCGGTGGTTCTGGACGGGAGCGTCGTCCGCGAAGTGGAAGGCCGGCGACAAGACCTTCCCCGTCGGCGATCTGAGCGGCGTCGAATGGCGCTCGCCCGAGCTGTTCGAGGGGCACCTGCGGCTCCTGCACCGTGACATCGCCGGGGAACAACCGGGGCAGGCCGACCAGGATCCGGCCGCGGTCGTCTTCGGGCTCGGCTATGGACCGGTCCACGAGTCGCTGCCGTTCGCCGCGTCCGTGCTCGCGGCCGTACGCGCGTCCGGCTCGGCCCCGTCCCCCACGGGGGAGCCCGCCGTCCGGACGACGGTTCCCGCGCGCCGGGACCCGGCGGACATCGCCGACCGGATACGGCACCTCGGCGAGCTGCATCAGGCGGGCCTGGTCACGGACGCGGAGTTCACGACGAAGAAGGCCGAGCTGCTCGCGGAGCTGTGACGGCCGGGCCCTCGGAATGTTCGTGATACCTGGGTAGGGGGTGCGGTGAGCACCTCGGTATGACGTCACGCGGCGGCTCCGTTGCCTACGCTGAACAGGCCATGAGCACTGCACCGGACTCCCCCGACCAGAGCCCCCGCCCGCCGGACGACCCGGAGCGGACGGGGCCCGAGCGTGCGGCCGACTCGCTGCGGCACCGTCTGCGCGACGTGGGCGGTGGGCTGGCGTCGGTCGGGGCGAGCCTCGCTTCCGCCGTCGAGGGCGATCGGACGGAGCCGTTTCTGGCTCGGGCGCCCCAGCGCTGGGTACGCCTGCTGCCGTATGTGATCGCGCTCGGCTTCGTCGCGGTCCTGATCCCGGTCACCACCCAGGTGCTGTCGAACGACTACGGGGTGAGCGGCGGCCTCGCCGGCGCGATCGCGGTCGCCCAGGCGGCGCCGCTGCTGCTCGCGGTCACCCGGCCCCTGACCGCCTGGTACATCATGATCGTCGCCGATGTGCTGGGGACGATCCCGCTGTTCCAGGGTGACGCGCACCATCCGTCGCCCTGGACCCCGATGGTCGTCGTGGGGTATCTGGCGCTGTGCATCGCCCTGGCCCTGCGGCAGAGCCGACGCGCTCTCATCGGCATCTGGCTGGTCACCGTCGCCGCCAGCATCGTCGTCGGACTCTTTAGGGACAGCACCAGTCAGGACACGGGGGTGCTGCTCATCGTCCTGAGCGGCGGAGTGCTGCTGCTGGGCGCGCTGATGCGCGAGCGCGGAGAGGCGCAGCGCAGACTCGTCGAGCAGGAGACGATCAGCGAGGCCGAGCGGACCCGCCGCACGCTGCTGGAGGAGCGGGCGAGGATCGCGCGGGAGTTGCACGATGTCGTCGCCCACCACATGTCGGTGATCACCGTTCAGGCGGACTCCGCGCCGTACCGTCTGCCGGGTCTGACCGGGGACGTGCGCGAGGAGTTCGCTTCGATCGCCGCCGGTGCCCGCGAGTCGCTGACCGAGATGCGGCGCCTGCTGGCGGTGTTGCGCAGCGAGGAGTCGCAAGGAGATCTGACGCCTCAGCCGGGCCTCGCGCATCTGCGGCAGCTGGTGGAGGCGACGATACGCGGCGGTGTGCCGACCGAGCTGTCGTATCCCGAGCTGGCCCTGGTCCGTGAACTGGCCGACGTGTCACCGGCGGTGGACCTTTCCGCCTACCGCATCGTCCAGGAGGCGTTGGCGAACGTGGTGCGGCACGCGCCCGGTGCGCGGGCGCAGATCTCGATCGGGCTCGATGCCGACGCCCTGCTGGTGCTCGTGGTCAATGGACCTGCACGGGAGCCGGTGGCCCCGCTCGAATCGAGCGGTACGGGACACGGGCTCGTGGGGATGAGCGAGCGCGTACGGTTGGTCGGCGGCACGTTGGACGTGGGCCCGCTGCCCGACGGAGGCTTTCGCGTCGCGGCCCGGCTCCCGCTGACCGCGCCCGGCTCACCGACGGTGTAAAGGAATTCGGCCCGCATGACCATCCGCGTGATCATCGTCGACGACCAGTCCATGGTGCGAGCGGGCTTCGCCGCCCTGCTGTCGGCGCAGAGCGACATCGACGTCGTCGGTGAGGCCCCCGACGGCCGGAAGGGTGTCGAGGTCAGCCGCTCCACCCACCCCGACGTGGTCCTCATGGACGTCCGGATGCCGGAGATGGACGGGCTCGCCGCCACCCAGGAGTTGCTGGACCCGCCGCGCGGTGTGGTGCACCGGCCCAAGGTTCTGATGCTCACGACGTTCGACGTGGACGACTACGTCTACGCGGCGCTGCAGGCGGGCGCCTCCGGCTTTCTGCTGAAGGACGCACCGCCCACCGATCTGATCGCCGCGGTGCGTGTGGTGGCGGCGGGCGAGGCACTGCTCGCGCCGACCGTCACCAAGCGGCTCATCGAGGACTTCACGAGGACCAGGCCCGTACGCAGGGATCGTTCGCCGCAGCTCAAGTCGCTGACTCCGCGCGAGCTCGAGGTCCTGGAGCTGATCGCGCGCGGCCTGTCCAACCAGGAGATCGCCCAGAAGCTGGTCCTTGCGGAGCAGACCGTGAAGACCCACATCGGGCGCGTGCTGGCCAAGTTGGGGCTGCGCGACCGGGCCCAAGCCGTGATCTTCGCTTACGAGTCGGGGCTCGTCACGCCCGGGGAGCAGTAACCCCTACCCGGGTAGCACCTCGCCCGGGACAAGCGCCCGGCCGGAGCCCGGTCCGCGCTCACCAACTCAACCGGTATCACTGTGTCTTGCCTGTTGAGCGACGTGCGCACCTGCCACCCCCTACTGCGGTATCCCTCATGGATACCCAGGTATCACCCGCAAGTTGGCTCCGTGGTGTGACGTGTCGCGCTCGGCCGAATCCATACCTTCCCCTCGTCAGGCCAACGAACGAGGGGGAGACGGACGATGGTCCTCAGCTCTTGGAAGCGACGCGGCAGGCGCACTCTGGTCGCCGCCGCGCTCACGACGACGGTGATCACCGGTACCGCGGGGTGGGCATCGGCGCACGAGCAGCGTCCGCTCACCGGTCCGCCGCCGGGCACCGCGTCCTGGCGCGCCGACCACTCGCTGCACGACGCGCTGCCCGATCCGGCGACAGCAAGGCCCGCTCAAGTCGCTTCCTTCTTCGCCGGGTTGAGTGTCTCCGAGCAGCATGAGCTGGTCGTCCGGCATCCCTCGGTCGTCGGCAATCTTGACGGCGCGCCGATCGGCCTGCGGTACGAGGCCAACGCACGCGCACTGCGGGCCGAGCGCGCACGAGCCCTCGGCGTCGCGAAGGACGCGACGCGCACCGAGCAGGAGCGGTCGAGCGCCCGTGCCCGCGCCGAGCGCTGCGGCGAACTGCTCGCGCCGGAGCGCCACATCCTCGCCTTCGACCCCCGCGGCCGGGGACAGATCGCCGAGGTGTTCGGCGACCTGCGCGGGGCCCGGCACGTGTCGGTGATCGTTCCCGGTTCGGACATCGATCTGGGCTCGTTCGACCGGGCCACGGACCCGTACGGGACTCCCGCCGGAATGGCCCGCGCCCTGTACCGGGCGACGGACGCACGGACCGCGGTGGTGGCGTGGGTCGGCTACACCACACCCGTGGGGCTGGGTCCCGACGCCGCCACGGGGCGGCTCGCCGAGGCCGGGGCCCCACGGCTGGCCCGCTTCGTGCAGGGTCTCACCGCCGTCGGCGCACCGGAGCCGGCCGTCTTCTGCCACAGCTACGGCTCGGTGGTGTGCGGGCTCGCCGCACACCGGCTTCCCGCGTCGGACCTGGTGGTGTTCGCCTCCCCGGGAGTGCGCGCGGACAGCGTGGCCGAGCTGCGCGCCCGGGCCCGGGTGTGGGCCGCGCGCGACGACAGCGACTGGATCGCGAAGGTGCCGAACGTCGAGCTGTTCGGCCTCGGGCACGGCACGGACCCGACATCTTCCTCGTTCGGCGCCCGACGCATAGCCGCCGAGAAGGCCGAGGGCCACACCGGCTATTTCGCGCCCGGCACCGACTCGCTGCGTGCCTTCACCGACATCGCCACAGGAGATTCGTCATGACACTCACCTCGTTGCGGACCTACGCGTCCCGGACCGTCGCAGCGATCGACGCCAAGACCCCGGCCCATCGTGACCGGGCAGTGGACGGGCTGCGGGCCATGGCACTGCTCGCCGTCCCGACCGGCCACTGGCTTCTCGGCGGCTTCACCCTCGGCTCCGGGGGCGCACTGCACAACGCCAGCCCGCTGTCCGCCTTCGGCTTCTTCGCTCCTCTGAGCTGGGTGCTTCAGATGCTCGGCATCTTCTTCCTCGTGGGCGGCTATGCGTCGGCGCTCTCCTATCGCCGTGCGCGGGAGCGCGGCACGGCGAAGGCCGAGTGGCTGCGCGGCAGACTCGCCCGGCTGGGCCGCCCGGTGCTGGGGGTGACTGCGATCTGGGCCGCGTTGATTCCGGTGCTCCATGCCCTCGGGGTGCCCTGGCAGACCCTGCGGACCGGTTCCACCCTGGTGATACAGCCGCTGTGGTTCGTCGGGGTCTATGCGGTGATCACCGCGCTCACTCCCTGGTGCATCCGGGCCGCGCGGCGGTTCGGGGCGTGGTCGGCGGCGCCTCTGCTCGGCTCGGTCGCCCTCGTCGACTTCCTGCGGTACGGGCCCTCGGCGTCCGCCATGCCGTCCTGGCTGAGCCTGCTGAATCTGCTCCCGGGCTGGTTGTTCGCCTATCAACTGGGCGTCAGCTGGGGCGAGAAGAAGCTTGCGCGGCGCGGCGCCTGGTTCCTGTTGATCGGTGGGACGGCCCTGTTCGCGCTGTTGCTTCTGGCCTTCCACTATCCGACGTCGATGGTCGGTGTCCCGGGCGAGGCACGGACGAACTCGCATCCGCCGTCGCTTCTCGTGCTCGCTCTGGGGGCCGCGCAGAGCGGCGCCGCCATCCTGCTGCGGGACCGCATCGGCCGACTGCTTCGGAGGCCCGCGCTGTGGGCGCCGGTCGTGGTGATCAACCTGTCGGCGATGACGATCCTGTGCTGGCACCAGACGGCGATGCTCATGGCGGCGATCCCGACGGCGTCTCTCGGCGGCGCGGTACCGGGGCTCACCGCGCCGCCCGACACGCTCGGCTGGATAGCGGCCCGCCTCGCGTGGCTGCCGCTGTTCGCGGCACTCCTCGCTCTGACAGGTCGCTACGCGCGGGGCTTCGAATCGCCGTGGAAGCCGGCGCGCCGAGGGCGACGGGCGCTGGCCGGGCTGCTGGCCGCGGGCTTCGCGGTGTTCGCTCTGGGGCTGGCATGACGAGCCCGGCGTTCACCGAGCCCAGGCCGTCCCGCCCTTCCCCGCCCGCACTGCTTCTCGACCCAGGCTCACTGGTTCTCGACCCAGGCTCACTGCTTCTCGATCGGGCCTCACAGCTTCTCGACCGAGGCTCACGGCTTCAGGACCCAGCCATACCGCCACTGGCCCCAGCCGTACTACTTCTGGGCCGCTCCGGCACCCGCATAGAAATTGATCTTGTGGTCCAGCACGGCCATGGTGTCCTGGAGTTCGGCCATGCGGTGCAGGACGTCGCGGCGGGTCGATTCGAGGAGTTCTCTGCGCTCGTCGAAGGTGTGGTCCCCCAGGCGCACGAGCTCGGCGTAGCGGACCATGTCGGCGACCGGCATTCCGGTGAGCCGGAGCTTGTTGACGAAGGCGAGCCAGTCCAGATCGGGGTTGGTGTAGCGACGCTGACCGGTGTGCGAGCGGTCGACGTCGGGCAGCAGGCCGATCCGCTCGTACCAGCGCAGGGTGTGCGCGGTCAGTCCGGTGATGGCCGAGACCTCGCTGATGGTGTAGCGGTCCTGACCGTTCGGACGTGGATGGGCTACAGGGGCCGCCCGGCAGGCGTCGACCCCGGCTTGGGTGGGTGCGGGCGTGGTCTCCATCACCGTCATGGGCCCCACGCTAGAACCTTGGAGTGCACTCCAGGCAAGCAGATCGGGGAGAAATCCGGAGGACAGCGGGACGGCGCCCTCGCTACCTTTTCGATCATGACGCCTGCCCGCCGTGCGGTCCCCGAGGACGCCGAGGAACTGGTCCGCCTCCGCAAGATCATGCTCGACTCGATGCGACCGAGCGACGACGTGGACTGGCAGCAGCCGGCGCTGGAGACGTTGCGATCCCAACTGGGCTATGAAGGCAGCGAGTTGACGGCGTTCGTCGTCGACGATCCGGGCGGCTCGGGGCGGCTCGCGGCGTGTGCGGCCGGGATGACCCAGCGCGGTTTGGGCGGTCCGGGCAACCCGTCCGGTGTCTCCGCGCACATCTTCAACGTGTGCACCGACCCGGGCCACCGTCGGCAGGGCTACTCGCGCGCGTGCATGGAAGCGCTGCTGGCCTGGTACGAGGAGCGTGATGTGCGCAGGGTCGATCTGCTGGCGACGGCGGACGGCGAGCCGCTCTACGCCTCCCTCGGCTTCGCCCGCACCGCGGCGCCCTCGATGAGAGTGACGCTGGGGAGGAATTAGGCTCGGAGGCATGCAGAGCCTCGCGTTGATCGAGAACTGGCCGGTCCCGACCGCCGCCGCAGCCGTCGTCCGTGCGGACGGCGCCCTGCTGGGGACGCACGGGCCCACGGCCCACCGTTTCCCGCTGGCCTCGGTCACCAAGCCGTTGGCGGCCTACGCGGCGCTCGTCGCGTACGAGGAGGGGGCGGTCGAGCTCGACGAGCCGGCCGGGCCGGAGGGCTCGACGGTGCGGCACCTGCTGGCGCACACCAGTGGGCTGGCCTTCGACGAGCACAAGGTGACCTCGGAGCCGGGGACGCGCCGGCTGTACTCGAACGCGGGTTTCGAGGTGCTCGGGGATCACATCGCGAAGGCGACGGACATCCCGTTCGCGGAGTACGCGCGGCAGGCCGTGCTGGAACCGCTGGGGATGACGGCGACGACGCTGGACGGCTCGCCCGCCAGGGACGGGGTGTCGACGGTGGACGACCTGGTGCGGTTCGCCGCGGAGGTGCAGGCGCCGCGGCTGCTCGACCCGCGCACCGTGGCCGAGGCGATGACGGTGCAGTATCCGGGGACGAAGGGGGTACTGCCGGGGTACGGGCATCAGAATCCGAACGACTGGGGGCTCGGCTTCGAGATCCGGGACCACAAGTCGCCGCACTGGACGGGGAGTTCGTCGTCGCCGCGGACGTTCGGCCACTTCGGGCAGTCGGGGACGTTCCTGTGGGTGGACCCGGATGCCGGGGCGGCCTGTGTGGCGCTGACGGACCGGGCGTTCGGGCCGTGGGCGGCCGAGGTGTGGCCGCAGTTCACCGACGCGGTGCGCGCGGAGCTCTGACGGAGGCGGTCCGGCCCGGCCCGGCCTGTTTCAGCTCAGCTCATCTCCCAGATCAGCAGTTGGGTGTCGGAGGCGGCCAGGACCTCCAGGCCGGTCTCGTCGGTGATGCGGGCCGCGTCGCCCGGGGCCAGTTCGGCCTCGCCGAGGCGCAGTTCGCCCTGCACCACGTGCAGGTAGACGTGCGGCGCGGCCGGCAGTTCGGCCCGTTCGCCCTCGCCCAGGCGCCGCACGTGGAGCATGGCGCCCGCCTCGGGAACGTCGTACGGGGTGGAGTCGGCGATGCCGTGCACCACCTCGTAGGCGGGCTCGCCGCCGGGATCGCGGGGGGCCAGCCACATCTGGAGGAAGGCGAGGGGCTCGGTGCCGTCGTTGCGCTCGACGTGACGGACGCCGCCGCCGGAGCTGAGCCGCTGGACGTCGCCGGGGCGCACGATCGACACCTGGCCGGTGGAGTCCTGGTGGGTGAGCTCGCCGGTGACGACCCAGGTGACGATCTCGGTGTGGCTGTGGGGGTGTTCGTCGAAGCCGGCGCCGGGGGCCAGACGTTCCTCGTTGCAGGCGAGGATCGCGCCGAAGCGCAGATTGTCCGGGTCGTAGTGCGGGCCGAAGGAGAACGCGTGGCGGGAGGTGATCCCGGCCCCGGGTTCGCCCCCTGCGTAACGGTCGCCGGAGCGACGTACATCAATCACGTGAGCCACGGTAGCCCTCCTTTCCGGGCCTCGGCCCCGCTCAGGTCGGACCCTCCACTCCGCTGAGCCGTTCCGATAAGGCAGTCTTGTCCCCGTGCCCCAATCGGAATCAGCGCAGCCCTCAGCGAACGACCCCGCGGACCGCCGCCCGGACGTCCACGCGGTCCCTCACCCGCACTCGGCGACCCTGAAGCGTCTGGAGAAGTCCTCCGGGGCACTGGCCGCGCAGGCGATCACGCGCATGGACGAGACGCTGTCCTGGTACCGGGCCATGCCACCGGAGAACCGGTCGTGGATCGGACTGGTGGCGCAGGCCGGTATCGCCGCGTTCACCGAGTGGTTCCGGCACCCCGACGCGCCGCAGGCGATCTCGACGGATGTGTTCGGCACCGCGCCGCGGGAGCTGACGCGGGCCATCACGCTGCGCCAGACCGTGGAGATGGTGCGCACCACGATCGAGGTCATGGAGTCGGCCATCGACGAGGTGGCCGCGCCCGGCGACGAGAGCGTGCTGCGGGAGGCGCTGCTCGTGTACGCGCGGGAGATCGCGTTCGCGACCGCCCAGGTGTACGCACAGGCGGCGGAGGCCCGGGGCGCCTGGGACGCGCGCCTCGAATCGCTCGTCGTGAACGCCGTGCTGTCCGGGGAGGCCGACGAGGGCGCCGTCAGCCGCGCCGCGGCCCTCGGCTGGAACTCGCCGGAGCATGTCTGTGTCGTGCTCGGCACCGCCCCCGACGGGGACAGCGAGCTGACCGTCGAGGCGATCCGGCGGGCCTCCCGGCACGCAAAGCTCCAGGTGCTCACCGGAGTCCTCGGCGACCGGCTCGTGGTCATCGCGGGCGGCAGCGACAATCCGCTGGCCGTGGCGAAGTCGCTGATCGGGCCGTTCGCGGCCGGGCCCGTGGTCGCCGGGCCCGTCGTCCCCGACCTGCTCGCCGCCACCCGGTCCGCGCAGGCCGCGGCCGCCGGGCTCAAGGCGGGCGGGGCCTGGCAGGACGCGCCGCGCCCGGTCCTCGCGGACGATCTGCTTCCGGAGCGCGCGATCGCGGGCGACCCGTCCGCCCGCGAGCAGTTGGTGGAGGAGATCTACAGACCGCTGGAGGAAGCGGGCTCGGCTCTCCTTGAGACACTCAGTGTCTATCTGGAGCAGGCGAGCAGCCTGGAGGGCGCCGCCCGGATGCTCTTCGTCCACCCGAACACCGTCCGCTACCGGCTCCGACGTGTGACCGACGTCACCGGATGGTCGCCGTCGGACGTCCGCTCGGCGTTCACCCTGCGCATCGCGCTCATCCTGGGGCGTCTGGCCGACGGAGATCCCCAGTCGTAGGCTTTTGTCGGGGGCCTACAATTCCGACTTCGGTTCTTCGTCCCTGTCCCCACGGGCGGCCCGCACCGTCCACAAGAGAGAGTGTGAGAGTGCTCGTACTCGTCGCTCCCGGCCAAGGCGCCCAGACGCCCGGCTTCCTGACTCCCTGGCTCGACCTCCCCGGCGCCGCAGACCGCGTCGCCGCGTGGTCCGACGCCATCGGACTCGACCTTGCCCACTACGGCACCAAGGCCGACGCCGACGCGATCCGCGACACCGCCGTGGCGCAGCCGCTGCTGGTCGCGGCCGGACTGCTGTCCGCCGCCGCGCTCGGCGACGTCGCGCCGGGCGCCGTCGCGGGGCACAGCGTCGGTGAGATCACCGCGGCCGCGTTCGCCGGTGTGCTCGACGACGCCGCCGCGCTGCGCCTCGTACGCACGCGTGGTCTGGCCATGGCCGAGGCCGCCGCGATCACCGAGACCGGCATGTCGGCGCTGCTCGGCGGCGACCCCGAGGTCACGGTCCCGCACCTGGAGAAGCTGGGCCTGACCCCGGCGAACGTGAACGGCGCGGGCCAGATCGTGGCCGCCGGCACCCTTGAGGAGCTGGCCGCGCTGGAGGCCGACAAGCCCGAGGGTGTGCGCCGCGTGGTGCCGCTGAAGGTGGCTGGCGCGTTCCACACCCGGCACATGGCCCCGGCCGTGGCGAAGCTGGAGGAGGCCGCCCAGGCACTCTCCCCGGCCGACCCCACGGTCCGTTACGTCTCGAACAAGGACGGCCAGACCGTCGCCACCGGCGCCGAGGTGGTCTCCCGCCTGGTCGGACAGGTCGCGAACCCGGTCCGCTGGGACCTGTGCATGGAGACGTTCCAGGCGCTCGGCGCCACCGCGCTGATCGAGGTGTGCCCGGGCGGCACCCTCACCGGTATCGCCAAGCGCGCGCTGCCCGGCGTCAAGACCCTCGCCCTGAAGACCCCCGACGACCTCGACGCAGCCCGCGCCCTGATCGCCGAAGCAATCGAAGCAACGGCCTGAGAAGGAGATCCGAGCAGCATGTCGAAGATCAAGCCCAGTAAGGGCGCCCCGTACGCGCGCATCCTCGGCGTCGGCGGCTACCGGCCGACGCGGGTCGTGCCGAACGAGGTGATCCTCGAGAAGATCGACTCCTCCGACGAGTGGATCCGCTCGCGCTCCGGCATCTCCACCCGCCACTGGGCCGGCGACGACGAGACCGTCGCGATGATGTCCATCGAGGCGTCCGGCAAGGCCATCGCCGACGCGGGCATCGGCCCGGAGCAGATCGGCGCCGTCGTCGTGTCGACCGTCTCGCACTTCGCGCAGACCCCGGCCATCGCCACCGAGATCGCGGACAAGCTGGGCACGCAGAAGGCCGCCGCGTTCGACATCTCCGCCGGCTGCGCGGGCTTCGGCTACGGCCTCACCCTCGCCAAGGGCATGATCGTCGAGGGCAGCGCCGAGTACGTGCTCGTCATCGGCGTGGAGCGGCTCTCCGACCTGACCGACCTGGAGGACCGCGCGACGGCCTTCCTGTTCGGTGACGGCGCCGGTGCCGTGATCGTCGGCCCGTCCCAGGAGCCCGCGATCGGCCCGACCGTGTGGGGTTCCGAGGGCGACAAGGCCGGCACCATCAAGCAGACCGTGTCGTGGGACAAGTTCGCCATCGGCGACGTCTCGCAGCTGCCTCTCGACTCCGAGGGCAACGTCAAGTTCCCTGCGATCACGCAGGAGGGCCAAGCGGTGTTCCGCTGGGCCGTGTTCGAGATGGCGAAGGTCGCCCAGCAGGCGCTGGACGCGGCCGGAATCAGCCCGGACGACCTGGATGTCTTCATTCCCCACCAGGCCAACGAGCGGATCATCGACTCGATGGTGAAGACTCTCAAACTGCCGGAGCACGTCACGGTCGCCCGTGACGTACGCACCACCGGCAACACCTCGGCCGCCTCGATCCCGCTCGCGATGGAGCGGCTTCTGGCGACCGGCGAAGCGAAGAGCGGCGACACCGCGCTCGTCATCGGCTTCGGGGCGGGTCTCGTTTACGCCGCCACGGTCGTTACCCTCCCCTAGGCATCCTGTGCGGTTCACCCGATCCGCACAGCTGCCGCCACACCCTCTGGAAACACACCGAAGGAGCGCCACAATGGCCGCCACCGAGAAGGAGATCGTCGACGGTCTCGCGGAGATCGTGAACGAGATCGCCGGCATCCCCACCGAGGACGTCCAGCTGGACAAGTCCTTCACCGACGACCTGGACGTCGACTCGCTGTCCATGGTCGAGGTCGTCGTCGCCGCCGAAGAGCGCTTCGACGTCAAGATCCCCGACGACGACGTCAAGAACCTGAAGACCGTCGGCGACGCCACGAAGTACATCCTCGACCACCAGGCCTGAGCCACCAGCTCGACCTGACAGGTCAGTCGCTCCGCCACCCGGCGGTGGCGCCGCTGAATCCCTCGCATCCGTTGGAGAAAGAATCCCTGTGAGCCCGACCAATCGCACCGTGGTCGTCACCGGTATCGGCGCAACCACACCGCTGGGTGGCGACGCGACATCCACCTGGGAGGGCCTGATCGCCGGACGTTCCGGCGTCAAGTCCCTCGACCAGGAGTGGGCCGCCGAGCAGGCGGTCCGTATCGCGGCCCCGGCCGCCGTGGACCCGAGCGAGGTCATTCCTCGCCCGCAGGCCCGCAAGCTCGACCGCTCCGCGCAGTTCGCGCTGATCGCCGCCAAGGAAGCGTGGGCCGACGCCGGCTTCACCGCCAAGGCCGGCGAGGACGAGAGCGTCGACCCCGACCGGCTGGGCACCGTCATCGCGTCCGGCATCGGCGGTGTGACCACGCTGCTCGACCAGTACGACGTGCTGAAGGAGAAGGGCGTCCGCCGCGTCTCCCCGCACACCGTCCCGATGCTGATGCCCAACGGCCCCTCGGCCAACGTGGGCCTGCTCGTGGGCGCCCGTGCCGGTGTGCACACCCCGGTCTCCGCCTGCGCGTCGGGCGCCGAGGCCATCGGCTACGGCATCGAGATGATCCGCACCGGCCGCGCCGACGTCGTCGTCTGCGGTGGCACCGAGGCGGCCATCCACCCGCTGCCCATCGCCGCGTTCGGCAACATGATGGCGATGTCCAAGAACAACGACGACCCGCAGGGTGCCTCGCGCCCCTACGACGTCGCCCGTGACGGCTTCGTCCTCGGTGAGGGCGCCGGAGTCATCGTCCTGGAGTCCGCCGAGCACGCCGCCGCGCGCGGCGCCCGCGTCTACGCGGAGGCGGTCGGCCAGGGCATCTCCGCCGACAGCCACGACATCGTGCAGCCGGAGCCGGAGGGCCGCGGCATCGCGCACGCCCTGCAGAACCTGATGGCGAACACCGACCTGGACCCGGCCGAGATCGTGCACGTCAACGCGCACGCGACGTCGACTCCCGCCGGTGACGTGGCCGAGCTGAAGGCGCTGCGCAAGGTGTTCGGCGACGACGCCGACCACTTCGCGGTGTCCGCCACCAAGTCCATGACCGGGCATCTGCTCGGTGGTGCCGGTGGTGTCGAGACCGTGGCGTCGGTGCTGGCGCTGTACAACCGGCTCGCGCCGCCGACCATCAACGTGGAGAACCTCGACCCCGAGGCCGAGGCTGCCGCCGACATCGTGCGCGGTGAGGCTCGGAAGCTGCCCGTCGACGGGCGCATCGCCGCGCTGAACGACTCGTTCGGGTTCGGTGGGCACAACGTGGTGCTGGCGTTCCGCACCGTCTGACGCTCCGCTGAGCTGGAAGTGGGCCCGCCCGGGGATTTCCGGGCGGGCCCACTTTTTGCGCCTCAGGGGGGTGGCGTGTGCTGTTGTGTCGCGTGTGCGGGTGCGTCGTGGCTGGTCGCGCAGTTCCCCGCGCCCCTGACGGGGCGCGCCCACGCGGCGGAGCCGCAGATCGACACAGCCCCGCGCCCCTTACGGGGCTAGACCACCTGGTGCAGCCAGCGGACCGGAGCGCCCTCGCCTGCGTAGCGGAAAGGCTCGAGTTCGTCGTCCCAGGGCTTGCCGAGGAGTTTGGCGAGTTCTGATTCCAGGTGGGCCTCGCCGGCCTGTGAGCGGGCCAGGGCTGCCCGCAGGCGGTCCTCCGGGACGAGGATGTCGCCGTGGATGCCGGTGACGGCGTGGAAGATGCCGAGGTCGGGGGTGGCGCTGTAGCGCTCGCCCTCGGCGGCGGCGCAGGGCTCGGCCGTCACCTCGAAGCGCAGCAGCTGCCAGCCGCGCAGCGCGGACGCCAGCTTGGCGGCCGTGCCGGCCTCGCCCCGCCAGGAGAATTCCGATCTCCAGGTGCCCGGCGCCGCGGGCTGCCGGATCCAGTCGAGGCTGACGCGCGCGCCGAGAACGCCCGCGACCGCCCATTCGACGTGCGGGCACAGCGCGCGCGGTGCGGAGTGCACGTACAGAACTCCACGTGTCGTCACCGGGACCTCCAGTGTGGGTCGAGGTTCGCCTTCCCCAGCGGCCTCGCGCCCGTGCCGAGCCTTCTTCCCTCTCCGCCCGGACAGTAGGTCCAGACAAAAAGGGACACATCTGACGTGTTGTAATTTAGCGGAACCGGTACAGCGGAGTCCCACCGGGTCGACCGGGGACCCCGTGGCGAGGCTATCGCGCAGCGGTGCAAGGAGTGTGACGTACTGTCGGTCCGGGGGCACGCAAACGCCGACCTTTCACCCGGCGGGACGCACCGGTCAGTCATGGAGGGGCCACGGGATGCGAAAGCCAAGTCGCCGGTCAACCGCCGTTCGGGCGGCGCTCACCACCGTGACCGCCGTCGTGCTCGGCGCCGCGGGGCTCACCGCCTGCGACGGATCGGGGGCCAACTCCCCGGGTTCCGAGGGTTCGGTCTCCGCGACGAAGCCGTCGCCGAAGCCCACTCCGACGTGGGACACCAGCCCGCGTTCGGTTGCCGCCGTGGGCGATTCGATCACCCGGGGCTTCGACGCGTGCAGCGTGCTGTCCGACTGCCCCGAGGTGTCGTGGGCGACGGGCACGGACAAGGGCGTCGACAGCCTCTCCGTGCGGCTGCTCGGCAGGAGCGGCGCCGCGAAGAACAGCTGGAACTACGCGCGCACCGGTGCGCGGATGGCCGATCTGCCGGGGCAGATGGCGCGGGCCGGGGCCCAGCGGCCGGAGCTGGTGGCGGTGATGGCCGGGGCCAATGACGCGTGCCGGAACAGCGCGGACGACATGACTTCCGTGGCCGCGTTCCGGTCCGACTTCACGGACGCCCTGCGGCAGTTGCGGCGTGCGGCGCCCAAGTCGCAGGTGTACGTGATGAGCATTCCGGATCTGAAGCGGCTGTGGTCCGAGGGACGGCAGAACCCGCTGGGCAAGCAGGTGTGGAAGCTGGGCATCTGCTCGTCGATGCTGGCCGATCCCGACGCGGTGGACGCGGCGGCGACCGCCCGGCGTGCGGCGGTGCAGAGCCGCGTGGAGGAGTACAACCAGGTCCTCAAGAGCGTGTGCGCCGCCGACAAGCGGTGCCGGTACGACGGCGGCGCCGTCTTCGGCTACCGGTTCGGGCAGGGGCAGTTGAGTCACTGGGACTGGTTCCATCCGAGCGTGGCCGGGCAGGCCAGGCTCGCGGAGATCGCGTATCGCGGAGTGACCGCGAAGGAACCTGTCGACTGAGCTGCGGGGGCGCGGGCGTAGGGTCTCGATCATGCGCAGTGAACTCTTCGGCACCCTGGCCGACGGCAGCGACGACAGCGGCCCGATCGATGTCCACCGGTGGGTCCTGGAACGGGACGGGGTGCGGGTACGCGTCCTGACGTACGGGGGCATTCTGCAGTCGGTGGAGGTGCCCGGCCGGGAGGGCGGTGTCGCCGACATCGTGCTCGGTTTTCCGGACCTCGCCGGGTATCTGGCCCACCCGGCGCCCTACTTGGGCGCGACGGTCGGGCGGTACGCGAACCGGATCGCGGGCGGCCGCTTCAGCCTCGACGGGCAGGAGTACCGTTTGGCCCCGAACAACGCGCCGAACGCGCTGCACGGCGGCGAGCGCGGCTTCGACAAGCGGGTGTGGGCTGCCGAGCCCGCCGGGGAGCACGGGGTGCGGCTCAGCCGGGTGTCGCCGGACGGCGAGGAGGGCTACCCGGGGCGTCTGGAGGTCTCGGTGACGTACGCGCTCGAAGCGGGCGGCTCGCTGCGGATCTCCTACGAGGCGGTCACCGACGCGCCGACGCTGGTGAACCTGACCAATCACACGTACTGGAATCTGGGCGGGGCCGGCGCGGGGAGCGCGGCGGGCGGGCACGAGGTGCGGATCGACGCCGGGCGGGTGAGCGTCGTCGACGACACGCTGATCCCGACCGGGGAGCTGCGGCCGGTGGACGGTACGCCGTTCGACCTGCGGGAGAGCCGGAAGGCCGGGCCCGGGTTCGACCACAACTTCGTACTCGACAAGGGCGTCTCCGAGAGTGCCGTGGAGGTCGCCGAGGTGTACGACCCGGCGTCCGGGCGGATGCTGAGTGTGGCGACGACCGAGCCGGGGCTGCAGTTCTACACGGCCGACCACTTCGACCCGTCGCTGCCGTTCGCGCCCGGTGACGGGATCGCGCTGGAGACGCAGCACTTCCCCGATTCGCCGAACCGCCCGGAGTTCCCGTCCACCGTGCTGCGGCCGGGCGAGGTGTACCGGTCGGAGACGGTGTACGGGTTCGGCACGCGCTAGGGCCTGTCTTCAAACTCCCCTCTGCCTCGCGACGCCTGGCACGCTTCCCCAAGCTCTCGAACCTCGCTCGAGCAGGGGAGACCCCATTCGCCGCACCGGGCACAAGCCCAAGTACGTCCAGTACGAGGCCTTGCACCCGGCACGCCGAGAGCACGCACCAGACGCCGCGAGGCCGCCCTCCGGGCGACGAGGGGAGTTTGAAGACAGGCCCTAGCCCACCGTACGAACACGCGCCGGCCCGCCGTACGAAGGTGTACAGGGGCGGCGGGGTCAGGTGCCGCCACCCCTGGTCGGGGGGATCGTCAGGCGACGATCGTCTCCTGGAGGCGGCCGTCGGTGAGGGAGCGGCCGGCCGTCAGGACGTAGGCGCCCGCACGGTGGGCCCAGGCGCCCGCGGTCTCGTCCCAGATCTCGAAGGCGCGCCGCGGGATCTCGATGACCGCTTCCGCGGTCTCGCCGGGCGCCGCGGTCACGCTCGCGAAGCCGGCCAGCCAGCGGGCCGGGCGCGCGGTGTCGGCATGCGACGGCGCGGGGGCCAGGTAGAGCTGGACGACCTCGCGGCCGGGCCGCTCCCCCGTGTTGCGGACGCGGACCGTCACGGTGGTGGCGTCAGCGCCGTCAGCGCCTTCTACGTCCAGCGACTCGTAACTCCAGTCGGTGTAGCCGAGGCCGTGGCCGAAGGGGTAGGCGGGGGTGGCGCCGGACCGGTCCCAGGCGCGGTAGCCGATGAACACGCCCTCGGTGTACGCGAGTTCACCGTCGGCCGGGGTGACATCGGTGACGGGGGCGTCGGCGAGCGCGCCCCAGGTGGTGGGCAGTCGGCCGCCGGGCTCCTCGGCGCCGCCGAGCACGTCGGCGAGGGCGTCGCCGCCCTCCTGGCCGGGGAACCAGCTGAGCAGTACGGCGGCCACGTCGTCGCGCCACGGGAGTTCCACCGGGGAGCCGGAGTTGACGACCACGACCGTGTTCGGGTTGACGGCGGCGACGGCGCGCACGAGGTCGTCCTGGCGGCCGGGCAGCCGCAGGTCGGTGCGGTCGAAGCCCTCCGACTCGACGCGCTCGGTCGTCGCCACGACGACGACGGCCGCCTCGGCGTCGCGCGCCGCCTCGACGGCCTCGGCGATCAGGGCGTCCGCGTCGCGGCGCGGGCCGAGGTGGACGAGGCTGAACAGCACGGCGGGCAGCGGCATCGCGAGGGACTTGTCGAGCGGGTGGCGCAGGGAGACCTCGACGGGGCGGCCTTCGGTGAGCGTGACCTTGCCGCGCTCCTGCGGGGCGCCGAATATCGCCTCGAAGGGGTCGGACTCGGAGCCCACGGCCTGGACGCCGTCGTAGAGGACGGTGCCGCCGACGGTGAGGGTGAACGCGCCCAGGCCCCGGGTGCCGAAGGCGTGCTCGCCGCTCTCGCGCGGGGTGAAGGTGCCGGTGATCTCGATGCTGTGCAGGGCTTCGTGGGTGACGCCGTCGGGCAGGTCGTCGCCGAGCCACTGGAGCTGTCCGCTGGGCAGCGAGCCCTCGCCGATGACGGTGCCGTCGGCGTCGCGGCAGACCGCGCGCAGCTCGAACCCCTTGTCGGCGGGGGCGAGTTCGTCGCTCGGGTCGGCGCCGACGGCGTACGTGAGCGAGGCGAACGCGGCACTCAGGCCGTCGAGCGGCGAGGTGATGTGCGCGGGGAAGACGGTGGCGGAGCCGCCGCCGAGGACGCGGGCGTCGCGGGCCGCCGCGCCGATGAGGGCGATCCGGGTGTCCGAACTCAGCGGCAGGACACCGGTGTTGCGGACGAGGACGAAGGCGCGGCGGGCGATCTCGCGGGCCAGGGCCTCCCCGTCGATCCCGGCCGGGGGCTCCGCGACGACGGGCTCGGCTCCTTCGAGGACGCCGACGCGGGCGGCCAGGCGCAGGACGCGGCGGACGGCGTCGTCGACCTCCGCCTCGTCGACCTCGCCCGCGCGGACGGCCGCGGCGAGCGCCGGGCCGTAGACGGTCTGCGGGCCCGGCATCGCGACGTCGAGGCCGCCCTTGAGGGCGCCGGTGGTGGAGCGGGCGGCGAGCCAGTCGGAGACGTTGAAACCGTCGAAGCCCCACTCGCCGCGCAGCACCTCGTTCACGAGGTAGCGGTGCTCGGTCATCGTCGTGCCGCCGACCTGGTTGTAGGCGGTCATGATGCCCCACGGGTGGGCATTGGCGACGATGGCCTCGAAGGGGGCCAGGTACAGCTCGCGCAGGGCGCGCTCGCCGACCAGGTTGTTCACGGTGAAGCGGTCGGTCTCCGCGTCGTTGGCGACGAAGTGCTTGACGGTGGTGCCGACGCCGCCGGACTGCACGCCCTGTACGTAGCCGGTGCCGATGGCGCCGGTCAGGTACGGGTCCTCGCTGTACGCCTCGAAGTGGCGGCCGCCGAGCGGTGAGCGGTGCAGGTTCACGGTCGGGGCGAGCAGGACGTGGACGCCCTTGCGGCGGGCCTCCTGGGCGAGGAGGGCGCCGGCGCGGCGGGCGAGCGCGGGGTCCCAGGTGGCGGCGAGCGCGGTCGGGGACGGCAGGGCGATCGACGGGTCGTCGGCGGTCCATCGGGTGCCGCGGACGCCGATCGGGCCGTCGGACATCACCAGGGACTTCAGCCCGATCTCGGGGATGGGGGGCAGCGACCACATGTCCCGGCCGCCGAGCAGCAGGGTCTTGCTGTCGAGGTCGAGCTTGCCGAGTGCCGCCTCTACGGCCGCCTCGCGGGCGTGGGCCTGCTCGTCGCCGCCGGTGTTGTGCGTGGGCGTGTGCGTCTGCGCCATGCCGGCACCTCCTCGTCGAGGTTCATCAAGTCTGGGCACCTCCATCCTGCACCCGTTACCTGTAGAGCAGTAGGTTTTGTTATCTCCCCGTTATATTGACGGCTTGTTCGTCGCCCTGGAGTGCCCTGGCCATGTCGTACGGTGACGGCATGAGCAGCACCAGAAGCGCCCGGAGCGGGGAGCGGCGGGCGGAGATCCTGCGGGCCGCGCTGGAAGTGATCGCCGAGCGCGGGTACCGGGGCGCGAGCCTCGCGGCCGTCGCCGAGCGCGTGGGGCTCACCCAGCAGGGGCTGCTGCACCACTTCCCGACGAAGGAGGCGCTGCTCGTCGCCGTCCTGGCGGAGCGGGACCAGTGGGACGCGGTGCCGGACAGCCAGTGGCGGCTCGATCTGCTGGGCTCGCTGGTGGAGTACAACGCGATGCGGCCCGGCATCGTGCAGACCTTCTCCGCGCTGCTCGGGGAGTCCGTGACCGACGGCCATCCGGCGCGGGACTTCTTCACCGAGCGCTATGCCGGGGTGCGCGAGGCGATGGCGCAAGTACTGCGCGCCGAGTACGGGGAGCGGCTGCCGGGCGGGCTCACACCGGAGCGGGCCGCTCCGCTGCTGGTCGCGGTGATGGACGGGTTGCAGTACCAGTGGCTGCTGGACCCGGAGTCGGTGGACATGCCGGGGGCGTTCCGGGATTTCCTGGAACTGCTGGGCGGCGAAGGGTAGCCACTGGTTCCGTCGGCTCCGGTGATTATTGGTTCTACTGGTTCTACTGGTTCTACTGGTTCCAGGTCACCGCGAGCGTCTTGCTCGCCACGCAGAGGGCCGCGAAGGCGGCCGCCCAGACATACGCGCCCATGAGCGCCAGGGCGGCGACTCCCGCGCCGAACCAGATCACCTCGAAGACGACCCGGGACGCCCCGCTCGTCTTGTACTTGGCCTTCGGGGAGCCGAAGAAGGCCCAGGTCGTGATCATCACGGCGAGGCCGATGAAGCCGAGCAGCAGGGACAGGGCGGTCGGTACGTCGCGGGTGAAGCCGTAGGCGGCGACCGCGCCCAAGGCGATCAGCTCCATGGCGAAGAGGGCGCCCAGGTTGGCCGTCTTCACCAGGTTCTCCCCTGCGGGGTTCCGTCTGCCTGGTTGGCGTCGGGAGCCGTCTGCGGGGGCGTCGTGGCCGAGCGCGCCCCTGGCTGCGCTTCCCCCGAGGGAGCTTCCAGGTCCCGCACCATCAGCGTCGCTCCCGCCACCGCCCCCGGCATCAGGAACACCGCCACGAACGGGACCAGGAAGGAGACCGCCAGCGGGGCGCCGAAGCCCCATGCCAGGCCCTTGCGGGACCTCAACAGGGTCAGGCGGTCGCGGAGTTGGACCTCTCGGCGCTGGAGTGCCACCGCCGTCAGTTCCTCCGTGAGGAAGAAGCCGGTGACGAAGAAGCCGAGTACCGGGATGACGCTCTGGCCGACGAAGGGGATGAAGCCGAGCGCGAAGAGGAGGATGCCCCACAGGCCCGCGCGGACCAGGATGCGGAGGCTGTCGCGGGCGGAGATCCACAGGTCGCGCCAGAGCGGGAGACCGGACTCGGGCACCTCGCCGTCGCCCTCGGTGCGGTCGACCTCTTCGGAGAGGGACTCGTAGAACGGCTGGCCGATCAGCAGGGTCACGGCCGTGAAGGTGAGGACCGCGAGCAGCAGGCCCAGGGCGAAGAGGACCGCGGTCAGGAGGCCGCGGAACAGGCCCTGCCACGGGGACGACCAGTCGTCGGCGAACGGGGTCGCCCAGGAGATGAAGTCGTCGCCCCAGACGGCCAGACAGACCAGGGCCGCGAGGTACAGGACGAGAGTGATCAGTCCGGGGAGCAGGCTCCACCCGTACTGCTTGCCGTGCTGGGCAACCCAGCGCTGGCCCTTCACCAAGTAGCCGAAGCCCGCCCCGAGATCACGCATGGCGCAAACAGTACGGGACGGGCCGCAGGCCGTGGACGGTCAGGCCGAGAGCGTGACCGTGATGTTGCCGCGGGTCGCCTTGGAGTACGGGCAGACCTGGTGGGCCTTCTCGACGAGGGCCTGGGCGGCGGCCTTGTCGACGTTCGGGATGGAGGCCGCGATCTCGACGATCAGACCGAAGCCGTCGTCGTTCTTGCCGATGCCGACCTTCGCGGTGACGGTCGAGCCGGTGATGTCGGCGTTCTCCTGGCGGGCGACGACAGCCAGGGCGCCCTGGAAGCAGGCGCTGTAACCGGCGGCGAAGAGCTGCTCGGGGTTGGTGCCGTTGCCGGAACCGCCCTGCTCCTTGGGCGGGTTGACGACGACGTCGAGCTTGCCGTCGTCGGTGGAGACCCGGCCGTCGCGACCGTTCTCGGCGGTGGCTACGGCGGTGTAGACGACGTCGGACTGCGTGATGGCCATGACCGGCTCCCTCGTTCTCGCGTTCACTGTTTTTCGTTAGGCGGAACGAGGTTACCGAATCATGGAAGCTTGGGGCGTGACCTGGGTCACTCGCCCAGCTTCACGACCATCTTTCCGGTGTTGTCGCCGCGCAGCTGGCCGAGGAAGGCCTCCAGGTTGTTCTCGATGCCCTCGACGACCGTCTCGCGGTACTTCAGCTCGCCGGAGCGGACCCACGCGCCGACCTCCTGCACGAACTGCGGCTGGAGGTCGTAGTGGTCGCCGACGAGGAAGCCCTCGATGCGGCCGCGGGTCTGGATGAGGCGGGAGAGGTTGCGCGGGCCGGGGGCCGGCTCGGTGTTGTTGTAGACCGAGATCGCGCCGCAGATCGCGATGCGGCCGTCGCGGTTCAGCCGGGCGATGGCGGCCTCCAGGTGGTCGCCTCCCACGTTGTCGAAGTAGGTGTCGACGCCGTCGGGGGCGGCCTCCTTCAGGAGTGTGTGGACGTCGCCCGACTTGTAGTTGAAGGCCGCGTCGAAGCCGTACTCCTCCAGGAGCAGCTTCACCTTCTCGTCGGAGCCCGCCGAGCCGATGACCCGCGAGGCGCCCTTGAGCTTGGCGATCTGGCCGACCTGGCCGCCGACGGCACCGGCGGCGCCGGAGACGAAGACGCTGTCGCCCTCCTTGAAGGAGAGGGTGCGCAGCAGGCCCGCGTACGCGGTGAGGCCGGTCATGCCGAGCACACCGAGGTAGGTGGACAGGGGCGCGGCCTCGGGGTCGACCTTGACGGCCTGCTTGGCGTCGAACGTGGCGTACTCGCGCCAGCCGAAGAAGTGCAGGACGTGGTCGCCGACCGCGACGCCCTCGTCGTTCGAGGCGATGACGACGCCGACCGCGCCGCCCTGCATGGCCTTGCCCAGCTCGTACGGGGCGACGTACGACTTCGCGGCGGACATCCGGCCGCGCATGTACGGGTCGACGGAGACATAGAGGTTCTTGACCAGGACCTGGCCCGCGCCCGGCTCGGTCACCGGGACCTCGCGCAGCTCGAAGTCCTCGGGCTTCGGCCAGCCGACCGGGCGGCTGAGCAGGACCCATTCGCGACCGGTGGCGGGGATCTGGGGGGTGTCGGCGGACATGCGCTGATCCTTCGGCTAGGGGGCGGCTCGACCAAGAACTGTGTCAGCACCTGCGTCGGCAACTGTTTCAGTACCTGAAACAACCATGCGGCTGAATATTTCACTATGTCAAGTAAATGGGTACCCTGGACCCCATGACCGCCTCCCGTTCCCGCCGTATGGACCCCCTCACGATCGAAGTGGTCGAGCTGATCGGGGGCGTCGTCGCGCGCTACCACCAGGAGTACGAGGAGGCCGCCGCGCGGCACCGGCTCACCGGGGCGCAGGCGCGGGTGCTGAGTCTGCTGACGCTGGAGCCGCTGCCGATGCGGCAGATCGCGCAGCGCCTGAAGTGCGAGCCGTCGAACATCACGGGGATCGTGGACCGGCTGGAGGCGCGCGGTCTCGTGGAGCGGCAGCCGTCTCCCGGGGACCGGCGGGTGAAGGTGGCCGCGCCGACGGCGGAGGGGATCGAGGTGGCGCGCGGCCTGCGGGACTCCCTCGACTTCGCGCGCGAGCCGCTGGCCGGCCTGTCCCGCGCGGAGCGTACGGCGTTCAGGGACATGCTGCGCAGGATGCTCGGGGTCGACTGACCCCACCCCGGTCCTCAGCCCCTCAGGTGCACCACCACAGGAAGCGGTCACAGGTCTCCGTCGGGCTCGGCTCGGCGGTCGTCTCGGTGGCCGTGGGGTGCGGCGCCGAGGTCGTGGGGCGGGACGACGTGGCCGGCGGGTCGGCCGGTGAACTGTCCGTGGAGGACGTCGAGTTGACCGGGTCGGCCGATCCGGCGTCCGCCGTTCCGGCGCCGTCCGCCGCGCTCGGCGACGCGGACAGGGACGGGGACGCGGACGACGAGGCGGACGCGCGTGGCGACGAGCGCGACACGGGCGGGGTCTGCTGCGCGGACGCGCCGTCCGCCGCCGACGAGGCCGCGCCGCCCGCCTCCGTGTCCGCAGCGTCGTCGGATATGTCCGGCGCCGCCTGGGCGCGGCCCTCCGCCGGGGACTCGGTGCCGAGTTCGACCACACCGACACCGCCCGCCACGAGCGCGACACCCGCCACGGCGATCAGGAGCTTGCGGCGGGGCGACTTCCTGCGGGCGCGACGGCGCCGGCCGGGCCGGCGCTCGCTGGGCTCGTCCTCGTGCCCCGTGCCGTCCTCGTCCGCCGACTCCGGGTCGGCGACCGTCTCGGCGTAGGCGCGCACGGCGTCGGCGGGAGTGCCGCAGCCGGGGCAGGCCAGGGCGCCGTTGAGGTGCCTGTGGCACGGGTGGCAATAGTCCATGATGCAGTGAGGCTAGAGGCGCAAGCGTGACGGAAGATGCTGGTGCTGTGAAGCTTCCGTGCGGAACGGCGCGTTCCCGTTCACCACTCGCCGGAACCGTTTCGGTGCACACCCATTGACACCCCCACCGGGCCGTCCTTACTGTCACGCCAGCATTTCGAACGAGTGACGAAATATCGAACGGCACAGGGGGCAACTGCCTTGCGCATCACGGGAATCAGCACACACGTAGTCGGTACTCCGTGGCGGAATCTCACCTACGTCCAGGTGCACACCGACGAGGGGATCACGGGCGTCGGCGAGACCCGGATGCTGGGCCACACCGACGCGCTCATCGGGTACCTGAACGAGGCGAAGGCCAACCACATTCTCGGCTCCGATCCGTTCGCCGTCGAGGACCTGGTCAAGCGGATGAAGTACGGCGACTACGGGCGGGCGGGCGAGATCGTCATGTCCGGCATCGCCGTCGTCGAGATGGCCTGCTGGGACATCAAGGGCAAGGCGCTGGGCGTGCCGGTGTGGCAGCTGCTCGGCGGCAAGGTCACCGACAAGGTCAAGGCGTACGCGAACGGCTGGTACACCACCGAGCGGACCCCGGAGGCGTACCACAAGGCCGCGCGCGGGGTGATGGAGCGCGGGTACAAGGCGCTGAAGATCGACCCGTTCGGTACCGGGCACTTCGAGCTGGACCACGAGCAGTCGCTGTACGCCGTCTCGCTGATCGAGGCCGTGCGCGACGCGATCGGCCCGGACGCCGAGCTGATGCTGGAGATGCACGGGCGGTTCTCCCCCGCGACCGCGATCCGGCTCGCGCGCGACCTCGCCCCGTTCAAGCCCGCGTGGCTGGAGGAGCCGGTGCCGCCGGAGAACCTCAAGGCGCTGGAGAAGGTCGCCGCGAAGGTGGACATGCCGGTCGCGACCGGTGAGCGGATCCACGACCGGATCGAGTTCCGCGAGCTGTTCGAGAGTCAGGCCGTGGACATCATCCAGCCCGACGTCGGCCACATCGGCGGCATCTGGGAGACCCGCAAGCTGGCCGCGACCGCCGAGACGCACTACGTGCTCGTCGCGCCGCACAACGTCGGCGGTCCCGTGCTCACCGCGGCCTCCCTCCAGGTCGGCTTCACCACGCCGAACTTCAAGATCCTGGAGCACTTCAACGACTTCGCGGACGCCGACATCAAGAAGGTCGTCAAGGGCGCCCCGAAGGTCGTGGACGGCTACTTCGAGCTGTCCCACGAGCCCGGTCTCGGCGTCGAGCTGGACGTGGACGCGGCCGCCGAGTTCCCGCAGCAGCAGGCCCGTTTCGACCTGTGGGCCGACGGCTGGGAGAAGCGCGACCCGAAGGGCGGCGGGAAGTGAGCAGCGCCGTCGTCGTCGAGGCGCCGGGGCGGCACCGCGTCGTCGCCCACGAGCCCGGCGTGCCCGGCCCCGGCGAGGCGCTGGTCCGGGTGCACGCCGTGGGGATCTGCGGCTCCGACCGCGAGCTGTACCAGGGCAACCGGCCCGAGGGTTACGTGCGTTACCCGCTCACCCCGGGCCACGAGTGGTCCGGGACCGTGGCCGCCGTCGGCGACGGGGTGCCGCAGGCGCTCGTCGGGCGGAAGGTCGTCGGCGAGGGGTTCCGCAACTGCCAGGTGTGCGAGCGCTGCCACGCCGGTGAGACGACGCTGTGCACCGCCGGGTACGAGGAGACGGGCTTCACCCGGCCGGGGGCGATGGCCGCGACGCTGGTACTGCCCGCGCGGCTGCTGCACGTCCTGCCGGACGCGGCCGACCTGACGGCCGCCGCGCTGCTGGAGCCGGCCGCCTGTATCGCCGCCGCCGCGCTCAAGGCACGGGCGCGGCCCGGTGAGCGGGTCGCCGTCGTCGGGACCGGGACGCTCGGGATGTTCGCCGTGCAGTTCCTGGCCGCGCACTCCCCCGCCGAGCTGCTGGTGGTCGGCTCCCGCGACGAACGGGCCGCACTGTCGCGGCAGTTCGGGGCCACCGACTTCCGGCTGCACACCGAGCCGCTGCCGGACGACTTCGACGTCGTCATCGAGGCGGCCGGGGGCGCCGGTGCCGCGCGGACCGCGGCGTCGCTGCTGCGGCGGGGCGGGCGGCTCGTCCTCACGGGGTTGCCGCCCGCCGGTGCCGAGGGGCTCGATCCGACCGATCTGGTGCTGCGGCAGTTGGAGGTGCAGACCGTGTTCGGCGCCGCTCCCGAGGCTTGGGCCTATGCGGTGCGGGCGTTCGGGGCCGGGGTGCTCGATCCGGCGGCGCTCGTTACGCACGAGTTGCCGCTCGGGCGCTTTGCCGAGGCCATCGAGCTGGTGGGGGCCGGAGACCCGACCGTCGGGAAGGTTCTGTTGCGACCTTAGCCGTGTGGGTCTTGCCACCCGCCGCAGAGGTGGGGTGCGTGACCGGCTGACGCTCTCGTCGTGGCTGGTCGCGCCCCCGCAGCGGAGCTGCCTATCGATACAGCCCCGCGCCCCTCTCGATCCGAACTTCGTTCGAAATCTCGAACTCGCTGAACGTTAGGAACCCGCGTGACCTCCTCACCCCGCCGTCCCGGCGAACCCGCCCTCTCCGCGCTCGGGCTGAGCGCACCCGGCCTCGATCCGGCGGACGCCTCCCCCCACGTGTTTCCCGACGGGGGGACCTGGCGGGTGGAGATTCCGTCCGTCGAGGGGCCCGAGGCCGTCGGGGTCGTCCTCAAGGAAGCGTCGCGGCTCGACGTGCCCATTCACCGGATCAGCCAGGGCAGCGGCATCTGGATGCTGCGCGACGCCGAGATCCAGGAGATGGTCGAGGCGACCGCCGAACGCGACATCGAGCTGTGCCTGTTCACCGGGCCGCGCGGCACCTGGGACACCGGCGCCTCCGTGCGCACGGACTCGGGCGGCGCGGGGCTGCGCGCCCGCGGCCACGACGCCGTCGCCGGCTGCGTCGAGGACGCCGTGCGGGCCACGGAGCTGGGCGTCAAGTGCCTGCTCGTCGCCGACGAGGGCGTGCTGTGGACACTGCACCGGGCGCGCGTCCAGGGGATCATCCCGGCCGACACCACCCTCAAGGTGTCCGCGCTCGTCGGGCCCGTGAACCCGGCCTCGTACGCCGTGTACGAGCGGCTGGGCGCCGACTCGCTCAACGTGCCGTCCGACCTGACGCTCACTCACCTCACCGAGATCCGCCGGACATCGGCCGCCCCGATGGACATGTATGTCGAGGCTCCGGACGATCTCGGCGGCTATGTCCGGATGTACGAGATCGCCGAACTGGTGCGCCGCGGCGCCCCGTTGTACCTGAAGTTCGGTCTCGCCAAGGCGCCCGCGATCTATCCGTACGGCGCCCAGTTGCGCGACGTCACCCTCGACACGGCCCGCGAGCGGGTACGCCGGGGACGGCTCGCGCTCGATCTGCTCGCCCGGCACGGAGCCGACGGCGGCATGTCCCCGCTCGGGTCGCGGCTGCCCGGTGACCTCAAGCGGTTCGACACCAGTCAATAACGTTCTTGAAACACAACTTCACAGCACACAACACAGACGCGCACAATCCGACACACCTTCCTCGGTCAACCACCGTCCCGCGTAGGTCACTTCGCAGCACCGCAGACCGAGCTCGCACCCACACATCAAGGATGATGACCATGCGAAACCGCCGAGCCGTACTCAGCGCGATAGCCGCGAGCGCCACCCTCGCCCTGACCGTCACCGCCTGCGGTCAGAACAGCGACGGGGGCAGCAAGGAGGACAAGGGCAGCGCCAAGGGGTCCACGGTCGGCATCGCGATGCCGACCAAGTCCTCCGAGCGCTGGATCGCGGACGGGAACAACGTTGTCAAGTCGCTGAAGTCCAAGGGCTACAAGACCAAGCTGGTCTTCGGCGAGGACGACCCCGACCAGCAGGTCTCGCAGATCGAGAACATGATCACGCAGGGCGTCTCGGCGCTGATCATCGCGGCGATCGACAACAAGTCGCTGGGCAACGTCCTCCAGGAGGCGGCCGACGCGCACATCCCGGTGATCGCGTACGACCGGCTCATCCTGGACTCCAAGAACGTCGACTACTACGCGACGTTCGACAACGAGAAGGTCGGCGAGCTCCAGGCCACCTCCCTCGTCGAGAAGCTGGGTCTGACGGGCGGCAAGAAGGGCCCGTTCAACCTGGAGCTGTTCGCCGGCTCCAACGACGACAACAACACCAAGTACTTCTTCAACGGCGCGATGTCGGTGCTCCAGCCCTACATCGACAAGAAGCAGCTGGTCATCAAGTCCGGGCAGACCAAGCTCAACCAGGTCACCACGCTGCGCTGGGACGGCGCCACCGCGCAGAAGCGCATGGACGACATCCTGACGTCGAAGTACTCCAGCGGCCGGGTCGACGCGGTGCTCTCGCCGTACGACGGCATCTCGATCGGCATCATCTCCGCGCTGAAGTCCGACGGCTACGGCTCCAAGTCCAAGCCGCTGCCGCCCGTCTCCGGCCAGGACGCCGAGGTCGCCTCGGTGAAGTCGATCATCGCGGGCGAGCAGTACTCGACGGTCTACAAGGACACGCGCAAGCTCGCCGAGGAAGCCGTGACCATGGTCGACGACGTGCTCAACGACAAGAAGCCGCAGACCAACGACAACAAGACGTACGACAACGGCGCCAAGGTCGTCCCGTCGTTCCTGCTGCAGCCGGTCGCGGTCACCAAGGACAACTACGAGAAGACCCTCGTCGACGGCGGCTACTACACGAAGAAGGACCTGGGCCTGAAGTAGTCGGCCCGGAACCCCAACAGACCGCCTCCGCACACTAGATGAAGGGCACGACCATGGCGGGACCCGTCCTGGAAATGCGCTCGATCGTCAAGACCTTCCCGGGCGTCAAGGCGCTGTCGGACGTCTCCCTGAGCGTCCGCGCGGGCGAGGTCCACGCCATCTGCGGGGAGAACGGCGCCGGAAAGTCCACCCTCATGAAGGTGCTCTCCGGCGTCCACCCGCACGGAAGTTACGAGGGCGAGATCCTCTTCGAGGGTCAGCCCTGCGAGTTCAAGGACATCAACGCCAGCGAGAAGCGCGGCATCGTCATCATCCACCAGGAGCTGGCCCTGGTCCCGTACCTGTCGATCGCCGAGAACATGTTCCTCGGCAACGAGCACGCCTCGCGCGGGCTCATCGACTGGCACGAGACCCTCGGGCACGCCACGCGCCAGCTGCGCCGGGTGGGTCTCGACGAGAACCCCAACACCGCCGTCGCCGACATCGGGGTGGGCAAGCAGCAGCTCGTGGAGATCGCCAAGGCGCTCTCCAAGGAGGTCAAGCTGCTCATCCTGGACGAGCCGACCGCCGCGCTGAACGACGAGGACTCCGACAAACTCCTCGATCTGATCCTGGAGTTGAAGAACCAGGGCATCACGTCGATCATCATCTCCCACAAGCTCAACGAGATCCGCAAGGTCGCCGACTCGGTGACGATCCTGCGGGACGGGCGCACCGTCGAGACGCTGGACGTGAAGGCCGCCGAGACCAGCGAGGACCGGATCATCTCCGGGATGGTCGGCCGCGACCTCGACAACCGCTTCCCCGACCGCACCCCGCACCACGCCGAGGCCGGCGCGGCGCCCGCCCTGGAGATCCGCAACTGGACGGTGCACCACCCCATCGACCGCGAGCGCAAGGTCGTCGACGACGTCTCGCTGCACGTGCGCCGGGGCGAGATCGTCGGCATCGCGGGGCTGATGGGCGCGGGCCGCACCGAGCTGGCGATGAGCGTCTTCGGGCGCACCTACGGCCGGTACACGGACGGCACGGTCCTCAAGGACGGCGAGGAGATCCGGACCCGGACGGTCTCCGACGCGGTCGGCCACGGGATCGCGTACGCCACCGAGGACCGCAAGCACTACGGCCTCAACCTCCTCGACACCATCAACCGCAACATCTCCCTTGCGGCGCTCGGCAAGGTCGCCAAGCGCGGCATCGTCGACGAGCACGGGGAGCGGCAGGTCGCCGAGGAGTACCGCAAGTCGATGAACATCAAGGCCCCGACGGTCTTCGAACCGGTGGGCAAGCTGTCGGGCGGCAATCAGCAGAAGGTCGTCCTCAGCAAGTGGATCTTCGCGGGTCCGGAGATCCTCATCCTCGACGAGCCGACCCGCGGGATCGACGTGGGCGCCAAGTACGAGATCTACACGGTCATCGACAAGCTGGCCGCCCAGGGCAAGGCGGTGGTGTTCATCTCCTCCGAGCTGCCCGAACTGCTCGGCATGTGCGACCGCATCTACACGATGGCCGCGGGCCGCCTGACCGGCGAGGTGACGCGCGCCGAGGCGACGCAGGAATCGCTGATGCGCCTGATGACGAAGGACAAAGAGGTAGCGCGATGAGTACGGACGTGACGAAGACCCCGGCGGCGGCCCCGCCGGGCAAGGACGGGTCCTCCGCAGCGGAGGGCGGTCTCGTCGGCCTGGTCGTGGACGGGCTGCGCCGCAACATGCGCCAGTACGGCATGCTGATCGCGCTCGGGCTGCTCATCGCGGTGTTCGCCGTGTGGACCGACGGCACGCTGATCACCCCGCACAACGTCTCCAACCTGGTGCTCCAGAACTCGTACGTGCTGATCCTCGCGATCGGCATGATGCTGGTGATCATCGCGGGCCACATCGACCTGTCCGTCGGGTCGTTGACGGCGTTCGTCGGGTCGACGGCCGCCGTGCTGATGGTCAACAACGACGTCTCCTGGCCGATCGCCCTCATCGTGTGTCTGGCGATGGGCGGGGCGGCCGGCGCCATCCAGGGCTATCTGATCGCGTACGGCGGCATACCGTCGTTCATCGTGACGCTGGCCGGCATGCTGGTCTGGCGCGGTCTCACCGAGATCCTGCTCAAGGGGCAGACTCTCGGCCCGTTCCCGTCCAGCATCGGCGACCTGGGCAACGGCTTCCTGCCGGAGGTCGGCCCGAACACCAACTACCACAACCTGACGCTGCTCTTCGGCGTCCTGCTCGCCGCCTCGGTGGCCTGGCAGGAGGTGCGCGACCGGCGCAGGCAGCGGGAGTTCTCGCTCGACGTGGTGCCGCGCAACCTCTTCATCCTGAAGCTGATCGCGATCGTCGCGGCGATCGCCGTCGTCACCCTGCTGCTCGCCAGCTACAAGGGTGTGCCGATCGTGCTGCTGATCCTCGGCGTGCTCGTCGTCGGCTACGGCTACCTGATGCGCAACTCCGTCTTCGGCCGCCACATCTACGCCATCGGCGGCAATCTGCCGGCGGCCAAGCTCTCCGGCGTCAAGGACAAGAAGGTCACCTTCTACGTCTTCCTGAACATGGGCGTGCTCGCGGCCCTGGCCGGTCTGGTGGTCGCCGCCCGGCTGAACGCCGCGTCGCCCAAGGCGGGGCTGAACTTCGAGCTGGAGGCCATCGCCGCGTCGTTCATCGGCGGCGCGTCCATGAGTGGCGGTGTCGGCACCGTGCTCGGCGCCATCATCGGTGGTCTCGTCCTCGGTGTGCTGAACAACGGCATGAACCTGCTGGGCGTCGGATCCGACTGGCAGTCGGTGATCAAGGGGCTTGCGCTGCTTGCCGCCGTCGGCTTTGACGTCTGGAACAAGCGGCGCGGGGGTCGATAGGTCCTCCTTGCCGTGGGTGCCAACGACCCGTCGCTCTTCGGCTGACGCGCCGTCGTGGCTGGTCGCGCAGTTCCCCGGGGCCCCTCCGGGGGGGGGGGGGACTTGGCTTTCCCTTTTTTTCACGGGGAGACGCCTCCCTAGTACGAAGAAAAATGCAAGTTTTGCCGGG
>NZ_JBHVIX010000013.1:60974-203597 GCF_042799415.1 Streptomyces sp. NPDC057694
GGGGTAGATAGTTCTTCTTTGTTGGGGGCACAAACGACTTTTCGCTTTTTGGCGGACGCTCTGTTGGGGCGGGTCGCGCGTTCCCCCGCCCCCTGGGGGGGGCGCGGGGGCCCTTGATTGCACTTTCGTCGAATGGAGAGCCGCTTCATGAGTACGAGTAGACGTGCAGTTCTGGCCGGGGCCGCTGCCGCGGGCCTCGCCATGTCGGCCGCGGGGACCGCGGTCGCCCACGACCGCAAGAAGCCCACGAAGGAGCTGTTCGGCAAGCTCGCCGACGGCACGAAGATCTACCGCTGGAGCCTGGAGAACGGCGGGACCCGCCTCAAGGTCCTCTCCTACGGCGGAATCGTGCAGTCGCTGGAGATCCCGGACCGGCGCGGCCGGTACACGAACGTCTCCCTCGGCTACGACGACATCGCGGCCTACGTCGCGGGCACCACGTTCTTCGGGGCGACCATCGGCCGCTACGGAAACCGCATCGCCAAGGGGCGGTTCACTCTCGACGGCACGGCGTACCAGCTGTCGGTGAACGACGGCGAGAACTCGCTGCACGGTGGCGCCAAGGGCTTCAACACCCGGGTGTTCGACGTGGAGGGCTTCACGTCGGGGCCGGACGTCGGCCTGCACCTGTACTACACCTCGGCCGACGGCGAGATGGGCTACCCCGGCACGCTGCGGACCCGGGTCACCTTCACGCTGACGGCGGCCGGGGACTGGCGGATCGACTACCGGGCGACGACCGACCGGGCCACGGTCGTGAACCTGACGAACCACACGTACTACAACCTCGCGGGCGAGGGCAGCGGCTCGATCGAGGGCCACGAGCTGACGATCGCCGCCTCCCGCTACACGCCCACCGACACCGGGCTCATCCCGACCGGCGAACTGGCCGGCGTGTCGGGCACCCCCTTCGACTTCCGGCGCGCCAAGTCCATCGGCAAGGACATCCGCGCCGGTCACGCCCAGCTGATCACCGCCAAGGGCTTCGACCACAACTTCGTGCTCGACAAGGGCGTCACGTCCGGGCCGCGGCACATCGTGACGCTGCGCGACCCGGGCTACGGTCGCACCCTGAAGATCGCCACCGACCAGCCGGGCCTTCAGTTCTACTCGGGCAACTTCCTCGACGGCACCCTCGTCGGACCGTCCGGGCACACCTACCGGCAGGGCGACGGTCTGTGCCTGGAGACCCAGCACTTCCCGGACTCGCCGAACCAGCCGTCGTTCCCGTCGACCGTCCTGCGGCCCGGCGAGACGTACCGGACGACGACCGTGCACTCGTTCAGCGCCACGTGAGCACCTGCCGTTGAACACGGCCCCGCCCGTATCCGTATCTCCACACAACACGGATACGGGCGGAGGCAGTTGATGAGCGCGAGCGTCGTTTCGCTGTTCCAGGGCAGCACGGCCCATTCCCCTTCCTACGGCCAGCTCACGCGGGCCGGGGCGGCGGCGGGGACCGGCGGGGCCGTCACCGACTTCTGCATCCCCTGCAACCCGTACTTTCCTACGCCCGCGATGCTGGACGCGCTGCGCGGACGGCTGCACGAGATCCTCACGTACTACCCGAGCGACGCGGCGACGATCACGGCCGAGCTGTGCCAGGTCCTCGGTCTGAACCCGCAGACCGTCGCGATGGGCAACGGCTCCACCGAACTCATCACGTGGATCGACCACTTGCTCGTACGGGAGTCGCTGGCCGTGCCCGTGCCGACGTTCGGCCGGTGGACCGACCAGCCGATGGAGACGGGCAAGCGGGTCGACATGTTCCCGCTGCCGGAGCGCGACGGCTTCGCCCTGGACCCGGCCGCGTACGCCGAGTTCATCCACGCGCGGGGCTCGCGGGTCGCGGTGATCTGCAACCCCAACAATCCCGACGGCGGGCTGCTCCCGCGCCGTGCGCTGCTCGCCCTCCTCGACGAGCTGCGTCATCTGGACCTGGTGGTCGTCGACGAGTCGTTCCTGGACTTCGCCGACGGCGCGGTCGACGGCGGCTCCCCGAGCGTCGTCCACGAGGCGGTGCTGCGGCCGAACGTCATCGTGCTGCGCAGCCTCGGCAAGAACTTCGGGCTGCACGGCATCCGCTTCGGCTACCTGGTCGCGAACCCCGGGCTGACCGGACGGGTGCGGGCGGCCCTGCCGAAGTGGAACCTCAACTCCTTCGCGGAGACCGTGGTGTTCATGCTGCGCGACCACCGCCAGGAGTACGCCGACAGCATCCGCCAGGTGTGCCGCGACCGCCAGGACATGCGCTGGCACCTGTCGCGGCTGCCCGGACTGACCGTCTATCCGTCGCAGGGGAACTTCCTGTACGTGCGGCTGCCGGACGGCGTCGACGGGGCGGTGGTCCGCGACCGCCTCCTGGAACGGCACGGCGTGCTGGTCCGCGAGTGCGGCAACAAGATCGGATCGTCCAGTGGCTTCCTGCGTCTCGTGGTGCGCCCGCAGACCGACGTCATGCGCCTGGTGTCGGGTCTGGAGGGCGTCCTCGGCGCGGGGAGAGGAGCCGTCGTGCCCGAGCTGGGCGGAGGGACCGCGTACAGCTCGGGCACGGCGGCGGTGGACCGGATCGTCACCGGGTCCGCCGGGTGAGTCCGGCCGGGCGGGTCAGGGGTTGTGCCAGGCCGCCGGGTCCTCGGCCAGCTGCCGCACCGGATCCGGGAGCCGGTCGTGGGCGAGGTCGTCGAGGGTGACGCCTTCGAGGATCTTGCGGACGTTGGCGCGCAGCGCCACCCACAGCGGGAGCAGCGGTTCGGCGGCGCCGCTGTAGGCGAGGGCGCTGGGCCGCTCGCCGCGCACCGAGACGATGGGTCCCTCGACGGCGCGCACGATGTCGGCGACGGTGATCGTGTCGGCGGCGCGGGCCAGCAGGTAGCCGCCGTTGCCGCCGCGGCGGCTGATGACGATGCCGCCGCGCCGCAGATCGCTGAGGATGCCCTCCAGGAACTTGTGCGGGATGTCCTGGGCGGCGGCGACGGCCTCCGCCTTGACCGGTTCGTCGCCGCCGCGGACGGCCAGTTCCAGGCTCGCGCGCACGGCGTAGTCGGCTCGGGCTGAAATCCTCATGCCGTCATTGTCGGGGACGTCTCGCGTTCCTCCGTCCGCTCGTCGTCGGGGCGGGCGGGGGCGGTGCGGCGGGTGCGCAGGGTCACGGCGGTGCCGACGGCCGCGAGCGCCACGCAGACCAGCACCAGCGGGGTGCCGGACACGCCCCACATGGCGAGTCCCGAGCCGGTGAGCAGCACGATCAGGGCCCAGCGCAGGGCGGGCCCGGAGACCCGGGTGGAGAGCACGGCGCCCGTCACGACCCCGGGGATCGCGCCGATCAGGAGCGTGCCGGCGAGGCCGAGGGAGACGTCGCCGACGAGGAGGTGGCCGAGGGCGGCGGCGCCGACCAGCGGGACGGCCTGCACGAGGTCGGTGCCGACCAGGTGGTTCGCCCGGAGCCGGGGGTGGGCGAGCATCAGCATCACGATGATCAGGGAGCCGGAGCCGACCGAGGTCATCCCGACCACGACGCCGCCGACGAGCCCGATCAGCAGGGTGGCGACGGGCCTGACCCGGACGTCCGCCTCCTCGGCGTCGGCCGCCGCGAGGCCGCGGCGCCGGTCGAGCCACATCCGGGCGAGCATGCCGGTGACGGCGAGCAGCAGGGCGCCGCCGATGACGTACTTGACCCGGGTCTGGAGGGTGTCGCCGTCGCCGAGCGCCTGGAGCAGCAGGGCTCCGCCGAAGGCGGCGGGCAGGGCGGTGGGCAGCAGCCAGCGGACGATGTCCCAGCGGATCGTGCCCGCTCTGTGGTGGACGGCGGCGCCGAACGGCTTCATGAACAGGGACGTGGCCAGGTCGCTGCCGATGGCGGCGGTGGGGTTGACCCCGAAGAACATGACCATGATCGGGGTCATCAGGGCGCCACCGCCCATGCCGGTGAGTCCCACGGCGAGCCCGACCAGGGCGCCGGCGACGACGATCGTCCAGGAGAAATCCATGGCGGCCACTATGCACACCTTCCCTAGGGAAAAGGTATGAATAGCGGTCCGGTCTCAGTCGGTGGAACGGCGGGTGGCACAGCGGTGCGGGCCGCGGCGCCCTCGCGCCACGACCCGCACCCCCCGTTGAGCGGCTGTCAGCCGGTGAAGCCGGACACACCCTGCGGGGTGCCCCAGCCGGTCGGACCGTCGTAGCCGGTCTTCGCGGTGCACAGGTAGCTGCTGGAGCAGCTGCCGTTGTTGCCGGTCGTGACGTCGTTCAGCGCGGAGGTCCCGGCCACGGCGTACGGGAACTTCGCCGGGTACGAGCTCGCCGACGGGGTGCCGCCGAGCGCGTAGACCGCCGCGATGATCGGCGAGGAGGCGCTGGTGCCGCCGAAGGTGTACCAGCCGGCGGTGATGCCGTACGAGTCGTAGACGGAGACGCCGGTCGCCGGGTCGGCGACCGCCGCGACGTCCGAGATGGTCCGCTTGGCGCAGCCGGTGTCGGTCTGCCAGGCCGGCTTGGTGTCGTAGGCCGAGCAGCCCGATCCTGTGCCCTCGGTGCTGCTGGTCTTCCACACCGACTCGGTCCAGCCGCGGGTGGTGGAGGTGGCCTTGGTGAGGGCCGTGCCGCCGACCGCGGTGACGTAGCGGGAGGCCGCCGGGTACTCGGCGCCGTAGCCCTCGTCGCCCGCGCTGACGGTGATGGCGACGCCGGGGTGGTTGAAGTACGAGGAGTCGTAGGAGGTGTCCGAGGAGGACTCGGAGCCGCCGTAGCTGTTGGACACGTACTTGGCGCCGAGGGTGACGGCCCGGTTCACGGCGGTGCCGAGGTTGGCCATCGTCGCGGACTTGGCCTCGACGAGCAGGATGTTGCACTTGGGGCAGACCGCGCTCGCCATGTCGAGGTCGAGGGATATCTCCTCCGCCCAGCCGCTGTCGGCGGTGGGCAGCGAGGTGGTGGAGCCGGTCTGGCTGACCTTCTTGAAGCAGCCGCTCGCCGAGGTGCAGGCCGGAAGCCCGTAGAAGGAGCGGTACTTGGCGAGGTCCGCCTCGGCGTTCGGGTCGTCGTAGGCGTCGACGATGGCGATGGTCTCACCGGCGCCCTTCGACGCCGCCGCCGAGGTCAGGCCGTAGGCGGCCTGGAGATCGGTCGGCCCGTAGCCGGACGGGGTGGACGCGTCGGCCGCGTCGGGGGCGGCGTGCCCGGCCTTGGCGCGCTGGACGGCGTACGCCGTGGTGCCGCTCGTCACCCGCTTCGCGCCGCAGGCCATCTCGCCGGCCTTTGCGGGCTGCGAACAGGCCCGCTTCCAGGTGACGTGCGGGGTGAGTGAAGCGGCGGCGTCGGCCTGGGCCGCCGTGCCGAATCCGGCGAACACGAGGGCCGCGGCGCCGAGGATCCCGGCGCCCATCCGGCCGAAGTGCCATCTGTGGGGGTGTGTGTCGCGCAACGTACTGCCTCCTGAGAAGGGTGGACAGGGGCGGTGCGGGTGCTGTGCGGCCGCCGGTCCTGTGTCCCCGGCGGCCGCGACGATGCTTGCTTTGTTGCGCACACTTCAACAAGGGGCAGCGGGGACTCCAGGGCTCCGCTTTACCGAATCCGTCCCCTTCAACGGGCCATAGATAGCCGGTAGTTGACCGTGGTCACAGGAATCTCATGGTTTGTCGCCACGGAGTCACCGCAGCCGGATCACGTTCCAGGACAGCGGTTCGAGCCCAGCCTTCAGCACCCCGTCGGCCAGGACGGTCCCGGTCGCCGCGTGCGGTGCCACCCGCTCGGGGTCGGTGAGGGTGTTGCGGGCGTCCGGGTCGGCGTCGGCCAGCACCGAGTGCTCGGTGACGGACGTCAACCCCAGTCCGTTGAGGGTGACTTCGAGCGGCAGCGACGCGGTCTGGCTGCGGTTGACCGCGAAGACGGTGACCGTGCCGTCCTCGGCGCGGACCGCCGTGGCGTGCAGCAGGTCGGCGGTGCCGTGGCGCTCGGTGTCGTACGTCGGTGAGTCGACGCGCACGTCGAGAACCTCGCCGCGCCCGTACTTCGCGGCCTGCGCGAACGGGAAGAACGTCGTCTGGCGCCAGGCCGGGCCGCCCGGCTCGGTCATGATCGGGGCGATGACGTTGACCAGCTGGGCGAGGCAGGCGACCGTGACGCGGTCGGCGTGCCGCAGCAGCGCGATGAGCAGCGAGCCGAAGACGACCGCGTCGGTGACTGAGTAGACGTCCTCCAGCAGGCGCGGGGCCTCCGGCCAGTCGAGCGCGGAGACCTGAGCCTCGGTGCGCGTCATGTACCAGACGTTCCACTCGTCGAAGGAGAGGTTGATCTTCTTCTTCGACTTGAGGCGGGCGCCGACGTGGTCGCAGGTCGCGACGACGTTCTCGATGAACGACTCCATGTCCACCGCGGAGGCGAGGAACGAGTCGCGGTCGCCGTCGTGCTCCTCGTAGTAGGCGTGCAGCGACACGTAGTCGACGAGGTCGTACGTCTCCTGGAGGACCGTCGACTCCCACGCGGCGAACGTGTCCATGCCCTGGCCGGAGCTGCCGCAGGCGACGAGTTCCACGTCCTTGTCGATCTGGCGCATGGCGCGGGCCGTCTCGGCGGCGATCCGGCCGTACTCCTCGGCCGTCTTGTGGCCGGTCTGCCAGGGGCCGTCCATCTCGTTGCCCAGGCACCACAGGCGGATGCCGAAGGGATCCTTGTCGCCGTGCTCGGCGCGCAGGTCCGAAAGCGCGGTGCCCGAGGGGTGGTTGGCGTACTCCTGGAGTTCGATGGCCTCGGCGACGCCGCGCGTGCCCAGGTTCACCGCCATCATCGGCTCGGCCTGCGGGCCGATCTTGCGCAGGAACGCGATGTACTCGGACAGGCCGAAGCGGTTCGACTCGGTGGTGCGCCAGGCGAGGTCGAGGCGGCGCGGGCGGTCCTCGACGGGACCGACCGAGTCCTCCCACTTGTAGCCGGAGACGAAGTTGCCGCCGGGGTAGCGGATGGCGGTGACGCCCAACTCCCGTACGAGATCCAGGACATCGGTACGCAGTCCTGCCTCGTCCGCGCTCGGGTGGTCCGGCTCGAAGATGCCGGTGTAGACGCAGCGGCCGAGGTGTTCCACGAACGACCCGAACAGGCGCGGGTCGACCGTGCCGATCGTGAAGGCGGGGTCGAGGGTGAAGCGTGCGGTGCTCAATGCGTTCCTTTCATCGGGGGTGGGGTCTGCGGCGCGTGCCTTCACTGGCCCGCGAGTCCCGTGTGGGCGACGCCCGTCACGATCTGCCGCTGGAAGAAGACGAAGACGACGATCAGGGGCAGGCCCGCCATCAGGCCGCCGGCCATGAGCTGGGCCCACTGGATGCCGTAGGAGTTCATGACGGTCGCGATGCCGTTCGGCATGGTCATCAGGTCGGGGTTGTTGGTGACCATGTACGGCCACAGGAAGTTGTTCCACGAGCTGATGAAGGTGAAGATGCCGACCGCCGCGAGGGAGGGGCGGGACAGCGGCAGGACGATCGTGAAGAAGACCCGCCAGCGGCCGGCGCCGTCGATGAAGGCGGCCTCCTCCAGTTCGCGCGGGATGCCCTGGAAGAACTTGTAGAGGATGTAGACCATCGCCGCGGGCGCGCACTGGGGCAGGATCATGCCCCAGTACGTGTCGACCATCCCCATCTGCTGGACCGTGGTGAACAGCGGCACGCCGAGGACCGCCGGGGAGACCATGAGCCCGGCCATCACCACACCCATGAGGACCGACTTGCCCCGGAACTCGGTCCGGGCGAAGCCGTATCCGGCGAGCGCGGCGACGGTGAGCACGACGGCCGTCACCAGGACGGACACGACGAGGGAGTTCAGGAACCAGTCGCTGATGTTGCCGCTGTTCCACAGCGACTTCCACGCCTGGAGCGTCCAGACCTTCGGCAGCCAGTGCGGCGGGATCTCGGCGGCCTCCGCCTCGGACTTCAGCGAGGTGAACAGGGCCGCGGCGATCGGTGCCACGAAGACGGCGGAGACGGCGACGCCGAGGAGGGTCAGCACGATCTGGCTGGGCGTCCAGGGCTTGCGGGACTTGACCACCCGTATCTGAGCAGTGCTCATCGGGCGCCCTCCTCACGGTTGCGCAGCAGCACCATCCGGCCGAGGGCGACGGCCGCGATGATCACGAAGAAGATGATGGACATCGCGGAGGCGTAGCCCACGCGGTAGCTGGTGAAGCCCTGTTCGAGGGTGTACTGCACGAAGGAGCGGGTGCTGAGCTCCGGTCCGGGGCCGAAGTCCATCATCACGACCGCCTGGTCGAAGAGCTGGAGCGAGGCCAGGACCTGGAGCGCGATGACGAGCCCGGTGATGTGACGCAGCATCGGCAGCGTGATGTGGACGATCCGGTGCCAGGCGTTGGCCCCGTCGAGCTTCGCGGCCTCGTAGAGATGGGCGGGGATGCCCTGCAACGCGGCGAGGAAGAGCAGGAAGGAGAAGCCGACGGTCCACCACAGCGTCTCGATGACGAGGGCGAGCATCGCGTACGACTTGTCGGTGAGCCAGGGCGTGGTGAGTCCGAAGGTCTCGTTGAACAGGCCGATGCCCTGGGTGAACAGCCACTGCCACATGTTGGCCGCGACCGTCGACGGGAGCAGGAACGGGACGAAGAAGCAGAGCCGCCACAGCCATTTCCCGCGCTCGATGTGGTGGGCGAGCATCGCGAGGAGGAAGGCGAGGACGGTGATGCAGGGCACGACGAGGAGCGTGAAGTACGCGCTGTGGCCGAGCGCGTCCCACATCGCCGAGTCGTGCAGCGCCTCGCGGTAGTTGTCGAGGCCGACGAAGCTCGCGCCGTCGCCGGAGATGTTGGCGTCGGTGAAGCTGAGCCAGACGCCGCGCAGCAGCGGCCAGATCACGAACAGGACGAACAGGAGCAGGAACGGGGCGATGAACCAGCCCCCGTGCTGGAAGCCCTGCTTGCGGCGGACGGTGGCCGTCGCCGTGGCGCTTCTCGCCCGTGACGGCGGCAGAACGGTCGTCCCGAGCCCGGTCGTCGTCATGCGACCGCACCTCCCTGCGCGGCAGTCGTGCCGTCCATCGGATTCTTCGAGGCGAGGAGCTTGCCCAGCTCCTTCTTCATGCGCTGGGCGACCGCGGCGGGCTTGGCTGAGCCCATCGTCGAGGAGACGACCATCGGGCCGAGGTCCTGCGCGAGCACACCGGTGGAGCCCGCGAACCAGACCTTCGGCTCGGTGGCCTGGTGGTCCATGGCGGACACGTACTCGTTGTTCGGGGTGAGCTTCTTGTACGCGGCCGTGGACAGCGTCGGCGTGTACGCGGGGATGTGGCCGCCGGCCGCCCATTGCAGGGCGTGGGTGACGACGTAGGCGGCCAGTTCGTGCGCGGCCTCATTGGTGGCGCCGCCACGGCCGCTCTGGTGCGGCAGGACGAACGAGTGGGACTCCGCGTGCGTCGCCCGATTCCCGAAGACGGGCGGCAGCGGGGTCGCGCCGTAGTCGAGCTCGGCGCCGGAGAACACGGGCACCGACCAGTTGCCCTCCCAGGTGAACGGGGCGCCGTTGATGAACTGTTCGCCGGTCGGGGCGCCCGGGATCACGTACCCGTCGGTGACGTGCTTGCGGAAGAACTCCAGGACCTCGGTGGCCTTGTCGGCGTCGAAGAGCACCTCGGTGTTCTCGCCGTTGAACCACTGGCCGCCGAGCTGGGTGTAGAAGGCGACGAAGAACCACCACTGGAAGTTCTGGTCGTTGGTCCACAGGCCGATGGTCTGGAGGCCCTTCTTCTGGACCTTCTTCGCCTTCTTCAGCACGTCGAACCAGTCGGCGGTGGAGGTGACGTCGATCATCCGGCCGTCGTCGCCGAGCAGGTCCGCCTTCTCCAGGACGTCCCTGCGGTAGAAGCAGAGCTGTACGTGGATGTCGAGCGGCAGGGCGTAGAGCTTGCCGTCGATCACGCCGCGGCTCCACAGCGCCGGGTTGTAGTCCGCCTTGCGCACGCCGTACTTGGCGAGCAGGTTCTCGTCCCACGGGTCGAGGAGCCGGCCCGGCGAGAAGCCCGCGACGCGGCCCAGGTGCATGACGCCGAGTTCGGGGGCCCGGTTGCCCGCGGCGGCCATGGCGAGCTTGGTGTAGAAGGGGTTGCCCCACTGGAGCGTGGAGTCCTTCACCGCGATGTCCGGGTGTTCCTTCCGGAAGGCGTCCAGCATCGCGATCATGTTGGAGCCGTCGCCGCCGCTGAAGAGGTTCCAGTAGCGCACGCGGGTGTCGGCGCCGGAGGCGAGCGCGTCGGCCCCGGTGCCGAGCGCCGCGAAGGCGGCGCTGCCGGCGACGGTCAACCCGCCTGCCGTGGCGAGAAGTTGCCTGCGACTCAGGCCAGGTCGTCCCATGCCCTGCCCTTACTGTTCGAAATGTCGAATGATGCCCGTAACTTCGAACGGGACCGTAGATTCGAAGCGCTTCGACGTCAATGGGTCGCGCAGTAATTGGCGCGGCCCGGCGCACTGCGAAAGCCGCAGACGCGTCTGCCTGGTGCAGGAGCAGATGCGTCCGCGGCTTTCGTCGTGGCTGAGCGCGCCCACGCGGCGGAGCCGCAAATCGATACAGACCCGCGCCCCTGGCGGGGCTAGCCGAAGGCGGGGGTTGGGAGGCCCTGGCCGACTTCCGGGAGGACCAGGAGCGATCCGGCCAAGGGGGTCGGGTGGTCTAGGCCCACTCGGGCCGTCGAGATGTACAGGTCTCGCAGGTCGGGGCCACCGAAGGCGCAGGACGTCGGGCGGGTCACCGGGAGCGGGAACACCCGGTCCAGGGCGCCGGAGGGGGTGTAACGGCGCAGGGCGCCCCCGTCCCACAAGGCCACCCAGACGCAGCCGTCGGCGTCCACGGTGAGCCCGTCGGGGACCCCGGCGCCCTTCTCCACGGACGCCAACTCCCGCCTGTTCGCGACGTGTTCGCCGTCCACGTCGAAGACGTCGATCCGGCCCGTCGCCGTGTCGACGTAGTACATGAGCGTGCCGTCGGGGCTCCAGCCGGTGCCGTTGGAGACGGTGACGTCGTCGAGGATCTCGGTCGCCGTGCCGTCGGGGGCGAGGCGGATCAGATTGCCGCCGCCGGGCGTCTCGTCGTACGCCATCGTGCCCGCCCACAGGGCGCCGTCGGGGGCGACCGCCGCGTCGTTCCCGCGGCGCCCGGGCACCGGTTCGCGGTGCAGCCAGGAGAAGGCGCCCTCGGCGGAGTAACCGCCCACGCCGTCACGGAGGTTGACGACCAGTCCGCCGTCCGCGCGCGGCTTGGCGGCGCCCACGTGCTGCTCGGTGGCCAGGACCGTGCGGCGGCCGCTGCCGGGCTCGTAGGTGTGGACGCGCGAGCCGAGGATGTCGACCCAGATCAGGCGCTCGGCGGCCGGGTCCCAGGTGGGGCCCTCCCCCAGCTCGGCGCTCTCCCGCACCGCCACTTCGGCCCTCACGGCGCGGCCCGGTGGCCGAGGCGCTCGGACAGGTCCGCCGCGCCCTTCGCGGCGAGCTGTGCCAGCTCCTGCTCGCGGGTGTCCGTCCAGCGGATCATCGGTACGGAGATGGAGAGCGCGGCGACGACCCGGTTGGTGCGGTCGCGCACCGGCGCGGCGACGCAGCTCACGTCCGGGTTGGACTCGCGGCTCTCGACGGCGACCCCGCGCTCGCGGATCGTGTGCAGGACCTCGCGCAGGGCGGCCGGGTCGGTGATCGAGTTCTCCGTCATGGCCGTGAGCGGGGTGTCGTCGGGGACGCGGGCGGTCAGTTCCGGCTCGGGCAGGGACGCGAGGAGCATCTTGCCGACCGAGGTGCAGTGGGCGGGCAGCCTGCGGCCCGCGGCCGAGACCATCCGCACCGCGTGCGTGGAGTCGACCTTGGCGATGTAGATGACATCGGTGCCTTCGAGGATCGCCACGTGTACCGTCTCGTCGCACGTCTCGGCGACCGAGCGGGCGACCTGCTGGCCCTCGGCGGCGAGGTCGAGCTGCTCCGCGTACCGGCTGCCGAGCTGATAGGGGCGCACCCCGAGGCGGTAGCGGCCCGGCTGGCCGGGTACCTGCACGATGTACGAACGGGCGGCGAGCGTGGTGACCAGCTCGTGGACCGTGGTGCGCGGCAGCTGTAGCTTGCGGACGATGTCGGGGGCGGACAGCGTGCCGTCCCCGTCGAGGAAGAGCTCCAGGATGTCCAGAGCCCGGGTCACGGCTGGTACGAGGCGTCCCACGACCGATCCCCTCCCTATGTTCGATATTTCAACAGACGGTCGGTATGGCGAACACAGGCTAAGCACAGTGCCGTTGACCGGGCAATGGGTCGGCGCTGCGCGACCATGGAGGGCATGCCGCGTCCCACACCGTCCGCAGGTCCCGCCGAGCCCTTCACCCCGCTGCACTTCCAGTTGGTGCTGCTGCGCAGGATGGCCGACCACAACCCGGAGCTGGTCGAGACCGCCCGCGCCGACCTCGGCGTCTCGGTCGCCGACATGCGCGAGGCGAACCGGCGCTGGCAGGCCATGGTCCGCTCGCCCCGGGCGCGGGCGGCGGTCTCCCGCTACCGCTCGGTCCTGGGCGCCCCCGAGCGCACTCTGATCCGCAGGATCGGCGACATGGAGTGCGAGGCGCTGCTGTGGCCGGTGCCGCTCTGGGCCGACCTGCGCTTCGAGGTGCTGCTCTCGCCGCAGGGGGCGGTCTGGAACGACTGGCTGATCCGCGCTCCCGGCGTCCCCGGCCCGGAGCTGCGCACGCTCGCCGATCTGACCCCGTGGTCGTGCACGGTCGACGAGGCGGCCCGCGCCTTCGCCCCGGCCCGTCCCCTCGAAGGCTCGGCGCCGACCCGCTGGGGCCTGGCCTTCACGGCACCGGACGCGACCGGGACGCTCCGCGAGGTCCGGGCCGAGTTCACGTACGGGCTTTTGCAGCGCTGGACGCATCTGTAACTCGGGCCGACCATGGCTGCCCGGAACCGTTCGCGCAGTTCCCCGCGCCCCTGATCAGGTCGACGTCTGCCTGCGGCCCGGTGGCCTCTTCTCGCGCCGTTCCCCGCGCCCCTGATCAGGTCGACGTTCGCCCGCGGCCCGGTGGCCTCTTCTCGCGCCGTTCCCCGCGCCCCTGAGGCAGGCGCTTCGCGCCGCCTCCCCTTGAGGCTGCGCTGAGGGGCGGGGGCGCGACTCCACCTTGGGCAGGGGGCGCGCCTCTGATGAGATGGCGCACGAAGTGCGCATCTCAGGGGCGCGGGGAACTGCGCGAGAAGCCCCACTGGCCGTCAGCCGACCGACAACCCATCAGGGGCGCGGGGAACTGCGCGACCAGCCACGGCAAGCACCACCACCCCGGCAGCAGCCCCGGCAGCAACCATGAACCCCCCATGGGCACCCCCGACATCCACGGCCCGCCCGGCAAGGGCAGCCGCCCCCGCCGCCCCCGCGGCACTCGCCGACCCCAGCCAGGTGAAGGCCTGAGTGAGGACGGCCCGAGGCACCACCGCCTCGGTCAGGACGGACGTGACGGCCAGCAACGGCGGCACCGCAAGCCCGGTCAGGGCAAGCGCGCAGGCCAGCGGCACCGGCGCGTCCAGCACGGTCAACGGCAGGCAGGCCAGCAGCAGCCCCGCCGCGGCGACCCCCCGCTGCCGCACCGGCGCCGCCCGCCACCGCCGCGCCCCGTAGGCCCAACCCCCCACCAGGCTGGTGCAGTTGGAGACCGCGTACAGCAGCGGCGCCAGATCGGGGGTGCCGCGCTCGACCGCGTACGCGGAGACGGAGACCTGCATCGCACCGAAGTACACGCCCAGCGCGAGGGTGCTCGCGACGAGGCCCACGAAAGCCGGCCCGCGCAGCGCCCGCCCCGCGTGCCGCCGCTCGCCGGGGTCCGCGACCGGCGGCGCGGTGCGGCGCTGGAGGGTGAAGGCGAGGCCGCCGCCGATCACGAGCGCGGCGGCGAGCCCGCTGCCCAGGCCGGGATGCCCGGCGGCGCCGACGGTGCTGACGAGGGCGGGGCCGATGAGGAACGACAGACCGTTCGCGAGGGATTCCAGGGCGAAGGCGCCGGGCAGCGCGGCGTCCTGTCCGGTGCGGCGCAGCAGGGCCGCCCAGCGGGCCGCGGACAGGGCGCTGATCTGCGGCAGGGTCGCCCCCGCGAGGGCCCCCGCGCCGGCGGCGACGGGCACCGGGCCGCCCGCGAACAGCAGGGCAACGGCCGCCGCGTGCGCGGCGAGTGCGTACGGCACGACGCGCCGTTCCCCGAACCGGTCGACGAGCCGCCCGATCTGCGGCCCGGCCAGCGCGTCGGTGACGGCGAAGCAGCCGGTGACCAGGCCCGCGGTCGCGTAGGAGCCGGTGCGGGCGTGCACCAGCCAGACGATGCCGAGCCCGGTCATGGCGAGCCCGATCCGCCCGATACACCCGGCGAGGAAGAAGGCGGCCGCGCCCGGAGTGCGCAGCAGAATGCGGTAGTTGGCCGGTGTCGAGGACACGGCGCGTCCCTTTCGCCGCCCGGCGGGCCGCGTCACAGCGGGGCCGTCGGCGTCCGGAGGGGCCGGCCCGTGATCGCGACTGGAGCCTTCCAGTGCGGGCGTGGAGTGGGAACGCGCGCCCCACGCCAACTCCGTCACCGGGCAGAGTCTCTGATCGATACAGATAGAGATACAGATACAGATACAGATACAGGCGCGATGTTACGGCCAGAACTGCGCGAGCACACCCTCCTTGAACGGCTGCGGCGAGACCGCCATGTCCCCCGCGAAGGGATGGTCGAGGGTCAGACAGAGCAGCAGGCTCACCCCGATCAGCGCGGCGACCGACGCCACGAACATCAACTGGGCGCGGGTGCTCTCCATGCCGTAGAGGAAGGTCAGCGGCAGCATGACGAGGGCGCCGCCGTAGACGAGGAGGTCGAGGAGCATCGGGAGGGACTGCTCGGAGTCGGCGAGCCGGGTCCTGCGGGCCTCGGCGACCTGGCCGAGCGTGGCGACGGCCTGCTCGTAATACGCCTGCTGCGCATTGCTCTTGGGCTCGTAGTCCTGGAACACGGTGTAGAGTCGCACGACTTCAGGATTGGTGAGCCCGGGGTCGGGACGCCCCTCGCGCATCAGCGGCCACTGCTTGTCGACGACGGCGTGCACGTACGCGCCCATCGCGTCGGACACCTTGCGCTGCTGCTCCGGCGGGAACGCGGAGGCGTCGCGCAGCACTTCGGCGGTCTGGCTGGCCTCGGCGGCGACATTGGTACCCGCCTCGTTGAGCCCCTCCCACTCGGCGACGACGACGAAGGCGAGGATGATGCCGTAGATCGCGGCATACATGCCGAGCACGACCCCGATCATGTCGTTGTACGCCCCCGCCGACAGCCGCGGAAACCTCCGCCGCACCACGACACACCCCACGAGCGCGAGAACAACAGCCCCGCCCCCGAGCAGCACGGCAAGAGCGAACGTACTGAAATTATTGAGCAGCCAAATTCCCACGGCGACCTAACCCGTCAATCGCAGCCCGAGTTACGGCGCCCCGTAAGGGGCGCGGGGAACTGCGCGACCAGCCACGACGCACCGCAAGCAGCCAACGCGTCGCAACCCCAATGGCGCTAAGGCTCCCAATCAAGCAACCGCACCTTGGCAACAGCCCGCACATGCCTCCGCATCGCCGCGGCAGCACCCCGCCCGCTCCCACCCTCGATGGCATCCAGAATCGCCCGATGCTGCGCCAGCGACCGCCCGGGCCGCCGAGGCTGCCGCAACGACTCGTTGCGCGACTCGGCGATGGGCCCGTCGATCTCGGCCATGAACGCGGCGAGCAGCGCACTGTGCGCGGCCGCGGTCACCGCCGCGTGGAAGAGCCGGTCCCCCTCGACACCGAGCCCGCCGGCCCCGATGTCCTCGGCCATGAGATCCAGCGCGGAGCGCAGCGCGGCGAGATCGGCGTCGGTGCGGCGCTCGGCGGCCAGCTCGGCGAGCTTCGTCTCCAGTGCCTCGCGCGCCTCAAGAACGTCCGGCAGCCGCTTCTTGCGCTCGACGAGCCGCTCGACGGGCTCGGCGACGTCGAGTCCGTCGCGCACGAGATACGTACCGCCGCCGTGCCGCACCTCGACGAGTCCCTGCACTTCGAGGACGACGATGGCCTGCTTCACGGAGGCCCGGCTCACCCCGAGCCGCGCCGCGAGGTCCCGTTCGGTGGGCAGCCGGTCGCCCGCGCGCAGGCCGCCCTCGGCGACGTACGCGCGCAGTCGGCCGAGCACCTGCTCGTACAGGCGCGGGCGCGCCCCCATCGGCCGCAGTGCGTCGGTCGCGTCGGTCATCCGGTCCTTCTCCGCCCTTCACTGGCGTGCGCCACTGGCGTGCGCTTGCGCCGCAGCGTACGTCCTTGACGCGGGCGCCTGCCACACGGCAGGCTCGGATTGGCTGAGCCAATCAGCCAATTTTCTCATCGCTGAGGTACGACCGAGGAGCGCCCCCGTGCCACGTCTGCTGCCCGCACTGCTCGACACCCCCGCCCGCCCCGCCCTGCGCTTCGGCGACCGCGCCATGACCCATGGGCAGCTGGCTGCGGTGGCGGGCCCGCTCGCGTCCCGGATCAGCGGGTCGTCCCGGGTCGCGGTGTGGGCGACGCCGACGCTGGAGACCGCGGTCGGCGTGGTCGCGGCGCTGCTGGCCGGGGTGGCCGCCGTACCGCTGAACCCGAAGTCGGGCGACAGCGAGCTGGGGCACATCCTGAAGGACAGCGCCCCGGAGGCGGTCCTGGCGGCGGCGGACGCCGAACTGCCGCCCGCGCTGGCCGGGTTGCCGCGCATCGACGTGGACGCGGACGCCGCGGTCCCGGCCGTCGTGCCGTCCCTGCCGCCGGAGCCGGCCGCCCCCGAGACCCCGGCGTTCGTCGTCTACACCTCGGGCACGACGGGCCCGCCCAAGGGTGCCGTGCTGCCGCGCCGCGCGGTCAGCTCCACCCTCGACGCGCTCCAGGACGCCTGGCAGTGGACGGAGGCGGACACCCTGGTGCACGGCCTGCCGCTGTTCCACGTGCACGGTCTGATCCTCGGCGTCATCGGCCCGCTGCGGCGCGGCGGCGCGGTGCGTCACCTGGGCCGGTTCAGCACGGAGGGCGTGACCCGCGAGCTGTCCTCGGGCGCGACGATGCTGTTCGGCGTACCCACCATGTACCACCGCATCGCGGAGTCCCTGCCCGACGACCCGGCGCTCGCCAAGGCCCTCGCCTCGGCGCGGCTGCTCGTCTCGGGCTCGGCGGCGCTGCCGGTCCACGACCACGAGCGGATCACGTCGGCCACCGGGCAGCGGGTCATCGAGCGGTACGGGATGACCGAGACGCTGATGAACACCAGCGTGCGCGCGGACGGCGAGCCGCGCCCCGGCACGGTCGGCGTGCCGCTGCCGGGCGTGGAGCTGCGGCTCACGGAGGACGACGGGGTGACGGAGGTGCCGTCCGACGACCCGGAGGGGGTCGGCGAGATCCAGGTCCGCGGGCCGAACCTGTTCCTGCACTACCTCAACCGCCCCGACGCCACCGAGGCGGCGTTCGCGCCGGGCGGCTGGTTCCGTACGGGGGACGTGGCGGTCCGCGACGCCGACGGCTATGTCCGCATCATCGGCCGCAAGGCCACCGACCTGATCAAGAGCGGCGGGTACAAGATCGGCGCGGGCGAGATCGAGAACGCGCTCCTGGAGCACCCGGGCGTGCGCGAGGCGGCGGTCACCGGCGCCCCCGACCCGGATCTCGGCGAGCGCGTGGTGGCGTGGATCGTCCCCGCGGACGCCGCGCGGCCGCCGGCGGAGGCGGAGCTCGCGGACCATGTGGCCGCCCGCCTGTCCCCGCACAAGCGTCCCCGCACGGTCCACTACCTGGAGGCCCTGCCGCGCAACGACATGGGCAAGATCCTCAAGCGGGCCCTCGGCGATGCGTGACACGAACAGCGGTCACGACACGACCCGGGGCGTGACCGACCCCGGCTCCTTCCGGGAACTCCCCCACCCGCCGCCGCCCGTCGATCCGAACCCGCTCGACTGGCCGGACTACGACAAGGTGCTGTCCCGGGCTGCCGAGCGCGGCGGGACGGAGTCCGTCACCGCCGCGACCGCCACGGTCGACGGCACCGAAGTCGTCCTCCTCGCCTTCGACTTCACCTTTCTGGGCGGCTCCCTGGGCCGCCGCGCGGGCGACCGCGTCGAGGCCGCGCATGAGCACGCCCGGCGGCACCGGCTGCCGGTGGTGGCGCTGGTCGCGACGGGCGGCAGCCGGATGCAGGAGGGCATGATCGCGCTGACCCAGCTCCAGCGCGTGGCGGGCCAGATGGCGCTGACCCGGGCCGCAGGGCTGCCGCAGCTCACGGTGGCCTGCGACCCGACGACGGGCGGCGGCTGGGCGACCCTGGGCGCGGGCGCCGACGTCACCCTCGCCTGCCCCGGCGCCCAGATCGGCTTCGCGGGCTCCCGGGTCCGCCCGGCGGACGCCGACCCGGCCGCGTACACCGCCGAGGGCCAGTTCGACGCCGGGTCCATCGACGCGATCGTGGAGCCCGGCGAGCTGCGCGGCGCCCTGGGCCGGTGGCTGCGGCTACTGACCCGGCCCGCCCCCGACGCCGCCCCGGTCCCGGCCGCCCGGGGCCGGGTGGAGCCGCCGCCCACCGGCTGGTCGGCGGTGCTGCGCGCCCGCGACCCGGGGCGCCCGCGCGCCCGCGCCTATCTGGACGCCTACTTCGACGGCCGCGAGGAGCTGAGCGGCGACCGCGCGGGCGGCCGGGACCCGGGGATGCTCTGCGGGTTCGGCGCGCGCGGGGAAGGGGACGCGGCCGTCACCGTCGCGTACGCGGCCCAGTGCGGCACGGCGACGACCCCGGCGGGCTATCGGACGGCGGCCCGGCTGATCCGGCTCGCGGGCCGGCTCGGCATTCCGGTGCTCACCCTCGTCGACACCCCGGGGGCGGCGAACGACGCGGCGGCGGAGCGCGCGGGCGCGGGTCCGGCGATCGCCGAGGTGTTCCTCGCGGTCGCCGAGTCCCCGGTGCCGGTCACGACGCTGGCGATCGGCGAGGGCGGCTCGGGCGGCGCGCTCGCCCTGTCGGCGCCCGGGAACACCTGGGTCGCGCCGGACGCGTACTTCTCCGTCATCGCGCCCGAGATGGCGGCGGCCATCCTCAAAAGATCCCCCGACCAGGCAGAACACACCGCGGACCAACTACGTCTCAGACCCCAGGACTTGGTGGCACTCGGCGTGGTGCGCGGGATCGCGGAGCCACCTTCATAAACGAACAAGGGCGCAGTTGTTCCCTCGAACAGGTGGTCGTCGCTCCAGAGTTTGCATAGGGCACGCAGCACCAACGATGCTTACAGGGCGCAAGCAACGGGCTGCAGACCGTAGCGAACGCATCGCGATGCAGTGCACGTCCCACACACATGCAACACGCAATACCGAGGAGAACGTCCCACCATGAACCTGCTCACCGACATCCTCGCCGGCATCGTCCACTTCGTCGGCTGGCTCGTGTAACACCAGGCGCGACGCCACGGTGTGACACACCGTCGGATGCACGCACACGGCGCCGTCTCCCCCGGTCCCACGGGGAGGCGGCGCCGTCGCGTTGTCCGGACCGACCCTCCGACTACCGCACGGCCACCGCCCGGACGATCTCCTGACGGACGCTGCCGCCCTTGTCGTCATGGGCCGCCGCCCGCAGGGACACGGACTTCGCGCCGCGCGGCACGCTCAACTCACCCTTCCAGGAAGCCTTTCCGCCCTTCAGGGACACGGTCTTCCAGGTGGCGCCGTCGTCGTACGACACCTCCAGCGTGCCGCCGCCGATGGTGCCGGTGGCCTTCGCGCCCGCCACGTACTCGGCGTGGATCCCGACCGGGAGCCGCGCGCCCGCGGCAACGGTGCCCTTGAGGTCGGTGTCGAGGTCGAAGCCGAGGTTGATCATCGCCAGCGGCGACCAGGAGTCCGCCGGTGTCTCGGCCGACTTCACGGTCCACTCGGTGTGCCCCTCGGTGGCCACGCCCCACAGCGCCGCGTCGAGCGCGGTGTCCGTCGTGACCTTGTACGTGTGCTCGGCCGGATCGGCGTCCCAGACGTACACCCCCGAACTCACCTTGCGGTCGGCCTCCTTGCCGTCGACGTACACGGCCGTCTCCTGCGTCATGCCGGAGTCGGTGCTGTACGCGTCGCCGAAGCCGGTGTGGTCGGGGCCCGAGTCGCCCCAGCCCGGCGTGTTGAACTGCAAGGTGTTGCCGGAGCGCTCCTGCCCCCAGCCGAGGCCGGTGCCCAGCCACGGGTGCCAGACCGGCCCGAACCAGTCGAGTTTCTCGTGCGAGCCGCCCTTGTACGCGGTCAGGCCGCTGCGCTCCTCCCAGGCGAGCGTGGGGCCCGCGAACACGGACTCCGTCCACTTCTGGCGCGCGCCCGTGGAGACGTAGTCGGTGCGCTCGGCCGGGTACGCGACCTTCTCCAGGAAGCCGAGGCCGAGGGTGAAGGCGTCACTGAGCGAGTAGCGGAACTCCCCGCCGTCCTGGGCCTTCGCCGCGTGGAACCGGACGTCGCGGACGGCGAGTTCACGGCTGCCGGGACGGTACGCCAGTGAGCCGCCGGGGACCGCTCCGGTGTGCTCGTCGGCGAGGTCGTACACCCACGGCGTGTACCGGGTGCCGGTCACGTCGAGCTTGCGGCCCGACTTCGCGGCGGCGGCGAGGACCGCGGCGTCGCGCGCGTCGACGGTCGCGATCGTCAGCGGGCGGTCGGTGTAGTCGTCGGTGCCGAAGTAGGCGCTCAGCCGGCCGGCCGTGTCGTCGGTGACGAACAGCGCCTCGGCGCCCGCGTCCTGCGCGGCCTGGGCGAGCGCGCCCGGCGCCGTCGTACCGTCGGCACGGACGAGGACGGCCTTGCCGCGCACGTTCTTGCCCGCGTAGTCGGCGGGTGCGCCCGCACCGGCGTCGACGACGAGCCTGCTGCGGCCCTCGGCGAGTGTGCCGCCGGACTGCACGACCGCGTCGCGCACCCCGTCGACCTGGAGCAGCGGCTTTCCGAGCCGCCAGACGGTGCGGTACGCGTAGCTGCCCTCGGTGACCTTGCGGGTGGGGGCGGCGAAGACGCTGTCGTAGGCGAGGGGGACCTGCACGATATTGGTGATCTCGGCGCCGTTCGCCTTCCGGTCGGCCTCCATGATCAGCTGCCGGGTCTCGGCGGTCCGCCCGACGTCGGCGGTGATCTCCTTCAGTTTCCGTCCGTCGAGGGTGATCTCCCGGTCCCGGTCGAGCGTGACCTCGGGGTCGGAGAGATAGCCGAGGCCGAGGGAGTCCTTGCCGTGGCTGCCGTGGACGTCGAGGAACGTGTCGACGTAGTACGTGCCCGGCTTCAGCCTCAGTTCCACGGTGCCGTCGTCGCCGGTGGAGTAGCTCGCCGGGTCCGTGTTCGCGACGAGCTGCTGCACGGCGAGTCCGGCGTCGGCCGGGGCGCCGTCGCGGTCCTTCACATGGACGGTGAGCGTGTACCGCTCCTCTTCTTTCACGAGCCCGAACACGGTGTGCGCGACCGGCTTGCCCCCGGAACTGGCCACGATCTGCCCGCTGTTGGTACCGATGGCCGCCTTCGAGCCGTCGCCGGTGACGGTGGTGGAGGCGGTTCCGTGGGCGGGCACGGTCAACCGCGAGTCGCCGAGCGTGGCGACACCGTCGGCGGCACCCCGCACCGCGAGATCCAACTCGACAGCCGTGTCAGAGGAGTTGGAGTAGGTGAGCGTCTTGGTGACCGGCGCGTTGCTGTCGTAGGGCCACTTGTAGGAGCCGAGGTCGGCGCTGCCGGTGGCGGTGATGTCGGCACCGACGGCGTCCGGCACGCTCACCCGCCCTGCCCCCAACGCGTAGGCGGAAGCGTCGAGTTGTGCACTGCTGGACATCAGTGCGTCCTTGAGCTGGGCGCCGGTCCAGTCGGGGTGCTCCTGCGCGAGGAGGGCGGCGACGCCCGCGACGTGCGGCGTCGCCATCGACGTACCGCTCATGGTGGTGTAGCTGCCGGAACCCTCCACCAGCGAGGAGCGGGCGGCGAGGATGTCGACGCCGGGCGCGGAGACGTCGGGCTTGAGGGCGTCGTCGCCGAGGCGCGGGCCCTGGCTGGAGAAGTAGGCGGCCTGGTCGGCGGAGTCGACGGCGCCGACGGTGAGCGCGGAGTCGGCGGCCCCGGGCGAGCCGATGGTGCCGGGGGCGCCGTAGTTGCCCGCGGCGATGACGAAGAGGGCGCCGGTCTCCTTCGACAGGGTGTTCACCGCGACGGCCATCGGATCGGTGCCGTCGCTGCCCTCGTCCGAGCCGAGGCTCATGGAGACGACCTTCGCCTTGACGTCCTTGGCGGCCCACTCCATACCGGCGATGATCTGCGACTCCGACCCGGAACCCTCGTTGCTGAGGACCTTGCCGACGGCCAGGGTCGCATCAGGGGCGACGCCCTTCTCCTTGCCGTCGGAGGCGGCACCGGACCCGCCGACCGTCGACGTGACGTGCGTACCGTGCCCGTTGGCGTCGGCGACCTCCTGCCCCTCGATGAACGACTTCGACTCCGTGACGCGCGAGGCGAGGTCGGGGTGGGAGGCGTCGTACCCGGTGTCCAGGACGGCGACCTTCACGCCCTTGCCGGTGAACCCGGCCTCCCACGCCTTCGAGGTGCCGATCTGCGCGTTCGACTCCGCCATGTCGGTGGTGACGCGGCCGTCGAGCCACACCTTGCCGAGACCGCCGGTGTAGCCGCTCTTGGTGGTGAGGTCGTTCCAGAAAGCCCGCCCCTTGTCGGCGTCGACGGCGGCGCCGCCGATGCTGGGCAGGGTTCGCGTCCGCTCGGCGCCCTCGGGCACGGCGGCGGCGCTGCGGGCGCTCTTGCCGTCGTAGGTGACGATGAGGGGCGTCGCGTCGGCCTTCCCGTCCGCGAGCCCCTGGCGTATCAGCTCGCTGACGTCGAACAGTCGTGCGTCGAGGCTCCCGTCGGCGAGATACCGCCGGGCCTCGTCGGGCACGACGCTGACATCGCCGTTCGACACCCGGGTGCGCACGGCACCCGTGGCGCCCCTCGCCCGGTCGACGGTGACGGTCCTCCTGCCACCCCCGAGGTCGGTGACGGTCACCTTGTCACCGGTCACCAGGGTGACCGTGTGCGCGGCGGAGGCGGCCTTCATGGGGGGCGTGGCGGGAGTCTTCGCGGGACCGGCGTACGCGCCCCCGGCGGGCAGCAGCGCGAACGCCAACCCTGCGGACAACAGGGTCGCGCCACGTCTCGCGGCAGTTCCTCTGGTCATCGTCGCCTCTCTTCCGTGCCTCGGGGTCAGTGGGTGTCGCCCAAGTGCTGGGAAGAGTCTCAGGAGGCTTGTGTTGCAGGGAAGTTGCCGAGGGATGGCGGATGCTGCACTGGCGCTTTCCCGCCACCGGAAGCCCCAAGGAAGCGGCGACGCGGCCCGCTCCGGGAACCCCCGGCCCGCGTAGGTGGTACTGCGTCAGAAGTGGTATGCGGACCGGCCTGTTCGCGGTCGCGCCCCGTACCACGGACGCCCGGAACGGCCCGCCCGGCGCGCCTCGAAGGCCTCCCCCGGCCGCTTGCGCCCCGTCCGGCCTACTCCAGCGAGCGGAATCCCGCACTCCGCAGCACGATGCCAAAAGGGCCGCGGACCCGCGACCCTGCGGTCCGTCCAAGGGCCGCGCTCTCGGGAGGATCTGCCATGACCGTCAGTCTGGAGCAGTTGCGCCGCTGCCACTTCGCCGTCGACCTGGGTGCCGCGCGCACGCGCGTGTATGTGAAGGGCGCGGGTCTCGTCGTCGACGAGCCGAGCTGCGCCGCGGTCAACACCCGCACCGGGGCGCTCATCGCGGTCGGCGAGTTCGCCGAGCGGATGACCGGCCGCACCCCGGGCTACATCCGCGTCGTCCGGCCCGTCTCCGGCGGCACCGTCGTCGACATCGAGATGGCCCAGCGGATGCTGCGCCAGTTGCTCGGCGAGAAGCTGCGGCGCACGCTGCGCCGCAAGCCCCGGCTGCGCGCCGCGGCCTGCACGCCGCACGACGCGGACCCGCTGGCGCAGCGCGCCACGGTGGAGACCCTGGTCGGGCTCGGCGCGCGCCGCGTCGAGCTGGTCGACACGCTGATCGCCGCCGCCGTCGGCTGCGGGCTGCCGGTGGAGCAGCCCGAGGCGACGATGATCATCGTCTGCGGCGCGGCCACGACCCAGATCGCCGTGCTCTCGCTCGGCGCGATCGTGACCGCCGACCGGATCCCGGTCGGCGGCGACGCCATCGACCACGCGGTGGTCCAGCACCTGCGCCAGCAGCACGAGCTGATGCTCCCGTCGCAGTCGGTGCGGCCCCTTCAGCTCGCCCTGAGCGGCAACGGCCTGACCCCGCACGGCCCGGAGCAGACCGAGATCCACGGCCGCGACGTGGCGACCGGTCTCGCCCGCTCGGTGCACGTCGACACCTCCGCGGTGCGCCGCGCGATCCACACCCCGCTGACCGCGGTCCTCGACGGCATCGGCAAGGTGCTGCGGGACTGCCCTCCCGACCTGGTCGCCGACCTCGCGGACCGGGGCATCATGATGGTCGGCGGCTCGGCCCTGCTGCCCGGCCTCGACCACATGCTGCGTGAGGCGACGGGCATGCCGGTGCACATCGCCGAGCGGCCCGACGTGTGCGCGGTGCAGGGCCTGGGCGCGATGATGGAGGGCAAGATCCAGCCGCTGGTCCTCGACCCGCTGGCCGGCTGACATCCCGTCGAGCGGGCCCGGGGCCGTGCGCCACGGGCCCCGGACCGCCGAGGGGGGCGTGCGAACCGTGCGACCAGGACCACCGGACACCGGTCTCCCCGTCCTCCTGGAGGCGGTGCTGAGCGTGGGGACCGAGCTCGAACTGCGCAGCATGCTCCAGCACCTGGTGGACAGCGCGGCCGAGCTGACCGGCGCCCCGCACGGGGTGCTCGACGTGATCGATCCGGGGCACGGCAGCCTCCTCGAATCGGTCGGCACCGGGCAGGCCGCGCAGGACCCGCAGGGCTCGCTGACCGTCCCCATCCGCGTACAGGAGACGGAGTTCGGCAGGCTGCGGCTGACCGGAAAAACCTTCACCGTCGACGATCACGCCCTGCTGCGGGTGCTGGCGACACAGGCCGGGATCGCCATCGGCAACGTCCGGCTGTACGAGACCGCACGGCAGCGCGAGCGGTGGATCGAGGGCGCCGCCGCGGTCACCACGGCGCTGCTCACCGGCCGCGCCGAGGACGCCCTGACGACGGTGGCCGAGCGGGCCCGGCTGCTGGCCGACGCCGCGGCCGGGGTGGTCCTCCAGCCCACCGAGGAGGGCGGCATGTCGATCGTGGCGGCCTCCGCGACGGACGACGACCCGCACGCGCTGCTGGGTGCGACGATCCAGCCGGGCAGCGCGGTGCTGGCGCAACTGCTGACCGGTGAGCCGGTGTTCATCGACGACTCGGCGACGGACCCGCGGATGACGACCGAGGTCAGGGCCCGTTTCGGGCCGAGCATGATGCTCCCGCTGAAGGCCTCGGGAAAGCTGATCGGCACCCTCGCCCTGCCGCGCTCCCGCGGGGCCCGCCCCTACACCTCCGTGGATCATCTGCTGGCCACCCAGTTCGCCTCGCAGGCGGCGCTCGCCCTGGTCCTGGCCGACGCGCAGGCGGGCCGCGAGCGGCTCGCCGTCTTCGAGGACCGCGACCGGATCGCCCGCGACCTGCACGATCTGGTCGTCCAGCGGCTGTTCGCGACGGGCATGATGCTGGAGTCGACCCAGCGCCGGGCCAAGGTCGGCGACGTACGCGAGACCCTCGCGCTCGCCGTCGACGAGCTGGAGTCGACGATCCAGGAGGTCCGTACGACCATCTTCGCGTTGCAGCAGCCGCCCGCGGAGGCCCCTGCGACGTTCCGCGGCCGGGTCCTGCGCGAGACGGCGGGCGCCGCCGCGGTCCTGGGCTTCGCACCGTCGGCGCGGTTCACCGGACCGGTGGAGGGAGTGCTGGACGACGCGGTCGAGGGCCATCTGCTGGCCGCCCTGCGGCGCGCGCTGGCCACCGCGTCCCGGCGGCGCGCGGTCTCCCGGATCGAGGTGACCGTCGACGCGCGGGCCACGCTGCCGGACGGCCGCCCCGGGGTGCGGCTGACCGTGTTCGACAACGGGGAGCAAGGGGGTGCGCCGGGCGCCGGGAGCGGTGCGGGCGGGACGGGCACGACCGTGACCTGGCAGTCGCCGCTGCGGCAGTGAGGGGCCCGGGGAGCCCGCGCGGCCCTCTTCCGGTACATCGGGGATGACCGGCGCCGACTCCGCTCATCCCCGTACGCACACCGCTCGATCACCGCTCGGACGCCTGCTCCGGGGGGAGAGCCCGATCCGAGGGGACCGACTGCGGTCCTGGCGAGTCTAGAGGGCCCTTCCCTCGCGAGTCCCTCCCCAAAACGCACCGTTGTCCGCGAAACGCAAGCTCTTGGAGCGCGATGCGCGCGTGGTGTCTTACGGTCCGGTGACACGGCGGCCCATGCGCTCGGTCGGCGCCGGTGTGTCTGCCTACCGTGGGCGCATGCGTGTACTGGTCACCGGCGGTGCCGGGTTCATCGGGTCCCATGTGGTCGAGGCGTTGACGGAGCGCGGGCACGAACCCGTGGTGTTCGACGTACGGCAGGAGGCGGCGGCGGACGTCCGGGACGCGGAGGCGGTCGCCCGCGCCCTCGACGGCGTGGACGCGGTGTGTCATCAGGCGGCGATGGTCGGCCTCGGCACCGGGTTCGCCGACGCGGCCGACTACGTCTCCCGCAACGATCTCGGCACCGCCGTGCTGCTGACCGCGATGGCCGAGGCGGGGGTGCGGCGGCTGGTGCTCGCCGGGTCGATGGTCGTGTACGGAGAGGGACGGTACGAGTGTGCGCGGCACGGGGTGGTGCGGCCGGGGCCGCGTGCCGTCGCCGCGCTCGACGCCGGACTGTTCGAGCCCCTCTGTCCCGACTGCGGGCTCGAGCTGACGCCGGGTCTGGTCACCGAGGACGCGCCCGTCGACCCGCGCAACGTGTACGCGACGACCAAGCTCGCCCAGGAGCATCTGGCCGCGGCGTGGGCGCGCGCGACGGACGGCACGGCCGTGTCGCTGCGCTACCACAACGTGTACGGGCCCCGGATGCCGCGCGACACCCCGTACGCCGGTGTCGCCTCCTTCTTCCGCTCGGCCCTGGCGCGCGGTGAGGCGCCGCGCGTGTTCGAGGACGGACGGCAGCGGCGGGACTTCGTGCACGTACGGGATGTGGCGCGGGCCAACGTCACGGCCCTGGAGGCGCTGGGCGGCGCGGTCGCGCCGGGTGCGCTCACCGCGTACAACACCGGGAGCGGCGCCCCGCGCACCGTGGGCGAACTGGCCCGCGCGCTGGCCGACGCGCACGGCGGTCCCGTCCCCACGGTCACCGGCGAGTACCGGCTCGGCGACGTCCGGCACATCACGGCGGACTCGGCGCGGCTGCGGGCCGAGCTCGGCTGGCGGCCGGAGGTCGAGTTCGTCGCGGGGATGCGGGAGTTCGCCGGCGTCTCAGCCTGAGGCGGCGGGCAGGGTCACCTCGAAGCGGCAGCCGCCGGGGATGTTGCGCACGGCGGCGCGCCCTTGGTGGGCCTCCACGATCCCGCGCACGATGGCGAGTCCGAGGCCCGCGCCCGCCGGTGGGGTACGGGCGTGCGTGCCGCGCCAGCCGGTGTCGAAGACCCGGGGCAGATCGGCCTCCGGGATGCCGCCGCAGCCGTCGGACACGGACAGCACCACACCGTCGGGCGAGTGCTCGACGCCGATCGCGACGGTGCCGTCGGCCGGGGTCCGGCGGATCGCGTTGACCAGGAGGTTTCCCAGGACCCGGCTCATCTCCTTGCCGTCCACGTCCACCGGGACCCGCGCGATGTCGTCGCCGACGAGCCGCACGCCGTGCTCCCTGGCGAGCGGGTCGGCACCGGCGAGGGCGTCGCCCACCAGGTCGTACAGCGAGATCCGGGTGGGGGCGAGGGTGAGGGCGCCGGCGTGGATCCGGGAGAGTTCGAAGAGGTCGCCGACCATGTCGTTGAGGCGTTCCACCTCGGTGCGGATCTGGCGCAGATAGCGGTCGGGGTCGGTGGCGACGCCGTCCTCCAGCGCCTCGGACATGGCGCGCAACCCGGCCAGTGGAGTGCGCAGGTCGTGCGAGATCCAGGCGACCAGCTCGCGCCGGGAGGTCTCCAGCATCCGTTCCCGCTCCCGCGAGTCGGCGAGCCTGGCACTGGTGGCGGCCAGCTCCCGGCTGACCGCGGCCAGTTCCGCGGTGGCCGGCTGCGCGGGCACGGTGAAGCCGCCGTCGTCGCCGAACGAGCGCGCTGCCAGGGCGAGTTCGTGGCTGCGGGCGACGACACGCCGGCCGAGCAGCAGCGCGGTCCCCAGCGAGACGACCGCCGCCATGGCGACCACCGTCGTGACGACGCTGAGGTCGTGCGCGGACAGGAACATCGCCTGCGCCACCGCCAGTGTCCCCGCGAGCATCGCCCCGACGGCGACGGCGGCGACCACGGTGACCGACGCGGTCAACGACCGCCGCCGCAGCAGCCACAGCGCACCGGCACCGCAGAGCCCGGCGGCGGCGGCGCCGAGAAAGGCGAAAAGCGCAATGAGAAGGGTGTCGCGCACGGCTACCGCCCCCTCCGGCCACTCGGGTCGGCCGGGGCCACCGGGGCCGCCGGAGCTGCCGGGGCCGCCGGGGCCGCCGGAGCCGCCGGAGCCGCCGGAGCTGCCGGGGCCGCCGGAGCCGCCGGAGCCGCCGGAGCTGCCGGAGCTGCCGGAGCTGCCGGAGCTGCCGGATTAACCGAGGCCACCGGATCCGCCAAATCCGCAGAGCCCACCGGACCCGCCGGGGCTGCCGAGCCCACCGGATCTACCGGATCTACCGAGTCCACCGGACCCGCCGGACCCGCCAAGTCCGCAGAACCCTCCGAGCCCGCAGAACCCGCGGAGTCGAACCGGTACCCGACCCCCCACACCGTCTGCACCAGACGCGGGCGCGCCGGATCCGCCTCGATCTTGTTGCGCAGGCGGCGCACATGGACCGTGACGGTCGACAGGTCGCCGAAGTCCCAGCCCCACACCTCCCGCATCAGGTCCTCGCGGCTGTACGCGTGTCCCTGGTGCCGCAGGAAGAAGGTGAGGAGGTCGAACTCGCGCAGGGTGAGAGCGAGTTCGGCGCCGTCCTTGGTGGCGCGGCGGGCCGCCGGGTCGACGGTGAGGCCGGCCGCGGCAAGCGGACGGACCCGGGCGCCGACGGCGGGGCGGGACCGGCGCAGGACCGACTCCACGCGCAGCACCAGTTCGCGCGGGCTGAACGGCTTGGTGACGTAGTCGTCGGCGCCGACCTCCAGGCCGAGGATGCGATCGTCCTCGTCGCCGCGCGCGGTGAGCATGACGACCGGGACGGGCCCGGTCTCGCGCAGCCTGCGGCACACCTCCAGGCCGTCCATGCCGGGCAGCATCAGATCGAGGACGACCAGGTCGGGCCAGTGCGCGGCGGCCCCGGCGAGCGCGCCCCGGCCGTCCCCGGCCCGGTCCACCCGGTACCCGGCGCGCTCCAGGTACCCGGTGACGATCTCGGCGACCGTGGGGTCGTCGTCGACGACGAGAACCCGGCCGGGTGCCTGCTCCTGCGGCTGTCGCTGCTCCATGCCTCCAGCGTCGCACCGCCCGGGGGCCGTATCGCCCCGGCACCTCGGACGTCCGTGTTTCGTAAGGAGCTCATGCCCGTTTTGCCCTATTGGCGCTCGTAGGGTGGACGCCGTGCTGATCTCCTCACCGCCCCCGTCCGCCGAGGGCGTCGACGTCGTGCTGCCCTGCCTGAACGAGGCCGGGGCGCTCCCCTGGGTCCTGTCCCGCATCCCACCGGGCTGGCGCGCGCTCGTCGTGGACAACGGCTCCACCGACGGCTCCGCGGACCTCGCCCGCGAGCTCGGCGCCACCGTCGTGACCGAGGCGCGGCGCGGCTTCGGCGCCGCCTGTCACGCGGGACTGACCGCGGCCACGGCCCCGTACGTCTGCTTCTGCGACTGCGACGCCTCGCTGGACCCGGCGCTGCTCGTGCCGTTCGTCCGCGAGGTGCGCGACGGCGAGGCCGACCTGGTGCTCGGCCGCCGCCGTCCACAGGGCCGGGGCGCCTGGCCCGCGCACGCCCGCGCCGGCAATCTCGCGCTCGCCCGGATGCTGCGCCGCCGCACCGGCCTGCGCCTGCACGACCTCGGCCCGCTGCGCGCGGCGCGCCGCGAGTCCCTGCTCGCCCTCGCCCTCACCGACCGGCGCAGCGGCTACCCGCTCCAGATGGTGGTGCGCGCCGCCGACGCGGGCTGGCGGGTGACCGAGCACGACGTCCCCTACCGCCCTCGCACCGGCGCCTCGAAGGTGACGGGCACTTGGCGCGGGACCTGGCAGGCGGTACGCGACATGAGCCACGTCCTGTCCGAGGCCCCGCAGCCGTGAAGCGCCGGGCGCCCGGCCGTGAGCCCGCCCCCAACCGCCCGCCCTGCCCCGCTCGGCCCTGCCCGCTCTCCCGAGAGGACCCCACCCCCATGACCACCCTCCTCGTCATCGCCAAGGAACCGCGCCCCGGCCGGGTCAAGACGCGGCTCACCCCGCCCTTCACTCCCGAGGAGGCGGCGGCGCTCGCCGAGGCCTCGCTCGCCGACACCCTGCACACGGTGGCCGCCACGCCCGCCCGCCGTCGGGTCCTCGCGCTCGACGGCGCGCCGGGCCCCTGGCTGCCGCCCGGCTTCGACGTCGTGCCGCAGGGCGTGGGCGGCCTGGACGAGCGGCTCGCGGCCGCGTTCGCCGCCTGCTCCGGCCCGACCCTGCTGATCGGCATGGACACCCCGCAGGTGACCCCGGAGCTGCTGACCATGGAGTTCGGCACGCCCGACGCGGCGTACGACGCCTGCTTCGGCCCGGCCGCCGACGGCGGCTTCTGGGCGCTGGGCCTGAGCGACCCCGACCCGGCGCTGCTGCTCGGGGTGCCGATGTCGGCCCCCGACACGGGCGCGGTGCAGTACGCCCGGCTCGTCGCGGCGGGCCTGCGCGTCAAGGAGCTGCCGACCCTGCGCGACGTGGACACGGCCGCCGACGCGCGGGCCGTCGCCGCCGAGGCCCCGCACTCCCGCTTCGCCGCGCGGCTCGACCGGTGTCGGGCGGCGACCGCCCGATGACCCTCGCGCACGGCCTCGACAAGGCCCCGCACCGCGCCTGGTCCGCCGACCCGTACGCGGACGCCCTGCGCACCGGCCGCGGCCCCCTCTATCTGCGCCGCGGCGACGGCTGGCTGCTCCCCCTCGACGTGGAGCGCTGGTGCACCGGCGCCGACGCGGTGGACCGCGCGCTGCTCGACCGGTGCGAGGGCCCCGTCCTCGACGTCGGCTGCGGACCGGGCCGGCTGGTCGCGGAACTCGCCTCCCGCGGCACCCCCGCCCTCGGCATCGACATCAGCGCGGCCGCCGTCGCCCACACCGCGCGGCTCGGCGGCCCGGCGCTCCTGCGCTCCGTGTTCGCCCCGCTGCCCGGCGAGGGCCGCTGGGGCACGGTGCTGCTGGCCGACGGGAACCTCGGCATCGGCGGCGACCCGACGGCCCTGCTCGCCCGCGCCGCCCAACTCCTGTCACCCGGAGGTCTGCTGATCGCCGAGACGGCTCCGCTCGACGTCGACGAGCGGGTCAGCGTGACGATCGTCGGACCGTCCTGGACGCAGAGCGCGCCGTTCCCCTGGGCCAGGATCGGCACCCCGGCCCTGCTGCGGGCCGCCCGCGCCGCCCACTGGCGGCCCGTCGCTCAGTGGTCGGCGGGCGGCCGCTGCTTCGCCGCCCTGCGCAGCCGGACCGGCAACAGCAGCGCCGAACCGCCGAAGAGCGCGGCGGTGATCAGCAGCCAGCGCCCGAGGAACCCGTCCGCCGACAGCCGCGTGGCCGACGTGTAGTGATCGGCGGCGGCGCCGCTGATCATGGGGAACCACACCAGCAGCAACAGCCCCGACAGCATCGCCGGTACGCGCACGTGCCCGGCCCACTCCCGCCGCCCGCCCGCGCCCACGGCATCGAACGCCCGGACGACGCCGCGGTCCACGGCCCCGTACAGCGGGAGCAGGACCAGGTCGTGGACGAGCGCCGCCCCGACGAACCACACGCAGATCAGGAACCAGTCCCCGGCCAGCAGCCGCACCCCCGCGTAGGCGGCGAGCGCGAACGAGCACAGCAGCAGGACGAGAGAGAAAGGGCTGCCCAGCTTCATCGGACCGCCTCCCGAAGATCGCCGAAGGTCAGCCGGGCGACCCACTTGGTGTTCAGCACGCCGGGCGCCGCGGGCACGATGATCCGGGCCGGATAGCCGTGATCGGGTGTCAGGGCGGCCCCGTTGACCTCCAGTGCGAGCAGCGAGCGCGGGTCGCGTACCTGGGCGGCGCTCAGGGCGGCCCGCCGGAACGCGCCGTGCCGCTGCAACGACTCCACCAGCAGATCGGGCACCGCGTCCGCCGCGTGTCCGGCCAGCTCCGCCAGATCCCGCAGCCGCACCCCGCGCCACGTCTGGTCGGACGTCGACCAGCCCTCCACGCAGGCGATGGGCAGCGCGGCACTGTGCACCGGCAGCTTCAGCAGCTCCGGCCGGCTCAGCCGCACGGTTCCGGCGGGCCCGTCGAGCACCAGCCGCCACGCCTCATCAGTCGTCTCGCGCGGGTCGATCCCCCGGGACGCGGCGGTCTTGTTGATCTGGAAGCCGCCGGGCCCGCTCCCCGGATCCGCCCACCCGTGCGGCGCGAGCAGCGCGGTGCGCCGCAGCGGACCGTCGAACCCGCGCCCCACCGTGGTCCCGAACAGCAGCGCCGACGCGCCCCCGACCACGCCCAGCGCGCCGCGCCGCGACACGGTCGGCGCGGCGGGCCGAACCGCGACCAGCTCGCCGGTGTCACGGAGCGCACCCCGGCGCAGATTCCGCACGGCGGCCGGCGCCCGCAGCACCACGTGCAGCGCGAACGCCGCGAAGAACACCCACGCCCCGTAGAAGTGCAGCGGGTAGAAGGAGCCGGGAAAGAGGTACTCCAGCTGCACGTTGAGCACCCCCGTCACGAACTCGAAGAGCACGCCGCCCACCAGCGTCAGCAGCGAGATCCGCTCCAGCGCGTGGGCGAGCGAGCGCGCGGGCGGCAGCGCGAACAGCTTGGGCACCACCGACCACAGCTTCGCCAGCAGTACGGGGATCAGCGTGATCCCGAGCGTCACGTGCACGCCCTGCGTGAGCCGGTACAGCCAGTACGGGCGGGTGGGCCAGCCGAAGAGGTAGAAGCCGAGCAGCCCCTTGTCGGGCGTCTTGTCGTTGACCGGCGAGAGGCCGGGGTTGTACGCGGCGTAGGACAGCAGCCCCGTCACGAACAGCACCGTGATCCCGAAGAGCAGCACCACACCGAGCACCGACGTGAACCACGGGCCGCGCAGCGGGCTGCGCCAGAACGCAGGGGAGGTCGGCAGGACGGCCGGGTCGAACTTCCGTGACATGCGCCGACCGTAGGCCGCACCACCCCGCGCGCGGGGCCCGCGACACATGACGAAACCCTGACGTCGGCCCGCGCCGCGCCGTTTCCGCGGGCTCCGCCGCCTAGCGTTCAGATGTGATCCGCTCCCTCTCCCCTGCCGCCCGCCGCGACCTGTACGCCGTCGGGGCCGCCGCCCTCCTCGTCACGGCGGCCGCGGTCGTCGGCACCTGGATCGAACGGGAGCACGGCACCCTGCACGTGGGGTGGCCTCCGCTGTACGCGAAGTGGCTGCCGCACGTCGGCCCGGGCACCCCGGCCGCCCTCGTCGTCGCCGCGGCCGTCATCGCCTACGGGCCGCGCCTCGCCGACCGTCTGCCCTGGCGCGGGCTGCTCGCGACGGCCTGGGCGACGGCCATGGCGTGGACCTGGTCGCTGGCCCTGATCGACGGCTGGCGGCGCGGCATCGCCGACCGCCTGACCACGAAGTACGAGTACCTCCAGGTCATCGACCGCTTCCAGGACATCCCGGCGACCCTGCGCGACTTCACCGCGCACATCCTGCTGCACTCCCCCGACCACTGGCCCCCGCACGTGGCGGGCCACCCCCCGGCGGCCACCCTCACCTTCGTCCTCCTGGACCGGGTGGGGCTGGGCGGCGGGGCCTGGGCGGGCGCATGGGTGATCACCGTCGGCGCGTCGGCCTGCGTGGCGGTCCTGGTCACCGTGCGCGCGCTGGCGACCGAGCAACTGGCGCGCCGGGCCGCCCCGTTCCTGGCCATGACCCCGGCGGCCGTCTGGATGGGCACGTCGGGGGACGGCTACTTCACGGCGGTCGCCGCCTGGTCCCTGGCCTGCCTGGCGCTGGCGGTGACGGGCCGCCGCCCCCGCCTCACCGGCTTCGCGGCGGGCCTGCTGTTCGGCCTGACCTGCTATCTCTCGTACGGCCTGACGCTGTTCGCGCTCATCGGGGCCGTGATCCTGCTCCTCGGCACCCACCGGCTGCGCCCGCTGCCCTACGCCCTGGCGGGCCTCGTCGTGGTCCCGGCGCTGTTCACGCTCCTGGGCTTCGACTGGTGGGAGGCGTACCACCTGCTGACCACCCGCTACTACGAGGGCGCGGGCGGCATCCGTCCCTACGCCTACTGGATCTGGGCCAACCTCGCGTGCACGGTCCTGCTGATCGGCCCGGCCACGGTCGCGGGCCTGCGCCGCGCGGCCACCGCCCCCACGGGCCCGCCCCGCCGCCTGGCGCTCCTCGTGGCGGCCGCCCTGACGGCCCTGATCCTGGCCGACCTCTCCGGCATGAGCAAAGCGGAGACGGAACGCATCTGGCTCCCCTTCGCCGCCTGGCTCCCGGCCTCCTGCGCCTTCCTGCCGTCCCCGCGCGCCTGGCTCGCCGCGCAGGCCGTTCTCGCCCTGCTGCTGAACCATCTGCTGTTGACGGGTTGGTGAACACGGGGCCCCAGAAAGCAGCCTCCTGAGTGACAGAAGACCCGCCACGGTTTACGTGACGGGTCATCAGGTTACGTTCAGGCTGGCTGCATCGTTTCTGCGCTCTGAAGGCTTGGTGGGGCGGGTGGGACTCGAACCCACGGCCGACGGATTATGAGTCCGCTGCTCTAACCGGCTGAGCTACCGCCCCGTAACGGCGCGCCGCGCACATTTGTGCGCGCCGTCTGCCGCAGCATAGCCGCTCATACGATCTCCTGCCTCGGATGGTTCGGCTCTGCACGACCTTGAGGACATCGCCTGTGGCCGGTCGGTTCCACCGGGCACGAAAAAGCCCCCCGGAGTGAACTCCGAGGGGGCTTGTTCGACAGCTCTCCCGACTGGACTCGAACCAGTAACCTGCCGGTTAACAGCCGGCTGCTCTGCCAATTGAGCTACAGGAGATCGAGCTCCCCCGACTGGACTCGAACCAGTAACCTGCCGGTTAACAGCCGGCTGCTCTGCCAATTGAGCTACAGGGGAATGACCTCATTGCTTCGAACGCGGCTACCCGGGTACTTGCCAGGCGGCGTGCGCTCGCTGCGACACATACATTAGCGCAAGCAGGGGGGTGCTCCGCCAATCGGTATCCCCCGGCGATCATCGAGCACGACGATGACCGCCACGACGACCGCATCGTCCATGACGCCTCGCTAGGGAAAGGGTGGCCGACATGCGCTACCGGCTCACATTCATCGCCGGTCTGGCCCTGGGTTACGTACTGGGCACCAGGGCCGGGCGGGAGCGGTACGAGAAGCTCAAGAAGACCGCTCGCGAGATCTCCCAGAACCCCGCCGTACGCAATACGGCCGAGTCCGCCGCGCAGCAGACGCGCGAGTACGCCGGCAAGGCGTTCCACTCCGTCAGCGCCAAGGTGGAGGGCAAGGTTCCGGACTCCGTGGCCGACCGGGTCCGCTCGCTGCGGGAGCGCAGCGGCGGCGGCGATGACGACGACTGGGGCACCAGCAACACCTGAGGCCACGCGGACCTCGGCGGTGCGGCAGACTTTCCGGCATGGGGATAGTCGCCGGGCTGGACAGTTCGCCCGATTTCACGCGCATTGTCGTTTGTGACGCGGACACCGGAGCCGTGCTCCGGCAGGGGTACGCACCCCATCCGCTGGAGACCGCGGAGGGCGGCGGACGGCCCAGCGACGTCGATCCCCAGGCCTGGCTGCTCTCGCTCGGCGAGGCGGCCGGCGGCGGGCTCCTGGAGGGCGTGCAGGCCATCGGCGTGTCGTCGCAGCAGAACGCGCTGGTCCCGCTGGACTCGCAGGGCAACACCGTGCGCCCGGCGCTGGTGGGCGCCGACAAGCGGGCGCAGGTGGCGGCCGCGGACCTGATCGACCGGCTCGGCTCGCGCGAGGCGTGGGCCGAGGCGGTGGGCTGTGTGCCGCAGTCCGCGCAGCCGGTCACCAAGCTGCGCTGGCTGGCGCGGACCGAGCCGGAGAACGCGCAGCAGGTGGCGTTCCTCATGCAGGCGCACGACTGGCTGGTGTGGCAGCTGCTCGGCCGGCCGGCCCGGCGGACCACCGACCGCGGCGGGGCCTCGGGTACGGGCTACTGGTCCGCGGCCACCGACTCCTGGCGGCCCGACCTCGTGGAGCTCGCGCTCGGGCAGCGGGCCGCGCTGCCGGAGGTGCTCGGCCCCGGCGACGCCGCGGGGACGACCCCGGAGGGGCTGATCATCTCGGCCGGCACCGGGGAGACCATGGCCGCCGCGTTCGGGCTCGGCGTCTCCGCCGGCGACGCCGTGGTCTCGCTCGGCGCGTCCGGGTCGGTGATGGCCGTGCACCACGAGGCGCTGGTGGACTCCAGCGGCTCCATCACCTCACTGGCCGACGCGACCGGACTGCACCTGCCGGTGGTGCACACGCTGAACGCGGTGCGCACGCTGCGCGGCACGACGGAGATGCTGGGCCTCGACGGAGGGCTCGAGGAGCTGTCCGAGCTGGCCATGAAGTCGACGCCGGGCGCCCACGGACTCGTACTCCTGCCCTATCTGGAGGGCGAGAAGACGCCGAATCTGCCGCACACGGCGGGCACCCTGAGCGGGCTCAGGCGTGAGTCGATGAAGCCCGAGCATCTGGCGCGGGCCGCCTTCGAGGGCATGCTGTGCGGGCTCGCCGACGCCCTGGACGTGCTGCGCGGGCGCGGGGTCGAGGTGCGGCGGGTGTTCCTGCTCGGGGCGGCCGCCGAGCTGCACGCCGTGCAGGCCGTGGCGCCGATGCTGTTCGGCACGCAGGTCGTGGTGCCGCAGCCCGCCGACTACGCGGCGATCGGCGCCGCCCGGCAGGCCGCCTGGGCGATGAGCGGCCGGTTGCCGATGTGGCAGGGCGCGGCCACCCAGGTCTTCGAGCCGGGCGACGAGCTGCCCGTGGGGCAGGCGGTGCGCCAGCAGTTCCGGGCGGTGCGCGAGCAGATCCATCCCGGGGCGTTCGCACAGCCGTAGCAGCGTGACCGACAGGTGGCCTGTACGTGGCCGGTCTTTGAGCACTCTTGGGTTAATCGGTTGAGGTAACGCGGGTGGAGTGTCCGACGATAGGGGTCCATGCGTCTTCGTTCCGGCGGGGCGCTTCCCTCTCCCCAACCGCTCTCATCCCAGATCGCCGACCACCGAGAGACAGAGCGTGCTCATACAACTCCTGCGGACCTATCTCGGTCCGTACAAGAAACCGATCGGGCTGCTGGTCCTCCTGCAGTTCCTGCAGACCTGTGCCTCCCTGTATCTGCCCACTCTGAACGCGGACATCATTGACAACGGTGTCGTCGACGGCGACACCGGCTACATCCTCACGTTCGGCGCCCTGATGCTGGGCGTCACGGTCGTCCAGGTCGTCTGCAACACCGGCGCCGTGTACTTCGGCGCCCGCACCGCCGCCGCGCTCGGCCGCGACGTGCGGGCCGGTGTCTTCGACCGGGTGCAGTCCTTCTCGGCCCGCGAGGTCGGCCACTTCGGGGCGCCCTCGCTGATCACCCGCACCACGAACGACGTGCAGCAGATCCAGATGCTGGTGCTGATGGGCTTCACGCTGATGGTGTCCGCGCCCATCATGTGCGTCGGCGGTGTGATCCTGGCCCTGGGCCTCGACGTGCCGCTGTCGGGTGTGCTGCTCGCCGTGCTGCCCGTCATGGCGATCGTGCTGACGCTGATCATCCGCAGGATGCGCCCGCTGTTCCGGTCCATGCAGGTCAAGCTGGACACCGTGAACCGGGTGCTGCGCGAGCAGATCACCGGCAACCGCGTGATCCGCGCCTTCGTGCGGGACGACTTCGAGAAGGACCGGTTCGGCGAGGCCAACTGGGACCTGACCAAGACCTCGCTGGCCACCGGCCGGATCATGGCACTGATGTTCCCGTTCGTGATGACGATCGTGAACGTCGCCTCCATCGCCGTCGTCTGGTTCGGCGCCCACCGGATCAACAGCGGCGGGATGCAGATCGGCGATCTGACGGCGTTCCTCGCGTATCTCATGCAGATCGTGATGAGCGTGATGATGGCCACCTTCATGTTCATGCAGGTGCCGCGCGCCGAGGTGTGCGCGGAGCGGGTGCGCGAGGTGCTCGACACCGAGTCCAGCGTCGTCCCGCCGGCCGCCGACACGTCCGTACGGGAACTGCGCCGGCGCGGGCACCTGGAGATCCGCGGCGCCGAGTTCGGCTACCCGGGCGCCGAGGAGCCGGTGCTGCGGTCGGTGGACCTGGTGGCGCGCCCCGGCGAGACCACGGCGATCATCGGCTCGACCGGCAGCGGCAAGTCGACGCTGCTCGGCCTGGTCCCCCGGCTGTACGACACCACGGCGGGTGTCGTGTACGTGGACGGCGAGGACGTCCGCGGGATCGACCCCGAGCTGATGGCCCGGACGGTCGGACTGGTCCCGCAGAAGCCCTATCTGTTCTCCGGGACGGTCGCCTCCAACCTCCGGTACGGGCGTCCCGACGCGACCGACGACGAGCTGTGGCACGCCCTGGAGGTGGCGCAGGCCAAGGAGTTCGTCAGCAGGCTGGAGGGCGGGCTCGACGCGCCCGTCGCCCAGGGCGGGACGAACGTCTCCGGTGGCCAGCGCCAGCGGCTCGCCATCGCGCGCACGCTCGTACAGGGCCCGGAGATCTATCTCTTCGACGACTCGTTCTCCGCGCTCGACTACGCCACCGACGCGGCGCTGCGCCGGGCGCTCGGCGACGAGACCGCCGAGTCGACCGTGGTGATCGTCGCCCAGCGCGTGGCCACCATCCGCGACGCCGACCGGATCATCGTCCTCGACGAGGGCCGGGTCGTCGGCACCGGACGCCATCACGAGCTGATGGCCGACAACGAGACGTACCGGGAGATCGTTCTCTCCCAGCTGACGGAAGCGGAGGCCGCCTGATGAGCGGGCCGATGGCGGCGCGGATGGCGGCCGGTGCGCCCGGTTCGCGCTCGATGGACTTCAAGGTGTCCGGCAAACGGCTGCTGAAGCGGCTGGCCGCCCACCGCGCGTCGGTGGCGGCCGTCCTGGTCGCGGTGGTGATCAGCGTCGGCCTGTCGGTGATCGGGCCGAAGATCCTCGGTCACGCCACCGACCTGCTGTTCGGCGGGATCATCGGCGGGCAGACGCCGGCCGGGCAGACCAAGGAACAGGTCATCGAGGGCCTGCGGGCCAAGGGTGACGGCGGTATGGCCGACATGCTCGGCAGCGTCGACTTCACGCCCGGCCAGGGCGTGGACTTCGACAAGATCGGGCAGGTGCTGCTGATCGGGCTCGCGGTGTTCGCCTGCGCGGGCCTGGCGATGATGATCGGCACCCGGCTCGCCAACCGGGCGATCAACCTGGCCGTGGCCAAGCTCCGCACGGACATGCAGGCCAAGCTGTCGCGGCTGCCGCTGTCGTACTACGACAAGCAGAAGCGCGGCGAGGTGCTGAGCCGGGCGACCAACGACATCGACAACATAGGGCAGACGCTCCAGCAGACGATGGGGCAGATGCTCAACTCGCTGCTGACCATCATCGGCGTCCTGACCATGATGTTCTGGATCTCGTGGCTGCTCGCGCTGGTCGCGCTCGTCACGGTGCCGCTGTCGGTGCTCGTCGCGGCGAAGGTCGGCAAGCGGTCGCAGCCGCAGTTCGTGCAGCAGTGGAAGACCACCGGCCGGCTGAACGCGCACGTCGAGGAGATGTACACCGGCCACACGCTGGTAAAGGTGTTCGGGCGGCAGAAGGAGTCGGCGGAGCTGTTCGCCGAGCAGAACGAGGCGCTGTACGAGGCCGCGTTCAAGGCGCAGTTCAACAGCGGCATCATGCAGCCGCTGATGTTCTTCATCTCGAACCTGAACTATGTGCTGGTCGCCGTGGTCGGCGGTCTGCGGGTGGCCTCCGGCACCCTGTCGATCGGTGACGTACAGGCGTTCATCCAGTACTCGCGCCAGTTCTCGATGCCGCTGACGCAGGTCGCGTCGATGGCGAACCTGGTGCAGTCCGGGGTCGCGTCCGCCGAGCGGATCTTCGAACTGCTCGACGCCGAGGAGCAGTCGCCCGACCCGACGGTCGGCGAGAAGCCGCAGAACCTGCGCGGGCACGTCGAGTTCGAGCACGTCGCCTTCCGCTACGAGGAGGACAAGCCGCTCATCGAGGACCTGTCGCTCACCGCGGAACCGGGCCACACCGTGGCCATCGTGGGGCCGACGGGCGCGGGCAAGACCACGCTCGTCAACCTGCTGCTGCGCTTCTACGACGTCAGCGGCGGACGCATCACCCTCGACGGCGTCGACATCGCGAAGATGTCCCGCGACGACCTGCGGGCCGGGATCGGCATGGTGCTCCAGGACACCTGGCTGTTCGGCGGCAGCATCGCGGAGAACATCGCGTACGGCGCCGCCAAGTCCACGTCCCGCGAGGACGTCGAGGAGGCGGCGAAGGCCGCGCACGCCGACCGGTTCATCCGGACGCTGCCCGACGGCTACGACACTGTGATCGACGACGAGGGCACCGGTGTCAGCGCCGGTGAGAAGCAGCTCATCACCATCGCGCGGGCGTTCCTGTCCGACCCGGTGATCCTGGTCCTCGACGAGGCGACCTCCTCCGTCGACACCCGGACCGAGGTACTGATCCAGAAGGCCATGGCGCGGCTCGCCTCGGGCCGTACGTCGTTCGTCATCGCGCACCGTCTGTCGACGATCCGCGATGCCGACACGATTCTGGTCATGGAGAACGGGGCCATCGTCGAGCAGGGCTCGCACGAGGCGCTGGTCGCCTCCGGCGGGGCTTATCAGCGGTTGTACGAGGCCCAGTTCGCGCAGGCCGTGGCCGAGGTGGACTAGTCGCCGTAGGGGTGTGGGGTGCCGCGTCGGGTGCCGGTCGTACGTGGCTGGTCGCGCCCACGCGGCGGAGCCGCATATCGGCACTGCCCCGCGCCCCTGCGGGGCGCCTCCTCAGTCCAGGTAGCCGCGGAGTTGGTCGGCGAAGGCGTGGTCCCTCAGTTTGTTCAGGGTTTTTGATTCGATCTGGCGGATGCGTTCGCGGGTGACGCCGAAGATGCGGCCGATCTCCTCCAGGGTGCGGGGGCGGCCGTCGGCGAGGCCGTAGCGGAGCTGGACCACCTTGCGTTCGCGTTCGCCGAGGGTGGAGAGGACCGCCTCCAGGTGTTCGCGCAGGAGGAGGAAGGCCGCCGACTCCACGGGGCTCGTCGCGTCGCCGTCCTCGATCAGGTCGCCGAGCGCGACATCGTCCTCCTCGCCGACCGGGGCGTGCAGCGAGACCGGTTCCTGGGCCAGGCGCAGGACTTCGCTGACGCGCTCGGGGGCCAGGTCGAGGTGGGCGGCCACCTCTTCGGGGGTGGGCTCGTAGCCGCGCTCCTGGAGCATGCGGCGCTGGACGCGGACGACCCGGTTGATCAGCTCGACGACGTGGACCGGGACCCGGATGGTGCGTGCCTGGTCGGCGAGGGCGCGGCTCATCGCCTGCCGGATCCACCAGGTCGCGTACGTCGAGAACTTGTAGCCGCGGGCGTAGTCGAACTTCTCGACCGCGCGGATCAGGCCGAGGTTTCCCTCCTGGACCAGGTCGAGCATGGTCAGGCCGCGGCCGACGTAGCGCTTGGCCACGGAGACGACCAGGCGCAGGTTCGCCTCGATCAGGCGGCGCTTGGCCATCCGGCCCATGACGACCAGCTTGTCCAGGTCGAGGGCGAGTTGGGAGTCGAGATCGGGCGCCCTGGTGAGCCGCTCCTCGGCGAACAGGCCCGCTTCCACGCGCCGGGCCAGGTCCACTTCCTCGGCCGCGGTGAGCAGCGGGATGCGGCCGATCTCGCGCAGGTACTGGCGGAAGAGGTCGGACGACGGGCCGCTGGTGTCGGCGCGGGCGGCGCGTACCGGTTCGGGCGGCTCCACGGTCCCGGCGGGCTCGCTCTCCGGCGACTCCGTGGGGTCCGGGGGCTCCGTGGACTCGGACGCCGGGGGTTCGTCCGACTCGGGGTGGTGCGTGACGCGGCTCTGTGGCGGCACCGTGGCGAGGACGTCGGTGTCCTCCGCGGTATCGGGATCGGACAGGGCCTGCGCTGTGCTGTCGCTCTGGGTGAGGGTCTGGGTCTGCACGGGGGCGACCTCCAAGGTGATCGCTTCTGAGGCGTGCGGCAGGGGGGCGGCAGCGGCAGCCACGCCGCTGTCCGTCCCGTACGCGATGAGCGGAACCGCGGGGGTTTCGGACCCTTTGCTGTCCGGGCTCCGGCCGCGCTCCGAGGACTCAGGCACCGCCACCCAGTGTGGAGTACGACACAGTGCCGCCACGAGGGGCGTGCGATGACTTTTTGAGTCCGGTGCGTGACCGCTCGGTTACCGAGCTGTACGGGTACCCGGGCTTCCCGTCCCCGAACGGGGGCAAACGGCGCGCGTTGGCGCCGGGGGTAGTGCGGGCTGCTGTCCGCCCCGCCAGGGCACTGTGAGCGCGGGCTACTACCAGCCCCGCCAGGGACGCTGTGGGCGCGGGCTACTACCAGCCCCGCCAGGGGCGCGGGGAACTGCGCGACCAGCCCCCACCGGGGCCACACCCGCGAACGGCGCTGAACTGGCCGCCCAATAGGCGCTCACCCCGCGCCGTGGGTGCCGCCTTGCCCACCCTGCCGCCCCAGGCGGCAGATTGCCCAAGGCGGCGGAGGCGGCGGCGGGGTTGGCGGCCGGCAGGTCGCCCGAGGCGGGCGAAGCCCAGTCAGAGCGCGTCGGCGCCGCGCTCGCGGAGGGCCTGGTCGTACTGTTGGAGGACCCACAACTCGTTCTGGACCGTTACCAGTTGGGCCGGGTCGCCCGCGGAGTGGAGGCGGGTGAAGGTGCCCTGGACGTCGCGGATGCGCCGCTCGACGGCGCGGCGGCGCACGGCGACGAGCTGCATGTCGGCGTAGGTCTGGTCGACGGTCTTGCGGTGGATCGCCTCGACGGCCAGCTCGGTGACCATCGCGCGCACCGCGTCGTCGGGCGCGGCCTCACGGACCGCGACGAGATAGGCGTGCGAGTCGTGTACCCCTTGCTCGGCGCCACCGGCGTCCAGGATCGCGGCGCGCACGGCGGCGTACGGCGCGGCGGTGAATTCGTCGACCCCGTACGCGTCGAACGTCGGGGAGACCAGGTCCGGGTTCTGCAGCGCCAGCTTGAGCAGCTCCCGCTCGGTGGTGAACACCGGGTTGCGCAGGGTGAGCGCGGGTCCGCCGAAGGCGTGCTGCGCGGCGCCGAGCGGCGCGGACTGCGGGGAGCTGGCCGGCGCCGGCCCCTTGCCGCCCCGGTCGCGGGCCCAACGAGCCAGCTGCGCCACCCGCTTGACGACGAACTGGGTGTCGAGGATGCCGAGCATGCCGGCCAGCTGGACGGCGACCTCGTGCTGGGAGGCGCTGTTCTTGATGCGGGCGACGACGGGCGCCGCCTCGTCGAGCGCGGCGGCGCGGCCCGCCGGGGTCTCCAGGGCGTAGCGCGCGACGATCTGGCGGAGCGCGAACTCGAAGAGCGGGGTGCGGGGCTGGACGAGGTCGGAGACCGCGTCGTCGCCCTTGGCCAGGCGCAGGTCGCACGGGTCCATGTTGTCCGGCGCGATCGCGATGTAGGTCTCGGCGGCGAACTTCTGGTCGTCCTCGAAGGCGCGCAGGGCGGCCTTCTGCCCGGCGGCGTCGCCGTCGAAGGTGAAGATCACGCGCGCCGAGCCGTTGTCCATCAGGAGGCGGCGGAGGATCTTGATGTGGTCGCCGCCGAACGCCGTGCCGCAGGTGGCGATGGCGGTGGTGACGCCCGCGAGGTGGCAGGCCATGACGTCGGTGTAGCCCTCGACGACGACGGCGTGGGAGGACTTGGCGATGTCCTTCTTCGCCAAGTCGATGCCGTAGAGGACCTGCGACTTCTTGTAGATCGGCGTCTCGGGCGTGTTCAGGTACTTCGGGCCGTTGTCGTCGTCGCGCAGGCGGCGGGCGCCGAAGCCGACGACCTCGCCGCCGATGTCGCGGATCGGCCACATCAGCCGGCCGCGGAAGCGGTCGATGGGGCCGCGGCGGCCTTCCTGGGAGAGCCCGGAGAGGGTCAGCTCCTTGTCGCTGAAGCCCTTGCCCCGCAGGAAGCGGGTCAGGTGGTCCCAGCCCGCCGGGCTGTAGCCGACGCCGAAGTGCGCGGCGGCGGCCTGGTCGAAGCCGCGCTCGGCGAGGAACTTCCGGCCGATCTCGGCTTCCGGGGACTCCAGCTGATCGACGTAGAACTGTGCGGCGACCTTGTGCGCCTCGACCAGGCGGATGCGCTCGCCGCGCTGGTGGGTGGGGTTGTACCCGCCCTCCTCGTAGCGCAGCGTGATGCCCGCCTGGCCGGCCAGGCGCTCGACCGCCTCCGAGAAGGAGAGGTGGTCGATCTTCATCACGAACGTGATGGTGTCGCCGCCCTCCTGGCAGCCGAAGCAGTGGAAGAACCCCTTGCTCGGACTGACCTGGAAGGACGGTGACTTCTCGTCGTGGAAGGGGCACAGGCCCTTCAGGTTCCCGCCGCCCGCGTTGCGCAGTTGCAGGTACTCGGACACCACGGCGTCGATCGGGACCGCGTCCCGAACCGCCTTCACGTCCTCGTCATTGATCCTGCCAGCCACGCGGCAAGTCTACGGTCCCCCACCGACACTCCCGTCCCCCCGCCGTCACTCCTCCAGAAGATCACCGAGCGGGACGCTCGGGTCCGACAGGCGCTCCGTGTCGGGCCTGGCGCCGGTGCGGATGAGCTGCTGGATCGGGTCCGTGACGTCCCACACATTCACGTTCATCCCCGCGAGGACCTGGCCGTCGCGCAGCCAGAAGGCGATGAACTCGCGCTTGCCCGCGTCGCCGCGGATGATCACCTGGTCGTAGCTGCCCGGGGGCGCCCAGCCCGAGTACTCCAGGCCCAGGTCGTACTGGTCGGAGAAGAAGTAGGGCACCCGGTCGTACGTCTCGTCGCGGCCGAGCATGGCGCGGGCCGCGGCCGGGCCGCCGTTCAGCGCGTTCGCCCAGTGCTCCACGCGCAGACGCCGGGAGTAGAGCGGGTGCTGGAGGGCGGCCACGTCGCCGGCCGCGAAGATGTCGGGGTCCGAGGTGCGCAGGTCCGCGTCGACCGCGATGCCGCCGCCGTGCTCGCGGTCGACCAGGTCCAGGCCCGCGGACTCGGCGAGCGCGGTGCGCGGGGCCGCGCCGATCGCGGCCAGCACGTCGTGCGCCGGGTGCTCCTCGCCGTCGTCGGTGAGCGCGGCGAGGACCATGCCGTCGTGGCCGGTGATCTCGGTGAGCCGGGCGCCGAAGTGGAAGCGGACGCCGTGGTCGCTGTGGAGCTCGGTGAAGATCTGGCCGATCTCGGGGCCGAGGACGGAGTGCAGCGGGGTGGCCTCCGGCTCGACGACGGTGACCTCGGCGCCGTACTCGCGCGCGGCGGCGGCGATCTCCAGGCCGATCCAGCCGGCGCCGGCGATCACCAGGTGTCCGTTGTCCCGGCCGAGGGAGGCCAGGACGTGCTTCAGGCGCTCGGCGTGGGCGAGGCGGCGCAGGTGGTGGACGCCCGCGAGGTCGGTGCCGGGGATGTCGAGGCGGCGCGGCTCGGCGCCGGTGGCCAGCAGGAGCTTGTCGTAGCGGATGAGGGTCGCGTCGCCGAGCCGGACCGTCTTCGCCGCGCGGTCGACGGCGGTCACCGTCTGGCCGAGGTGCAGCTCGATGTCGTGACTCGCGTACCAGGCCGGTTCATGGACGAAGACGCTGTCCCGCTCCTCCTTGCCCTGCAGATAGCCCTTGGACAAGGGCGGACGCTCGTACGGGTGGTCCCGTTCGTCCCCGATGAGGATCACTCGGCCGGTGAAGCCCTCCGAGCGGAGTGTCTCGGCGGCCTTCGCGCCGGCGAGCCCTCCTCCGACGATGACGAACGTCTGGTCCGCGTCGACCACTTGATGCCTCCTCGTTGCGCTGCCGTCATATGCGAGCGTCCCGCACGGAGCGTGATGGGGGAAGGGGGCGTGGCCCTATCGGGGCATGCCCCCACTTACTTTTGCCTACTCGCCGTAGCCGGATCGCTTGTACGGCGGGTGCTGGTTGTGGGTGGTTGCTCGCGCTCACGCGGCGGAGCCGCACATCGATACAGCCCCGCGCCCCTTACGGGGCGCCTTGCGTCAGCCGTGCGTGCAATGTGCGGGCTGATGCGTCTGTGAGGGAGGCGATCTGGTCGACGATGACGCGCTTTTTCGTGCGGTCGTCGGGGGCGTCGTCGAACAGGGCGCGGAACTGGGGGTCGAGGCCGTCGGGCGCGCGGGCGGTCAGGACCTCGGCCAGCTCGGCGACCACGATCCGCTGGTCGGCGCGGAGCCGCTCCTGCTGCGGGCGCTGCATCACGTACCGGTCGGCGACCGCCTTGAGCACGGCGCACTCGTACCGGGCGGCGCGCGGGACGACCAGCTCGGCGTCGTACCGGGTGAGGCGCCCCGTGCCGTACCGCGCCCGGGTCGCGCCCTCGGCCGCCAGGCAGAACCGGCCGATGAGCTGGCTCGTGGCGTCCTTGAGGCGGGCCTGGGCGACCGCCGTGCCGTCGTAGCCGTGCGGCCACCACTCCTGGTCGAGGAGGCGGTCGAGGGCGGCGGCCAGCTCGGCGGGGTCGGTGTCCGCGGGGACGTAGCGTCCGATGGCGACCGCGAAGATGTCGGCTCTCTCCTGCTCGGAGTGGAGCACGATCGGGTCCAGGTGGCCGGCGTGCAGTCCGTCCTCGATGTCGTGCACCGAGTACGCGACGTCGTCCGCCCAGTCCATGACCTGCGCCTCGAAGCAGGTGCGGCGGCCCGGCGACGCCTTGCGCACCCAGTCGAAGACGGGCCGGTCGTCCTCGTAGACCCCGAATTTCCCCGAGTGCGGGTCGGTGGGGTGCTCGCCGCGCGGCCACGGGTACTTGGTCGCCGCGTCGAGCGCGGCCCTCGTCAGGTTCAGTCCTACGCTGATCAGCTCGCCCGAGCCCTCGGCGCGGACGAAGCGCTTGGGCTCGATGCGGGTGAGGAGACGCAGCGACTGGGCGTTCCCCTCGAAGCCGCCGCAGTCCTCGGCCACTTCATTGAGCGCCTGCTCGCCGTTGTGCCCGAAGGGCGGGTGGCCCAGGTCGTGGGAGAGGCAGGCGGTCTCGACGAGGTCCGGGTCGCAGCCGAGCGCCGCGCCCAGCTCCCGGCCGACCTGGGCGCACTCCAGGGAGTGGGTCAGGCGGGTGCGCGGGCTGGCGTCCCAATGGCGGCTCGTGGTCCCCGGGGTGACGACCTGTGTCTTGCCCGCGAGGCGGCGCAGCGCCGCCGAGTGCAGGACCCGGGCCCGGTCGCGCTGGAACGCGGTGCGGCCCGGGCGCTTGTCGGGCTCGGGGGCCCAGCGCCCGGTCGCGTCCCCGTCGTACGTCTCGCTGCCTTCCATGCACTGACAGTAGACGCAGGCACTGACAAAAGGGCAGTTGGCGAAGGGGCCACCGGCGAAGGGGGCGGTGTGTTCAGGCCGACGCGAGGTACGGGGTGCGGGCGGTCCCGGACGTCGCGAGCGCGCTGTCGTAGCGGTGCAGGACGAGGCGGGCCATCGCCGGGTGGGTGCCGAGCGGGGCCGCGGCGATCCCCTGGCCGGGGGCGAGCGCTGCGGCGGACTCGTCGGCGAAGCGGCCGGGCGCGGTGAAGTAGGAGGCGACGGCGATCCGGTCACGGCCGCGTGCGGTGAGGGCGCGGACGGCCGTGGCCACGTCGGGCGCGGCCGCGGAGGCGTAGGCGGGGACGACGGGGACGCCGAGGCGCCGGGCGAGGAGGTCGGCGGTGCGGCGGGTGTCGACGGCGGCCTGCGGGGCGCGGGATCCGGCGGCGGCGAGGACGACTCCGGTGCGGCGGCGCTCGCGCTCGGGCAGCGGCCCTTCGGGCCAGCCCGCCTCCGTGAGCCGGTCGTGCAGCGCGTCGACGAGCAGCGGGTGCGGGCCGAGCGGGGCGGCGACCCGGGTGAGGAGATGGCCGGCGGCGTCGGCCGCGGCGGGTATGTCCCGCTTGACGTGGTGGCCGCGGGACAGCAGCAGGGGTACCAGGACGGCGCGGCCCGCGGGCAGGGCGGCGAGGGTGTCGTCGAGCAGCGGCGCGTTCAGCTCGATGTGGCCGAGGCGGACGGTCAGCGCGGGGCGCAGCTCGCGGATCCGTTCCACCAGCTCGGTGACGGTGGCGAGGGCGCCCGGGTTGCGGCTGCCGTGCGCCACCAGCACCAGGGCCGGGGGGCGGGGGCGCTCGCGCAGGGGGCGGCGGTTGCTGAGCTGGGTGCCGAGTTGATTGCTGATCATGGTGAGGAGTCCCGCTGTGCTGTCCAGGTCCGCCGCGGGGGCGGGACCTGTGGTGGTGGCGAGTTCTGTGGTGGCGGCGAGCTCTGTGGTGCCTTCAGCTTCCCTCGTGCCGTCGAGTTCTGTCGTGCGGGGATGGTGGGTGCCGTACGACTTGTCCGTCATGGAGCGATCCTGCCGGAGCGGGGTTGCCGGGCTGTTGCGGGGTGGTGACGGGTGGTTGCACGGGGTTCACCGTGCGGTACCGGGCGCGGTGAGCGTGAACCGCGGGGGCCGCGGCGGCGTCCTCTGCCTGCGAGAGCCGCTGTCTGCCCGGAGGTCACTTCTGATGCGCCTGCCCCGCCCGCGTCTGCCCCGTACCCGCCAGGAACAGCGGCGGACGGTGCAGGTGGTGATGGCGCTGTGCGTGCTGGCGCTGCTGCCTGCGACCTGGCTGTTCACGACGTCGGACGATCGGCTGCGGTCGGTGGCGGACGTGCCCCGTACCGATGTGGCGGTGGTGTTCGGCGCCGGGCTGTGGAACGGGGAGCCGTCGCCGTATCTCGCCCATCGCCTCGACGCGGCGGCCGAGCTGTACCGCTCCGGGCGGGTCCGGGTGCTGCTCGTCACCGGGGACAACAGTCGCGCCGAGTACGACGAGCCCGACGCCATGCGTACGTATCTGACCCGGCACGGGGTTCCGTCGCGGGCCGTCGTCAGTGACTACGCCGGGTTCGACACGTGGGACTCGTGCGTGCGCGCCAAGAAGATCTTCGGGGTCGACCGGGCCGTGCTGGTCACTCAGGGGTTTCATGTGCGGCGGGCCGTGGCTCTGTGCGAGGCGGCGGGGGTTTCTTCCTACGGGGTCGGGGTTGATGAGGTGCATGATGTGACCTGGTATGCCGGGGGTGCGCGGGAGGTTCTGGCCGCGACCAAGGCGCTTGCGGACGCGGCGTTCCGCCCCGATCCGCATTTCCTGGGGCGCCAGGAGAACGGGGTTCGTGCGGCGCTGGGCCGTTGACCTTGCCGCTCGCCTGCGGCCCGGTGGGGGCCGGCCCCGGGTTGTCGGTCGGCTGACGGCCGGTGGGGGCTGGCCCCGGGTTGTCGGTTGAGTGCGGGCCGGTGGCCGCTTCTCGCGCAGTTCCCCGCGCCCCTGAGGCAGGCGCTTCGCGCCGCCTCCCCCAGAGGCTGCGCTCCGCGCGCCTCCACCGGGGGCAAGGGGCGCGCCTCCACCCAAGACGAGGGGCGCGCCTCCACCGGAGGCAAGGGCCGCACCTCCACCCGGGACAAGGGCCGCACCTCCACCCGGGGCAGGGCCGCACCTCCGCCTTGGGCAGGTGGCGCGCCTCCCCGATGGAGATAGCGCACGCAGTGCGCATCTCCAGGGGCGCGGGGAACTGCGCGACCAGCCCCCACCGGCCCGCACCCGACCGACAACCCGAAAAGGGGCGCGGGGAACTGCGCGATCGACCCCGGCCAACCGTCAGTCGACCTCCGTCTCGACCCACCCCAAATAATCGGCAGACCCCCGAACCACCGGCAAAGCCACGATCTCGGGCACCGCGTACCCGTGATGCTCCCTCAGCCACGCCTCCAGCTCGGCATACCGCGCGACGGTCGTCTTCAGCAGGACCTGCCACTCGCGCGCCGTCTCCACGGCCCCCTCCCACCGGTACACGGACGTGACCGGCGCACTGATCTGCGCGCACGCGGCCAGGCGGGCCTCCACGGCGCCGCGGGCCAGGGACTCGGCGCGGTCGGCGTCGTCGGTCGTGGTCAGGACGGCCAGCACTGAGCCGGCGGATTCGGGATTCGGCATGCGGCCATTGTGCTTTCACAGCTCCGGCACATCGACACCCTGGACGGCAGTTGTCATGACCGCTTAAAACTGAAACGCCATCAGCGAGTCGCCGCCCTCCGCAGAGGAGACCGATGAGACCCACCGCCGCACTGGCCATGACGGCCACGGCCGCAGCCACCCTGCTCGTCGCGACCCTGTCCCCCACCGCGCACGCCACGGCCGTCACGGACACCCCGCGCCCCACCCGCGCCGAGGCCGTCGCCCACGCCGCGACCGCCCTGGCCGACCACGCGGACATCCTCTCCCTGACGAAGGCCCAGGACACCTCCGTACGGGACGTGATCGTCGACAAGGACGGCACCCAGCACGTCCGCTACGACCGCACCTACCGTCAGCTCCCGGTGCTCGGCGGCGACTTCGTCGTCCATCTCGGGCCCGACGGCGGCTACGAGAGCGCCGACCGGGCGACGCGGGGCACGCCGAGCGTCCCCAGCGTCACCCCGAAGATCGCCGCCCCGCGCGCGGCCGACCTGGCCGCCGACGCGCTGCGCTCCGCGAACCCGGGGGCGGCCCTGCGCAGCCTCACGGCCCGCCCGGAACTCGTCGTGGACGCGGCCCACGGCTCCCCCGCCCTCGCCTGGCGCACCAATGCCGTGGCGCAGGACTCGCTGGGCAACCCCGTCGCCCGTACCGTCCTCACCGACGCCGTCACCGGTCGGCAGATCGACGCGTGGGACAGCATCGAGACGGTGACCGGAGACGGCCGCTCCCTCTACTCGGGCACGGTCCCGCTGGAGACGACCGGGCAGGGAACCTCGTACCAGCTCAAGGACGCCACCCGCGGCGGCACGTACACGGGCGACGCGCAGAACAAGACCGACCTGTGCATCCTCGGCATCTGCCTCAGCCGCGCCCCCGCGACGCTCTTCACCGACGCCGACAACCACTGGGGCACCGGCACGACGGCGGACCGCGCCTCGGCCGCCGTCGACGCGCAGTACGGCACGGACCAGACCTGGGACTACTACCGCCAGGTCCACGGGCGCAACGGCATAGCGGGCGACGGCAAGGGCTCGTACAACCGCGTCCACTACGGCAGCGACTACAACAACGCCTTCTGGGACGACAGTTGCTTCTGCATGACGTACGGGGACGGCGACGGAAGCACCTTCGGGCCGCTGGTCGCGCTCGACGTGGCGGGACACGAGATGTCGCACGGCGTGACCTCGTCGACGGCCGCGCTCGCCTACTCGGGTGAGAGCGGCGGGCTGAACGAAGCCACCTCCGACGTATTCGGCACCCTGGTCGAGTTCCACGCGGCCAACACCGCCGACCCCGGCGACTGGCTCATCGGCGAGAAGATCGTCAAACCCGGGTTCGGGAAGGCGGCACTGCGCTTCATGGACCAGCCGAGCAAGGACGGGAACTCGGCGGACTGCTGGAGTTCGGGCGTCGGGAATCTCGATGTGCACTACTCCTCCGGCGTCGCGAACCACTTCGCGTACCTGCTCGCCGAGGGCAGCGGCCCGAAGGTGATCGGCGGGGTCCGGCACAACGGCACCACCTGCGACGGCTCGTCCCTGACCGGGATCGGCAAGGACAGGCTCGGGGCCGTCTGGTACCGGGCCCTGACGGTCTATATGACGTCGTCGACGAAGTACGCGGGTGCTCGCACCGCGACGCTGAGCGCGGCGAAGGATCTCTACGGGGCGGGCAGCACGGAGTACGCGGCCGTGGCCGCCGCCTGGTCGGCGGTGTCCGTGAACTGACGCTCCGCCAATCCCGTCGGCGGCGCCCGGTGGGCGATCGGATCACCCGGTCGCACGCCGGGCGCCGCCTTTCGGGCAATTCTTCTCCGACACGCCGATGACCTGCTGGAACGTTGCCGTCACACCGTCAGCAACACGCCCCGAAACGCCTTTCTGACGGCATATCAGGAGGCGCGGCGGTGCGACTGCCACTTACCTCGTGCTTGCAGGGCGCGTCCGCCGCCCGAGCTGGACGCACAAGGAGCAAGCAACGATGCGCACAGGCAGACCGCTGACCGCCGTCGCGTTCGCCGTCGCCCTCACCGGGCTCGCGGTCGTCCCCGCGGCTGCCTCGCAGGGCGGCCTCGAGGTCTATCCGGCGACCACGGCACCGGGAGGCACGGTCACCGTGGACACCACGGCCTGCGGCGCGCAGGGGACGGCCTCGGGCGACGCCAGCGCGGTCGGCGCGGGCACCTTCACCCTCGCGCCGAAGGCCGCGGACGCCGATTCCGCGGGCCGCTTCACCGTCCCGGCGTCCGCGCAGCCGGGCACGTACGAGATCGTCGCGCGCTGCTCCGGCGGCACCCTGGTCACCGGCGATCTGATCGTGTCCCTCGCCGGGGCGGGCGGCTCGCCGGGCGCCCAGATGCCCCGAGGGCACGTAGAGACGGGGGTCGGCGGCGCGCTCGGTCCCGACCCCGTGCAGACCGCGGCGGGTGTGGCGGCGCTGGCCGTCGCCGCCGCGGGCGGTACCTGGCTCCTGCATCGCCGGGCGAGAGGCGATGGGATCTGACGGACGGCTCCGACGGTCCGCGCGGGCTCCCTCCGCCGCCCGCGCGCCCGTCCTCGACCCCGTCCGTCGTCCACCGGTACCGCCACCTCCCCGCCCCTCCGGCCGCGCCCCCTCGCGGACCGGAGGGGCCGGGGCAGGCCGCGTCAGGAGTGTTCAGGAGTCGTCATGCGTCGCCTGCGCGATCTCGCCGACCGCCGTGCCCGCCACCGCCGGGCCGGTCACGGCAACCGCGTCGAACCCGTCACCCGTGTCAACCCGGTCAACGCGGCCATAGGGGCGGTCACCGCGCTCGCCCTGTGCGCGGGCGGCTGGCTCCTGGCCAGCGGCTCCGAGGGGCATCCGCCGCCGCAGCCGTCCGCGGCGCAGGCCCGTGGCGGCACCGCGCGGGAGGCGCCCGGGGCCGCCCCGATGTCCCCGTCGCCGCCCGACCGTGTCCGCATCCCCTCGATCCACGTGGACGCCCCGCTGATGGGCCTCGGCCTGAACCGCGCGGGCAGCCTGGACGTCCCGCCGCCGCGGAAGAAGAACCTCGCGGGCTGGTACGAGGCCGGCACCCGGCCCGGCGAACGCGGCACGGCGGTCGTCGCCGGCCATGTCGACAACGCCGACGGCCCCGCCGTCTTCTACGACCTCGGCGCCCTCACCCGGGGCCGCACCATCGAGATCGACCGCCGCGACGGTTCGGTGGCGGTGTTCACGGTCGACGCCGTCGAGGTCTACGAGGCGGACGCCTTCCCCGACGAGAAGGTGTACGGGGCGGCCGCGCGGCCCGAGCTGCGGGTGATCACGTGCGGCGGGCCGTACTCGCGGCGCACCGGCTACCAGGGGAACGTCGTGGTCTTCGCCCACCTGACGGGAAGCCGCTGAGCCCCGGCTCCCCGGCCTTGAGGCGCTCAGGCCCGTCTTGAGGTTCTCAGGCGATCCACTGCTCGTACGCCATCTTCACCACCAGCGCGCACACCACCGTCAGCAGCACGATCCGGACGAACCCGGCGCCGCGCTTCAGCGCCGTGTGCGCGCCGACCATGCCGCCCGCCAGGTTGAACACGGCCATCAGCGCCGCCAGTTGCCAGTACACCGTGCCCTTCCAGGCGAACATCGCGAGCGCGCCCGCGTTGGTGCAGCAGTTGACGATCTTGGCGGTGGCGGAGGCGGTCACCAGATCGAGGTGGAGGATCGCGGTGAGGGCGAGCACCAGGAAGGTGCCGGTGCCCGGGCCGATCAGGCCGTCGTAGAAGCCGATGCCGAGGCCCGCGAAGCCGATCGCGGCCAGGATCCGGCGGGCGGAGGCGGGGGCCGCGGACGGGGCCGTGCCGAACGACGGGCGGAAGATGACGAAGGCGCCGACCGCGACCAGGACCACCATCACGATCGGCTTGAGGACGTCCGTGCTCAGTCCGGCCGCGAGCGCCGCCCCGCCCGTCGAGCCCGCGAGCGCCGCGAGGCCGATGCGGACCGCGAGGCGTACGTCGACGGGGGCCTTGCGGGCGTAGGTCACGGCGGCGCCGGTGGTGCCGACGATGGCGACGGCCTTGTTGGTGCCGAGCGCGTACGGGCCGGCGTGCGCGGCGTTGGGCAGGCCGAGCAGCAGCGCGGGGAGCAGCAGCAGTCCGCCGCCGCCCACCACCGCGTCGACCCAGCCGGCCGCGAGTGCGGCGAGGCACAGGACAACGGTGGTGGTCAGGGATATGTCAGGCATGATCGCGAGCCTATGGACGAGATACGTGTGCCGTCCACGAATGACTGGCGAGTTGAGGGTCTTCTGAGCTTGCCGTCCCGGATCGCGGGACGGCCCGGTCGGGGGCGGGCGGCGCGGCCGGGTCGACGGTCAGGGCGATGCAGGCGGCGACCAGGGCGCTGGCCGAGGCGAGCCCGGCGGTGAGTCTGCGGCGGGCCTGGACGGTGGGGACGTGGGTGGTGCGGGCGGGTCTGCTGTGGCGGCCCATGGGGCGGTTCTCCGGCTCTTTCAGTACGTGAAGGACTCGGCGTGGACGCGGTCCTCGGGGACACCCGCGCGGGCGAGGGCTCTCGTCGCGGCGGCCGTCATGCCGGGTGGGCCGCACAAGTAGACGTCGTGGTCGGCCAGTTCGGGCACGAGGTTGCGCAGGGCCTGCGGGGCGAGCGGGTCGAAGGCGGCGTCGGAGGGGCCGAGGAGGTAGTGCAGGGCGGCCCCGCGGGTGCGGGCGATGGACTCCAGCTCCTCGCACAGCACGAGCCGTTCGGCGTTGCTCGCGCGGTAGAGGAGCGTGATGTCGCCCGGACCGCCCGGCAGCGTCTCGAACAGGGCACGCAGCGGCGTGATGCCCACTCCCCCGGCGAGCAGCAGCACCTTGCGGCGGGTGCGCCGGTGGGCGGTGAGCGCGCCGAAGGGGCCGGTGGCGACGACGCGTACGCCCCGGCGCAGCCTGCGCACGCGTCGGGTGTGGGCGCCGACGGCCTGCACGGTGATGCGGATGTGGTCGCCGTCGACGGGCGCGGACAGCGAGAACGGCAGCGCCGTGTGCCACAGCCGCCGGGTGAGGAACCGCCAGCGCAGGAACTGTCCCGGTTCGGCGTGCAGCAGTCCCAGGTCGCGGCCGCGCATGACGACGGAGACGACACCGGGGGCCTCGACGCGTACGTCGACGACGCGCAGGCCGTGGCGGAGCGCCTGCCGCGCCGGGACGACCAGCCGGTACCAGACGAGCAGGACGGCGACGGTGGCGTGCAGCAGCGACCACAGGCCGAGACCGGCCGGGCTGTACGCGATGTCGGGCCCGGCCAGCTGGTGCGCGAAGGCCAGGCCCGCGGCGACGTACGTGAGCAGGTGCAGGCCCTGCCAGGTGCCGTGTCCGACGCGGCGGCGGACGGCGCGGGCGCTGCTCACGCCGACCGTGACGAGGATCAGCGTGCCGGCCGCGGCGGCGGCGATCCCCGGGTAGCCGAGCAGGTCCGTGGCCGTGGTGACCAGGTCGGTGCCGGTGTGCGCGGCGTAGCCGAGCAGGGCGAGGACGACGTGGGCGGCGCAGAGCGTGAGGACGTGGCGGCCGCCGCGGGCGTGGTGGCGGGCCAGGCGGTCGGCGCCGACGCCGTGCTCGACCGCGGGGACCCGGGCCATCAGGAAGAGCATGACGAGGATCCCGTACCCGGCGAGCAGTCCCGTCAGGTGCGCGCCGCCCGCGAACAGCACGTCCAGGCGCGGGGACGGGGTGGCCTGGGCGGCCCACAGCACGGTCACGGCTCCGGCGCCGGTGGCTATTCCCGCGCGCAGGGCGTTCGGGGTGACGCGCAGGGGGGTGGCGGGGCGGATGCGCGGGGCTTTCCTGGGGAGTGGCGGGATCAGCGGGGTCCGCGCCGGGCCCTCCGTCTGCCTCCGGTAGGCCGACAGGGCGGGGTAGCGGGTGAGTTCGGGTTCGACGGCCTCGGTGGTCACGCCCGGCACACTAGGCGCCGCCGGCCCGGAAATTCGGCTGGTCAGCACCGCCGGGGAGATCCTTAAGGTCCCCTTCAGGAGGGCCTGAACACGGGTTAAGCGATACGGTCCGTCAGCGGGTGCAGGTCGCGTCGTGGCTGGCCGCGCAGTTCCCCGCGCCCCTGAAGGGTTGACCTTCACCTGACGGCCGGTGGCCGCTTCTCGCGCAGTTCCCCGCGCCCCTGAGGCAGGCGCTTCGCGCCGCCTCCCCTTGAGGCTGCGCTTCGCGCGCCTCTGATGAGGGGCGGGGCACGCCTCTCCTGAAGGGTAGGGGTGCGCCTCTGATGGGGGGCGCGCCCATGATGAGATGCCGCACGAAGTGCGCATCTCAGGGGCGCGGGGAACTGCGCGAGAAGCGGCCACCGGCCCGCACCCGACCGACAACCCGAAAAGGGGCGCGGGGAACTGCGCGACCAGCCACGACGCACCCCGCAAAGGCCCTCACACCGTCCGAACCACCCCGCTGAGCCCACCGTTCCCCCGCCGAAACTGACGGGACGCCCCCGAGAAACCTCCACCCCGCACGCTGCGGAGCAGGCATCGCACCGCACCCACGACGGAGGCCTCTGACATGGCGCCAGACTCGGCCGACACGGCACAGCCCACCCTCGTTCTCGTCGGCCACGGCATGGTCGGCCAGCGCTTCCTCGAAGCGGCCGCCGAGCGCGGGCTCACCGCCTCGCACCGCGTGGTCGTGCTGTGCGAGGAGCCCCGGCCGGCCTACGACCGCGTCCATCTGACCTCCTACTTCTCGGGCACGACGCCCGAGGAGCTGTCCATGACGGACCCGGAGTTCATCGAGCGGCACGGCATCGAGCTGCATGTCGGGGACCCGGCCGAGGCCGTCGACCGGGCGGCGCGGACCGTGCGCGCCCGCTCCGGCCTGACGCTCACGTACGACACGCTCGTCCTCGCCACCGGCTCCTACCCCTTCGTGCCGCCGGTGCCCGGCAAGGACGCCACCGGCTGCTTCGTGTACCGGACCATCGAGGACCTGTACGCGATCGAGGAGTACGCGAAGAGCAGCGCCACGGTCGGCGCCGTGGTCGGCGGCGGCCTGCTCGGCCTGGAGGCCGCGGGCGCCCTCCAGGGGCTCGGCCTCGCGACCCACATCGTGGAGTTCGCGCCCCGGCTGATGCCCGTACAGGTCGACGAGGGCGGCGGCGCGGCCCTCCTGCGGACCATCGGCGACATGGGACTCGACGTGCACACCGGGGTCGGCACGCAGGAGGTCGTGGCGGGCGCGGACGGCCGGGTCACCGGCATGAGGCTGTCGGACGGCCGGGAACTCGCCACCGATCTCGTGGTCTTCTCCGCCGGGGTCCGCCCGCGCGACCAGCTCGCCCGCGACATGGGCCTGTCGGTGGGTGAGCGCGGCGGCATCGCCGTCGACGAGCAGTGCCGCACCAGCGACCCGGACGTCTACGCGATCGGCGAGTGCGCGCTGGCGAGCGACGGCCGGGTGTACGGGCTGGTCGCCCCCGGCTACGAGATGGCGCTCACCGCCGCCGACGCCATCGTCTCCGGCACCTCCCTGACCGCCTTCACCGGCGCCGATCTCTCCACCAAGCTGAAGCTGCTCGGCGTGGACGTGGCCTCCTTCGGCGACGCGCACGGCACGACCGACGGCTGTCTCGACGTCGTCTACGCGGACGCGCGCTCGGGCACGTACAAGAAGCTCGTCATCGGCGGCGAGGGGCAGTTGCTCGGCGGGATCCTGGTGGGCGACGCGGAGGCGTACGGCACGCTGCGGGCGCTCACCGGCACGGTGCCGCCGGTCGCCCCCGAGTCGCTGGTGCTCCCGGCGGGTTCCGGCGGGGCCGCGCAGCTCGGTCCCGAGGCGCTGCCCGACGACGCCGTCGTCTGCTCCTGCCACAACGTCACCAAGGGTTCGATCCTCGCGCACACCACCCTGCCCGAGGTGAAGAAGTGCACCAAGGCCGGTACGGGCTGCGGCAGTTGCGTCAAGCTGATCGGGCAGCTGCTGCCGAAGAGCGGTGACGGCGGACTGTGCGGCTGCTTCGAGCACACCCGCCAGGAGCTGTACGAGATCGTGCGCGTCCGGCGGATCACCACCTTCGCCCAACTGCTCGACGAGCACGGGCGCGCGGCGGCGCGCGGCGGTGACGGCTGCGAGATCTGCAAGCCCACGGTCGGTTCGGTCATCGCCTCGCTCGCGCCCGCGATCGGCGCGGACGGCCATGTCCTGGACGGCGAGCAGGCCGCGCTCCAGGACACCAACGACCACTTCCTCGCGAACCTCCAGAGGAACGGCTCGTACTCGGTCGTGCCGCGCATCCCCGGCGGCGAGATCACCCCGGAGAAGCTCATCGTGATCGGCGAGGTCGCCCGCGACTTCGGCCTCTACACGAAGATCACGGGCGGCCAGCGGATCGACCTCTTCGGCGCCCGGGTGGAGCAACTGCCGATGATCTGGGCGCGGTTGGTGGACGCGGGCTTCGAGTCGGGGCACGCGTACGGCAAGTCGCTGCGCACCGTGAAGTCGTGCGTGGGGCAGACCTGGTGCCGCTACGGCGTGCAGGACAGCGTGCGGATGGCGATCGATCTGGAGCTGCGCTACCGGGGCCTGCGCTCCCCGCACAAGCTGAAGTCGGCCGTCTCCGGGTGCGCCCGCGAGTGCGCCGAGGCCCAGTCGAAGGACTTCGGCGTGATCGCCACCGCCAACGGCTGGAACCTGTACGTGGGCGGCAACGGCGGCATGACACCCCGTCACGCCGACCTGCTCGCGCAGGACTTGAGCGACGCCGAGCTGATCCGGCTGATCGACCGCTTCCTGATGTTCTACATCCGCACCGCCGACCGCCTGGAGCGCACCTCGGTCTGGCTGGAGCGCGTCGAGGGCGGCCTGGACCATGTGCGGGACGTCGTCGTGCACGACTCGCTCGGCATCTGCGACGAGCTGGAGGCCCTGATGCGGGCCCACGTCGAGCACTACCGCGACGAATGGTCGGACACGCTCGACGACCCCGAGCGGCTGAGCCGCTTCGTGTCCTTCGTGAACGCCCCCGGGACACCCGACCCGACGATCCGCTTCGTGCCCGAGCGCGACCAGATCAAGCCCGAACTGCCGCTGATCCCCCTGGAAGGACTGACTCTGCGATGACCACGGCTCCGATCGCCCCCGAGAAGACGACCGTCACGGTCCAACTGGACTTCGAGGAGGCCTGGCTGACGGTGTGTGAACTGGCCCGGCTCACGCCGGGGCGCGGTGTCGCGGCCCTGCTGCCGGACGGCCGGCAGGCGGCGGTGTTCCTGGACCGCTCCGGCCGGCTGCACGCCATCGACAACACCGATCCGTTCACCGGCGCGGCCGTGCTGTCGCGCGGGCTGCTCGGCTCGGCGCAGGGCCGCCCGTTCGTGGCGTCGCCCCTGCTGAAGCAGCGCTTCGACCTGGAGACGGGGCGCTGCCTGGACGACGACGGGGTCGCGGTGCGGGCGTACGCGGTGCGCACCGGCGCCTGACCGGAGGACAGTTGAGCAGTTGATCAGTTGACCGCTCGTTCCAGAAACCTCTAAGGTCACCTCGTGGCCAGGACCAAGGAATTCGACCCCGACGTCGCGTTGCAGGCAGCCGTGGAGCTGTTCCACGCGCGCGGCTACGAGGCGACGTCGATGGCGGACCTCGTCGAGCGTCTCGGCATCGGTCGCGCGAGCCTCTACGCGACGTTCGGCAGCAAGCACGAGCTGTACCTGAAGGCGATGGACCGGTACGCCGAGTCCACCGGCGCGGTCACCGTCGCCGAGCTGTCGGGGGACAGTCCGCCACTGGCGGCCGTGCGCGCCCTGGTGCGCCGGTTCGCGGCCGAGGCGGCCTCGGGCGAACAGCGCCTGCTGGGCTGCCTGGTGACCAACACGGCGGCCGAGCTGGGCCCGCACGACGACCAGGCGGCGCGCCGCGTGGAGCGGTCGTGGGAGGAGATCGAGACGCTGCTGCACTCGGCGCTCGTCCGGGCACGCGCCCGGGGCGAACTCCCCGAGGACCGCGACCCCCGCGCGCTCGCCCGGATGCTGCTCGTCCTGCTCCAGGGCATCCGGGTCACCGGCAAGGTCTCCCAGGACCCGGCCCGGGTCCGCGACGCGGCCGAGCAGGCCCTCACTCTGCTGGACTGAGCCCTTCCCTGGGGCTCCTTTTCGCCTGCCCTCATACTGAACCGTTCGTTCAAGAAAGAGGTACGTCATGTCCCGCACCCGCTTCTCCGGCCGGACCGCCCTCGTGACCGGCGGCGGTTCCGGTCTCGGCCGGGCCGTCGCGCTGGCGCTCGCCGCGGAGGGGGCGAACGTGGTCGTCGCGGGCCGTACGCCCGGCCCGCTGGAGGAGACCGTCGCCCTCGTCGGGTCGGCGGGCGGCACCGCCGTCGCGCACCCGGCCGACGTCCGCCGCGCCGAGGACATGCGGGCCGTCGTCCGCGCGGCCGTCGACCGTTTCGGCTCGCTGGACGTGGCGGTGAACAACGCGGGAGTCTTCCGCGGGGGCGGCCCCGTCGCGGACCTGCCCGCCGACGACTGGCACACACTGCTCGACATCAACGTCACGGGGGTCCTGTACGCGCTCCAGGCCGAGATCGCCCAGATGCGCGGGCAGGAAACGGGCGGAGCCATCGTCAACATCGCCTCGAACATCGGCCCGCACCGCACCCAGTCCGGCGTCACCGCGTACGGAGCCGCCAAGGCGGCCGTCTCCGCGCTCACCCGGGGCGCCGCGCTGGACCACATCGGCGACGGCGTCCGCATCAACGCGGTGAGCCCCGGCGCCGCCGCCACCTCGATGTCGCTGCGGCCGGGCGAGAGCGTGGCCGAGCGGGAGGTCCGCATGAAGGCCGATTCGCCGCTCGGCCGGGTGGCGGCCACCGCCGAGGTGGCTGCCGCCGTGCTTTATCTGGCCTCGGACGACGCCGGGGCGGTGGTGGGCACGGACCTGGTGATCGACGGTGGGGCTGCCGCCTGATCACTGGTCCGCAGCCGCGTCTGCCGTGTTCCGTCCCCCGGCGGCTGCGGCTCTCGTCGTGGCTGGTCGCGCAGTTCCCCGCGCCCCTGAAGGCTGCGCTTCGCGCGCCTTCCCCTTGAAGGGGGAGCTCCGCTCAGCCTCCCCTGGGCGAGCGGAGCTCGCTTCCAGGGGCTCGGGGAACTGCGCGAGAAGCGGCCACCGGCCGTCAGTCGACCGACAACCTCTCAAGGGGCGCGGGGAACTGCGCAAAATGCCGTTCAGTCGATCCCGGAGTGCTCCACCCCGGCCACGATCCACCGCTGGAACAGCAGAAACACCAACAGCAGCGGCACGATCGACACCGCCGCAGCGATGAACAGCTCATGCAGCCGCACCACCTGCGACGTGGTGAACGACGACAGGGCCACCTGCACCGTCCACGCGTTGCGGTCCTGCCCGATGACCAGCGGCCACAGGAACGAGTTCCAGGCCCCGATGAAGACGATCGTGCCGACCGCGGCGAACACGGGCCGCGCGTTCGGCACGACCACACGCCAGTACGTGCGCCAGTAGCCGAGCCCATCGACCCGCGCCGCGTCCTCCAACTCCCGGGGGAACCCCAGGAAGTACTGCCGGAAGACGAAGCACGCGAACGCGGAGAACAGCGTCGGCACGATGAGGCCGCGCAGCGTCGAGACCCAGCCGAGCGACGACACCAGGACGAACGTCGGGACGAAGGTGACGGCCGCCGGGACCATGAGGGTGCCCAGGATCGCGTAGAAGACCTTGTTCGCGTGCCGGTACGGGATGCGGGCGAGGCCGTATCCGGCGAGGGACGCGAGCAGTACCGTACCCGCGGTCGTCGCGACCGCGATCAGCGCGGAGTTGAGCAGGGAGCGCAGGAACGGCACGGAGCTGTCGTCGAACAGCTCGCTCAGGTTGCCCCACTGGATGTGCGCCGGGAAGAACGTCCAGTCGGGCGAGGTGATGTCCTCCTCGCGCGCCAGGCCGTTGCGGACCAGGAGGTAGAAGGGGATCAGGAAGAGCAGCGCGAGCGCCACGAGCAGGGCGAGCCGCAGCGCGCGGCCCACCCGGACCAGGGCGTCGTCGTGGACACGGGTGGCACGGGCCATCAGTCGGCCTCCTTCCTGCCCAGGCCGAACCAGCGGGCCTGACCGACCGTCACCACCGCGATGATCAGGGCGAGCAGCACGGCGCCCGCGCTGCCGAGGCCCAGGTTCTGTCCCTGTCCGAGGGCGGTGTAGTAGAGGTAGACGAGCGGCGGGCGGGCGTAGGGCGGGTAGCCGCGGGCGTCGGAGAGCAGGTTGTAGAACTCGTCGAATGCTTGGAAGGCATTGATGACGAGGAGCAGCACGACGGCGACGGACGTGGCGCGCAGCTGCGGGAACGTGATGTGCCGGAACACCTGCCAGCCGGGGCGCGCGCCGTCGACGGCCGCCGCTTCGTAGAGCGTCGGGCTGATGCGCTGGAGCCCGGCCAGGAACAGGATCATGTAGAAGCCCGCCTGCAACCACAGTCGTACGGTGACGATGACGAGCCAGTACCAGGGCGGGTCGGTCGTCGAGAGCCAGGCGACCTGGTCCACGTCCACGTAACCGAGCAGGGTGTTGGCGAGCCCGAAGCGCACCCCGTTGAAGAGGGACATCTTCCAGATCAGGGCGGCGACGACGTAACTGCACGCGGCCGGAAGGAAGAACACCGACCGGAAGAACGCCTGCGCGCGCCGCAGCCGGTTCACCATGAGGGCGAGGGCGAGCGAGGCGGCGTACGTGGCGGGGACGATGAAGAGCGTGAAGACGCAGAACGTCCACAGACTGCTGGTGAAGGCGTCGTCCTTGAGCAGCGCCGTGTAGTTGTCGAGGCCGACGAAGGTGTCGGGCGTGACGGTGTTGTGCGCGTCGAAGAAGCTGAGCCAGACGCTCCAGACGAGCGGGACATAGGTGAAGACGACCAGTCCGAGGACGAACGGGCCGACGAACACCCAGAACCACAACGCCCGGTTGCGTTGACGGAGTTGGGCAGCCGTGCGCGTCATTTCTTCTTCACTCGGTCGAGCTCGGCCGACACCTTCCGTACGACCTTCTTCAGCTCGCTGTCCGGGTTCGCGCCGCTCTTGATGATGCGGTTGAGAGCGTCCTGGTACGCGGTCTGCGCGGCCGGTGTCCACAGCAGCGGCTGGGCGTAGCCGTGGTCGGTGGTGTAGCGGACCGCGTCGGCCGCCGCGCCCTTGCGCAGCGCGGCCGCCTTCTTGGCGAGCGAGATGCGGGCGGGGATGTGGAAGCCGTAGCTCAGCGCGAAGTCCTCCTGGTGGTCGGTGTGTTCGACCCAGAGCCACTTCAGGTAGTCCTTGCCGGCCTGCTGGTGCTTGCTGCGCGTGGAGACGGCGGCGGCGTACGCGCCGACCGGGACGGACGGCTTGCCCTGCGCGCCGTCCTTCGGGAAGGGCAGCACGCCGAAGTCGTCGCCGAGCGCCTTCTGGACGGCGGGCAGCGCCCACAGGCCCGACCACTGCATGGCGGTGAGCCCCTGGGTGAACGCCGACGGGTCCGACCAGTCCGCGGGCGCGCCGAGCAGCAGCGACTTGTCGGCGTACAGCTGCCGGACCTTGCCGAGGGTGCGGGCGGCGGCCGGGTCGTCGAAGCCGACCGCGCCGTCCTCGGTGACGAGGCTGAGCCCGGCCGCGTAGAGCGGGGTGCCGCCGAGGACTCCGGCGCCCGCGTCGTTGCCGAGGAACAGCCCCTTGACCTTCTTGGTCGTCAACTTCCGCGCCACGTCGACGAGTTCGTCGAGCGTGGCCGGTGGCCGGACGCCCGCGTCGTCGAGCAGGCTCTTGCGGTAGAAGAGCATCTGCATGTCGATGACCTGCGGGATGCCCCAGATCTTCCCGTCGTACCGCTTCGGGGCGAGGACGGCCTGGTTGAAGTCGTCCTCGACGCCCTTGAGGAGGTCGGTGACGTCGGCGACCTGCTTGCCCTGGATCATGTCCAGGCTCGGGCCGTTGACCTCGAAGACGTCGGGCCCCGAGGCGGTGAGCAGGGCGGCGGCGGTCTGCTGGTCGTAGTTGCCCGGGCGCCACTGGACGGTGACGCTCGCCTTGTCGTAGGCGGCCGCGTACTTCTTCACGGCCTGTTCGGTGCCCTGCTCCCCGTACTGGTGGTACCACTGCGACAGCTTCGGGCCGCCCTTGGACCCGCCGCCGTCGCGCCCGGTGTTGGACCCGCACGCGCTGAGCAGACCCAGCGCGGAGCCGGCGGCTCCGGTGGCGAGCAGTCCCCTGCGGCTGATGGTCATCGCGGGTGTCCCCCTGTCCGTCCGTCTGTTCCTCATGGCTTCGCTGTGAGGCCTTACCGGCCCCAACGATCAACCATGCAGCGGAATTACGACAGGGGCACTACGGCGGCGTGTCGCCGTCGGCCGCCGAGCCGTTCAGCCCCCGAGGCCGTCAGCCCTTCAGCTCGTCACCCCTTCAGCTCCTCACCCCTTCAGCCCCTCGTACTTGACCCCGGTCAACTGCTCGGAGGCCGCCCACAGCCGCTCCCCCGCCGCGTCGTCGACGGTCCACGACGCGCGCCACGATCTGACGGGCGCGCCGCGCCACATCAGCAGGCGCGGCCCGTAGAAGTCGTCGGGGCGCACGCCCGGCGCCGTCGCCGCGTACAGCGTCGGGAGCGCGCCGCCCTCGGCGGACTGGGCGAACACCCGGTTGCCCGTCTCGTAGAACCGCTCCATCCCCTTGCGGCCCTCCATCTGCGCGCCGCGCGCGTGCAGGGACGTGGCGGCGTAGCCGGGGTGCGCGGCGACGGCCACCGGGCCGCTGGCGGCGGCGCGCCGGGCCAGCTCGTGCACGAACAGGAGATTGGCGGTCTTCGAGCGGGCGTACGTGGGCCAACGGCGGTACTGCTTCTCGCTGTTGAGGTCGCCGATGTCGATGTCGGCCAGGGCGTGCAGCACGCTGGAGACCGCGCAGACGCGCGGCTCGGGCGCCTCCAGCAGACTGGGCAGCAGCAGCCCGGTCAGCGCGAAGTGGCCCAGGTGGTTGACGCCGAACTGCGTCTCGAACCCGTCGGCGGTGCGCCCGTACGGCAGGGCCATGACCCCGGCGTTGTTGACCAGGAGGTCGAGCGGCCGGTCCGCCCAGCCGTCGGCGAAGCCGCGTACGGAGGCCAGGTCGCCCAGGTCGAGTGCGCCGAACTCGACGGCGGCGCCCGGCACCTCGTCTCTGATCCGGTCCACGGCCGCGCTGCCCCGCGCCGCGCTCCGGCAGGCGAGGACGACCCGGGCGCCCGCGCGGGCCAGCTCTCGCGCGGTGACGTACCCGATCCCGCTGTTGGCCCCGGTGACCACGGCGGTACGGCCGCGCTGGTCGGGGATGTCAGTCGCGTTCCAGCCGGTCATGGCTGTGCTCCCTGGACGGAAGGGGAAGGTGGTTGACCGACAGTCAAGCGGTCGGTCAGGTTCCGCTCAACCGCGCCTTCCCGGCCACGCGGCGGGCACCCCATGCGCAAGGGCGGCACCCCCCGCACAGGGGTGCCGCCCTTGCCTTGCGCACCGGAGCCGCCGCGATCGGTGAGGGTCGGGGACCGACGGCGGCTCCGGCTGTCATGGATACGTCAGCGGTGGTCGCTGCCCGCCGACGTCGAGGCCGCCCGGCCCGCTTCGAGGCGGGCGACCGGGATGCGGAACGGCGAGCAGGAGACGTAGTCGAGGCCCACCTCGTGGAAGAAGTGCACCGACTCCGGGTCGCCGCCGTGCTCGCCGCAGACGCCGAGCTTGAGGCCGGGGCGGGTGGCGCGGCCCGCCTCGACGGCGTTGCGGACGAGGGAGCCCACGCCGTCCTTGTCGATCGTCTCGAAGGGCGACACCCCGAAGATGCCCTTCTCCAGGTACGCGGTGAAGAAGCTGGCCTCCACGTCGTCGCGGGAGAAGCCCCAGACGGTCTGCGTGAGGTCGTTGGTGCCGAAGGAGAAGAACTCGGCGGCCTCCGCGATCTGGGCGGCGGTGAGCGCGGCGCGGGGCAGCTCGATCATGGTGCCGATGGCCAGCTTCAGCTTGACGCCGCTGGTGGCCTCGACCTCGGCGATGACCCGGTCGGCCTCCTCGCGGACGATCTCCAGCTCCTGGACGGTGCCGACGAGCGGGATCATGACCTCGGCGCGCGGGTCGCCCTTGGCGTTCTTGCGCTCGGCGGCGGCCTCGGCGATGGCCCGTACCTGCATGGCGAACAGGCCGGGGATGACCAGGCCGAGGCGGACGCCGCGCAGGCCCAGCATCGGGTTCGACTCGTGCAGCCGGTGCACGGCCTGGAGGAGGCGCAGGTCGTTCTCGTTGGCGTCCTGGCGGGACTCGGCGAGGGCGACGCGCACCGACAGCTCGGTGATGTCGGGCAGGAACTCGTGCAGCGGCGGGTCGAGCAGGCGGACCGTGACCGGCAGGCCGTCCATCGCCTCGAACAGCTCGACGAAGTCGCGCTTCTGGAGCGGCAGCAGCTGCTTCAGCGACTCCTCGCGCTCGACGTCGGTGTCGGCGAGGATCAGCTTCTCGACCATCTCGCGGCGCTCGCCGAGGAACATGTGCTCGGTGCGGCACAGGCCGATGCCCTGGGCACCGAACCGGCGGGCGCGCAGCGCGTCCTCGGCGTTGTCGGCGTTGGCCCGTACCCGCAGGCGGCGTACCCGGTCCGCGTAGGCCATGATCCGGTGGACCGCGCCGACCAGCTCGTCGGCGTCGTCGGCGCCGGCGTGCATCCGGCCCTCGAAGTACTCGACGACCGGCGACGGCACGACGGGCACCTCGCCGAGGTACACCTTGCCGCTGGAGCCGTCGATGGAGACGACGTCGCCCTCCTCGACGACCACGTCACCGACGGTCATCCGGCGGCGCTTGGTGTCGACCTCCAGGTCCTCGGCGCCGCAGACACAGGTCTTGCCCATGCCGCGCGCGACGACGGCCGCGTGCGAGGTCTTGCCGCCGCGCGAGGTGAGGATGCCCTCGGCGGCGATCATGCCGTCGAGGTCGTCGGGGTTGGTCTCGCGGCGGATCAGGATGACCTTCTCGCCCGAGCGCGACCACTTGATGGCGGTGTACGAGTCGAAGACGGCCTTGCCCACCGCGGCGCCCGGGGAGGCGGCGATGCCGCGCCCGAGCTGCTCGACCTTCGCGTCCTCGTCGAACTTCGGGAACATCAGCTGCGCGAGCTGGGCGCCCGTGACGCGCTGAAGGGCCTCGGCCTCGTCGATCAGGCCCTGGTCGACGAGCTGCGTGGCGATCCGGAAGGCGGCACCGGCGGTGCGCTTGCCGACGCGGGTCTGGAGCATCCACAGCTGGCCGCGCTCGATGGTGAACTCGATGTCGCAGAGATCCTTGTAGTGGTTCTCCAGGGTCTCCATGATCTGCATGAGCTGGTCGTACGACTTCTTGTCGATGTCCTCGAGATCGGCCAGCGCGACCGTGTTGCGGATGCCCGCGACGACGTCCTCGCCCTGCGCGTTCTGGAGGTAGTCGCCGTACACGCCCTGGTGGCCGGAGGCCGGGTCGCGGGTGAAGGCGACGCCCGTACCGGAATCGGGGCCGAGGTTGCCGAAGACCATCGAACAGACGTTGACGGCGGTGCCGAGGTCGCCGGGGATGCGCTCCTGGCGGCGGTAGAGCTTGGCGCGGTCGGTGTTCCACGACTCGAAGACGGCCTTTATGGCCAGGTCCATCTGCTCGCGCGGGTCCTGCGGGAAGTCCCGCCCGGCCTCGGTCTTGACGATCTTCTTGAAGCGCGTGACGAGCTTCTTCAGGTCGGCCGCGTCCAGATCGGTGTCGACCGCGACCTTCTTGGTGCGCTTGGCCTTCTCCAGCTCCTCCTCGAAGAGGTCGCCGTCGACGTCGAGGACCGTCTTGCCGAACATCTGGATGAGGCGGCGGTACGAGTCCCAGGCGAAGCGGTCGTCGCCGGCCTGCTTGGCGAGGCCCTGCACCGACTTGTCGGAGAGACCGATGTTGAGGACGGTGTCCATCATGCCGGGCATGGAGAACTTGGCGCCCGAACGGACCGACACCAGAAGGGGGTTGTCGGGCTGGCCGAGCTTCTTCCCCATCCGCGCTTCAAGTGCGTCGAGGTGCTGGGTGACCTCGTCACGCAGTGCCACCGGCTCCTCGCCGCTGTCGAGGTAGACCTTGCAGGCCTCGGTGGTGATGGTGAAGCCCGGAGGGACCGGAAGACCCAGGTTGGTCATCTCGGCGAGGTTGGCACCCTTGCCGCCGAGGAGGTCCTTGAGATCTTTGTTGCCCTCGGTGAAGTCGTAAACGAACTTCGCTACCTGAGGATCCTTGTTTTCCGACACGGGTCTCGACTCCTCGAGGCTCGGCTGGCTGCCCTGACGGCGAGGAACATACCCAGATCCAAGGGCTGTGGGTACGTCCACTCAAGCGTCATGCGGCCGTAACCACCCGTCCGCCAGGAGATCGAAAGTGACCAGCGGGTAGGCCACCCACTCCACTCGCCTTCAAGTCTCGAAAACGCTACCCCCGTAGAGCCCGGATATCGCTCACATGAGCATACTCACCACTCAGATGCGTTCAAGAGATAAATGATCGAGCAGTGGCACTCAGTGCCAGGTCTTGAAGAAGCACAGACGAGAGTTTCTCGCTCATCTGAGCGCAAGGGTGATCAGGGGTGGCGAGAATCACGCCGTTTGAAGCGCCTCGCGGACGCCCGGATGTCAGCATGCGGACAGCGATACGGGCGGTGAGGCGGGCGAAACGGGCCTGTCACACGCCCAGCGCGGCGAGCCGGCGCTCCGCCCGCTCGGGGGCGTACAGCTCCTCCACCACCAGGGCTCCCGCTCCGATGAGCGCGGAGCGCTCGCCGAGCCGCGCCGTGACGACGTCCAGGTGCGCGGTCGAGCGGGGCAGCGCCCGCTGGTAGAGGAGTTCGCGCACGCCCGTCAGGAAGGGAGTTCCGGCCAGATCTCCGGCGATCATGAGAACGCCGGGGTTCAGGAGGGTGACGACGGTGGCGAGGACCTCGCCGACGTCCCGCCCCGCCTCCCGCGCGAGCCGCACCGCCTCCGGGTGTCCGGCGGCGAGAAGTTCCCGCACGTCCCAGCCGGAGGCGGCGGGCACTCCCGCCGCGGTGAGCCGGCGCGCAAGGGCCCGGCCGCTGGCGACGGCGGCCAGGCAGCCGTACGAGCCGCACTTGCACAGCGCGGCCGCCGCCCCGGGCGCCTGCGGTACGCGGATGTGGCCGATGTCGCCCGCGCCGCCGTCGATGCCGCGGTAGACGGCGCCGTCCACGACGACGCCCGCGCCGATGCCCGTGGAGACCTTGACCAGGACGAAGGCGCGGCAGTCGGGGTGTGCGGCGCGCTGCTCCCCGTACGCCATGAGGTTGGCGTCGTTGTCGACGAGGACCGGCACTTCGGGCGGGGTGGCGGCGTGCTCGGCGGCGGAGCGGGCGAGGCGCCCGGCGATGTCGTAGCCGTCCCAGCCCGGCATGATCGGCGGTTGTATGACGCGGCCGCTGTCGATGTCCACCGGCCCCGGCACGGCGAGCCCGATGCCGCATACGGTGCCGGGGTCCCGGCCGGCCTCCTTGAGCAGGTCCCCGAACCAGACGCCGAGCTGGGACAGGACGGTCTCCGGGCCCTCGTCGACGGTGAGATCGCCGGTGCGCTCGGCGAGGACCTCGCCGGACAGGGTCAGGACGGCGGCGCGGGCGTGCCGGGTGTCGAGGGCGGCGGCGAGTGCCACCGCATGGGTGTCGTCGAACTCCAGATGGATCGAAGGGCGGCCGCCCAGACGGGAGTTGACGGTCTCCGCGGCTCCCTCGCGCAGCCAGCCGGCCCGGAAGAGCCGGTCGAGCCGCTGGCCGACGGTGGCCCGGGACAGCCCGGTGGCCTCCTGGAGCGCGCCGCGCGTGGTCGCCCGGCCACTGCGCACGAGCCGCAGAAGTTCCCCGGCGTTCGCCTGGTTCCCCGCCATCGGGTCAACCCCCTTGCGTTCATCAACTGCGCGTTACATTCTAGGTTTTGCGTGTTAAGTAGACGTAACTCTATGCTTCCTCCTGCGTAACCGACACCCCGTCAGCGGATCGGCCCCGGCAGTACGGCAGGCCTGCGGACCGGCAGTGAGCAGGAGACGCAGTCCACGTCCACGGGAGACCATGTGGAGCACACGACCGAGCGGCACAGGACCGCGGCCGGCGCCGGGCGGCGCGGGCAGCCGCCCGATCCGCTGTGGGACCGCGCCGCCGACGCCCTCGACGCCAACTGGACGGGGGCGTCGACCGTCCCCTCGCGCACGCTGTATCCGCACCAGTGGTCGTGGGACTCGGCGTTCATCGCGATCGGGCTGCGGCATGTCTCCCCCTTACGCGCCCAGACGGAGCTGGAGACGCTGCTGGGCGCCCAGTGGGGCGACGGCCGGATCCCGCACATCGTGTTCAACCCCGCCGTCGCGCTGGACGCCTACTTCCCGAGCCCGGACTTCTGGCGCTCCTCCACCGCGGGCCGCGCCGCCGGCGCCCCGGCCGCCGTGCAGACCTCGGGGATCGTGCAGCCCCCCGTGCACGCGCTGGCCACCTGGCTGGTGCACCGCGCCGACCCCGAACTCTCGCGCTCCCGCGGCTTCCTGCACCGCGTGTACCCCGCACTCGCCGCTTGGCACCGCTATCTACTGCACCGCCGCGACCTGGGCGGCGGCGGGCTCGTCTCGGTCGTGCACCCCTGGGAGCAGGGGATGGACAACAGCCCCTGCTGGGACGCCCCGCTGAGCCGGATCACCCCGGCCGGACCGCGCACCTTCCGGCGGGCCGACCTGGCGCACGGCGCCGCGGACGACCGCCCCACCGACCTCGACTACGGCCGCTACGTCCGCCTCGCGATGGACTACCGCGACGGTCAATACGCCGACGGGTCAAGCGAGTTCGCCGTCGAGGACCCGTCCTTCAACGCGCTGCTGGCCGCCTCCGAGCACGCGCTCGCCCGGATCGCCTGTGAGCTGGGCGCGGCGGGGACGGCCCGGCACGCGCGCGCCGAGCGGCTGACGGCGGCGCTCGTCGACCGGCTGTGGGACCCGGAGGCCGGCATGTTCTTCTGCCGGGACGTACGCGGCGGTGCGCCGATCCGCGAGTACGGCGTCTCGGGCCTGATCCCGCTGATCCTGCCCGCGCTGCCGCGCCCGGTGGTCCGCGCGCTGCTGCGCACCGCGTGCGGCCCGCACTTCGGCCTCGGCGACGGGGTGCGGCTCGCGCCGAGCTACGACCTGCTCGGGCCCGCCTTCGACCCGCACCGGTACTGGCGCGGCCCGGCCTGGTTCAACACCAACTGGCTGCTGGAGCGCGGACTTCGGCTGCACGGCGAGCACGCCCGGGCGGCACGGCTGCGGGCGGCGCTGCTGGAGACGGCAGGGGCATCGGACTTCGCCGAGTACGTCGATCCGTACACGGGGGCGGGCTGCGGCGCCCGCGGCTTCGGCTGGACCGCCGCACTCACACTGGATCTGCTGGACGGGCAGCCGGCGCGGGACGCCGACGGCGAGGCGGGCGCGGAGCACCGGCGGCCGCTGCCGTCGTGGGCGCGCGTGCCGGACAGCGCCGGGCGGGCGGGACCGCGGGGACAGGGCCCGAGGGGCCGGAGGGAAGGAACCTCTCGATGACGGAGACATTCGGTGGACACGGATACGGTCAGGGGCAGAGCCGTACTCCTCAACTCCTCGTCTGCGGAGGGACGTTCGCCGCGCTCGACGCGGGCGGCGGACTGAGCGCGGTACGCGGCGCGGTCTCGTCGGACGGGCTGTTCGTCCAGGACGCCCGGCACCTGTCCCGCTGGCAGCTCACCGTCGACGGGTCGGCGCCGGAGGTGCTCACGCCCCTGTCGTACGAGGACGGGAGCGACGGCGGGCCGGCCCGCTGCGTCCTGGTGCCGCGCGGCGGCCGCCAGGAGCCGCCCGCTTACACGCTCTTCCGTGAACAGGCTCTGGGCGAGGGCTCGTTGGTGGAGCTGCTGCGGATCGTGTCGAACCGGCCGGTGCCGACGACGGTCCGGGTGGGGCTGACCGTCGACGCCGACTTCGCCGACCAGTTCGAGCTGCGCTCCGACCATCGCACCTATGCGAAGCCGGGCGCGGTCCGCACCCGCGAAGCCCTCGACGACGGCGTGGAGTTCACCTACACGCGGGGCGACTGGCGCTCGTCGACGACGGTGACCAGCGACCCGGCGCCGGAGGCCGTCGAGGAGACGGGCACCGGGGCGCGCCGCCTGGTGTGGACCCTGGAGCTGGCGGCCCAGGGCAGCGCCGCCCTCACCCTGCGGGTGGCGGCACGGCCGCCGGGCGCGGGCACGGTGCCGGTGCCGGTGAGCCCGGCCGCGGCATCCGCCCAACTTGTGGCCTCTGTAAGGGAGTTCAGCGCGGGTGTGACACTTCCCGGCGCCTGGCCGGAGCTGGCCGCGGCCTGCTCGCGGGGGCTCGCCGATCTGGCGGTGCTGCGGGTACCGGCGGCGGGGCCCGACGGGGAGCGGCATCTGGTGCCGGCGGCCGGGGTGCCGTGGTTCCTGACGCTGCTGGGCCGCGACGCCCTGCTGACGTCCCTGTTCGCCCTGCCCTACCGGCCCGAACTGGCCGCGGCCACCCTGCCGGTGCTCGCCGCGGCCCAGGCCACCGAGCAGATCGAGGGGGCCGTCGCCCAGCCCGGCAAGATCGTGCACGAGGTGCGGCACGGGGAGCTGGCGCACTTCGGGCAGGTGCCGTACGGGCGCTACTTCGGCTCGGTCGACGCGACGCCGCTGTTCCTGGTGCTGCTCGGGGCGTACACGGAGCACACCGGGGACTCGGGGCTCGCCCGGGGCCTGGAGTCGCATGCGCGGGCCGCGGTGGGCTGGATGCTGGACCACGGCGGGCTGACGTCGCGCGGGTACCTCGTCTACCGCGCCGACCAGGGCGGCCTGGCGAACCAGAACTGGAAGGACTCCCCCGGCGCGATCTGTTCCGCCGACGGCAGCCGGGCGACCGGTCCCGTGATGGCGGCGGGCGCGCAGGGATACGCGTACGACGCGCTGCGGCGCACCGCCGTGCTGGCCCGGACGGTCTGGGACGACGTGGTCTACGCGGAGCTGCTCGAACAGGCGGCGGCCGATCTGCGGGATCGTTTCCTGCGGGATTTCTGGATGGCGGAGAAAGGGTTCCCCGCGCTGGCGCTGGACGGCGACGGGCAGCAGGTCGACGCGCTGGCGTCCGACGCCGGGCATCTGCTGTGGTCCGGGCTGCTCGACAAGGAGTACGGGGAGGCGGTGGGGCGGCGCCTGCTCGAACCGGACTTCTTCTCGGGCTGGGGCGTGCGCACGCTGGCCGCCGGGCAGGCCGCCTACCATCCCCTCTCGTACCACCGGGGGTCGGTGTGGCCGCACGACAACGCGCTGATCGCGTTGGGGCTCGCGCGGTACGGGCTGCATGACGAGGCGCGGGTGGTCGCGGGCGGGGTGGTCGCGGCGGCGGTCGCCTGCGGTGGGCGGCTGCCGGAGGTGGTCGCGGGCTACGACCGTGCCGCTTACCCGGCGCCGGTCCCTTTCCCCTACGCGTGCGCAAGGGAGTCCCGGTCGGCGGCGGCGCCGCTGGCGTTGTTGAGTGCCGTGGGGGGTTAGGCCGGGGGCCGAGTGCGGCTTGCGTCGTGGCTGGTCGCGCAGTTCCCCGCGCCCCTCAACGGGTTGTCGTCCGCCTGCGGGCCGGTGGCCGCTTCTCGCGCAGTTCCCCGCGCCCCTGAGGCGTGCGCTGCGCGCAGCCTCCCCTTGAGGCTGCGCTCCGCGCGCCTCTCCTGAGGGGCGGTTGGCGCGCCTCTGATGAGGGGCGGGTGGCACGCCTCTTGAAGGGCGGGTGGCGCGCGCCTCTCCTGAGAGCGGGGTGGCGCGCCGCTCCTGGAGGGCGGATGGTGCGCCTCTCCTGGAGGGCGGGTGGCGCGCCTCTCCTGGAGGGCGGGTGGCGCGCCTTTGATGAGATGGCGCACGAAGTGCGCATCTCAGGGGCGCGGGGAACTGCGCGAGAAGCGGCCACCGGGCCGCACCCGAGAACAAGGGCGAGCGGAGCTCGCTTCAGGGGCGCGGGGAACTGCGCGAGCAACCACGACGAGACCGGCACCCGACAAGGACGAGCCGCGCGCAGCGCTAGGCTCCAGGGGCGCGGGGAACTGCGCGATCAGCCGCCCGACGTGTCCAGCTCGGCATCCTCGGAGAGCCCCACGCAGTCGTACGGGTCCTTCAGCCAACCATCCGGAAGCACCACCCGGTTGTTGCCAGAAGTACGCCCCCGGGGGCCGTCGGCCCCGGCCGGCCAGTCCTGGTCGAGGTCCAACTCGTCGAGCCCGGAACGGAGTTCGTCCAGCGACGAAGTGATCGCCAGTCGCTTGCGCATCTCGGAGCCGACCGAGAAGCCCTTCAGATACCAGGCCACGTGCTTGCGGAAGTCGATGACCCCGCGAGCCTCGTCCCCGATCCACTCCCCGAGCAGCGTGGCATGCCGCACCATCGCGTCGGCGACCACCCGAAGCGTCGGCCGCACCCGCTCGTCCCGCCCCTCGAACGCGGCGACCAGGTCGGCGAAGAGCCACGGCCGCCCGAGGCACCCACGCCCCACGACCACCCCGTCGCACCCGGTCTCGCGGACCATGCGCAGCGCGTCGTCGGCCGACCAGATGTCCCCGTTGCCGAGCACCGGAATCTCGGGCACGTGCTCCTTGAGCCGCGCGATGGCGTCCCAGTCGGCGGTGCCGCCGTAATGCTGGGCCGCGGTCCGGCCGTGCAGGGCGATCGCCGTGACGCCCTCCTCGACGGCGATGCGTCCGGCGTCCAGGAACGTGATGTGGTCGTCGTCGATGCCCTTGCGCATCTTCATGGTGACCGGGAGGTCACCCGCGCCCGAAACGGCCTCCGCGAGGATCGCCCGCAGCAGCGGCCGCTTGTACGGCAGCGCGGAGCCGCCGCCCTTGCGGGTCACCTTGGGGACCGGGCAGCCGAAGTTCAGGTCGATGTGGTCGGCGAGACCCTCTTCCGCGATCATGCGGACGGCCTTGCCGACGGTGGCCGGGTCGACGCCGTACAGCTGGATCGAGCGAGGCTTCTCGGTCTCGTCGAAGTGGATCAGCTGCATGGTCTTCTCGTTGCGCTCGACCAGGGCGCGGGTGGTGATCATCTCGCTGACGAAGAGCCCCTTGCCGCCCGAGAACTCCCGGCACAGGGTGCGGAACGGCGCGTTCGTGATGCCCGCCATGGGTGCGAGGACCACGGGCGGCGTGACGGTGTGCGGTCCGACGGTGAGGGGCTGGGTCGTAGCGGTCATGCCACCCATTGTCCCGTACGCCGGACGGGGCTCCGCACGGATTACCCTGCGCCCATGACCGCCGAGCAGCCCACCGCCCCGACCAGCGGGGAAAACCTCCCGAAGGGCGAGGGCACGCACACCCTCGACACCCGCAGTCTGCGCGCCCTGGCCCACCCCCTCCGTATCAAGATCATGGACTCGTTGCGCAGCGACGGGCCAGCCACCTCCGCGGTCCTCGCCACCCGGTTCGGCGAGAACACCGGCACCCTGAGCTGGCATCTGCGTCACCTCGCGGAAAACGGGTTCATCGAGGAGGACGAGGAGCGCGGCACCCGGCGCGAGCGCTGGTGGAAGGCGGTCCACAAGACGCAGGTGCTGCCCACGTCGAAGCTGCGCAAGGACCCGGCGGCCCGCGCGTCGCTCGACATCTATCTCGGTCAGATGGTCCAGGACATGGCGGACCACGTCACCACGTACCTGGCCGAGGAGTGGGGCGAGGAGTGGGAGGGCGCCTCCCTGCTCGCCGACTGGAACGACCTGCGCCTGACGCCCGCCGGTCTCAAATCGCTGCGGGACGAGCTGATGGAGCTGGTCAACCGGTACGCCGATGCCCCGCGTGAACCGGGCGCCCACCCGGTGAAGGCACAGGTCCAACTGTTCCCGCGCCGCGAGCGCCCCTGACCCGTGGCGCCGCCCGCACGTCGGCCCGGGCCGACCCCTGACCACATTGCAGAGAGTTCTCTGCAGATATCTCTATGCAGAGAACTCTCTGCAAGCTACGCTCCTCGCCATGCCCACCTCGCCGCCGCCGTCGTCCTCGCGGCCCCTCCTCCTGCGCCACCGCGACTTCCGCCGCCTGTGGACCGCGTCCACCACAGGCCGCACCGGAGCCTCCGTCGCCTCGGTCGCCCTGCCGCTGACCGCGCTCACGCTCCTGGGCGCCTCCCCGTTCCAGGTGTCGCTGCTGACCGCGGCCGCCTGGCTGCCGTGGCTGCTCATCGGCCTGGTCGCGGGCGCCTGGGTGGACCGGCTGCCGCGCAGGCCGTTGATGCTGATCTGCGACGCGGTGTCGTTCGCGGCCATCGCGGCGACACCCGTCGCCTACTGGCTCGACCTGCTGACGTACACACAACTCCTGGTCACAGCGCTGCTCACCGGAACCGCGACGGTCTTCTTCCAGACCTCGTACCAGGTGCTGCTGCCCCGCCTGGTCGACGGCGAGGACCGCGCGGCGGCCAACTCCACGCTGCACGCCAGCGAGGAAGCGGGGCAGCTCGCCGGGTACAGCGGCGGGGGCCTGCTCATCTCGCTGCTGGGCCCTGCGGGCGCCCTGTGCGCGCAGGCGGCGGCGTTCGCGGTGTCCTTCGCGTCGGTCCTCGGCCTCCGGCACCGCGAGCGGAGCGTCGAGCGGCCGGAGGCCGGCGGCACGAACCTGCTCCAGGAGATCCGCGAGGGCCTCGCCTTCACCTTCCGGGACGGCTACATCCGGGCGTTCGTACTGTGCGGCGCCGCCGCCAACCTCGCCCTGATGGCGTACCAGTCGATCCTGGTCGCCTTCCTGGTCCGTGAGGCGCATCTGACGGCCGGCACGATCGGTCTCCTGATGGGCGCGGGCGGGCTCGGCGGCATCGCGGGCGCGTTCGCCGCACGCCGGCTCGGGTCACGGCTCGGCACGGCCCGCGCGGTGTACGTCCTCACGCTGGGCACCCCGTGTCTGGCCCTGCTCATTCCGCTCGCGGCGGCCACCCCGCTCGGCATCACGCTGTTCGCCGTCGGCTACACCGCCGTCTCATTCTCCGTCGTCGCCGAGAACACCCTCACCGCGACCTTCCAGCAGAACCACGTCCCGGCCGCCCTCTACGGGCGCTCGCGCACCGCCTCCGCGTTCGTCAACTACGGCACGATCCCGCTCGGCGCCCTGCTGGGCGGCGTGCTCGCCGAGACGCTCGGGCTGCGCCCCGCGATGTGGCTGACGGTGGCGCTGCTGCCGCTGTGCGGCCTGATCCTGCTGACCTCACCGATGCGCCGCGACCGCGACCTGCCGACCGGGGGATCCGACCGGAGCGGCCCGGGTCAGGCGGTGGCGGAGGAAGCGACGGCGGGGGAAGAGACGGCGGAGGAGCGCGCCAGCGCCTCCAGCCGCTCCTCGGTCTCGTCGTCGGCGGGGATGTAGGCGACCACCCGGTACGCGTCGTCGTCCGGGGCCAGCCACATGTGCCGGTGTTCGAGGCGCAGCAGGCCGATCGCCGGGTCCGGGTGCAGATACCGCTTGACGTGCGACACCACCGGCGCGACGTCCCGCCGCTCCCACAGCTCGCGGAACTCCGGTGACACCGCGAGCAGCGCGTCCACCGGTGCCCGCCAGGCGGGTTCGCCGACGTGCTCGGCCATCGCCTTGCGGTACTTGGCGACCAGGTCGCGCCGCATCGCGTCGAGGTCCAGGAACTGGGTCCGCCAGCGGTCGTTCATGAACATCCCCCACAGGGCACTCCGGTGCTCCGGCGCGGACTCCTCCGGGGCGCCGAACACGTCGGTGTGGGCGCGGTTGTGGGCGAGCATCTCGTAGCGGGCGTTCTTCAGTTCGGCCGGGTAGGGCTCCAGGCGCCGCAGCATGCGCAGGATCGTGTCGGTGACGGCCGGGGACTCGGTCGCGGCCCGCGGATCGACGGCCCCGGCGAGCGCGAAGGCGTGGGCGCGCTCGGCGGGGTCCAGGAGCAGAGCGCGGGCGATGGCGTCGAGGACACCGGCCGATACGTTGATGGCGCGGCCCTGCTCCAGCCACGTGTACCAGGTGACGCCGACAGCGGCGAGGTGCGCGACCTCCTCACGGCGCAGACCCGGGGTGCGGCGCCGGGTGGTGCCGGGCAGCCCGACCCGGTCCGGGGTGATGCGCTCGCGGCGGCTGCGCAGGAAAGCGGCCAGCTCGGTGCGGCGGAGTTCGGCGGCGGAGGCGGCGGGGACGCTGGACATGCCACCAGGATGCGCCCGCCCCCATCCCGTTGCCAGGTACTGCCTGTAACAGGATGAAGAGGCTCTGGTACCAGGCTGAGCGGCGGAGGATCGTCGGCGTCATGGCTCCCACCTCGCGTACCCGTCCCGAGCCCACTGCGGCTACCGTCGAATACATGCCCGATGCACCCAACCAGCCCACCCTGACGTCCCGGCGGCGCACGCTGATCCTCGCGATCTGCTGCATGAGCCTGCTGATCGTCAGCCTCGACATCACCGTCCTGAACGTCGCCCTGCCCTCCATGGCGAAGGAGTTCGACGCCCCGCTGTCGGGCATGCAGTGGACGATCGACGGCTACACCGTGGTCCTCGCCTCGCTGCTGATGCTGGCCGGGTCGACGGCCGACCGGATCGGCCGCCGCAAGGTCTTCATGACCGGGCTTGTGATCTTCACGGCCGCGTCGGTGGCCTGCTCGCTGGCCCCCACCCTGGAGTCGCTGGTCGCCTTCCGCATGGTGCAGGCGGTCGGCGGTTCGATGCTCAACCCGGTCGCGATGTCGATCATCACCAACACCTTCACCGATCCGCGCGAGCGGGCCCGCGCCATCGGGGTGTGGGGCGGCGTCGTCGGCATTTCGATGGCCGCGGGCCCGATCATGGGCGGCCTCCTCGTGGACTCGGTCGGCTGGCGCTCGATCTTCTGGATCAACCTGCCGGTCGGCGTCGCGGCCCTCCTGCTCACCCTGCGCTACGTCCCCGAGTCCCGTGCCCCCAGGGCCCGCCGCCCCGACCCGGTCGGCCAGATCCTGGTCATCGCGCTGCTCGGCTCACTGACGTACGCGATCATCGAGGCGCCGTCGGCGGGCTGGACCTCGGCGCGGATCGTCGGCTGCGCGGTGGTCGCTGCGGCCGCCCTCGCCGGCATCCTGCGGTACGAGCCGCGCCGCACGGAGCCCCTGATCGACCTGCGGTTCTTCCGTTCGGCGCCGTTCAGCGGGGCCGCGGTGATCGCGGTGTGCGGCTTCGCGGCGCTCGGCGGTTTCCTGTTCGTGTCGACGCTGTACCTCCAGGACGTACGGGGCCTGGACGCGCTGCACGCCGGTCTGTGGATGCTGCCGATGGCGACGATGGCGCTGGTGTGCGCGCCGCTGTCGGGCCGGCTGGTCGGCAACCGGGGGCCAAGGCTGCCGCTGCTGATCGCGGGCTCCACGATGACGGTGAGCGGGGTGATGTTCGCGGCCTTCGACGCCGAGACGTCGAACTGGTCGCTGGTCGTCGCCTACGTCCTGTTCGGCATCGGCTTCGGTTTCGTGAACGCGCCGATCACCAACACGGCGGTCTCCGGGATGCCGCGCGCCCAGGCAGGGGTGGCCGCGGCCGTCGCCTCCACCAGCCGGCAGATCGGCCAGACCCTCGGGGTCGCCGTGATCGGCGCGGTGCTCGCCTCGGGCATCGCCTCGTCCGCGTACGCCCAGACGTTCGTCGGCGCGAGCCGGGCCTGCTGGTGGATCATCGCCGGGTGCGGCCTCGCGGTCCTGGTACTCGGCGCGGTGACCAGCGGGCCGTGGGCACGGGAGACGGCGCGGCGCACGGCGGAGCGCCTGGAGGAGCCGGAGGACGCGGCCGCAGCTCAGGCCTCGGCCGGGGCCTGAGCGCGGGCGGTCGCCAGCGCCTGGAGCCGCTCCAGACGGTCGCGGCTCTCGTCGTCGGCCGGGGTGTAGGTGACCAGGCGCGCGGCGCCGTTGCGGCCGATCCACAAATCGGTGTGGGCGACGGTGACCGGGCCGACCACCTGGTGGCGGAAGTACTTGGTGCGGCTGTCCACGGAGCGCAGGACCTCGTAGCGCTCCCACAGCGCGCCGAACTCATCGGACTCGTCGAGCAGCCGCTTCAGGAGCACCTTGAAGCCGGAGCCGCCGATGTTGTCGGCCATCGCGGCGCGGAACTTGGCGGTCATCGTGCGCAGCACCTCGTCGAGGTGGACGACCGAGGAGCGCCACTGCTCGTTCGTGAACGCGAGCAGCAGCAGGTTGCGGTCCTCGACCGGCACCGCGTCCAGGTCGCAGAAGAGCTCTCCGTACGTGCGGTTGTAGGCGAGGATGTCGTACTTGCTGTTCTGCACGGACGCCGGGTACGGCTCCAACTGCCTCAGCACGTCCTGGAGTTCGGGTGTGACGCGGGCGCAGCCCGGCACCGGGCTCGGGTCGATCACCCCGGCGAGCCCGAACAGGTGGGTCCGCTCCCCCGCGTCCAGGCGCAGGGTGCGCGCGAGCGCGTCGAGCACCTGCGCGGAGACCTGGATGTCGCGGGCCTGCTCCAGCCACGTGTACCAGGTGACGCCGACCGCGGAGAGGTGCGCGACCTCCTCGCGGCGCAGGCCCGGCGTGCGACGGCGCGGGCCCCGCGGCAGGCCGACGTCCTCCGGGGTGATGCGCTCGCGGCGCGAGCGCAGGAACCCGGCGAGTTCGTGGCGCCGGATCTCGGTGGGCCGCACGTCCTGGATGGCCGGGATGCCCCGCACGTCCTGCGTCATCGTGGTCATGCCTCCATGGTGAGGGCGGGCCGATCCTGTTTCCAGGTGGTTCTTCTACCAGGATAAAGACTCTCTGGTACCAGTCTCCGCGAAGGCGGACGCTCAATGTCATGACCACCACCTCACCGGCCCCGCCGGTCGTCACCGCACCGGCGCCGGGCCCGTCGCTGTCCGGCGCGGGCCTGCTGACCGTGCTCCTCGGCGCGGCCCTCCCGCTGATCGACTTCTTCATCGTCAACGTCGCCCTGCCCACCATCGACCACGATCTGCACGCCAGTGAGCCCGTTCTCGAACTCGTCGTCGCCGGGTACGGCATCGCGTACGCCGTGCTGCTCGTCCTCGGCGGCCGGATCGGCGACGCGGTCGGACGCCGCAGGCTGTTCATCGGCGGCATGGCCGCGTTCGGCCTGACCTCGCTGGCCTGCGGTCTCGCACCGAGCGCCGGGACGCTGGTGGCGGCGCGGATCGCGCAGGGCGCGGCGTCGGCGGCGATGCTGCCGCAGGTGCTCGCCACGATCCAGGCGACGACCACCGGGCAGCGCCGGGCCAAGGCCATGAGCCTGTACGGAGCCACGGCAGGGCTTTCGATGGTCGCGGGTCAGGTGCTCGGCGGGGTGCTGGTCTCCGCCGACCTGTTCGGCACCGGCTGGCGCTCGGTGTTCCTGGTGAACGTGCCCGTCGCGGTCGTCGCCCTGATCCTCGCCGTCCGCACGGTCCCCGAGACCCGCTCGGCCCGCCCCGAGCCGCTCGACGGCCCCGGCACGGTGCTGCTCACCCTCGCCCTGCTCTCCCTGCTCGTGCCGCTCACCGAGGGCCAGGCGTCGGGCTGGCCGCTGTGGACCTGGCTGTCGCTCGCGGCGTTCCCGCTCCTCGCGTACCTCTTCTACGCGGTCGAGGCCCGGGCCGACCGGGCGGGCCGGACTCCGCTGATCCCGCCGTCCCTGCTGCGCCTGACGTCCCTGCGCCGCGGTCTCGTCATGATGGTGCCGTTCTCGATCGGCTTCTCGGGCTTCATGTTCGTGATCGCCGTCGCGCTGCAACAGGGCGAGCGGGTCGCCGCGACGACGGCGGGGCTCGCACTGGCTCCCATGGCGGGCGCGTTCTTCGTGACCTCGCTGCTCGGCCCGCGTCTGGTGGCCCGCTGGGGCACCCGCGTCGTCACGGCCGGCGGTCTGCTGCAAGGGCTCGGCATCGGCCTGATCGCCCTCGCGGCCTGGCGGACCTGGCCCGACCTGGGCATCGTGCAGTTGCTGCCGGGCGCGGTCGTCGCCGGAATCGGGCAGGCGCTCCAGCTCCCCGTGCTGTTCCGGATCATCCTCTCCGAGGTACCGGCGACCAGGGCGGGCGTCGGCGGCGGCGTGATGACCACGACCCAGCAGGCGTCCCTGGCCCTGGGCGTGGCCACGCTCGGCACCCTGTTCCTGTCGCTGGCCCCGCACGTCGGCATGCGCGACGCCCTGGTGACGACGCTCGTGGTGCAGCTCGTGGCGATCGCCGTGACGGTGGCGCTGAGCCTGCGGCTACCGCGCCGGATCGCCTGACGCGTGGACGCGCCGGGCGCGCCGCTCGGACTCGACGGCGGCCCAGGCGCCGAGCCCGGCCGCCGTCAGGCCGAGGACGGCGAGCGCCGGGTTCACATAGCCGGGGACTGCGTCGGCGGGGTGGTGGCCGCCGTCGCTCGTCACGCACACGAAGCGCAGGGGAACGTAGTCCACGTCGTAGCCGACGGTGTGGAAGGCGACCTCCTGCCCGAGGGACCGGCACGGCCGCAGCGGCGCCGAGTCGGTCCCGCCGTCCTCCGCGCTCACCACGGCGCCCGCGACGAAGAGCATCCCCCACGCGTACATCAGCACCGCGAGCCCGGCGGCGACGACCGCGAACGCCTGGAGCAGCGGCCCGTGTTCACCCTCCCGCCGCGCGGATCGGAACAGCAGACCGGACCCGGTCAGCAGGAGCGCGAACCCGGTGACCACCACAGCGAGGAAGATCGCGAGCGTCGACATCCGGCGACTTCAGCACGCCCGCGACGGCGCCCACCGTGACGGAAGCCACTCCTCCGGCCACAGGCGTGTCACAACACCCCCGGCCCGACCCCCGGGAGTCAAGGATGACGGCCATGACCGACCCTTCCGCCACCACCGCACGGTCCCGCCGCGGCGACATCATCGACGCCCCCGGCTCCGAGGCCCGCTTCACCTTCCCCGCCACCGGCGACGAACGCACCCTGCTCGCCGCGATGCTCACCGCACAGCGCGCCACGCTGGAGCTCAAGTGCGTCGGCTTGGACGACGAGTTGGCGACGTGTCCGGCCGCACCCTCGACGCTCTCCCTGCTCGGCCTCGTACGGCATCTGACCGATGTGGAGCGGCACTGGTTCCGACGGGTGCTGGCCGGGCAGGACGTCCCGCGCCTGTACACGTCCCCGGACAACCCGGACGGCGACTTCGACGACGCCGCCACGGCGGACCCGGCGGCGGCCTGGGCGGCCTGGCACGCGGAGGCCGCCTTCGCCGACGAACTCATCACCACCGCACCGGACTTGGACATCGAGGGCACCGACCCCTGGCGCGGCAGGGTCTGCCTGCGCTGGGTCGTGGTGCACATGATCGAGGAGTACGCGCGGCACAACGGCCACGCGGATCTGCTGAGGGAGCGGATCGACGGGGTGATCGGGGCGTAGGCCCCACCGACCGCGCCATGGCGAACAACGACGGACAGGCAACAGACGACAGGTGGCAGGTGGCAGGTGGACAGGTGACAAGTAACAGATGACAGATATTGAAATCTGTTATCTGTCATGTCAGGCTGGAGGCATGAACCTTCCCACGCGAACCCTCGGTACCACCGGCCCCCGCACCGCCCCCGTCGGCCTCGGCTGCATGGGCATGTCGGCGCTGTACGGCGAGAGCGACCGGACCGAGTCCATCGCCACCGTCCATGCCGCGCTCGACGCGGGCGTGACGCTCCTCGACACCGGCGACTTCTACGCCATGGGGCACAACGAGATGCTGATCGGCGAGGCCCTGCGCTCGGCGCCCGCCGCGGCCCGGGCCAATGCGCTGACCAGCGTGAAGTTCGGCGCCCTGCGTGACCCGGACGGCGGCTGGTCGGGCTACGACGGGCGGCCCGAGGCCGTGCGGAACTTCGTGGCGTACTCGCTCCAGCGGCTCGGCGTCGACCACATCGACGTCTACCGGATCGCCCGGCTCGACCCGGACGTGCCGATCGAGGAGACGGTCGGGGCCATCGCCGAGCTGGTCGAGAAGGGCCATGTGCGGCACATCGGGCTGAGCGAGGTCGGCGCGGAGACCATCCGCCGGGCCGCCGCCACCGCCCCGATCTCGGACCTCCAGATCGAGTACTCGCTCATCTCGCGCGGCATCGAGGACACGATCCTGCCCACCACCCGCGAGCTGGGCATCGGCATCACCGCGTACGGCGTGCTCTCGCGCGGGCTGATCTCCGGGCACTACACCCGCGACCGGCAGCTCGCCCCGGGCGACTTCCGCTCCTTCTCGCCCCGCTTCCAGGGGGAGAATCTGGACCACAACCTGAACCTGGTCGAGCAGCTCCGCAAGATCGCCGAGCAGAAGGGCGTCAGCGTCGCCCAGATCGCGATCGCCTGGGTGCTCAGCCGTGGTGAGGACATCGTGCCGCTGATCGGCGCCCGCAGCCGGACCCGGCTGACCGAGGCACTGGGCGCGCTCGACGTGACGCTGGACGACGCCGACCTCGCCGCGATCGAGCGGGCCGTGCCCGTGGGCGCCGCCGCCGGCGACCGTTACGCGGCGGCACAGATGGCTGACCTCGACAGCGAGCGCTGACCGTGTCCGGGTACGGTCACTGACATGGCACCGACCACCGAGACCCTGACCCCCGAGCGCATCCTCGCCGCGACCGAGGACGTGCTGCGCCGCCACGGCGCCGCGAAGGCGACCGTGGTCGACGTGGCCCGCGCGCTCGGCGTCAGCCACGGCTCGGTGTACCGCCACTTCCGTACGAAGGCCGAGCTGCGCGGCGCGGTGACCAAGCGCTGGCTGGACCGGACCACCGGCGTCCTGTCGGCGGTCACGGACGGCGCCGAGCGGCCCGCGGCCAAGCTGCGGCAGTGGCTGACGGCCCTCTTCGACGCCAAGCGGCACAAGGCGGGCGACGACCCGGAGCTGTTCGCCACCTACACGGTTCTGACGACGGAGAACAGCGAGGTGGTCGACGCCCACATCGCCGAACTCCTCGGCCAGCTCACGACGATCGTCGAACAGGGCGTGGCTCAGGGCGAGTTCGACGTCCCCGACACCACGGCGACGGTCCGCGCGATCTTCGAGGCGACCGCCCACTTCCACGACCCGGTGTACGCCCCGGAGTGGACCCGCCCGGACGCACAGGCGGCGTTCGGCGCGGTGGTGGACCTGGTGATGCGGGGCATCGAGAAGCGCTAACGCCTTCTGGCGGCGCGGGACGCCTTTCTTCCCCGCCACCAGGTCACCGCCCACAGGACGTTGACCGAACCGAGGACGAGCAGCACCGTCGCCGCGTCCGCGTTGCCCGCGAGTCCGTGCCCGGGGCCGAGGCCACGCGCCGCGCGGACCAGCAGGGTCACGTCGGCGGGCAGCGTCACACAGGCCATGAACGCCAGGCAGAGCACGGTGCCGACGACGAGGACCACGCTGTAGCCGCGTACCGCCCGGCGCTCGTGCGCGGGCAGTTCGCGGCTCGGATCGTGCCCCGCGCGGCGCGTCACGCGCCGGGCCGCGTACCGGGCGTACGCGAGCCCGTCCCCGTACAGATCCCGGCAGCCGGTGAGGTCCTGGAGGACGAAGTACAGGTCGGTGCGGGTGAACACCATGAGCTGGAAGGGCAGCGGCAGCAGGGCGAGCAGCAGTCCGGCCGCGAGCAGCCGGTGGGCCGTCGGGCCGGGGTCCGCCGCGGCGAGGACCAGCAGCAGGCAGGACGCGACGGACAGGTTGAGGGCGATGCCGGCCAGGTAGGCGGTCATCCGGTGGCGGCGCGGGGCCAGTTCGATGCCGCTGATGTCGGTCTGCATCACGAGGAACTGCAATCGGGTGCCGAGCCGGATGCGCCCCGGCACGCCTGCGGCGCGGGCCGTCACCAGGTGGGCCAGCTCGTGGGCGAGGACCAGCGCCCAGCCTGCCGCCGCCCCGCTGAGCAGGACCAGGCTGCCGTGCCTGCTCCACAGCAGATCGCGGTAGCCGGGCAGCAGTTCGGGATCACGGACCAGGGCGACGAGCGCCGCCGCGAGCAGTGCCGCGACGAGCCAGGGCAGCACCGGGTGCAGGGCGAGTCTGGCGTGGCGCGGGCGCAGCCGGGGCAGCGACGCGGGCGGCGGCGCGGTGTCCGGCAGCGGGCGTGCGCCGATCCGGGCCACGAAGCCGAGGGCGGCCAGATCCTCGACGAACTCCGTGATCCCGAACTCCTCGCCCGTCTCGGCGCGCAGCGTCTCGGCGGCGTCGGCCACCGTCCCTCCCCCGCGCAGGAGTTGGACGGCCCGCGCTCCGGCGTACGGCAGGGCGACGAAGGTGCGGGTGGCCATCCGGCCCACGATCCAGTCGTCCCGGTCGCGCCGCACCGCGAGGTCGTGCAGGACCACTTGGGTCTCGGGCGTGATCCGGGGCAGGTCGGCGGTGTCCGTCACGGGCGGTCCGCCTTCCCCGGTGTGCCGCAGGCGGGGCAGTCGGGGCGGGGCTCGCAGCGCTGGAGGACGGGATCGCCGGGGACCATGAGGTTGAGGCCGTGGCGGTAGCCGGGGTCGACCGGCGGGATGCCGCACAGCAGCGTGAGCGCGGCCTGTGCCAGGAGACTGCCGGACAGGCTCGCGGTGACGGCGTTGGCCGGGTTCCACGGCATGCGGGGCGAGGCGACGTCCTCGTCCTGGCCGGGGGCGAGCCGCAGATCCCGCCGCTCGATCTCGGCGTCGCGCAGGCACTGCCAGCACGGGCCCTTGCCGGGCACGAAGACGCCCACAGCGACCAGTGGCCCCCGGTACCCGGCCTCGGCCCAGGGCGTGCCCGTGGCGAGGCAGACCTCGTTGGCCCAGCGGCGGATCACCGCGGGCCGGTCGGCGGCGAGCAGCAGTACGTCGTACGCCGCCGGGCCGCCGCCGAGCAGGGCGTACAGGTCGTCGGGGCCGCGCACCTCGGTGCGCTCGCCCGTGAGGCGGACCGCCGGGTTCAGGGCCCGCAGGGCGCGCAGGGCCGCGTCGGTCTTGGGCGCGCCGAGATCCGTCTCGCGGTACAGGGTCTGCCGGTTGAGGTTGGACAGTTCGACGACGTCCGGGTCGACGCAGTGCAGGGCGCCCACCCCGGAGGCGACGAGGTCACGGGCGGCGGCCCCGCCGGTGCCGCCGACACCGAGCAGCAGGACCCGGGCCCGGCTCAGTCGCACCTGGGGCTCCCAGGGGCCGGTGCGCGGGGTGAGGTCCATCCAGCGCAGCAGGGTCATGCCGCGGCTGTAGCGCTCTTGTTCCGGGGCGGACAGCTCAGGGGGCGGTTCGGCGCCGGCGTCCTCGACGAAGCCGGCCGCGGCCAGGTCGGTCATCGCCTGGACGATCTCCGTGTCCGGGAGCGGCTGCCCGGGGTGGTGCCGGGTCACCTCGGCGACGACGGCCGCGGCGTCGCGGGTGCCGTCCATGGACTCCACCAGCGTCCACAGCCAGCCCTGGGGGTCGGCGACCTCGGCGCCGATGCCGTGCACGACGCTGCCGATCCTGATGTTGCCGTCCACGGTCCGGTAGGCCCGGTGCTCGGGTTTGATCCGGGGCCGCCGCATCGCTCGCACCGTCATCTTCGCGCCAATCTCGTGAGTCCCAACAGGCCCTGGGCTAACGGTGATTGACAACCCTGCCGCCCAGCGCGAAGGCTGGCAAGAGCACGTCAGCGAACTGACCGACCACCCCCACGGGGATCACCCCCACAGGGATCACCCCACAGGAAGGACAGGGCATGACGCACCAGGCGAAGCCGGCGACCCGGATCAGGATCCGTCCGCTGGACAAGAAAGAGACCACAGGCGAGAGCGGCGGCAACGGCGGATCCTGATCCGACCGTGGACCGCTGCCCCACAGCCGCCGAGGTCGTCACGTCGGCCCGGCGGCTGGCCGCCCGGCATCCCGGGACCTGCCGGCTGCGCCGGATCGGGCTCTCGCGCGCCGGGCGGCCGATCCTGCTCCTGTCCGTGGGCCACGGACGGGAGCACGTCCTCGTCGTCGCGGGACCGCACCCCGACGAGCCGGTCGGCGGGGCGAGCGCGCTGGCCCTCGCCGGGCGCGTGGCGGGCGGTGAGCACCCCTCGCCCGCGACCGGCCCTGCTCGGGTCACCTGGGACATCGTCCTGTGCCTCGACCCGGACGGCGCCGCGCTGAGCGGGCCCGCCCCCGACGACACCTTGGCCGGTTACTACCGCACCGCGTTCCGCCCGGTCGCCGCGCACCAGCCGGAGTGGGCGCCGATCGCCGGGGGCCCGCTGCCGGAGACCCGCGCCCTGTTCCGGCTCATCGACGAGGTGCGGCCGGTGCTCCAGTGCTCGCTGCACGGCACCGACGCGGGCGGCAGCTGGGTGCAGCTGACCCGTGAACTGCCGGGCCTGGCCGCCCCGTTCGCGGCCAGTGCCGACGCCTGCGCGATCCCGCTCCAGCACGGCACCTACGACGCGCCGAACTGGGACAACCCGAGTCCCGGCGTCTTCGTCCTGCCCGCGCGCGACGCCGCGGGCCGGCTGCCGCAGGGCACGGACGACATCGGGCCGACGACCTGGTGCGCCCCACAGATCTACGGCGGGGTCACGGCCATCGTCGAAGTCCCCATCTGGGCGGCGGAGTCGGCCGCGGATCCGGCGCCGTACCCCGACACCGGGAACGCCCTGCGCGAGCTGTCCCGGCTGGTGCGGGGCGGTGGCGCCCAGGTGACCTCGGTCCTCGACAAGGCCGCCGCATTCCTCCCCTCCGCCGCCGACAGCGCGCCGCGCCGCGTCCTGGACTGGATGGCCGAGGACCTCTTCGACCTGGTCGCCGCCTCCTGGGAGCCGCTGATCGGCCGGGCCGCCGCGCTGCCGACGGCGCAGCTCACCGCACTGGAGATCGCGGCCCGCCGGCAGCCGCTGCGCGCCGCCGGCCTGCTGCTGCGGCTCCTCGACGCGTCACCCGATCCGGCCGCACCGGCGCTGCACGCGGAGCTGGAGCAGTTGTTCCGCACATGGTGCGCCGACTTCGAGAAGGCGCTGGGCCTGCGCCGGGTACCGGTCGAGCGACAGGTCGCCCATCAGGTCGCCACGGTGGTGGCGGCCGCCGAGTGCGTGCTCGGCGACCGCTAGGACCTGTCCCCGCCCTTGTCCTTGTCGTTGCTGTTGCTGTTGCTGTTGTCGGAACCCGGGTCCACCGTCGCCTGGTGCGCCTGCTCCAGGTGTTCCTCGGCCTTCAGCCACGGCAGGAACTGCGCCGTTCTTCGCCAGCCGCACGTGTCGCACGTCAACTGGCGCTGCATACCCGCTTTTTCGACCCGCACGACATGACCGCGCCCGTGCTGGTCCCAGCGGCTGACTCTGCTGCTCGTCATGTGAGGCACACGCCGCAGTGTGCAGCAAAAAGCCCCGGCCCACCGCCGAAACGGCGGGCCGGGGCTTTCAGTGCCTCAGTCGCGAACCCTGACGCGGACCCTGATCAGCAGCCGACCAGGCGCGCGGCCAGGTAGCCCTCGATCTGGTCGAGGGAGACGCGCTCCTGCTTCATGGTGTCGCGCTCGCGCACGGTCACCGCGTTGTCCTCGAGGGTGTCGAAGTCGACGGTGACGCAGAACGGCGTGCCGATCTCGTCCTGGCGACGGTAGCGGCGGCCGATGGCACCGGCGTCGTCGAAGTCGATGTTCCAGTTCTGGCGCAGCGCGGCGGCCAGACCCTTCGCCTTCGGCGACAGCTCCGGGTTGCGGGACAGCGGGAGCACCGCGACCTTCACCGGGGCGATGCGGTGGTCGAAGCGCATGACCGTGCGCTTCTCCATCTTGCCCTTGGCGTTGGGCGCCTCGTCCTCGAAGTACGAGTCGAGCATGAACGCCAGCATCGTGCGGCCGACACCGGCGGCGGGCTCGATGACGTACGGCGTGTAGCGCTCGCCCTTCTCCTGGTCGAAGTAGGAGAGGTCCTGGCCGGAGGCCTTGGAGTGCGCGGACAGGTCGTAGTCCGTGCGGTTGGCGACGCCCTCCAGCTCGCCCCACTCGCTGCCGCCGAAGCGGAAGCGGTACTCGATGTCAGCGGTGCGCTTGGAGTAGTGGGAGAGCTTCTCCTTCGGGTGCTCGAACCACCGCATGTTCTCCTCGCGCAGGCCCAGGCCGGTGTACCAGTTCCAGCGCTGCTCCATCCAGTACTCCTGCCACTGCTCGTCCTCGCCCGGCTTGACGAAGAATTCCATCTCCATCTGCTCGAACTCGCGGGTGCGGAAGATGAAGTTGCCGGGCGTGATCTCGTTGCGGAACGACTTGCCCATCTGGGCGATGCCGAACGGCGGCTTGCGGCGCGAAGTCGTCTGCACCTGAGCGAAGTTGGTGAAGATGCCCTGCGCGGTCTCGGGACGCAGGTAGGCGACCGAGCCGCTGTCCTGGGTCGGGCCGAGGTGCGTGGAGAGCAGGCCGGAGAACTGCTTGGGCTCGGTGAAGGCGCCCTTGGTGCCGCAGTTCGGGCAGTTGATGTCCGCGAGGCCGTTCTCGGGGAGACGGCCCTTCTTCTCCTCGTACGCCTCTTCAAGGTGGTCCGCGCGGAACCGCTTGTGACAGGCGGTGCACTCGGTGAGCGGGTCGGTGAAGGTGGCGACGTGGCCGGAGGCCTGCCAGACGTCGGTGGCCAGGATCACCGACGAGTCGATACCGACGACGTCCTCGCGCGCGGTGACCATGTAGCGCCACCACTGACGCTTGAGGTTCTCCTTCAGCTCCACACCCAGCGGACCGTAGTCCCAGGCGGCACGCTGGCCGCCGTAGATCTCGCTGCAGGGGTAGACGAAGCCACGGCGCTTGCTGAGGCTGACGATGGTTTCGATCTTGTCGGCGGCCACGGTGCTCTCTTCATTACGGCGACGGTGAGCGCGCTGGATACGCGCTCCGGGAGCGAATGCCTCAGGTTACCGGCGGGCCCACCTCCCGAACCAAATCGGTTCCTGGTCACAGAGCGGGACCGAGCGGGACGAAGGTCTCGCGAAGAGCTTGTTGACAATCGTTTCCACTTTTGTTGAAAATGACTGTCATGAACGTACGCCGCTCCCCGCGTCCCTCCCGCCGCCTCATATCCACCGCCGCCGTCGCCGGAACCACGGTGCTCGGCCTGACCGTGCTGTCCGCGTGCGGGTCGTCCGCCGCCGATGGCAAGAACAGCGACGGCAAGCTGGACGTGGTGGCGTCGTTCTATCCGATGCAGTACCTCGCCGAGCAGATCGGCGGCGACCACGTCGCCGTCACCAATCTGACCGAGCCCGGCCAGGAGCCGCACGACCTCGAAGTCAGCGCCAAGCAGCGCGGCCAGCTCGAAGAGGCCGATGTCGCGGTCTACCTCAAGGGCCTGCAGCCCTCCGTCGACGAGGCGATCAGCCAGTCCGGCATCGGCGCCAAGGTCGACGCCGCCACCCTGACCGAGCTGGAGAAGCACGGCAGCGAGGTCGGCGGGCACGCCGACGAGCACGACCACGACCACGGCGGCGAAGAGGGCACGGACCCGCACATCTGGCTCGACCCGGTGAAGTACGCCGAGGTCGCCGAGGGCGTCGGCAAGGCCCTGGAGAAGGCCGACCCGGACCACGCGGCGGAGTACAAGAAGAACACCGCGACGCTGGTCGGCAAGCTGGACGGCCTGAACAAGAAGTACGAGGCCGGCCTGAAGAGCACCGACAGCAAGGTCTTCATCACCACCCACGCGGCCTTCGGCTACCTCGCCGAGCGCTACGGCCTCACCGAGGAGGCCATCAGCGGCCTCGACCCGGAGAGCGAGCCCAGCGCCGCCCGCGTCAAGGACCTCCAGAAGATGGCGAAGGCCGACGGCGTCACCACCGTCTTCTACGAGACGCTCGTCAGCGACCGGACGGCGAAGACCCTCGCGGGTGACACCGGACTGAAGACGGCCGTACTCGACCCGATCGAGGGCATCACCGAGAAGTCCCAGGGCGACGACTACATCGCGGTCATGGAGTCGAACCTGGCCGCGCTCCAGAAGGCGCTCGGCACGAAGTGACACACGGACCAGGCGACGCGAAGGACGGGGCGGACATGAGTGAACCGTTGGGCGAACCGGTGATCACCCTGCGCAAGGTGACGGCCGAGCTGGGCTCGCGCCCCGTGCTGCGCGGCATCGACCTCACGATCCGCCGCGGCGAGGTCGTCGCCCTGCTCGGCGCGAACGGCTCGGGCAAGTCGACCGCGGTGCGCAGCATCATCGGCCAGGTGCCGGTCACCGGCGGCGAGATAGAGCTGTTCGGCACGGCCCGCGGCCGGTTCAAGGACTGGGCGCGTGTGGGGTACGTCCCCCAGCGCACGACGGCCGCGGGCGGCGTGCCCGCGACGGTGACCGAGGTCGTCTCCTCGGGGCGGCTCTCCCGCGCCCGGTTCGGCATCCTGCGCCGGGCCGACCGGGACGCGGTGACCCGCGCCCTGGAGTCGGTGGGCATGGCCGACCGCGCCAAGGACTCCGTCGACGCGCTGTCCGGCGGCCAGCACCAGCGGGTGCTGATCGCCCGCGCGCTGGCCGCCCAGCCGGAGCTGCTGATCATGGACGAGCCGATGGCGGGCGTCGACCTGGCCAGCCAGGAGGTGCTGGCCGCGACGCTGCGCGAGCAGGTCGCGGCGGGCACCACCGTCCTGCTCGTCCTGCACGAACTGGGCCCGCTGGAGCCGCTGATCGACCGGGCCGTCGTCCTGCGCGACGGCTGCGTCCGGCACGACGGCCCGCCCCCGAAGGCCGTCGGCCAGCACGCGCTGCCCGGCCACGACCACGTCCACCCGCACTCCGCCGAGGCGGAGCCCGTACGCACCGGACTGCTGAGCTGACATGGAATTCCTCGACTTCGCCTTCATGCAGCGGGCGCTGCTGGCCGCCGTCCTCATCGGCATCACGGCGCCCGCCATCGGCATCTACCTCGTCCAGCGCCGCCAGGCCCTGATGGGCGACGGCATCGGGCACGTCGCGATGACCGGTGTCGGCCTCGGCTTCCTGCTGTCCACGTCGCCGGTGTGGATGGCGACGGCGGTCTCCGTGCTCGGCGCGCTGATCATGGAGCTGATCCGCTGGTACGGCAAGACGCGCGGCGACATCGCGCTCGCCATGCTCTTCTACGGCGGCATGGCGGGCGGCGTCATGCTGATCAACCTGTCGCCCGGCGGCTCGACGGCCAATCTCAGCTCGTACCTCTTCGGCTCGCTCGCGACGGTCTCCCCGGCCGACATCACGGCGATCTGCTGGCTCGCCGCGTTCGTGGTCCTGGTGACGGTCGGCCTGCGCCGGCAGCTCTTCGCCGTCAGCCAGGACGAGGAGTTCGCGCGGGTCACGGGCCTGCCGGTGCGCGCCCTTAACCTGCTGATCGCGGTCACCGCCGCGGTGACGGTGACCGTCGCCATGCGCGTCGTGGGCCTGCTCCTGGTGTCGGCGCTGATGGTGGTGCCGGTCGCGGCGGCGCAGCAGCTCACCCGTAGCTTCCGGGCCACGTTCATCTGCGCGGTGGCCATCGGCGTCGTGGTGACCCTGAGCGGCACCGTCACCTCCTACTACCAGGACGTGCCGCCCGGCGCGACGATCGTGCTCCTGACCATCGCCGTCTTCATCGTGCTGACCCTGCTGGCCACGCCGCTCGCCCGGCGCCGCGCGCGGGCCGCCGCCGCCCCTTCCGCCGACCCGGCCGCCTGCCCGATCCCGGAGCAGCAGGCGGCGGCCCCTTCCCTTCATGGCTGACTCGGCCACGGCGCCGCCTGGCACAATGGCGGCCGTACGCACGTGGCAGGGATGTGAGGAGAAACCCGTGGCAGCCCCGGTTCGAGGCAGGTCGACCCGCCAGCGCGCGGCAGTTGCGGCGGCGCTCGACGAGGTGGACGAGTTCCGCAGCGCCCAGGAACTGCACGACGTGCTCAAACACAAGGGCGACTCGGTGGGCCTGACCACGGTCTACCGCACGCTCCAGTCCCTCGCCGACGCCGGCGAGGTCGACGTGCTGCGCACCTCGGAGGGCGAGGCCGTGTACCGGCGCTGCTCCTCGGGTGACCACCATCACCATCTGGTCTGCCGGATGTGCGGCAAGGCCGTGGAGGTCGAGGGCCCGGCAGTGGAGAAGTGGGCGGAGGCCATCGCCTCCGAGCACGGCTATGTGAACGTGGCCCACACGGTGGAAATCTTCGGCACCTGCGCGGAGTGCTCCGCGGGTTGACTGGTCTCGCGATCGGGCGCGGCTCTCGTCGTGGCTGGTCGCGCAGTTCCCCGCGCCCCTGAAGGCTGCGCTTCGCGCGCCTTCCCCCTTGAAGCTGGGCTGCCCCTGGGCGAGCGGAGCTCGCTTCCAGGGGCGCGGGGAACTGCGCGAGAAGCGGCCACCGGCCGGTAGACGACCGACAACCCAAGTGGGGCCTAGCCCTCGGCCTCCAGCTGCAGCAGCACCTCATTGGGCGTGGCCCCGCCGAAGCGGCGGTCCCGGGACGCGTACTCGACGCAGGCCCGCCACAGGTCACGCCGGTCGAAGTCCGGCCACAGAACGTCCTGGAAGACCATCTCGGCGTAGGCGCTCTGCCACAGCAGATAGTTCGACGTGCGCTGCTCACCGCTGGGCCGCAGGAACAGATCGACGTCAGGCATGTCCGGGTAGTACAGGTACTTCGCGAACGTCTTCTCGCTGACCTTGGACGGATCCAGCCGCCCCGCCTTCACGTCCTCGGCAAGAGCCTGCGCGGCGTCGGCGATCTCGGCCCGCCCGCCGTAGTTCATGCAGAAGTACAGCGTCAGCTTGTCGTTGTCCTTGGTCTGCTCCTGGGAGATCTCCAGCTCCTTGGCGACCGACTTCCACAGCTTGGGCATCCGCCCCACCCACCGCACCCGCACACCCAGCTCGTCGAGCTGATCACGGGTTTTGCGGATGAAGTCCCGGTTGAAGTTCATGAGGAACTTCACCTCGTCCGGGGACCGCTTCCAGTTCTCCGTCGAGAACGCGTACAGCGAGATGGCGCCGACGCCCATCTCGATGGCGCCCTGAAGGACGTCGAGAACGCGCTCGGCGCCGACCTTGTGCCCCTCGGTGCGCGGCAGCCCGCGCTCCTTGGCCCAGCGGCCGTTGCCGTCCATCACGATGGCGACGTGCTCGGGAACCAGCTCGCCGGGGATCTTCGGCGGCCGCGCGCCCGACGGGTGCGGTTCCGGTACGACGTACTCGCGTCGTGACGACCGGCCGAGAATTCCGCGACGTGCCATGGTGGTGGGCCTCTCCCCTAGCTCAGCTTCAGCTTTTCTCTACGTATCGCAGCGAGCGCAGTCCGCGCTCCATGTGCCAGTGCAGGTACGCCGACACCAGCCCGCTGCCCTCCCGCGCGAACCTCGCCTCGCAGCCGTCCGCCGTCTCCCAGTCTCCGGTCAGCAGCGCACCGAGCAGGACGAGGGCCTGCGGTGAGGGTACGACGCTGCCCGGTACCCGGCAGTCGACGCAAACCGAGCCGCCCGCGCCGACGGAGAAGAACCGGTTGGGACCGGGCATTCCGCACTTGGCGCAGTCGCCGAAGGTGGGCGCGTAGCCGTTGACCGCGAGGGAGCGGAGCAGGAACGCGTCGAGGATGAGGTGCGGCTCGTGCTCGCCGCGGGAGAGGGTGCGCAGGGCGCCGACGAGGAGCAGGTACTGCTGGACGGCGGGCTCGCCCTCGTGGTCGGTGAACCGTTCCGCCGTCTCCAGCATGGCGGTACCGGCCGTGTACCGGGCGTAGTCCCTGACGATCCCGCCGCCGTACGGGGCGATCGTCTCGCTCTGCGTGCACAGCGGCAGCCCGCGGCCGACCAGCTCACTGTTCCGCGCGAAGAACTGCACGTCGACGTGGGAGAAGGGTTCGAGCCGCGCCCCGAACTTCGACTTGGTGCGCCGCACTCCCCGCGCGACGGCACGCACGCGCCCGTGCCCGCGAGTGAGGAGGGTGATGATGCGATCGGCTTCCCCGAGCTTCTGAGTCCGCAGCACGATGCCGTCGTCCCGGAAGAGACTCATCGCACGCCCCCACGGGTGTCCGGCCGGGGGTCCCGGGGTTGTCCCCCGGGGGAGAACAGCATGATGCGGTCCGCTTCACCCGGCTTCTGGGTGCGCAGCACGATGCCGTCGTCGCGGAACAGACTCATGGGGCCCATTGTCCCTCATGCCCAGCCCTCCCTGTGGGCGAGTGTCGCCGCCTCGGTGCGGGTGGAGGCGCCGAGCTTGGCCAGGATGTGGGAGACGTGGACCCCCGCCGTGCTCGGGGAGATGTGCAGGCGGCCCGCGATCTGCCGGTTGCTCAGGCCCTCCGCGACGAGGGCGAGCACGTCGTGTTCGCGGGCGGTCAGGCCGGGCCCGTCGGCGGTGCCCCGCCCGGCGGTGAGCGCGATCTCCCGGGCGAGCGGCCGCGCGCCCAGCGTCTCGGCCAGGGCGGCCGCCTCGGTGAGCAGGACCCGCCCGCCGTCGGCCGCGGCACGAGCGCCGTACAGCAGGCTCTGCGCCAGTTCGTAGGGCCGCCCGAGGTCGCGCCACGCGGCGACGGCCGCCGCCCACCCGGTGTCGTCGAGCAGCGCCCGCAGGAAGGTGCGCTGCGCGCTGTCGAGCCTGCCGTCGACGCCGAACCGGTCGTCGAGGGCGGCTAGTTCGGCTCGCCGGGCCGCGGCCCCGTCCCCGGCACCGGCCGCCCTGGCCCGCTGGACGAGGGCGCCCGCGATGAGCACGGGACGCGACTCGAAGCCGTGGACGAGGGCGAGGTCCGGGTCGGCGAGGGCGTCGCCGAGCAGCCGGTCGGCGCGTTCGGCGTCGCCCTGGGCGAGCGCGAGCAGGCACCGCAGGGCGTACTGGTGGCACCGGACCACCTCGCGCGGGGCGCCGGCGGTCGCGTCGAGCGTGGCCTGCGCCGACGCACGGTCGCCGCGCAGCAGCGCCAGCTGTCCGGCCAGCGAGCGCAGCACCTGTTCCTGTACGGGCGGCGGCCCCTGTTCCAGGGTCTCGGCGACGAGGGCGGCGGCCCGGTCCCACTCGCCCGCGGCCAGCAGCGCCCGCACCGCGTAGCAGGTGAGGTCGGCGCCCCGGCTGAGGCCGAGCCCGGACCGGTGGGCCTGCCGCGCGCCCGCCAGGGCCACCTCGGCGGCCCGCCGCTGCTCCCCGTCGCACAGGTGCAGGATCGCCTCGTACATCGGCACGGTCAGCAGCAGGTCCTGGGTGTCGAGGCGCTCGGCGAGGACCCGCGCCTCGGTGAGCGCGCCGAGGTCGTGGTGACGGGCGCCCGCGCCGAGCAGGCCGCGCACGGTGACCGTCGCGTCGCCGGTGCGCCGCCCGGCGAGCAGCGCCTCGTCGAACGCGCGCAGGGTCGCGGGGTCCCTGGGCAGCCCGCCCATGGCCAGCATTCCGAAGACCCGGCCGCGCTGGACGTGGTCGGGCCGGTCGGGCAGCAGCCGCAGCGCCCGTTCGAAGTCGGGGGTGCCGACTTCGTGCTGCCGGATGAGGAGACGCCCGCGATGTTCCAGGAGCAGGGCGGCGCGCTCGGGCTCGGCCCGCTCGTCGAGGGCGGCGAGTCCGGCGGTGGCGTGCTCGACGCCGCGGGCGTAGTCCCCGCTGAGCATGCAGGCCTCGGCGGCGTCGGTCAGCACGGCGGCCAGATCGACGCTCAACTCCGCGGCTGCGTCGGGGACTTGATCCCAGAGTTCGACGACCAGCTCCAGCAGGTGGGCCTGTTCCCCGTACGCGTACGAGGACCGGGCCCGGCGCGCGGCCCGGAACCCGGCGGCGAGGGCGGTCTTGTGCCGGCCGGCGGCGCGGGCGTGGGCGGCGAGTTCGGCGTGCGCGTCGGTGCCGTCGAGGGCTTCGGCGTAGCGGGCGTGCAGCCGGGCCCGCTCGCCGGGCAGCAGGTCCTCGTACACGGCCTGGCGGATGAGCGCGTGCCGGAAGTCGTAACCGTCGCCGGACGTCACCAGCAGACCACGGTCGACCAACGCCCGCAGTTGTGCGTCGAGTTGGACGCCACTGTCGTCGGCCACGCCCTCCAGGAGGCGGTGCGGGACGCGGCCGCCGCCCGCCGCGAGCAGGCCGAGCAGGCGGCGGGGCGGGTCGTCCAGCGCCCGGGGGCCGTGCAGGAGGAGGTCGCGCAGACTGTCCGGGGTGCGCTCGTCGGCGTGGGCGAGGGCTTCGACGTAGAGCGGGTTGCCGTCGCTGCGCCGGTGCACGCGGCGCACCGTCGCCTCGTCGGGGACGGCGCCGAGGATCTCGGTGAGCTGCCGGCCGACGTCGTCCGGGCTCAGCCGGGACAGCCGCACGGTGACGGTGCGCGGGCCGCGGGCGAGTTCGGCGAGCAGCGGGCCGAGCTGTCCCGCGCCGGTCTCGCCGGGGCGGTAGGTGGCGAGCAGCAGGATGCCGGGGCGGGTGAGGTTGCGGGCGAGGAAGGCGAACAGTTCGCGGGAGGCGGCGTCGGCCCAGTGCAGGTCCTCGACGGCCAGCACGAGCGGCCGGTCGGTGGCGGCCCGCTCGACGAGATCGAGGACCTCCTCGTAGAGCCGGTGTCTGCCGGTGTCCGCGGCGGCGGGCTCGCCGAACTCCGGGAACCAGCGGCCGAGTTCGCGGTAGCGGCCGGTCTCGGGGACGAGGTCGCCGCCGCGGATCAGGCGCCGCAGCACGGCCACGAACGGGGTGTACGCGAGCCCGTCCGCACCGAACTCCGTGCAGGCGCCCACGGCCGTCCGCGCGCCGGGCTCCGCCTCCCGCGCGAACTCGGCGAGCAGCCGCGACTTCCCGATGCCCGCCTCACCGGCGACCAGCGCCACCGCGGGCCCCTGCCCGAGCGCGTCGCGCCAGGTCCGCGCCAGCGTCCGAAGCGCGTCGTCACGGCCGACGCACACCGGGCTCACCACACGATCGGCCATCATCCGGCCAGCATAAATACCCCACTCACCCGATGTGGCGGGCCTGTTTATCCGGTCAGGCTCACGGCATGAACAACATGAGCGCTCCCCACCAGCCGAAACAACACCCGATGCACCACCCGATCCGCACCATCGAGGCGCACGAGTTCGACGCCTGGGCCACGATGATCACGACGACGTACGGCCAGGACCTGCGCGAGGGCTCGCTGCGCAACGCCCGCGAGACCATCGACCCCGGGCGCACACTCGCCGCGTACGACGCCGTCGGCAGCACCGACATCGTCGGCGGCGCCTCCGTCTACGGCCGCACGCTGACGGTGCCCGGCGCCTTCGTGCCCTGCGCGGGCATCACGCTCGTCGGCGTGCTGCCGACGCATCGCCGCCGCGGCATCCTCACCGCGCTGATGCGCCGCCAGCTCACCGATCTGTACGAGTCCGGCGAGGGCGAGCCGCTCGCGGCGCTGAACGCGGCCGAGGCCACCATCTACGGCCGCTTCGGCTACGGCGTCGCCAGCCATCGCGCCGTCGTCGACGCCGACCAGCGGGCCATGGCCCTGCGCCCGGACACCGACTTCGGCACCGGCACTCTCCGCCTGCTCGACGCCGCCGCGGCCCGCCCGCTCCTGGAGAAGGTCTTCGACGCGGCCCGGCAGCACACGCCCGGCTGGGTCGACCGTACGGAGAAGTACTGGAACGCCCGCCTCCACGACGCCGACGCCCCGCACATCCGGGACGGCGCGACCGCCCTGCGGTACGTCGTCCACACCGACCCGGCCGGTGAGGTCACCGGCTACGCCGTCTACCGCTCGCACCGCACCACGGCCCGGATCGTCGAACTCGTCGCCACCACACGGCAGTCGTACGCGACGCTGTGGCGCTACTTCAGCGATCTCGACGCGCACGACCGCCTCACCTACGACGCCGCGACCGACGAGCCGCTGACCCATCTCCTGGTCGACCCGCGCGCGGCGAGCGCCACGGTCGTCGACAATCTCTGGGTCAGGCTGGTGGACGTCGGCCGGGCACTGACGGCCCGCCGTTACGCGACCGCCCTGGACCTGGTTCTCGACGTCGAGGACGACTTCTGCCCCTGGAACAGCGGCCGCTACCGACTGCTGACCGACGGCGCCGACCAGGCTTCCTGCACCCGCACCACCGCGGCGGCCGACGTGCGCGTCCCCGTGTCCGCGCTCGCCTCGGCCTACCTGGGCGGCCCCACCCTGTCGGCGCTCGCCGCCGCCGGCCGGATCGAGGAACTGCGCCCCGGCGCGGCGCGGGCGGCCTCGCGCGCCTTCCGGGGCGAACGCGAGCCGTTCCATCCGTCCGGCGCCGCGTTCCCCGCGTTCTGAGCGGCCCGCCCCCTCAGGGCACCTCGCCCCGGCTCCGACGGTTCGCGTACGACGTCGCGGCCCGCAGCCGCTCCCGCATCGTCGCCTCCCGCACCCCGTCCGGCGGACAGTCCCACTCCCGGCCGCCCCCGAAGGGCCGCAACTGTACGTACGGCCCCTCGTGCCCCATCACCATGCCGACCTGACCCGTGCTCGTGTCGACGGCGTAGGAACCGATCGGCGGTTTCATTCGGTGGCGCTCCTGTCGTCCGGGTCTGACCTGAGCACGGCAGCCAGGCGCGCCGCCGCGTCAACCGAACAACGCCCCAATTCCACCGAGGGACACGGGGCAGTTCGCGCGATTGACCCCTGATCGAGTCCGAGCGAGGGCAGCACAATTCCCGCCCTCGCGAGCGCGGCCCGCAATCCGTTCACCGTTTCCTCCGCCTCCTCCACGCACTGCGCCGAGTGGTTCGTCCGTCCCGTCATCTGGCTCCCCTGCCCGATTCGATTTCACGCTTCGTGCCTCAACGGTGACGCTTCGGATCTACAGTGAGGAGGGGTCTGTGCACTACAAGTGCAGGGCAGAGCTTGGGGGTTGGCGGTGTCCAATGGATCGCGGCAGGCGGCTTGGGAGTTCTTCGGGCAGGAACTGAAGCGGCGCCGGGAAGACGCCGGGCTCACTCAGGTCGAGCTGGGCATACAGGTTTTCGTCTCCGGCGGATACATCGGCCAATTCGAACAGGCAATTCGCAAGCCGCAGCTCGATGTAGCCCAGAGGATCGACGACATCCTGCAATCCGACGGTATTTTCGAGCGCATGTGGCGCAGCCTGATCGATGACCATCGGTACGCCGAGTACTTCGCTGCCGCAGCGGAACTTGAGGCAACGGCAACCGAGATCTGCGAGTTCGCGCCGGCGTTGGTGCCGGGCCTCTTGCAGACGGCTGACTACGCGCGGGCCATCACGCTCTCCATGAACCGATTCGCCGAGGACGAGTACATCGAGGAGAAGGTGTCCGGCCGACTGGAGCGCGCACAGATCCTTCAGGGCGCTACACGCCCTGTGTATTGGGTGATCCTTCACGAGAACGTGCTGCGCATCCCGGTCGGTGGCCCCGCCGTGATGGCCCAGCAGCTGGCACACATCGTGGCGCTGGCGCAGCGCCGAGTCGTCGTGATGCAGGTACTGCCGTACGCGGCAGGGGCGTACGCCATCATGACGGGGCAGCTGAAGCTCATGCGGTTCGAGGACGCCCCGCCAACTGCCTATACAGAAGCCGTGTATTCGGGGAATCTGCTGGACGATCCAGCCGTGGTGCACCGTTCACAGACGGCTTACGATCAGCTCAGGGCCGCCGCGTTGTCGCCGGAGGTGTCCCTGCCCCTGGTCGAATCGGCGGCGGAGGACTACAGACGATGCGCGAGTACGACCTGAGCACCGCAAGCTGGCGCAAGTCCACCTACAGCGACGGCAACGGCGGCGACTGCGTCGAGGTCGCCCACGACTTCACCGGCGCCGCCCACTGGCGCAAGTCCACGTACAGCAACGGCCAAGGCGGCGACTGCGTCGAGGTAGCCGACAACCTCCCCGGCGTCGTCCCTGTCCGGGACTCCAAGGTCACCGGCGGCGATGTCATCGTGATCGGCGCCGACGCCTGGCAGGCGTTCGTCAGCCGGGGCGTCCGGGCCGCGCGCTGAGATTCGGCTCCGCCCCTCGCCCCGCAGCGCGGTGACCGTGCTGCGGGGCGAGGGGAACTCACCGGAGGCCCGTCGTCAGTGCGCGGCGGCGAGGGCCTTGCCGGCCTCGCGGGCGGCCGTCTGGGCGTTCTCCTTCAGCTCGGCGCCGAGGTCCTTGAACTGGTCCAGCGCCGGGTTCACACCGACGAGGGTGAACTCGCGCTCCACCACCGTGAGATCGGCGCCCCAGACGTCCACGAGGATGCGGCGCAGGTAGTCGGTCATGTGGTCCCAGCCCTCGCGCGGGGTGCCGGTGCCGTAGGAGCCGCCGCGCGTGACGAGCAGGACGACCTTCTTGCCCTCAAGGAGCCGGTCGCCCGGGTCGCCGCTGGCGATCACCAGGTCGATCCAGGTCTTCAGGTGCTGGGAGACGCCGAAGTTGTAGAAGGGCGAGGCGAGCACGACCTGGGAGGCGTCGGTCAGCTCGGCGCGGAGTTCGGCGGCGAGGGCGACGGCGGCCTTCTGGGCGTCCGTGCGCTGGTCCTCGGGCGCGTACCCGGCGCTGACGGCGTCGGCCCAGGCCTGCGCGGGGAGCGGGTCCGTGCCCAGGTGGCGGGTGACGACCTGCTCCTGCGGGTGCTCGGCGGTCCAGGTGTCCACGACGAGGTCGGCCAGCTCCGAACCGGCGGAGGCGGGGCCGAGGATGCTGGCGTCGATGCGCAGAAGACTCATGGGGAACTCCTCAAATCATGAATTGAATGTTCAATCTCGATGCTGACACCTTTGGATTGAATGTTCAACCCCGGTATGCTGGGGGCGTGAGCGATGACGACACTCCCTGGCTGAGCTGCGAGGAGGCCCGGGGCTGGGTCCATCTGGTCGGGGCGCTCATGGCGCTGCCACCGACGATCGACGCCCAGCTCAAGCAGGACGCGGGGCTCAACTTCTTCGAGTACTCGATCCTCGCCGAGCTCTCCATGAGCCCCGGCCGGACCCGTCAGATGCACCTGCTGGCGCAGCTCGCGAACGGCTCGCAGTCCCGCCTCTCGCACGCCGTGCGGCGGCTGGAGAAGTTCGGCTGGGTGCAGCGGCGCGCGTGCCCCACCGAGAACCGCGCGGTCGAGGCGGTGCTCACCGACAGCGGTATGGCCAAGGTGGTGGAGACGGCTCCCGGTCACGTGCGCGAGGTGCGCAGGACGGTCATCGACGTGCTCAGCCCGCAGGAGCTGGAGCAGCTGGGGCAGATCTGCCGCAAGGTGCTCGCGGCGACCAGCCCCCAGACGCTGGACGTCATCGACCACGCCCCGCCGCCGTCCGACGGGCAGTGCGGCGAGGTCGGCAGCAGGCCCTAGGGCGGGCACGCCCTAGAGCGCGCCGAAGTCCACCCGGGCCGCCGGAAGCACCCGTACCCGGCGGTCCGGGAAGTCGATGTGCCGGTAGATCTCGTTGTGGTGGGCGATGGACAGGTCCGCCGGGACGAAGTCCGACACCGCCGGGCGGACCGACGTCGTATGGCCGTCCGCGACGAGTACGAGGTCGAACCCCCGGCTCAGCGCCTGCCGCGCCGTCGTCTCCACGCAGTTCTCCGTGGCGAACCCGGTGATCAGCACCTCGGTGACACCGAGCGAGCCCAGCACCGTGGCGAGGTCCGTGCGCAGGAAGGCGTCAGAGGTCGTCTTGGCGACCACCGGCTCGCCCGGCGCCGGGTCGAGTTCCGGGACGATGCGCCAGCCCTCCGTACCGGGTTCGAGGTCGCCGCCGTGGTGCTGGACGGTGACGACGGGCACCCCGGCCGCCCGCGCCCGGGTGCGCAGGGCGGCGATGGCCGCGATGGTGGCGGCGGGCCGGTGCATGATCGGCAGCAGGGCGTTCTGCATGTCGATGACGAGGAGCGCGGGAACGTACGGCATGCGGCCACCCTAAGGGCCGCCACAAGCCCTCAGCTGGGCGTCCGCGCGGCGGCCACCAGCAACTGGCCCACCTCGTCCGAGCACATGGTGAGAGCGGCGCCCACGGTGCCGAGGACATCGCGCTCGCCGGCCGAGTACGGGCCGTCGGCAAGGGCGATGCGCGCGCCCTGGAGCAGAATCGATTCCCGCCCTGCGGGGGCCAGATGCTGTGCCAGCGGGTCGAGCGCCTCGTGCAGCTCGATGGCGAGGGACGCGCCGGGACCGGCGTGCTCCGGCATCCGCCCGGCGTCGGTCACCAGCGCCTCGACGAGCGCCGCGAGCCGGTCCTCGGAGGTGTCGTCGAACCCGGCGCCGCGCAGCACGCCCACCGCGCACTCCAGGGACGTCCGGGGCGCGGCCCCGCCCACGGCGAGGACGGCGAGGACGACGGTGTGCACGGCGTCGCGCAGCATCGCGGAGAAGCGGTGCGTGGTCGGGTGGTCGAGGGCGTCGGTGCCGAACCGCTCCTGGCACGCCGCGCACTCCACCACGGGCCCGGTCTCGCCGCGCGGCAGCACCGGCACCCCGAGCACGAGGAAGCGTCGCCGGCCGGTGCGCCGCTGGTAGTTGCGGTCGCCGCCGCAGCCCGGGCAGAAGAACTCGCCGTCGCCGACGGTCGTCCATGTGGTGTGCACGCCCAGGACCCGCGAGATCCCGGTCCGTCGCCCCAGTCCCCTGTTCGGCAGCACGTCGCACACCTCCGTAACGGCGCCGCAACATCGCGGCGTTGGCGTGATGTTAGCCACATTGGTGAGGCTGCGTCAGCACCTTGGTCACGCCCCGGTCACGGAGATCTTGTGACCATGGCCGAGAAACGACCAGGCCCCGCACACCGCAAGTAGGTGTACGGGGCCGGGAAAGTGCAGGTCAACTGCTTCAGCGGGCCGCGCGGTTGACGGCGGAGACGACGGCCTTCAGCGAGGCACGCGTCGTATTCGCGTCGATGCCGATCCCCCACAGAACCTTGTCGTCGATGGCGACCTCGATGTACGAGGCGGCGACGGCGGAGGCGCCCTCGCTCATCGTGTGCTCCTGGTAGTCCAGCAGCCGGGCGTCGATGCCGACGGCCTGGAGCGCGTCGAAGAACGCGGAGATCGGACCGTTGCCGGTACCGACCAGGACCTGCTCGGTGCCGTCGACCTCGGCCTCGACGGTCAGCGTGTCGACGCCGTCGGTGTCGGTCGTGGTCTGGCCGGCCCGGACCTGGATGCGGCCCCACGGGTTCGCCGGGTTCGGCAGGTACTCGTCCTGGAAGACGCTCCAGATGTCCTTCGGCGTGACCTCGCCGCCCTCGGCGTCCGTCTTCGCCTGGATGACCCGGGAGAACTCGACCTGCATGCGGCGCGGCAGGTCCAGCTTGTGGTCGTTCTTCAGGACGTAGGCGATACCGCCCTTGCCGGACTGCGAGTTGACCCGGATCACGGCCTCGTAGGACCGGCCGACGTCCTTGGGGTCGATCGGCAGGTACGGGACGGCCCACTCGATGTCGTCGACGGTGACGCCCTTGGCCTTCGCGTCGGCCTCCATGGCGTCGAAGCCCTTCTTGATGGCGTCCTGGTGGGAGCCGGAGAAGGACGTGTAGACCAGGTCGCCCACGTACGGGTGGCGCGGGTGGACCTCCATCTGGTTGCAGTACTCCCACGTGCGACGGATCTCGTCGATGTCGGAGAAGTCGATCTGCGGGTCGACGCCCTGCGAGAACAGGTTCATGCCCAGGGTCACCAGGTCGACGTTGCCGGTGCGCTCGCCCTGGCCGAACAGGCAGCCCTCGACGCGGTCGCCGCCCGCCATGACGCCCAGCTCGGCGGCGGCCACGGCGGTGCCGCGGTCGTTGTGCGGGTGGATCGACAGACAGACGTACTCGCGGCGCGACAGGTTGCGGCTCATCCACTCGAAGCGGTCCGCGTGCGTGGACGGCGTCGAACGCTCCACCGTGGCGGGCAGGTTGAGGATGATCTCGCGGTCCGGGCCCGGCTGGTAGACGTCCATGACGGCCTCGCAGACCTCCAGGGCGAAGTCCAGCTCGGTGTCGGTGAAGATCTCGGGGCTGTACTGGTAACCGAAGACCGTCTCGGGGCCCAGCAGCTTCTCCGCGTACTCCATCACCAGGCGGGTGCCGTCGACGGCGATCTGCTTGATGTCGTCCTTCGAGCCGCGGAAGACCACGCGGCGGAAGACGGGCGCGGTCGCGTTGTACAGGTGCAGCGTGGCGCGCTTGGCGCCCTTCAGGGACTCCACCGTGCGCTCGATCAGGTCCTCGCGGGCCTGGGTCAGTACGGAGATCGTCACGTCGTCCGGGATGGCGCCCGGCTCTTCGATGATCGAACGTACGAACTCGAAGTCGGTCTGCCCGGAGGCGGGGAATCCGACCTCGATCTCCTTGTAGCCCATCTTGACCAGCTGGTCGAACATCCGGCGCTTGCGCTCGGGCGACATGGGGTCGATCAGTGCCTGGTTGCCGTCACGCAGGTCCGTGGAGAGCCAGCGGGGGGCCTTCGTGATCCGCTGGTCGGGCCAGGTGCGGTCGGGGATGTCCACCTGGTCGTACTGGCCGTACTTGCGGATCGGCATGCTGCTGGGCTGCTGGTGGTTCGGCATGATGCGTGGGGCTCCTCAGAGGTGGCCTTCTTCAGTCGGCCGACGGCGCAACGCCAAACTCCGCGGGGAGGGGGTCGGCCTCGACTACAGGCCCTCGCCGCGGCAGCTAAGGAGAAGCAGCCCGAAACGCATGATGCATCGCACCTTAGTCGAGCCGCGCCGGACGCGAGAACCCGTATCAGTATGCGGGACCGCAAGAAGGTAACGGGTAAGAGGTGATCGATCCCTCTATTTCACTAATCATGGCTCCAGGTAGTGACAGCGGCATGACCCAGTGCCACATTGCGTCGCATGACCGCCAACCCCACCTCGGGAAACCCGGACAGGGTCGAGCCCGTGTTCTGCACCATCGTGCCGCCGCACATCCTCGACAAGGTCGCCCGCTCCGGCGACTCCGAGTTCGCCTCCCGGGCCCGCAGGTCCCTGGAGCGCGACGCCCTCGAACGCACCCGCCGCCGCATGACGACCGTCATCGGCACCCGCGCCGCCGCCCCCTCCTACGCCGACGCCGGCGCGGAGCGGACACCCCACCGCACGATCTACGACACCCGTCACACGACGACGCTGCCGGGCCACAAGGTGCGCGGCGAGGGCGACGCCGTCGGCCAGGACGCGACCGTCAACCGCGCGTACGCGGGGTTGGGCGCGACCTTCGACCTGTACCTGAAGAACTTCTCCCGCTACTCGATCGACGGCGACGGTCTGCCGCTGAACGCGACGGTCCACTACGACGAGGACTACAACAACGCGTTCTGGAACGGCGAGCAGATGGTGTTCGGCGACGGTGACGGCGAGATCTTCCTCGACTTCACGCTGCCCGTCGACGTCATCGGCCACGAGCTGACCCACGGCGTCACCCAGTACACGGCGAACCTGGCCTACTACGACCAGCCGGGCGCGCTCAACGAGTCGGTCTCCGACGTCTTCGGCTCGCTCATCAAGCAGTACTCGCTGGGCCAGAGCGCCGCCGAGGCCGACTGGCTGATCGGCGCCGGGCTGCTCGCGCCGCGCGTCCACGGGGTGGCCCTGCGCTCCATGAAGGCGCCGGGCACCGCGTACGACGACGACGTCCTCGGCAAGGACCCGCAGCCCGCCGACATGGACCACTTCGTGACGACCGGGCGGGACAACGGCGGGGTGCACATCAACTCCGGCATCCCCAACCACGCCTTCTACATCCTGGCCGACGCGCTGGGCGGGAACGCGTGGGAGCGGGCCGGGCAGATCTGGTTCGACACCCTCACCGGCGGTGAGCTGAAGCCGGACAGCTCGTTCGCCGACTTCGCCCGCGCGACGGCCAAGTCCGCCAAGACGCGCTACGGCGCCGCCGAGGAACACGACGCCGTCCTCAAGTCCTGGGAACAGGTAGGCGTCCCCGCGCAGTAGCCCCGGCGGGGTGAGCTGTCGTCCGTCTGCGGGCCGGTGGGGGCTGGTCGCGCAGTTCCCCGCGCCCCTGAAGGGTCGACCTTCAGCTGACGGCCGGTGGCCGCTTCTCGCGCAGTTCCCCGCGCCCCTGAGGCAGGCGCTTCGCGCCGCCTCCCCCTGAGGCTGCGCTTCGCGCGCCTCTCCTGGAGGGACGGGGCGCGCCTCCACCTGGGGCAGGTGGCGCGCCTCTGATGAGATGCCGCACGAAGTGCGCATCTCCAGGGGCGCGGGGAACTGCGCGACCAGCCACGACGCAACCCGCACCCGACGACACACCCCCGCCGGCCCGCCGAGTGGAGTAGACAGGATCCATGCGTATCCACGTCTCGCGCACGGGCGGATTCGCCGGGATCGACCGGCACGCCGAGATCGACACCGCGGGCCGGCCCGACTCCCACGAGTGGCACGACCTCGCCGAGAAGGCGATGGCCGCAGGCCGGGACACGCCACCCGTCGGAGTACCGGACGGGTTCAGGTACACCATCACCGTGGACGGCCGGACCGTGTACTGCGCCGACCCCCGCCTCACCGACGAACAGCGCCGACTGATCAGCCGCGTATTCAAAGAAGGGGCGTAACTGCCGTCGCTGTCATGGGCGTTGACTTCCTACCCACCGGTACGGATGATCGCGCCCATGGCAGCTACCCCGGACGCGCTCCCCCCGTTCCCGCCCGGCTTCCTGTGGGGCGTGGCCACGTCCGCGCACCAGATCGAGGGCGCCGTCGACGGGCGCGCCCCGTCGGTGTGGGACGCCTTCACCGCCGAGCCCGGCCGGGTCAGGGACGGCACGACCGCCGAAACCGCCTGCGACCACGTGGCCCGCTACCGCGAGGACGTGGGGCTGATCCGCGACCTGGGCGTGGACGCGTACCGCTTCTCGGTCTCCTGGCCGCGGGTGCTCTCCCCCGGCGGCCTCGACTTCTACGACCGGCTCGTCGACGAGCTGCGCGCGCAGGGCGTCCGGCCCGTGCCGACCCTCTTCCACTGGGACACCCCGCTGGAGGTCGAGGAGGCCGGCGGCTGGCTGTCGAGGGACACGGCGGAGCGGTTCGCCGCGTACACGGCGACGGTCGCGGACCGGCTCGGCGACCGGGTCGACCGGTGGATCACCCTCAACGAACCGGCCGAGCACACCCTCCTCGGGCACGCGCTGGGCGAGCACGCGCCCGGCAAGAAGCTGCTCTTCGACGCGCTGCCGGTGGCCCACCACCAGCTCCTCGCGCACGGGCTCGCCGCCCGGGTACTGCGCGAGCACGGCGCCACGAGCATCGGCGTCGCCAACTCGCACGGCCCGACCTGGCCCGCCTCCGCCGACCCGGCCGACACCGGGGCCGCCGACCTGTACGACATCCTCCTGAACCGGCTGTTCTCCGACCCGCTGATCCTCGGCCGCTACCCGGACGGGTTCGCCGAGGCGATGCCCGGCGGGGACGTGGCGGGCGACCTGAGAACGATCTCCGAGGGCACCCTCGACTGGTACGGGGTGAACTACTACCAGCCGACCAAGGTGGGCGCCCCGGGAGCGGGGGACGTCGAGTTCTCCGGGCTCACCCTCCCCGCCGAACTCCCCTTCTCCGTAAGGCAGATCGAGGGCCATCCGCGTACGGACTTCGACTGGCCGGTGGTCCCCGACGCCTTCGCCGAACTCCTCACCGGGCTGCGCGAGCGCTACGGCGACCGGCTGCCGCCGCTCGTCGTCACCGAGAACGGCTGCGCGTACGACGGCATCGACGACCAGGACCGGATCACCTTCCTCGACGGGCATCTGCGCGCACTGCACCGGGCCATCGAGGCCGGTGTCGACGTGCGCGGCTACTTCGTGTGGTCGCTGATGGACAACTTCGAGTGGGCCGAGGGCTTCACGAAGCGGTTCGGGCTCGTCCACGTCGACTACGCGACGCAGCGGCGCACCCCGAAGGCGTCGTACGGATGGCTGCGGGACCAGTTGCGCCGGCAGCGGGGATGACCGCCTCGGCGCTCGCGGAGCCGTCCGAGCGGGTCGGCCGCGGCTGGACGGCGGCACTGTCGCTGGCCAACGGGGCGATCTGGGTGGGCTGGTACGGCCCGTTGCAGATCCTGCTCGCCCGGCAGTCCGAGCAGTTCGCGCCGGGCACCGGCATGTCGAAGGAGTCGCTGCTGGCCTGGGTGACCGGGGTCGGAGCGGTGGTGTCGCTGGCCGCCAACCCGGTCTTCGGCGCCCTGTCCGACCGCACGGTGTCACGGTACGGGCGGCGCACCCCGTGGATCGTGGCGGGCGCGGCGGGCGGCGCGCTGTCACTGCTGGTGCTCGGCGGGGCGAACGCGGTCTGGGTGCTGTTCGCCGGGTGGTGCCTGGTGCAGCTGACGCTGAACGCGGCGTTCGCGGCGGTGACCGCCGCCGTGCCCGACCGGGTGCCGCGGCTCCAGCGCGGGTCCGTGGGCGGGTGGCTCGGCGCCGCGCAGATCCTCGGCGTGGTCGCCGGGACGGGGCTCGCGACGGTGGCGGGCGGGGTCCGCGCCGGGTACGTGGCGTGCGCCGTGTTCACCGTGGTGGGCGTCGTGCCGTACGTGGTGCGGTACGCGGATCTGCGGCTCGGTGCCGAGGCGCGGCCCGCGTGGTCCTGGCGCAGGTTCGCGGCCGGGTTCTGGCTGAGCCCGCGCCGGTATCCGGATCTGGGGTGGGCGTGGCTGACCCGGTTCCTGATCAACCTCGGCAACGCGCTGGTGCTGCTGTACCTCTTCTACTACCTGCGCGACCGGCTGCACTACGCCGATCCGGACTCCGGGGTGCTGATCCTGACCGCCGTGAACGGGGTGACGCTGCTCGGCACCGTCGTCGTCGGCGGGGCCTGGTCGGACCGGGTGGGGCGACGCAAGCCGTTCGTGCTGTGGGCCGGTGTGCTCATGGCTGTCGCCACGGGGATGCTGGCGTTCTGGCAGACGTGGCCGGGGGCCGTGGTCGCCGCCGCTGTGCTCGGGGTCGGGTTCGGGGTGTTCACCTCGGTGGACTTCGCGCTGATGACTGATGTGCTGCCGGCCGCGCTGTCCCGGGGCAAGGACCTCGGCGTCATCAACATCGCCAACTCCTTGCCCCAGGTCGCGGCGCCTGCGCTGGCCGCGCCGCTGGTGAATCAGTTGGGCGGGTACCGGGTGCTCTATCTGGTGGCGGCGGGGGTGGGGTTGGCCGGGGCCCTCTTGGTGCGGCGGATCAAGGGGGTTGCCTGAGGTCTGCCTTCAGGCGCGGCTCTCGTCGTGGCTGGTCGCGCAGTTCCCCGCGCCCCTGGGTTCGTTGTCGGCTGACGGCCGGTGGCCGCTTCTCGCGCAGTTCCCCGCGCCCCTGACGGGGCTGCCAGCAGCCCGCGCCTCGGGCGGCCTGTCGGCCGCCGCCCCCACCGCCGCTCCGGTCGGCCGCCGCCTTGGGCAATCTGCCGCCTGGGGCGGCAGGGTGGGCAAGGCGGCACCCACGGCGCGGGGTGAGCGCCTCATGGGCGGACAGTACAGCGCCGTTCGCGGGTGCACGCCCGGTGGGGGCTGAGCGCGCCCACGCGGCGGAGCCGCAAATCGATACAGCCCCGCGCCCCTGGCGGAGCTACAGCGCCCCGGCGTCGCGGGCCGTCCAGACCGACGGGTACAGGGGGCGGTAGCCCAGCTCGTGGCGGATGCGGGTCGTGGACAGCACCGCGTGCCACGGGTCCGGGGTCTCCTTCTCGTAGGAGTCCGACGGGATGTCGACCCCGCCGAGTTGAAGGATGTCCACCGTCGTCACGGGTGCGTCATCTGCGATGTTGTAGACGCCGGAGGCCCCATCCGCGTACAAAATGCGCCGCAGGCCCTGCGCCACATCGGCGTGATGCCCCATGTGCAGCCGCTGCATCGCGGGCCAGGCCGGCGCCCACTCGATCGCGGTGTCGAGATGCGGATCCCCGTCCCCGTACACGAACGGCAGCCGCGCGATCCGCAGGTCGTCGAGGCCCTCCAGCGCGCCCAGCGCCCGCTCGGCCTCCCACTTCGACTCGGGGTAGACGCCCCACAGATGCCCGCCCGGCACCGTCTCGTCCGTCTCGACGAGCGGCCTGCCCCGCCCGACCCCGTACACGATCCCCGTACTGACCTGCACGAACCGCCGCACGCCGGAGGCCACCGCGGCCCGGCCCAGCTCGATCGCCGCGTCCCGGTTCACGGCCCGCGCCTCCTCGTCCGGCACCCCGCGGAACGCCGCCGCGACGTTCACCACGGCGTCCACCCCGGCCGTCGCCTTGCCCAGCACCTCGGCGTCCCGCAGATCGCCGATCACGACCTCCGCGCCCAGCTCGGCGAACCGCTCCCCGCGCGCCTCGTCCCGTACGAGCACCCGGACCCGGTCGCCCTGCGGCGCGCTCTGCAGCAGCCGCGGCACGAACCGTCGTCCGACCTGTCCCGTCGCTCCGGTCACCAACGTCAGCATGGCCGCCTCCTTGATATCGCTGTCATGAGCCATGACTGAAGCGTGCGCGGAACCGTCGCCCGGCGGGAGAGACGCGGTTATCCAGGGAGCGGCACTCCCTGGATGCGCGCTGGATACGAGCCCGCCGCCGCGCGATGCTGGAGAGGTGAACAGAGCCGAACTCGCCGACTTCCTGCGCCGCGCCCGCACCCGCCTCAGCCCCTCCGATGTGGGCCTGGCCGAGGGAGCGCGCCGCCGCACGCCCGGGCTGCGCCGCGAGGAGGTGGCACAGCTCGCCGGGATGTCCGCGGACTACTACACGCGCCTGGAGCAGCGCCGCGGCTCGCACCCCTCGCGGCAGATGCTCGGCGCGCTGGCCCGGGCGCTGCGGCTGACCGACGTCGAGCGCGACCACCTGTTCCACCTCGCGGGCGAGGAGCCGCCCCGGCCCGGCACCTCGTCGGGCCATGTCCGCCCGGGGCTGCTGATGATCCTGGACCGGCTGCACGACCTGCCGGCCGCGGTGCTCAGCGACTGGGGCGAGAGCCTCGCGCAGAACACGATGTCGGTCGCGCTGACCGGCGATCTGACCGGGGTGAACCTGATCCGCCGCTGGTTCACGCAGCCCGAGACCCGGGCGATGTTCCCGCCCGAGAACCACGAGAAGCACGCCCGCTCCCACGTGGCGAGCCTGCGCGCCGTCACCGCGGCCCGCCCCGACGACCCGGGTCCGGCCGCGCTGGTGGCCGAACTGCGGGCCGGATCAGGGGAGTTCGAGGAGCTGTGGCAGTCCCACGAGGTCGTGGTGCGCCGCCCGTCCCCGAAGCGCTTCCTGCACCCGGTGGTCGGCACGCTCGATCTGGACTGCGAGGTGCTGCTCAGCGACGGGCACGGCCAGCAGCTCGTGGTGCACTCGGCACGCCCTGGCACGGACACGTACGAGCGTCTTGAGCTGCTGCGGGTGATAGGGCTACAGGATCTGAGCCCCACCAGCAGCTGATGTCAGAAGCCCAGCTTGCGCAGCTGGCGCGGGTCGCGCTGCCAGTCCTTGGCGACCTTCACGTGCAGGTCGAGGTAGACCGGCGTACCGAGCAGCGCCTCGATCTGCTTGCGGGACTTGATGCCGACGTCTTTCAGGCGCTTGCCCTTCGGGCCGATGATGATGCCCTTCTGGCTGGGGCGCTCGATGTAGACGAAGGCGTGGATGTCCAGGAGCGGCTTGTCCGCCGGGCGGTCCTCGCGCGGCAGCATCTCCTCGACGACGACGGCGATGGAGTGCGGCAGCTCGTCGCGGACGCCCTCAAGGGCGGCCTCGCGGATCAGCTCCGCGACCATGACCTGCTCGGGCTCGTCGGTGAGGTCGCCCTCGGGGTAGAGCGCGGGGCCCTCGGGCAGGAGGGGGACGATCAGGTCGGCGAGGAGGTCCACCTGCTCGTTGCGGACCGCGGAGACGGGGATGATCTCGGCCCACTCGAAGCCGAGCTCCCGGCCGAGCTGGTCGATGGCGATGAGCTGCTCGGCGAGCTGCTTGCTGTCGACGAGGTCGGTCTTGGTGACGATCGCGATCTTCGGCGTCTTCTTGATGGACGCCAGTTCCTTGGCGATGAAGCGGTCGCCGGGGCCCAGCTTCTCGTTCGCCGGCAGGCAGAAGCCGATCACGTCGACCTCGGCCCAGGTGGTGCGCACGATGTCGTTGAGCCGCTCGCCGAGCAGGGTGCGCGGCTTGTGCAGGCCCGGGGTGTCCACCAGGATCAGCTGCGCGTCCTCGCGGTGCACGATGCCGCGCACGGTGTGCCGCGTGGTCTGCGGCTGGTCGGCGGTGATCGCCACCTTCTTGCCGACCAGAGCGTTCGTGAGGGTGGACTTGCCCGCGTTGGGGCGGCCGACGAAGCAGGCGAAACCTGCGCGGTGGACGGCTTCCCCGGAGGGCTGGGACTGCTGGGTACGAGCGCTCATGGCGCCCATTCTCCCTGATGTCCGGGGGGCCGCAGTACGGTGAGCTTCCGGTAACCCCTCGGCAACACGAAACACGGCGGAAACGCCGGGTTAGGGATTCGGAAACGCGCGCCCGTGACGCTGGCCCGCATGACCGCGACGACCGTCATGACCGCATCGCCCCTGGCCGCCCCCGCCCTCGACTCCGGTGACACCGCCTGGCTGCTCGCCGCCACCGCCCTCGTCCTGCTGATGACACCGGGCCTCGCCCTGTTCTACGGCGGCATGGTCCGCACGAAGTCCGTCCTCAACATGCTGATGATGAGCTTCGTGTCGATCGCGCTCGTGACGGTGGTGTGGCTGGTCGCCGGGTACTCGCTCGCCTTCGGCGACGACGCGTTCGCCGGGCTGATCGGTGATCTGTCGCACGCCGGGATGGCGGGCATCGGCCCGGACTCGGTCACCGGCACGGTCCCCACCTTCCTCTTCACCACCTTCCAGCTGACCTTCGCGATCATCACGGCGGCGCTGATCAGCGGGGCGGTCGCGGACCGCACGCGGTTCGGGGCGTGGCTCGTCTTCGTGCCCGTGTGGGCGCTGCTCGTATACGTCCCCGTCGCGCACTGGGTCTGGGGGCCCGGCGGCTGGATCGCGAACCGGCTCGGCACCCTCGACTTCGCTGGCGGACTGGTCGTCGAGATCGCCTCGGGCGCCTCCGGGCTCGCCCTGTGTCTCGTCCTCGGCCCGCGCATCGGGTTCAAGAAGGAGGCCATGCGCCCGCACAACCTGCCGATGGTGATCATGGGCGCGGGGCTGCTCTGGTTCGGCTGGCTCGGCTTCAACGGCGGTTCGGCGCTCGGCGCGAACGGGATCGCCGCGGCCTCCCTCTTCAACACCCTGATCGCTGGCTGCACGGGCCTGCTGGGCTGGCTCTTCGTGGAGCAGAAGCGCGACGGGCACCCGACGACGTTCGGCGCGGCCTCGGGCGCGGTGGCCGGGCTCGTCGCGATCACGCCCGCGTGCGGGGTCGTGGGAGTGCTGGGCGCGGCCGTGGTCGGGCTCGCGGCGGGGATCGTCTGCTCGTACGCCGTCGCCTGGAAGTTCCGCTTCCACTACGACGACTCGCTGGACGTCGTGGGCGTGCACTTCGTCGGCGGTGTGGTCGGCACGCTGCTGATCGGCCTGTTCGCGACGTCGGCGATGACCGGCTCGGCGGCGAAGGAGGGCCTGTTCTACGGCGGCGGGTTCGGGCAGTTGGGCAAGCAGGCGCTCGCCGTGCTGGTCGTCGCCGCGTACACCTTCCTCGTCACGTACGGGATCGGGAAGGTCATCGACCGGCTGCTGGGCTTCCGGGCGGAGGCCGAGGCGGAGCTGACGGGCCTCGATCAGACGGTGCACGCGGAGAGTGCGTACGATCACGGCGTCCTCAGTGCCTCCACGCACCCCTCGCACGCTCCCGCTGCCCGAAAGGTCGCGCCATGAAGCTGATCACCGCGGTCGTCAAGCCGTACCGCCTCGACGAGGTCAAGACGGCGCTGCAAGAGGTGGGTGTCCAGGGTCTGACAGTGACCGAGGCCAGTGGCTACGGCCGGCAGCGCGGGCACACCGAGGTGTACCGGGGCGCCGAGTACCAGGTCGACCTGGTGCCGAAGGTGCGGATCGAGGTCGTCGTCGGGGACGAGGACGCGGAGGCCGCGATGGACGCGATCGTGCGCGCCGCGCGGACCGGGAAGATCGGTGACGGCAAGGTGTGGGCCGTGCCCGTCGACACCGTGGTGCGGGTGCGGACGGGCGAACGGGGCCCCGATGCCGTCTGAGTCATTCTGTGCGGCCGCCTGAGTCATTCTCCGCGGCCGCGCCGATTACAGGCTGACGCCGCAGTTCGGCCAGGCGGTGGCGCCCTGGTCGGCGAGGACCTTCTGGGCGACGGTGATCTGCTCGGCCTTGCTCGCCTGGTGGGCGTTGGCGGCGTACTGGGTGCCGCCGTACGCGGCCCAGGTGGACGGCGTGAACTGCAGGCCGCCGGAGAAGCCGTTGCCGGTGTTGGCGGACCAGTTGCCGCCGGACTCGCACTGGGCGACGGCGTCCCACGAGCCGGCCGCGGCGGTCGCCGCGGAGGCCGAGCCGGTGCCGGCGAGCACCATGGCGCCGGAGGCGCCGACGAGGGCGGTACCGACGGCGAGGGCACGGACACGGGACGAGGTCTTGCGGGCGAGGGAGAACACGTAGAGAAACCTTTGTTCGGGGTCGGGGACCGCCCGGCGCTTCCCAGGTACGGGAGCTGCGAAACGCATCGGCGCCGGGCAACTGCTCCACCATGACCGCCGTGTCCGGGTTTGCCCCATGAGGCGAAGGTCCTGCCGACGGGACCTTGGTCCTTCTTTCACCTCGCGCCGCACCGGGACCCCCGCCCCGGGCCGAACCGCCCTCGCCCTTGCCCCGCAAGGCCCGTACGCCCTCCGGAGACGACAGCGCGGGCCGGGACCAAAGTCCCGGCCCGCGGCCGACGTGAGCGTCTTCACTCCCCCGGAGCGGAAGCCGCTCTATTACTGGGCGAGGGGCATTTGCTGTGACCCACGCCTCGCGCAGGTCAGCCGGCCTCGACGGTCGCCCGGACCGTTCCGTCGGCCGCCGCCAGGAACACCGGCGTGCCGCTGCCGCCCAGGTCGCGCACGGCGGCGATGTCCGCCTCCTCCAGGGTGTCGGCCGCGGAGACCACGGCCGCCGCCTCCAGGGACTGCGCGCCGGACGCCACGGCCATGGCGACGGCCGTGCGCAGCGCGCTCAGCTCGAGAGAGTCCAGGGCGACGGTGCCCGCGACATAGGTGCGCCCGGTCTCGTCGCGCACGGCGGCACCCTCGGGCACACCGTTGCGGGCCCGTGCGGAGCGGGCCAGGGTGACGATCTTGCGGTCCTCGGGGCCGAGGTCGGTGCTGTCAGTCATGGAGTGAGCATAAGGAGGAGGCGGGGGGCGCCTCGACGCCGGGACGGCCGCGCACCCGGCACCCGGCATCAAGCATCAACACCCTGTAGATAACTAACCAGTTCGTACATTAGGCTGGGATTCCCCTGGAGACCCCCGAGGCACCCACCGCCCGCAGGAGCCCGTATGAAGGCCGTCGTCCTCACCGCCCCCCGCCGCCTCGCCGTCGTCGACGATCTGCCGGAGCCCGCCCCCGGCCCCGGCGACGTCGTCGTCGCGCTCGAAGGACTCGGCGTCTGCGGCTCCGACCTCTCCGTCTACGAGGGCCATCGCGCCGTCCCCGCCCTGCCCTGGGTCGTCGGGCACGAGGCGTTCGGCCGGATCGTGGCGACGGGCTCGGCCGCCGCGGGCCGCAAGGTCGGCGAGCGTGTCGTCGTCGAGCCGAACTACGCGTGCCTGGACTGCGCCGACTGCCGCCGCGGCCTGACCTCAGCGTGCCCGCACCGGGCCATCGTGGGCATGGACGCGCCGGGTCTGCTGGCGGAGCGCTTCGCAGTGCCGGCCGGCTTCGCGCACACCGTCCCGGAGGAACTGGACGTGCGGGACCTGGCCGCGTTCGAGCCGTACGTGGTGGCGCGCACGGCGGTCAAGCGCAGCGGGATCACCAAGGGCGAGCGGGCCCTGGTGCTCGGTGCCGGAGCGCAGGGCCTGCTGGTCTGCCAGTCGCTGCTGGCCCTCGGCGCCGAGCCGGTCGTCGTCGAACTGCACCCCGGACGGCTGGCCCGCGCGGTCGCTCTGGGCGCCACGGCGGCGGACGGCGGCGACCGCGGCTTCCTCCGCCTCTACGAGACGACGGGCGCCGCCCAGGCCCTAGCGGCAGCCCTCCCCCGCCTCACCCCGGGCGCCACCCTCACCCTGATCGGCCTCGACTCGGCCCCACTGCCCCTGACCATGGAGCAACTGGTACGCGGCCAGCTCACGGTCCAGGGCTCACTGATCTACGACCACCCGCACGACTTCCGGGCGGCACTGGACGACGTCACGTCCGAACGCGTCCACCCATCGGTGGCCCTCACCACGCGGTACGCCTTCGAGGACGCGCCGCGTGCGTTCGCGGAGGCTCGCAGCCAGCCGGGCAAGACGTGGATCGAGGGGCCCCGCTAGAACCAGGAGATCCGGGAGGTCACGGCCGGTCGAGTTTCAGCCGTTCCGCCCGCGGCAGCCCCGCCACCACCAAGTCGTACGAGTCCTCGACCAGTTCACGGACGAAGGCGGACGGCAGCTCCCCCACCGTCACCGTGTTCCAGTGCCGCTTGTTCATGTGCCAGCCCGGCAGGATCACGCCCTCGTACTCCCGGCGGAGCCGGATCGCGTCCTCGGGGTCGCACTTGAGGTTCACCGTCAGGGGCCGCGCGTCCAGGCCGGTCAGGGCGAACATCTTGCCCAGGACCTTGAAGACCGAGGTCTCCGGGTTGAACGGGAACTCCTCCACCGCCGCGTTGAACGACAGGCAGAGCGCGCGCAGCTCCTTCGGGGTCACTCGGTGTCCTCGCCCTTCGGCGCGACCGGCTCCACGAGCACCGTCACGATCTTGTTCCGGCGCCCGGCGGAGTCCTCCGCGGTCAGCCGCAGCTCCCGCCCGTCCGGCAGGGTCACCAGCGCGGACGCGGACGCGATCGGCACCCGGCCGAGCGCCTTCGCGAGCAGCCCGCCGACGGTCTCCACGTCCTCGTCGTCGTACTCCTCGATGCCGTACAGCTCACCGAGATCGCCGATGTCGAGGCGCGCGGTGACCCGGAAACGGTTCTCGCCGAGCTCCTCCACCGGCGGCAGTTCCCGGTCGTACTCGTCGGTGATCTCGCCGACGATCTCCTCAAGGATGTCCTCGATGGTGACGATGCCGGCCGTGCCGCCGTACTCGTCGATGACGACCGCGACGTGGTTGCGCAGCTGCTGCATCTCGCGCAGCAGGTCACCGGCGTTCTTGGTGTCGGGGACGAAGGCCGCCGGGCGCATCGCCGTCGACACCAGCTCGGCCTCGGCGTCCCGGCTGATGTGCGTCTTGCGGACCAGGTCCTTCAGATAGACGATGCCGACGATGTCGTCCTCGTTCTCCCCCACCACGGGGATCCGGGAGAACCCGGAGCGCAGGGCGAGGGTGAGCGCCTGGCGGATCGTCTTGTAGCGCTCGATGACGACGAGGTCGGTGCGCGGCACCATCACCTCGCGGACCAGGGTGTCGCCCAGCTCGAAGACGGAGTGCACCATGCGGCGCTCGTCGTCCTCGATGAGCGACTCCTTCTCGGCGAGGTCGACCATGGCGCGAAGTTCGGCCTCGGAGGCGAACGGGCCGCGGCGGAATCCCTTGCCGGGCGTCAGCGCGTTGCCGATGAGGATCAGCAGGGGCGGGATCGGGCCCATGATCCGGGCCAGCGGCAGCAGCACGTACGCGGCCGCCGTCGCCGTGTTCAGCGGGTGCTGGCGGCCGATGGTGCGCGGCGAGACGCCGACCGCCACGTACGACACCAGGACCATGACGCCGATCGCGACGAGCAGCGCCTGCCAGGTCTGGCTGAACTGCTCCAGGCACGCGTACGTGACCAGGGCGGCCGCCGCCATCTCGCAGGCCACCCGGACCAGCAGCGCCACGTTCAGATAGCGGGTCGGGTCGGCGGCGACCTGGGCGAGCTTCGCGCTGCCGCGCCGCCCGGACCTGACGGCCTCCTCGGCGCGGAAACTCGACGTCCGGGCGATGCCGGCCTCGGCACACGCGGCCAGCCAGGCGACGACGACGAGGGCGACGGCCCCCGCGATCAGGGAAAGGCTCATGACACCGTCGGGGCCGGCGACGGACCCTCGATCCCCTTCTCCGCGCGCCAGCCGTCCACGATGGCCGCCTGGAGCCCGAACATCTCGGCCTTCTCGTCGGGCTCCTCGTGGTCGTAGCCGAGCAGGTGCAGCACGCCGTGCACGGTGAGCAGCTGAAGCTCCTCGTCCATGGAGTGCTCCGTCGGCGCGTCCGCGCCCTGCTGCTTCGCGACCTCGGGGCAGAGCACGATGTCACCGAGGAGCCCCTGCGGGGGCTCCTCGTCGTCCTTCATCGGCGGACGCAGCTCGTCCATCGGGAAGGACATGACATCCGTCGGTCCCGGCAGGTCCATCCACTGCACGTGCAGCTGCTCCATGGCGTCGGCGTCCACGACGATCACCGACAGCTCGGAGAGCGGGTGGATGCGCATCCGCGCGAGGGCGTAGCGGGCGATGTCGAGGATCGCCTGCTCGTCGACCTCGGTTCCGGATTCGTTGTTGACGTCGATCGACATGGCGCTGTTGGTTCTCTACTTCCCTCTGGGGCGGCCCTTGTGGGTGCCGTTCTCCGTGTCGTGCTCGGTGTCGTACTTCTCGTACGCGTCGACGATACGGCCGACCAGCTTGTGCCTCACGACATCCTGGGACGACAGGCGCGAGAAGTGCACGTCGTCGAGCCCCTCCAGGATCTCCTGGACCTGCCGGAGCCCCGACTTCGTGCCGTTGGGCAGGTCGACCTGCGTCACGTCACCGGTGATCACGATCTTCGACTCGAACCCGAGCCGGGTCAGGAACATCTTCATCTGCTCGGCGCTCGTGTTCTGCGCCTCGTCGAGGATGATGAAGGCGTCATTGAGCGTGCGACCCCTCATATACGCCAGCGGCGCCACCTCGATCGTCCCGGCCGCCATCAGGCGCGGGATCGAGTCGGGGTCGAGCATGTCGTGCAGGGCGTCGTACAGCGGGCGCAGGTACGGGTCGATCTTTTCGTAGAGGGTGCCGGGGAGGAAGCCGAGGCGCTCGCCCGCCTCCACCGCGGGGCGGGTCAGGATGATGCGGTTGACCTGCTTGGACTGGAGGGCCTGGACGGCCTTGGCCATCGCCAGGTAGGTCTTGCCGGTGCCGGCGGGGCCGATGCCGAAGACGATCGTGTGCTTGTCGATCGCGTCGACGTACCGCTTCTGGTTCAGGGTTTTGGGGCGGATGGTGCGGCCCCGCGAGGACAGGATGTTCTGCGTGAGGACCTCGGCGGGGGTCTCCGCGCCGTCGCCCTCGCCGTTCTGCGTCGCTTTCAGCATCGCGATGGAGCGCTCCACGGCGTCCTCGGTCATCGGGGCTCCCGTCCTCAGGACCAGCATCATCTCGTCGAACAGGCGCTGGACGAGGGCCACTTCGGCGGGCTCTCCGGTCGCGCTGATCTGATTGCCCCGGACGTGGATGTCGGCCTCCGGGAAGGCCTTCTCGATCACTCGCAGCAGTGCGTCGCCGGATCCCAGGACCTCGACCATGGGGTGCTTGGCCGGGACGGTGAACTGCGCGCGGGCGCTGGATGGTGTCTGCGTCATGAGCCGGGCCGGTGGCCCTTGCTTCCTCCCCGTACGGGCAAGTGGAATCTGCGGGATCTTGCTGCGGGTGTTACACCGCCAAGGGTACGGCGCGGGTACGACAACGCCGAGCGGGTTTCCGGATACGGCCGGGGCTCCAGGGGCGGGCCCCGGCCGCACGTGGCTCAGGCTTCGAGCCGCGCGTACAGGCGGGTTCCGCACGGCTGGAACCCGACGCGTTCGTAGACGCGCCGGGAGTCCTGGCCGCCGTACTCCAGCCACACCGATCCCACGCCGCGCTCGCGCAGCATGGTGCGGGCCAGTTCGGCGGTGACGGCGGCGGCGATGCCCTGCCCGCGGTGGGCGGGGCGGGTGCCGACGCCGGCCAGTTCGGCGGTGCCCGCGGCGGGGGCGCTGCACAGGGCTCCCCCGGCGACGGTGCCGTCCGCCGCCCGGACGAGCCGGACGGCGCCACCGGTGTCCGCCGTGCGGCGCAGCCGGGCCGCGCCCTCGTCGGACGACGAGAACTCGCCCCCGAAGGCCTCGGCGAGCGCCCCGTCGAGGTGCAGGTAGTCGGTGTCGGACTCGGGTGCGGTGACGTGCGGGCCCGCCTCGGGCACGGCGAGCGTGTCCGGGGTGCACACCAGGTAGGTGTGCTCGGCCTCGGTGGTGAAGCCCGCCGCGATGAGCGCGGCGGCCGCCTCGGGTGCGGCGTCCGGCGCGAACTCCAGGCGGGGCACGAGGTCCCGCTCGCGGAACGCGGCGATCAGGGCCGCCACGTCGGCCGCGCCGGGGGCGGCGCCGGGCAGCGGGGTGGCGTAGTTGACGAAGGGGCTGGTGGTGTCCGGGTCGAAGCCGAGGACGAAGCCGCCGATCTCCACGGGCGCCGGGCGGCGGCGCAGGTGGGTGACGGTGAAAAGCTGGACGTCGTGGTCCATGGTGATGGTGATTCCCTCACGTGAGAAACGCGCACAGATGTGGGTGCGTGGGGCCGCCGTGAGGAGGCGTGGGCGCCCGGTACCGAACCGTACGGAGAGCCGTACGAGAAAGGTGTTCAGTACCGACGGCGGCCGCTGTTGGTCGCCGAGTTCATGGGCTTCAGTCCTTGACGGATGAGAAGGCGGGTCGCCGTCGGGTGACGGCGGCCGTCACTTTCGCACGGCCGCCGCCCGCCCCACAAGGCTTTTTGGGCGGAAGACCTCTCAGGCGGACCGGCCGAAGCCGATCGTCGGCACCGCGCGCCGCAGCGGCCACGGCCGGGTCGTGTCGGGCAGCAGCGGGTGCAGGAAGGCGTACCGGTTCAGCGCGGTGCGGTCCTGGTCCGCGTACGAGCGCACCTGCTTCCACCAGGCCGCGATCTCCGACCAGCCGGGCGCGGACAGGGAGCCGCCGAACTCCTGGACGGAGAGGGCCGCGGTGAGTCCGGCGAAGGCGAGCCGGTCGGCGAGCGGCCAGCCGGCGAGGGTGCCGGTGACGAATCCTGCGACGAAGACGTCCCCGGCGCCGGTCGGGTCGAGCGCCTCGACCTCGATGGCCGGGACGGAGGCGGTCTCGCCGGTGCGGCCGTCCACGGCGTACGCGCCCTCGGCGCCGAGGGTGACGACGGCGAGCGGGACGTGTTCGGCGAGGGCGTGCGCGGCGGCGCGGGGGCAGGAGGTGCGGGTGTAGCGCATCGCCTCTTCGGCGTTGGGCAGGAACGCCTCGCACTGGCCGAGGTCGGGCAGCGCGGCCAAGTCCCAGCGGCCGGTCTCGTCCCAGCCGACGTCCGCGAAGATCCGGGTGCCGTGGCGCGCGGCCTCGCCGACCCAGGGTTCGTCGACGCCCGGTGCCAGGGAGGCGACGGCGGCTCTGGAGCGCGGCGGGCAGCGCGGGGCGGGCTCCTGGGGCGGCGGCTCGTGGCCGTGGCTCACCATGGTGCGTTCGCCCTCGTAGGCCATGGAGACGGTGACCGGCGAGTGCCAGCCGGGGACGGTGCGCGAGTAGCCGAGGTCGATGCCCTCGCCCTGTTCGAGGGTGTCCCAGCAGTACTCGCCGTAGTGGTCGTCGCCGAAGGCCGCGGCCAGTGAGGTGTGCAGGCCGAGGCGGGCCAGGGCCGTGGCCATGTTGGCGACGCCGCCGGGGCTCGAACCCATGCCGCGCGCCCAGGACTCGGTGCCGCGGACGGGGGCCGAGTCGAGGCCGGTGAAGATGATGTCGAGGAAGACGGTGCCGGTCAGGTAGACGTCGCAGGGTGGGTCGGCGGGGGTGCGCAGGGGGGCTAGGGGGTCGGTTCGGGGCCTCTCTGCGAGTGGCACGGGGTCCTCCCTGGGGGTGCGGGTTTGGACAGTGTGCCTGAACCGTGGGCGGGGCCGTCGGAAGCGTGTGCCATGTTCCGGTGCTCTTCCGACCGTCCCGCCGTCGTGGCTGGTCGCGCCCCGCGGCGGAGCCACTGATGGACACAGCCCCGCGCCCCTGAAGGGCGAGCTTCGCTCGCTTCAGGGGCGCGGGGAACTGCGCGGGAAGAGGCCACCGGCCCGCAGACGGCGAACTACCAGCGCGGGACCGCCGGCGTCACCCAGCCCGGCTCAAGCACGCGCATCGCCGCCGCATCGTCCCGGTCCCGCAAGTGCGCGAACGACTCGTCCAGCCACCGCTGGTGCAGGCGGGCGAGCTTGTCGGGGTCGAGGGTGACGCCGAGGCCCGGCGCGTCGGAGACGGTGACGCGGCCGTCGGTGAAGGTGAGGCGTTCGGTGAGGACGTCCTCGGACTGCCACGGGTAGTGGGAGTCGCAGGCGTGGTGCAGGTTCGGCACGGTGGCCGCGACGTGGGTCATGGCGGCGAGGCTGATGCCGAGGTGGGTGTTGGAGTGCATGGAGACGCCGACGCCGAACGTGCGGCAGATCGCGGCCAGTTGCTGGGTGTTGCGCAGCCCGCCCCAGTAGTGGTGGTCGGAGAGGACCACCTGCACGGCGCCGGTGGTGAACGCCTCCTGGATCTCGGCGAACGTCGTCACGCACATGTTGGTGGCGAGGGGCACTCCGGCGCGGGCGGCGACCTCGGCCATGGCGGGGGTGCCGAGCGCCGGGTCCTCCAGGTATTCGAGTACGTCCTTGAGCTCGGCGGCGACCTTGAGCGAGGTCTCCACGGACCAGGCGCCGTTGGGGTCGAGGCGCAGGGGTTTGCCGGGGAAGGCCTCGGCGAGGGCGTGGACGGCGGCGATCTCCTCGTCGGGCGGGAAGCAGCCGCCCTTGAGCTTGAACGACTCGAAGCCGTAGCGCTCGTTGAAGAGGCGGGCCTGGGCGACGACGCCGGCCGGGTCGAGGGCGGCGCCCCAGTCGTCCTTCTCGCTCGCCACGCCGTCGGGGTGCTCGGCGTTCTTGTAGAAGAGGTAGGCGCTGTACTCGACGCTGTCGCGCAGTTTGCCGCCGAGCAGGGCGTGCACGGGCAGGCCGAGCGCTTTGCCGAGCGCGTCGAGGCAGGCCACCTCGAAGCCGGAGACGACGGACAGGCGCAGCTTGTCGGCGGTCTGGACGCCGCGCAGGCCGCCGACGTCGACCTGGTCGTCGACGCGGGATTCATCGACGGAGACGGCGTCCGCGATCGTGAACAGGCTGTTGAGGTCGGCGACTTGGCGGCCTATGAGGCGCTCGGCGAAGGGGCGGGCCAGTTCCAGGTACTTGGCGTCGCCGTACGTCTCGCCGACACCGGTGGTGCCGTCGGCCGTGATCACCTCGACGATCAGCCGGGGTGTGTACGGCTGGTGCAGGCCCTGGGTGTTCAGCAGGGGCGGGTCCGCGACGAGGATCGGGGTGAGGCGGACGTCGGTGATCGTCAGGTCGGTCATCGGGCGGCTCCAGATGCGGCGGGTTCGCGTACGAGGTCGAGGCCGGCGGCGAGCACCCGCTCCAGGTCGGCCAGGTCGGCCGGGGCCGGGTCGGCGAGCGGGGCGCGGACGGGGCCGACGGGGCGGCCGCGCAACCGGGCGGCGGCCTTGACGAGCGAGACGCCGTAGCCGGGGACGCGGTCGCGGATCTCGACGAAGGGGAGGTAGAACGCGCGCAGCAGGCGGTCGACCCGGGGGTGGTCGCCGTCGCGCAGGGCCGTGAAGAAGGCGTCGGCGATCTCGGGGGCGAAGGCGTGCACGGCCGAGGAGTAGGCGGGGACGCCCACGGCGGCGTAGGCCCGGGCCTGGATCTCGGCGGTGGCGGCCCCGTTGAAGAACAGGAAGCCGTCGGGCGCGGCGAGGGTGAGGCGCTGGAGCCGGTCGAGGTCGCTGTGGCCGTCCTTGAGGCCGATGACGGTGGGCAGGGCGGCGATCGCCTTCACCGACTCGGCACTGAAGGCGACCTGGTCGCGCTGGTAGACGATCAGCGGGAGCCGGGTCAGCGCGGCGATGCGCTCGACCTGCGCCACGAGTCCGCTCTGCGGGCCGCTGACGAGGTAGTGCGGCAGGACGAGGAGGGCGTCGGCGCCCGCCTCCTCGGCGATGCGGGCGAAGCGGGCGGCCTGCGCCCAGCCGTAGCCGATCCCGGCGACGACGGGCAGCCGGCCCGCGCTCTCCTCGACGGTGGCCGTGACGACCTGCCGGTACTCGTCCTCGTCGAGGGAGAAGAACTCGCCGGTGCCGCAGGCCGGGAAGACCGCGCCGGGCCCGGTGGCCATCTGCGCGGCGACGTACTCCCGGTAGGCGTCGAGGTCGAGCGAGCCGTCGGCCCGGAAGCCGGTCAGCGGGAAGGAGAGCACGCCTCGCGTCATGCCCGCGCGCAGCCGCTCCACCGTCTCCGCCACCGCTGCTGTCTCCGTACGTAGCTGCGATCCACACATGTAAACGGAGATTAGATATGCGAACAGACGGCGTCAATGGGCCGGGGGTACGGCCTGCCGGAGCACGGTCCGTCGAAGCGCGCCCGGAGCACGGGGAATCAACGGGAAAGCCGCCCGCCGTCCGCCGGAAAGTCACCGCAACTACCCGGCCGAACCACCCACAAACCAAATGTGGTGCGCGTCACAAGATCCCGGCTTTCTCGGGGCCCTTTCGGGTTGATACAAATTGGCCGCGCCCCAACGTCCCCGGTTCGGTCCCGTTCGCAAAGACGTCGCGCTCCCACACCCCTTTCCTTACCACCCCCTTGCCCAAAACAGCGTTCCGACGTGTCCAGGGCAGGGGGTCCGTCCTACAGGAACGCCCGTGTCCTCGCGCACTCCCCGGCCCGCGCTCATAGCCCTCTTCACGGCCGGGTATCTCGCCGCCTATCTCCTGCCCACGGTTGTCGGCCGTCTCGCCGACAGCCTGCGCCTGAACCCCACCCAGGCCGGTCTCATCGGCAGTGCGCTGCTGCTGAGTTCGGCCACCGCGGGACTGACCCTCGCGGCCCGTGTCGAACGGATCGGAGCACGCCGCGCCGCCCGCGCCGGACTGCTTCTCGCGGCCGTCGGCTACGGCACCGCGGCGCTCGCCTCCACCGTCCCGCTGGTCGTCGCGGGTGCGATGATCGGCGGCTTCGGCTCGGGCGCCGCGACGGCCGTCGCCGCCACCGGGATCGCCGCCCAGAAGGACCCGCACCGCGCCTCGACGCTCGGCCTGCTGTCCGTCTCGGCGCTCGCGGGCGCCCTGTATCTCACGATCCCCCGGGTCAGCACCGGACACATGCTGCCGTTCGCGGCGCTGTCCCTGACCGCGCTGTGCGTCTGGCCCGCGACCCACTTCCTGGGTGCCCCGGCGGGCCCGGACAACAGTGCGGCCCCCGCTCCCAAGTCGCCGCTTCCCTACGCCCGTTCAGGGCTTCTGCTCGCCACGGTGATCGTCTGCTGGTCGATGGCGCAGAACTCCCTGTGGGGCGTGAGCAGCCGCATCGGCACCCAGCAGGCGGGCCTGTCCGAGGTCGCCGTCGGCTCGGTCTTCGCGATCGGGCTGGGCGCCGGACTGCTCGGCGTGCTGGGCGCGGGCGCGCTCGGCGCCCGGCTCGGCCGCGCGGTCCCGATCGGCGCGGGCACGGCGGCCATCGCCTGCTGCATCGCGCTGAGCGCCCGCGCGGACGGTCTGGGTTCCTTCGCCGCCGGTGAGATCGCGTGGAACACCCTCTACCCGGTGGTGCTCTCCTACCTGCTCGGCCTCGCCGCGTCCCTCGACCCGCGCGGCCGCTGGGCGGTCCTGGTCGGTGCGGCGTCCTCGCTCGGCACGGCCTGCGGGCCGCTCGTGGGCAGTTCGCTGTCGCAGTCGGCGGGCTTCCCCGCGATGGGCGCGGTCCTCGCCACGCTGCTGCTCCTGCTGGCCGTGCCGCTGACCGCGGTGGCCCTGCACACCGGCGGGCGGCCGCTGTTCGCGGGCGCGGCCCGACGGCGCAGCGGCGCCCCGGTGGGCGCGATCGTCCCGCCGTCCGGCCTGCCCGAGCAGCCGGTCTACGAGTTCGAGGTGCCCGCGGCCGGGTACGAGGCCGGACCGGAGCCGGTCCAGGGCGAGTTCACGACGGCGGGACCCCGGCAGTCGGGTCAGTCCGTCGCGTCGAACGCGTAGGCCTCGACCTCGGCGAGGTAGCGCGACCGCAGCGCCTCGTCCTCGGCGCTGCCGTCCAGGAAGGACGCCACGAACGAGTTGCGGGCCAGTTCCCGCAGCCGTTCGTGGTCCAGGGCGAGTGCTTCGCCGACCGCGTGGAAGTTGTCGCCCGCGTAGCCGCCGAAGTAGGCCGGGTCGTCGGAGTTGACCGTGCACACGAGCCCGGCGTCCATCATGGCGACGAGCGGGTGGTCCTCCAGGACGTCGATGGTGCGCAGCCGCACGTTCGACATCGGGCACAGGGTCAGCGGGATCCGGTCGCGGACCAGGCGGGCCACGAGCTCGGGGTCCTCCAGGGAGCGCAGGCCGTGGTCGACGCGCTCGACGCCGAGCACGTCCAGGGCCTCCCACACGTAGCTCGGGTCGCCCTCCTCGCCCGCGTGCGCGACCTTGCGCAGGCCGAGCTCGCCCGCGGCCTCGTACACCTCGCGGAACTTCGAGGCGGGGTTGCCGACCTCGGCGGAGTCGAGCCCGACGCCGACGATGCGGTCGAGGTACGGCTTCGCGTCGTTCAGCGTCTCCAGCGCCGACTCGGCGGACTGGTCGCGCAGGAAGCACAGGATGAGCTTGGTGGAGACGCCGTGCCGCTCCTCGCTGCGCGCGAGCGCCCGCGACAGGCCCTCCACGACGGTCCCCATGGCCACGCCGCGCGCCGTGTGGGCCTGCGGGTCGAAGAAGATCTCCGCGTGCCGCACGCCCTGCGCGGCGGCGCGGGCGAGATAGGCGTCGGCCAGCGCCTCGAAGTCGTCCTCGGTGATGAGGACGGCCATCAGCGCGTAGTACAGATCGAGGAAGGACTGGAGGTCGGCGAAGAGGTACGCCTTCCGCAGCTCCTCGGTGTCGGCGTACGGCAGGGTGATGCCGTTGCGGCCGGCGAGCTCGAAGGCCAGCTCGGGTTCGAGAGTGCCTTCGATGTGCAGGTGGAGCTCGGCCTTGGGGATCAGGGCGTGCGACGCGAGGGGCGCGAGTGGTGCGAGGGACATCCCTTCATCGTACGGCCCCGCTGGTCAGACGCGTTTGGGCACGGTGACGCGGTCCAGGTCGCGGGCGACCGTCAGCTCCCCCTCGAACCCGGCGGCCCGCGCCTGCCGGGCGAACTCCTCGGGGTCGGCGTAGCGCTGGCTGAAGTGGGTGAGCACGAGGTGCCGCACGCCGGCGTCCCGGGCGACCGCGGCGGCCTGCCCGGCGGTGAGGTGTCCGTGGTCGGCGGCGAGCCGCGCGTCCTCGTCGAGGAACGTCGACTCGATGACGAGCAGGTCGCAGCCCTCGGCGAGCGCCGTGACGCCCTCGCACAGCCGGGTGTCCATCACGAACGCGACCCGCTGCCCGCGCCGCACCTCGCTGACGTCGTCGAGCGTGACCCCGCGCAGCTCGCCCGCCTTCTGGAGCCGGCTGATGTCGGGCCCGGTGATGCCGTGCGCCGCCAGCCGCTCGGGCAGCATGCGGGGCCGGTCGGGCTCGATCAGGAGGTACCCGTACGACTCGACGGGGTGGGACAGGCGGCGCGCCTCCAGGCGGTAGCCGGGCGTCTCGGCGAGCACCGCGCTGTCGCCGCCGACCGGTTCCTCGGTGATCCCGACGGTCTCGCGGTACGCGGTGGCGTACCGCAGCCGGTCGAAGAACCGCTGGCCGGACTTCGGGTAGTGGGCGGTCACCGGGTGCGGGACGCGGTCGAGGTTGATCCGCTGGATGACACCCGCGAGGCCGAGGCTGTGGTCGCCGTGGAAGTGGGTGACGCAGATCCGGTGCAGGTCGTGCGCGGCGACGCCGGCGCGCAGCATCTGCCGCTGCGTGCCCTCGCCCGGGTCGAAGAGGATGCCTTCGCCGTCCCAGCGCAGCAGGTAGCCGTTGTGGTTGCGGTGCCGCGTGGGCACCTGGCTGGCGGTGCCGAGGACGACGAATTCCCGTACGGACATCAGGAGTCGGCCGTGCCTATCCGGGGGGCCACTGGAGGCCGCGGCCGCCGAGGATGTGGGCGTGCGCGTGGAAGACGGTCTGGCCGGCGCCGCTGCCCGTGTTGAACACGAGCCGGTAGCTCTCCAGCTTCTCCTCCTTGGCGACCTCGCCCGCCTCGCGCAGCACGTCCGCGGCGATGGCCGGCTCGGCGGCGGCCAGGGAGGCGGCGTCGGGGTGGTGCACGCGCGGGATCACCAGGATGTGGGTCGGGGCCTGGGGGTTGATGTCCCGGAACGCGACCGTGGTCTCCGTCTCGCGGACGAGCGTGGCGGGGACGTCTCCCGCGACGATCTTGCAGAACAGGCAGTCCGCCTGGGGTTCGCCGGGCATGTTCCGATCTCCTTCTGCGCGGGGTCGCGGCCTGGCCGCATGGTATCGATCAGCCGGGCGGGCCCGGGCCCCTGGGTTGTCGGTCGTGTGCGGCTCGCGTCGTGGCTGGTCGCGCAGTTCCCCGCGCCCCTGGAAGCGAGCTCCGCTCGCCCAGGGGAGGCTGCGCGAAGCACATGCCTCAGGGGCGCGGGGAACTGCGCGATCAGCCCCCACCGGCCCGCACCCCGCGACGGGACGTCACCCGGCAGACGGGTCCGGCAGGACCGGGGCCGACTTCGCCGGGGTCTCCACCAGCGCGGCCAGCGCAAGGCGGACGGCCTCGTCGAGTTGCGGGTCACGCCCGGCGGCAGCGTCGTGCGGCGCCACGACCACCTCGACGTCCGGATCCACCCCGTGGTTCTCGAGCCCCCACCCGAACCCCTCCATCCAGGTCGCGTACTTGGGCTGCGTCACCAGCGTCCCGTCCACCAGCCGGTACCGGCTGTCGATCCCGATGACGCCGCCCCAGGTGCGTACCCCCACCACGGTCCCGATCCCGAGCGCCTTGATGGCGGCGCTGACGATGTCCCCGTCCGACCCGGAGAACTCGTTGGCGACGGCGACGACCGGCCCCCGGGGCGCGTCCATCGGGTACGTGAAGGGCCGGCTGCCGCGCGGCACGTCCCAGCCGATGACCCGGCGCGCGAGCTTCTCCACGACGAGCTGGGAGGTGTGCCCGCCCCGGTTCTCCCGGACGTCGACGACCAGGCCCTCGCGGGCCACCTCCACGCTCAGGTCGCGATGGATCTGCGCCCAGCCCGGCGCCTGCATGTCGGGGACGTGGAGATAGCCGAGCCGCCCGCCGGAAAGCTGATGGACGTACGCCCGCCGGTCGGCCACCCACGCGTGGTAGCGCAGCGGTTCCTCGTTCTCCAGCGGGACGACGACCACATGGCGGGCGTCGCCGCCGCCGGCCGGCGAGACGGTCAGTTCGACGGGCTTGTCGGCGGTGCCGACGAGCAGCGGTCCCGGGCCGGTGACCGGGTCGACGGGCAGCCCGCCGACCGCGACGATCGCGTCACCGGCGCGCACGGCGACGCCCGGCGCGGCGAGCGGGGACCGGGCGCGCGGGTCGGAGGTCTCCGAGGGCAGCACCCGATCGATACGCCAACTGCCGTCCTCGTGGCGGGAGATGTCGGCGCCGAGGAGCCCCTGCCGGCGCCGCGCGGCGCCACCCCCGCCGCCCGGCGAGACGTAGGCGTGCGAGGTGCCGAGTTCGCCCTGGACCTCCCACAGCAGGTCGACGAGGTCGTCGTGGGTGGCGACCCGGTCGAGGACGGGCCGGTAGCGGGCGAGGACGCCGTCCCAGTCGACGCCGTTCATGTCGGCGCGCCAGAAGTTGTCCCGCATCAGGCGGCCGGTCTCCTCGTACATCTGCCGCCACTCGGCGGCCGGGTCGACGCGCTGGGAGATCCGGGCCAGGTCGACCGTGATGTTGGTGTCGCTTGCGTCGTCGTGCGCGGGCCGCCGGTCGCTGGGGACGACCTTCAGCGCCTCGCCCGTCCACAACAGCACCCGCTTGCCGTCGCCGGTGACCTCGAAGTGGTCGGCGTCCGCGCCGATCTCCTCGATGCGCCGCTGGAGCAGGTCGTAGCGCTCCAGGCGGGTCTTGGGCTCGGCGTCGCCGAGGACGGCCCGGGTGTCGCCGAGGACGCCGCGCACCGGGTGCCGCAGCCACAGCACGCCGTCCTTGGCGGTGCGCAGCGTCGAGTAGCGGGCGGCCTCGACGGGGAACGGCACGATCCGGTCGACGAGCCCTTCGAGGTCGACGCGGGTGGCGGGGGCGCCCTCGCTCTCCGGGGTCTCGGCGCCGGGGCTGTCCGGCGCGTCGAAGGGCCGCCCGTGGCGCTGCGGCCCGAACGGCGACGGGGTCGTCGCGGCCAGCGTGATCAGATGCGGCCGGGATCCGCTGACGAAGGCGAGGTCGAAGGAGTGCTCGTCGTAGACGGGGTCGAAGGAGCGCGCCGACAGGAACGCCAGATGCTTGCCGTCGAGCGTGAACGCGGGCGCGTAGTCCCGGAATCTGAGCGGTGTCGCCTCGCTGACGGACAGGTCCGCCGCGTTGGCCAGTTTGAGCTGGCGCAGGTCGTGCGGGCCCGGGTGCGACCAGGCGAGCCAGGCCGAGTCGGGCGAGAACGTCAGGCCGGTGGCGTGGCCGTCCTCGCTGCGGTCCACCTCGCGGACGTCGCCGCTGTCCCGCTCGACGAGGAGGACCCGGCCGTCGTGCGCGGCGACGGCGACCCGCCCGCCGTCCGGGGCGACGGTCAGCCCGAGGACGCGGCCGAGCCGGCCCCCGCCGAGGCGGCGCGGGGTGGTGCCGGGCGCGGTGCCGGTGGCGGGCGCGAACTCCAGGGCGTCGTCGCCCTCGGCGTCCGTCACCCACACCACGTGTTCCTCGCCGTCGACCCGGAAGGTGTGCGGGAGCCGGGTCCTGACGCCGGGCTCCGCGGCCAGCGCGCGGGCGGGGCCCGAGCGGTGGGTCACCCAGTGCACGGCGCCGCGCACCGAGACGGCGCTGCCGCGCCCGGTGTGGTCGGGCGAGGCGGCGCCGAACCACTGGGCGGCGTCCACCGCGCGCGGCCGCAGATCGGTGCGCTGTCCGCCGAGCCGGATGTCGAGGCGCCGGGGTGCGGCGTCGGCGGCGAGCAGGTCGTCGACGGCCCACAGTTCACCGGCGGCGGCGTAGACGACCCGGGCGCCGTCGGTCGCGGCGTGCCGGGCGTAGAAGCCGGTACCGGAGCTGACGGGGGTGTGGCGGCGCAGGTCGGACCCGTCGGCCGCCGAGGAGTACAGGGCGCCGACGCCTTCGTGGTCGCTGAGGAAGGCGATCCGCTCGCCGACCCACATGGGGTACTCGATGTTCCCGTCGAGGCCTGCGTGCAGCCGTACGAACTCACCTGTGTCGGCGGCGTCTTCGGCGGCCCGGCCGACCCACAGTTTGCCCGCGGTGCCGCCCCGGTACCGCTTCCACCAGGCGGCCTCCCGGCCCATCGGCACGGAGAGCAGCACCACTTGGGAGTCGGGGCCGTACGCGACCGTGCCGACCGGCCCGTACGGCAGTGTCTCGGCGGGCCCGCCGTCCAGCGGCAGCGCCCGGGCCCAGCTGCGGCGCAGCGACGCCTGACCGTACGTACTGACGGCGAGGACCCGGCCGTCGGGCGTCCAGTCGCGCACGGACGTGGTCCAGCTCCCCCAGTACGTGAGGCGGTCGGCCGGTCCGCCGTCGACCGGCGCGACCAGCACCTCGGGGGCGCCGTCGCGGCGCGAGGTCCAGGCGACGGTGGCGCCGTCGGGGGAGATCCGGGGGTGGCCCACCGGCACGTTGTCGGCGCTGATCCGCCAGGCGCGGCCGCCGTCGAGCGGCGCGGCCCACACGTCGTCCTCGGCGGTGAAGACCACCAACTCGCCGTGCGGGTGCGGGAATCGGAGATAGGCAGAGGCGGCAGGGTTCGTCACCCGGCCAGCCTAATTTTGCGGTGCTGCCCACGTCCGCGATTTCGGGATCACCAGGAGTTCACTTGTCCTGATCCGCCCCGGAGGTGGTGCAGGTCGGCTCGGGCTCCGGCGCGGTGACGGTCTCGGTGACCGTCCGGGTCTCGCCGGGCTCGGGGTGCCAGGACTCCTGGCCGGACTCGCCGTCGGACGGCTCGTGCGACTCCCACGTCTCCGACGGCTCAGGCTTCTCCGACGGCTGCCAGGTGTCCGAAGGCTCGGACTGCGGCGGATTCGTGTCCTCGCCGCCCTCGCAGTTCCCGAGCACGCCGACGTGGAACCAGAGCTTCCCCTCGACCTTCGCCGTGAACGATCCCCGCACGCACTTGCCGGAGACCACATCGTTCGCCCAGCCCGTGAGCGTGATGCTCTTGCCGTCCGTCGTCTTGCCCTGACAGTCGACGCGCACCACCTCGGCCGTGGACCCGTTGCCACTCGTGCGGCTGACGTACGTGCCGCTGCAACTGAGCCAGCGCACATGGGCGTTCTGCCGGTTGAGCTCGGCCGTGGCCTGCTGGTCGGTGGTGGCCGCGACGGTCGACGGGTTCAGACCCCCCTCGACCGGCTGGCACGCCACGGCTCCCAGTCCGGCGACGGCCACGCACGCGGCAGCCGCCGCGACGCGCCGCCCCCGTAACCGGAGCAAACGGTCACCGATACCCCTCAATGCCCCCATGTGCGGCAGGATCCCACCCCGGATCCCCGGGCGGTAGAGCAGTTGCGGCCAGCAGTGCGGGCCCGCCCGCGGCGGGGCTCAGGGAGTGTTCCGGGGCCGCAGCCACTCCTGCGGTCTACGAGGTTGCCGCTGGGCTCAGGGGCGGTCGCTCAGCCCCAGCGGCCGGTGCGCCCGAGGAGCAGCGCCACCGCCGCGGTCCCCGCGGTCGAGGTCCGCAGCACGCTCCGCCCGAGCCGGCAGGTCAGCGCCCCGGCCTCGCCGAACACCGCCAACTCCTCGGGGGACACGCCCCCTTCGGGCCCGACGACGAGCACGACCTCCCCGGACGAGGGCAGGTCCACGGAGGCCAGCGCGGCGCTCTCGTGCTCCCGGTCCTCGTGCAGCACGACCGCGAGATCGGCCCCGGCGAGCAGAGCGGCGACCTCCTTCGTGGACGCCGCGTCGGCGACCTCGGGGAACCGCACCCGCCGCGACTGCTTGCCGGCCTCGCGCGCGGTGGCCCGCCACTTGCCGAGCGCCTTCAGCTTGCGGTCGCCGCGCCACTGCGTGATGCAGCGCGACGCCTCCCACGGCACGATCGCGTCGACGCCGGTCTCGGTCATGGTCTCCACGGCGAGTTCGCCCCGGTCGCCCTTGGGGAGGGCCTGGACGACGGTGATGCGGGGCTGCTCCTGGGGCTCCTCCCACACGGACTCCAGGTCCGTGACCACGAGCCGGTCCTTGCCCTCCGCGGCCTTGACGACCCCTTCGCTCCACAGCCCGCGCCCGTCCGTGAGGACGACGTCCTCGCCGGCCCGCAGCCGCTTCACGGAGACCGCGTGCCGCCCCTCGGGCCCGTCGACGACCAGTTCGCCACCGGGGATGTGCTCAAGGGACTCGACGACGAACACCGGCGCGGTCACGCGGCACCCCGCTGCCCCAACGCGCCCCGGGCCTCGTCGAGTTCGGCGGTGAGCACCTCGACGAGCTGTCCGGCGGGCAGTTCCCGGGCGAGCCGGTGTCCCTGGCCCGCCCACAGCGCCATGGCCTGCGGGTCACCGGCCTTGGCGGCGGCCTTGCGGATCGGCGACGTCATGTGGTGCACCTCGGGGTACGCGGCGGGCGCGTACGGGCCGTGCTCGCGCAGGAACCGGTTGACGAGGCCGCGCGCGGGCCGTCCCGAGAACGCCCGGGTCAGCTCGGTGCGGGTGAACAGCGGATCGGTCATGGCCCGCTTGTGCAGGTCGGGCGCCCCGGACTCGGGGGTGACCAGGAACGCGGTGCCGAGCTGGGCGAGATCGGCCCCGGCCGCGAGCACGGCCGCGATCTGCGCGCCCCGCATGATCCCGCCGGCCGCGATGACCGGCAGCTGCACGGCTTCGCGCACCTGGACGATCAGGGCGAGCAGTCCGACCCCGCTGCCGTCGGTCTCGGCGCAGTCGCGGTGGGTGCCCTGGTGGCCACCGGCCTCGATGCCCTGCACGCAGACGGCGTCGGCGCCGACGGCCTCCGCGGCCCGCGCCTCCGCCGCCGTCGTCACGGTGACCACGGTGAGGGTGCCGACGCGGCGCAGCGAGTCGACGACCTCACGGGTGGGGCAGCCGAAGGTGAAGGAGACCAGCGGCACCGGGTCGTCGACGAGGATGGCGAGCTTGGCGTCGTAGCCGTCGTCGCGCCCGCTGTCGGGGTCGCCGAGCGGCGTCTGGTACCAGGTGGCCTCGCCGGCGAGCTGGTTGCGGTAGACCTCGACCGCGGCGGGGTCGGCGTACTCGGGCTGCGGCATGAAGAGATTGACGCCGAAGGGGCGTCCGGTGAGTCCCCGCACCTGTTGGATCTCCTGGTACATCCCGTCGGCGGTTTTGTACCCGGCGGCGAGGAATCCGAGCCCACCCGCCTCGGACACGGCGGCCACCAACTCGGGCCGCGACGCGCCGCCCGCCATGGGGGCCTGCACGATCGGGCAGTGACAGAGATCAGCCAGTGCGGAGGAGGACATACCGGCATCGTGCCACGTCAGCCCAGGACCACCGAATCGCAGCCCGAGAGCTGCTTCGCAGGCCACGACAAGCGCCCCGAAGGGGCGCGGGGAACTGCGCGAGCAACCACCCACGACCGCCACTCGGCAACGGCGAAAGAGGGGCACCCCCATAGCCGCGAAAAGGGGCCCGGGGATACACCCCAGGCCCCTCGAATTCACCGGGTCACCGCCCGTTAAACGCATCCTTCAGCCGCGAGAAGAGCCCCTGCTGCCCAGGCTGAAACTGCCCGGTGGGCCGCTCCTCACCCCGCAACTTGGCCAGCTCCCGAAGCACCCGCTCCTGCTCGGCATCGAGCTTCTGCGGCGTCGTGACCTCGACATGCACGATGAGGTCACCGCGCCCGCCGCCCCGCAGATGCGTGACACCGCGCCCGTGCAGCGGGACCGACTGCCCGGACTGGGTGCCCGGCCGGATGTCGATCTCCTCCATGCCGTCGAGCGTCTCCAGCGGCACCTTCGTACCGAGAGCCGCCGCCGTCATCGGGATGGTGACCGTGCAGTGCAGGTCGTCGCCGCGCCGCTGGAACATGGGGTGCGGCAGCTCGTGGATCTCGACGTAGAGGTCACCGGCGGGACCACCACCGGGCCCCACCTCGCCCTCGCCGGCGAGCTGGATCCGCGTGCCGTTGTCCACACCGGCCGGGATCTTCACCGTCAGCGTCCGCCGCGACCGGATGCGGCCGTCACCGGCGCACTCCGGGCACGGGGTCGGCACGACGGTGCCGAAGCCCTGGCACTGCGGACACGGCCGCGAGGTCATGACCTGGCCGAGGAAGGACCGCGTCACCTGCGAGACCTCACCGCGGCCGCGGCACATATCACAGGTCTGCGCGGAGGTCCCCGGCGCGGCGCCCTCACCGCTACAGGTCGTACACACCACAGCGGTGTCGACCTGGATGTCCTTGGTGGTGCCGAAGGCGGCCTCGTCCAGCTCGATCTCCAGCCGGATCATGGCGTCCTGGCCGCGGCGCGTGCGCGAGCGGGGCCCACGCTGCGACGCGGTTCCGAAGAACGCGTCCATGATGTCCGAGAAGTTCCCGAACCCGCCGGCGCCGAAGCCTCCGGCGCCGCCTCCGCCGGCCTGCGACAGGGGGTCTCCCCCGAGGTCGTAGACCTGCTTCTTCTGCGGGTCGGAGAGCACCTCGTAGGCGGCGTTGATCTCCTTGAACCGCTCCTGGGTCTTCGGATCCGGATTCACATCCGGGTGCAGCTCGCGGGCGAGCCTCCGAAAAGCCTTCTTGATCTCGTCCTGGGAAGCGTCGCGGCGCACGCCGAGTACGGCGTAGTAGTCCGTGGCCACTTACGACTCCGCCAGGATCTGTCCGACGTAACGTGCCACTGCGCGTACTGCTCCCATCGTTCCCGGGTAATCCATGCGTGTCGGTCCGACGACGCCGAGCTTGGCGACTGCCTCACCGCCCGAACCGTAGCCGACCGACACGACGGACGTGGAGTTGAGTCCCTCATGGGCGTTCTCGTGACCGATCCGTACGGCCATGCCCGAATCCCCCACCTCACCAAGCAACTTGAGGAGCACGACCTGCTCTTCAAGAGCCTCAAGCACGGGCCTGATGGTGAGGGGAAAGTCATGTCCGAAGCGGGTGAGATTGGCGGTTCCGCCGATCATCAGCCGCTCCTCGGACTCCTCGACGAGCGTCTCCAGCAACGTGGAGAGCACCGTCGCGACCGTGCCGCGGTCCTCCGCGTCGAAGGCCTCCGGCAGATCCTGCACCAACTGCGGCACATCCGCGAAACGGCGGCTCGCGACCCGGCTGTTGAGCCGGGCCCGCAGATCCGCCAGAGCCGTCTCCCCGAAGGGCGCCGGACAGTCGATCATCCGCTGCTCGACCCGCCCGGTGTCCGTGATCAGTACGAGCATCAGACGGGCGGGCGCCAGCGACAACAGCTCGACGTGGCGCACCGTGGACCGGGTCAGGGACGGGTACTGGACGATCGCCACCTGCCGCGTCAGCTGCGCGAGCAGCCGCACGGTACGTCCGACGACGTCGTCCAGGTCGACGGCGCCCTCCAGAAAGTTCTGGACGGCCCGGCGCTCCGGAGCGGTCATCGGCTTCACGCTGGTCAGCTTGTCGACGAAGAGGCGGTACCCCTTGTCGGTGGGGATGCGCCCGGCACTGGTGTGCGGCTGGGCGATGTACCCCTCGTCCTCCAGGGCGGCCATGTCGTTGCGCACGGTCGCCGGGGAGACGCCGAGCCGGTGCCGCTCGGTGAGCGCCTTGGAACCGACCGGCTCCTCGGTGCCCACGTAGTCCTGGACGATGGCGCGCAGCACTTCGAGCCTGCGTTCACTGAGCATCGGCGCACACCTCCAGCTTCGGCCTGAGCGATCGTTCCTGTCTGGCACTCGATACGGGTGAGTGCCAGGAGTCCCCGGCTCAGTGTACGGCCGACGGGTACGGGCCCGGCAAGGCCGCTAGCGTCGACGTATGGAAGCTCATGGCGAAGTCAGGACGGCCGTCGACTGGAGGGCCGCGGGCTGGGAGGAGCTGGCGCCCCGCGTGGGGCGGATCCGGCTGCCCGGCTGGGACGCCACGGCCGGTCTCGTCGTGGGCTCCGGCGCCGCCCTGCTGATCGACACGGGATCCTCACTCCGTGAAGGGTCCCGGCTGCGCACGGACGTCCGGCGGCTCCTCGGAGCACACGCACGGGTGACACACATCGTGCTCACCCATCCGCACTTCGACCACGTACTCGGTACGGCCGCCTTCGCGGGTGTCGAGACGTTCGGGGCGGTGGGCATCGAGACCGTCTTCGGCCGCAACCACGGTGACCTGTACGAGGACGCCGTGCGCCACGGCCTGTCCCCGGACGAGGCGGCGGAGGCCACCGACGTCCTGGTCACCCCGCGGCACCGGGTCAGCGGCGAGTGGACGCTCGACCTGGGCGAAGGACCGCAGGTGCTCCTCGCCAATCTCGGCCCGGCCCACACCGGCCACGATCTCGCGGTCCTCGTGCCGGGCAGCCCCGTGATCGTCTTCTGCGGCGACCTGGTCGAGGAGTCCGGCGAACCGCAGGCGGGCCCGGACGCGACGCCGAGTCACTGGCCGGCGGCGCTCGACCGGCTGCTCGCGCTCGGCGGCGAGGAAGCGCTGTACGTCCCCGGGCACGGTTCGGTGGTGAATGCGGCGTTCGTCCGTGCGCAGCGCGCCACACTGGTGGCCCGTTCCGGCGTGTCGTGACGACGACCGGCGCCCTCCTCATATCGTCTGCTGAATGCGCCAGTACTCACCTGACCTGACCCCTCCCTGGAAGCGGAACAAGCAGGTTCCGGAAGTCCCCGCCGAGCCCGACCTGGTCGTCGAGGAGGTCGGCACCGGCTTCTGCGGAGCGGTGGTCCGCGTCGAGAAGACGGCGCAGGGGCCGACGGTGACCCTGGAGGACCGCTTCGGCAAGCACCGGGTGTTCCCGATGGAGCCGCGCGGTTTCCTGCTGGAGGGCAGGCCCGTCACGCTGGTCCGCCCGTCGGCGGCCGCCGGGCCCGCGCGTCCGGCCCGTACGGCGTCCGGCTCGATGGCGGTCCCCGGCGCCCGTGCCCGGGTGGCCCGGGCCGGCCGGATCTACGTCGAGGGCAAGCACGACGCCGAACTCATCGAACGGGTGTGGGGCGACGACCTGCGCATCGAGGGCGTCGCCGTGGAGTTCCTGGAGGGCGTCGACGACCTCCCGGCGATCGTCGCCGACTTCGACCCGGGCCCGGACGCCCGCCTCGGCGTCCTCGTCGACCACCTGGTCCCCGGCACCAAGGAATGGCGCATCGCCCAGTCGGTGACGAGCGAGCACGCCCTGGTGGTCGGCCACCCGTACATCGACATCTGGGAGGCGGTGAAGCCCGCCTCGGTCGGCATCGAGTCCTGGCCCCGCATCCCGCACGGCCAGGACTGGAAAACGGGCGTGTGCCGCTCCCTGGGCTGGCGAGTCGCGAACACGGGCGAGGCCTGGCAGCACATCCTGTCCCGGGTCACGTCCTACAAGGACCTGGAACCGGAACTCCTGGGCAAGGTGGAGGAACTGATCGACTTCGTCACAGCCTGAGCAAGAGCGCCCCGCAAGGGGCGCGGGGCTGTATCGATTTGCGGCTCCGCCGCGTGGGCGCGAGCAACCACGACGAAGCGGCACCCGGCGACATCGCGGAGCCCCGGGGCGCTGCCCCGGACCCCGCCGCTCAATCGCCGCAGGGGCTTGAATGAGCCCCGCCAGGGGCGCGGGGAACTGCGCGACCAGCCACGACGAGACCGGCACCGGCACTCTCAGTCGACCAGGTCACGAACAACGGCGTCGGCCAGCAACCGCCCCCGCAGAGTCAGAACGGCCCGCCCCGCGTCGAACGCCCCGCCCTCCAACAACCCGTCCGCGACAGCCTTCCGCGCGGCGGCAAGCCCAGCAGGCTTCAGCAACGACAAAGGGCACCCTTCGAGCAGCCGCAGCTCCAGCAGAATCCGCTCGACCCGCCGATCCTCGTCGGCCAGCACCTCCCGCCCGGCCCCCGGCGACCCCCCACCGGCCAGCGCAGCGGCATACGCGCCGGGATGCTTGACGTTCCACCACCGCACCCCGCCCACGTGCGAGTGCGCCCCGGGCCCGGCCCCCCACCAGTCGGCCCCGCGCCAGTACAGCTCGTTGTGCAGGCACCGCCCGGCGTCGGACGTCGCCCAGTTCGACACCTCGTACCAGTCGAACCCGGCCCCCGACAGCACCTCGTCGGCGATCAGATACCGGTCCGCGTGCACGTCGTCGTCGGTCATCGGCACCTCCCCGCGCCGGATCCGCCGGGCGAGCTGGGTGCCCTCCTCGACGATCAGCGCGTACGCCGAGACATGGTCCGGGCCCGCCCCGATGGCCGCGTCGAGCGAGGCCCGCCAGTCGTCGTCGGTCTCCCCCGGAGTGCCGTAGATCAGGTCGAGGTTCACGTGCTCGAACCCGGCGGCCCGCGCCTCCGCGACGCACGCCTCGGGCCGCCCGGGCGTGTGCGTCCGGTCGAGGACCTTCAGGACGTGCTGCCGCGCGCTCTGCATGCCGAACGAGATGCGGTTGAACCCGCCGGCCCGCAGCTCGGCCAGATATGCCGGGTCCACCGACTCGGGATTCGCCTCGGTCGTCACCTCGGCGTCGTCGGCGAGCCCGAACTCGTCACGGACCGCGGCCAGCATCCGTACGAGATCGGAGGCGGCGAGCAGCGTCGGCGTACCGCCCCCGACGAACACGGTCCGCACGGGCCGCGGGTCGTCCCCGAGGACCTTCCGGGCGAGCCGGACCTCCTCCACCACCAGGTCCGCGTAGTTGTCCCGGGAGGCGAGGACGCCACCGGTGCCGCGCAGCTCGGTCGCGGTGTACGTGTTGAAGTCGCAGTAGCCGCAGCGGGTGGCGCAGTACGGGACGTGCAGATAGAAACCGAGCGGCCGGGAGGCGGCGCCGGCGAGGGCGGAGGCGGGCAGGGAACCGTCGGCGGGGACGGGTTCGCCGTCGGGGAGAGCGGAAGGCATAGCTCTATTGTCCGGCACCCGTCGTACAGCCCCGTCAGGGGCGCGGGGAACGGCGCGAGGAAACAAACACAAAAAACAAAAAAATCCCCAACTTTCCTTCTGGTTTTTTTCCTCCCCCCTGCCGAGCCCCACACCCCTCCCAACCCACCCCCCCTCCCC
>NZ_JBHVIX010000013.1:203607-251542 GCF_042799415.1 Streptomyces sp. NPDC057694
TAACACTAGGGGGGGGGGAGGGGGAAAGGGGGGGAAAACCCGAGAAAACCGTGAGGATGTTTCCTTTTTTTTCGTCGTGGTTGCTCGCGCCCACGCGGCGGAGCCACATATCGATACAGCCCCGCGCCCCTTACGGGGCGGTACTTCTACTGGGCCTGGAGCACCAGCAGGGCCAGATCGTCGTCCGGCGGGGTGTCGGCGAAGGCGTGGACCAGGCGCCGGATCCGCTCGGCGAGCAAGGGCGCCGTCAACCCCGCACACCCGGCGAGCGCCAGAGCGAGACCGTCTCCGTCGTCGAACTGGAGGGCCCCGCGACGCCGCTCGGTCACTCCGTCGGTGACGCAGAGCAGGGTGTCCCCGGTGCACAGCTCGAAGGTCTCGCTGGTGTAGTCGGGGTCGTCGACGACCCCGAGCAGCACCTGCGGCCCGGCCGCGGGAACGACCTCGCCGCCGGGCCGCATCAGCAGCGGCAGCGGATGCCCGGCGGAGGCGATGGTGCAGCTCAGCCCGGTCTCGGTGGGCGTCAGCTCCCCGTAGAGCAGGGACAGGAAGCGGGAGGTGGGGCCCTCCGACGGCATCCCCTGGCCGTCGACCGACGCGAGCGCGCGGGCCGCGGCGTCGGCGGCCTCGGTGGCGTCGTCGAGCAGCAGCCGGTTGAGCCGGTCGAGGACCTGGTGGACGGCGTACCCCTCGCGGGCGAGCAGCCGCAGCCAGGGCCGGGCGAGCCCGATCACCACGGCCGCCTCGGGCCCCTTGCCCTGGACGTCGCCGAGCGTGAAGCACCAGCGTCCGTCGCCGGCCGGGAAGACGTCGTAGAAGTCGCCGCCGGGGCCGCCCTGCTCCTTCGGTTCGTACACGAGGGCGCTCTTGAGGCCGGGGATCTCGGCGATGGAGGTGGGCAGCAGGCCGCGCTGGAGGATCCGGCTGATGGTGGCCTGCCGGGTGAAGCGGCGGGCCGCGCTGACGGCGAGCGCGACCCGGCGGCTGAAGTCCTCGACGAGGCCGGTGACCTCGTCGGGGAAGCACGGGAGTCCGGCCCGGCCGATGAGCAGGATGCCGAGGGTGCGGCCGCCCGCCGACAGGCGGTAGGCGAGCGCGGCGCCCGAGCCGTCGGGTGCGGTCTCGAAGGGGCAGGGCACGGGCACGGCGGCGGTGCGCACGGCGTCGGGCAGCCGGGGCGGCTCCTTCTCCAGGATCCGGCGCAGGTCCTCGATGCGGTTCTCGTGGGTGTGCCAGAAGCGGGCGAGCCGCGGCGCGTGCAGCGGGTCGGCGCCGCGCGCGTCGTGGTCGGCGATGCCCGGCAGGCCGCGCCCCTCCTCGTCGTAGAGCCAGATCGCGCACCAGTCGGCGAGCCGCGGCACGAGGAGCTGTCCGACGAGCGCGGCGACCATGTCCTCGTCGAGCTGCCCGGCGAGCAGGTCGGACGCCTCGGCCAGGAAGGAGAGCGCGCCGCGGTTGATCCAGTCGCGGTCCTGGGGGTCGCGCGGGGGCGCGGGCGCGAGGATCTCGGCGGCGCGCAGTCCGCGCTGGAGGGCGTGCGCGGAGGCGGTGGCGACGGTGGACGCGGCGGAGGCGTCCGCGCCCTGCCGGTCCGTGGCCGGCGGCGCCGGGTGCTGCGACGCCGGGGTCTGCTGTCCTGCGGCCTGCTGCTCCAGCAGTACGGGCGCGGCGGTCTCGGTGCCGTCGGTGGGCAGGCGGGCCCACACGGTCTTGGTGCCCGCGCGGTAGGTGATCCCCCACGCCTCGGCGAGGCTGGCGACGAGCTGGACGCCGCGGCCGTACTCGGGGGTCTCGGGCGCGCGCAGGCCCCGGTCGGTGCGCACGGCGCGGGCCGGGTGGTGGTCGGTGACCTCGACGACGAGCCCCGCGGGGGTGCCGTCCGGCGCGGCGGGCTCCATCCGGCACAGCAGCTCGACGCTGGTGCCGGCGTGCACGACGGCGTTCGTGACGAGTTCGCTCAGGACGACGACGGCGTCGTCGACGAGGCGGTCACTGAGGGTGGCGGCGACGGGCAGGGCGAGTTCGGTCCAGTCGGCGAAGGCGGCGCGGACGAAACGGCGGGCGGCCGCGGGCGCGAGGGGGTTCCCCGGCAGTGACGTCCGGACCACGACCGGTCCTTCGTTCGACCCGACGTTCGCCAGGTCGGCGCCACTCACGGTGGTCTCCCGCTGAAGTGGAATGGGCCCCACGGTTCGGCTCCTGAGCAGTTCGGGCATTTACGCCTCAGGCGACAGGAACAGAGTGACAGACTGACCATGCCCATAAGCGCCGAGTCACCGAAGTGGGCCGCTATGAGTGAGAACAGTGCTATGCGTGTGCATCCCAGCGGGCTTGAGAACGCCTCGCTGCGCGCCTCCGATCTGCGTCCGCTGCTGGCCGCCATCACCGCCGCCCGGGACGGGAACTTCGTGCCCGTCCCCGAGCCCGGCGAGGGGCTGGTCGGTGAGTTGGAGGCGACGTTCAACCAACTGATCGACCGCAGCGTCCACTACAGCTCCGAGCTGACCCGGGTGCGCCGGGAGATAGTCCGGCACGGGCGGCTCGACGAGCGGATGGAGGCGAGCCCCGGGCACGGCGCGTGGGCCACCCGGGTCCACGACGTGAACACCGTCATCGGGGCGCTCGTGGCCCCGACGGCCAACGCCACGAGGGTGCTCGACGCGGTCGCGGGCGGCGATCTGACGCAGCGTGTCGACCTGCACGACGGCACCCGTCAGTTACGCGGGGACCTGCGCAGTCTGGGCCGCGCCGTCAACAAGATGGTCGACCAGCTCTCCCTGTTCACCGGCGAGGTGACCCGGGTGGCGCGCGAGGTCGGTACCGAGGGGCGGCTCGGCGGCCGGGCCAAGGCCCAGGGTCTGTCGGGCAGTTGGCGCGATGTCACCGAGGCCGTGAACACGATGGCGTCGCGGCTGACCGCGCAGGTGCGGGACATCGCGCTCGTGACGACGGCGGTGGCCCGCGGCGACCTGACGCGTACGGTCACGATCGAGGCGACGGGCGAACTGCTCGAACTGAAGCTGACCGTGAACACGATGGTCGACCAGCTCTCCGCGTTCGCCGACGAGGTCACGCGTGTGGCCCGCGAGGTCGGCACCGAGGGCCAGCTCGGCGGACGCGCCCAAGTACGCGGCGTCTCCGGCGTCTGGAAGGACCTCACCGACAACGTCAACTTCATGGCGTCGAACCTGACCTCCCAGGTCCGCAACATCGCGCAGGTCACCACGGCCGTGGCCAACGGCGACCTGAGCCAGAAGATCATGGTCGACGCGCAGGGCGAGATCCTTGAACTCAAGTCGACGATCAACACGATGGTCGACCAGCTCTCCGCCTTCGCCGACGAGGTCACCCGCGTCGCCCGCGAAGTCGGCACCGAGGGCCAGCTCGGCGGACGCGCCCAAGTACGCGGCGTCTCCGGCGTCTGGAAGGACCTCACCGACAACGTCAACTTCATGGCGGACAACCTGACCTCGCAGGTCCGCAACATCGCGTTGGTGTCCACGGCCGTGGCCCAGGGCGACCTCGGCAAGAAGATCACCGTCGAGGCGAAGGGCGAGATCCTCGAACTCAAGTCGACGATCAACACGATGGTCGACCAGCTCTCCGCCTTCGCCGACGAGGTCACCCGCGTCGCCCGCGAGGTCGGCACGGAGGGCAACCTGGGCGGTCAGGCCCAGGTCCGTGGCGTGTCCGGCGTGTGGAAGGAACTCACGGACAACGTCAACTTCATGGCGTCGAACCTGACCTCCCAGGTCCGCAACATCGCGCAGGTCACCACGGCCGTGGCGCAGGGCGACCTCTCCAAGAAGATCTCGGTCGACGCGCGCGGCGAGATCCTGGAGCTGAAGGACACCGTCAACACGATGGTGGAGCAGCTGCGCGGCTTCGCCGACGAGGTCACGCGTGTGGCCCGCGAGGTGGGAACAGACGGTCGCCTCGGCGGACGCGCAACCGTGCACGGCGTGTCGGGCGTCTGGAAGGACCTGACCGACAACGTCAACTACATGGCGGACAACCTGACTTCCCAAGTGCGCAACATCGCGCAGGTCGCCACCGCGGTGGCGCAGGGCGACCTCTCCAAGAAGATCGACGTCGACGCGCGCGGCGAGATCCTCGAACTGAAGACGACCATCAACACGATGGTCGACACGCTGTCCTCGTTCTCCTCCGAGGTGACGCGTGTGGCCCGCGAGGTGGGCTCCGAGGGACAGCTCGGCGGCCAGGCGCGGGTGGAGGGCGTGTACGGCACCTGGAAGCGCCTGACGACGAACGTGAACGAGCTGGCGTCGAACCTGACGACCCAGGTCCGCGCCATCGCCGAGGTGGCCTCGGCGGTCACCTCGGGCGACATGTCCCGCTCCATCACGGTGGAGACGCAGGGCGAGGTCGCCGAGCTGAAGAACAACATCAACCTGATGGTGGCCAATCTGCGCGAGACGACCCGCGCGAAGGACTGGCTGGAGTCGAACCTGGCGCGCCTGGCGGCCCTGATGCAGGGACACCGGGACCTGATGGAGGTCGCCGACCTGATCCTGCGCGAGCTGACGCCGCTGGTGAACGCCCAGTACGGCGCGTTCTTCCTCGCCGAGCCCGACGATGACGACACCCCGATCCGCACCTCCATCCCTGCCAAGGGCCTCGCCTACATCGCGGGGTACGCCTCGGCGGCGGCCTCGGTCGTCGACACCGGCGGCATGCCGGTGCACGGGCTCGTCCGTCAGGCGGCTCTGGAGAAGAAGCGCATCCTCGTCGAGGACGCCCCGCCGGACTACATCAAGATCAACAGCGGTCTGGGGGAAGCGGCCCCCGCCTCGGTCGTCATCATCCCGATCCTCTTCGAGGACAAGCTCCTCGGGGTGATCGAGCTGGCGTCGTTCTCCCGCTTCTCGGATGTCCACCTGGCGTTCTTCGACCAGTTCGTGAACACCATCGGCGTCGCGATCAACACCATCATCGCCAACTCCCGCACGGAGTCCCTGCTCGGAGAGTCGCAGCGACTGGCGACGCAGTTGCAGGAACGTTCGAACGAACTCCAGCGCCAGCAGGCGAAGTTGCAGCGCTCGAACGCCGAACTGGAGGAGAAGGCAGCCCTGCTGGCGACCTCGTCCCAGTACAAGTCGGAGTTCCTGGCGAACATGTCGCACGAACTCCGTACGCCGCTGAACTCGCTGCTCATCCTGGCGCGGCTGCTCTCGGACAACCCGGACGGCCATCTCAACGACCAGGAGGTGCAGTTCGCGACGACGATCCACCGCTCCGGGTCCGACCTGCTCCAGCTCATCAACGACATCCTCGACCTGTCGAAGATCGAGGCCGGCCGGATGGACGTACGCCCCAAGAAGCTCCCGCTCATCAAGCTCCTCGACTACGTCCACGCCACGTTCCGCCCGATCACCCTCGACCGCGGGCTCGCCTTCGAGGTGACGGTCGGCGAGGACGTGCCGCGGGAGATGCTCTCCGACGAGCAGCGCCTCCAGCAGATCCTGCGCAACCTCCTGTCGAACGCGATCAAGTTCACCGCGAACGGCAAGGTCGAACTGCGGGTGTCCCGGGTCAAGGACCCCGAGCACCAGTACGTGAGCGACAGCGACGACCTGATCGCGTTCGCCGTCTCCGACACGGGGATCGGCATCGCCCGCGACAAACTCCCCGTCATCTTCGAGGCGTTCCAGCAGGCCGACGGCACGACGAACCGCAAGTACGGCGGCACCGGCCTCGGTCTGTCCATCAGCCGGGAGATCGCCGGGCTGCTGGGCGGCCGCATCATCGCCGAGAGCGAGCCGGGCCACGGCTCCACCTTCACGCTGTACGTGCCCGTGCGCCATCCCAGCCACGAGCCCCACGAGCCGGTCGCGGAGCCGCCGGCCACCCCGCAGTCCGAGCGGCGGGCGCTGCACATTCCGGAGCAGCAGACCCTGGCCCCGGACTCGTACCCGCTGCACGACCAGGAGGACAACTGGCCCACGCCGACGAAGCTGGAGCAGTGGAAGACGGGCCGCGCGGGTCAGGTGCTGGCCGGGCGCCGCGTCCTGATCGTCGACGACGACATCCGCAACGTCTTCGCGCTGACCCACGTCCTCGGCCGGGTCGGCATGCCCGTGCTCTACGCGGAGAACGGGCGTGAGGGCATCGACACCCTGGAGCTCAACCCGGACATCGAGCTGGTCCTGATGGACATCATGATGCCGGAGATGGACGGCTACGAGACCATCTCCGTGATCCGCGCGACGCCGCAGTGGACCGGACTGCCCATCGTGGCGCTGACCGCGAAGGCGATGCCCGGCGACCGTGAGAAGTCGATCGCCAAGGGCGCCAACGACTACGTACCGAAACCGGTGGACGTCGACCAGTTGCTGACCGTCGTCTGCGATCTGCTGGCCCCGGAGGACGACGCGGACGCGAAGGCGCCGGAGTCCGTCGACACCGCCACAGGGGAAGCCGCCGACCCGGGGACACCGCACGAGGGAGATTCCGTGGCCCCGCCGACGATGGAGTGAGGCACCGTCACCATGACCATCACTGAAGCCAGTTCGAGCGAACAGGCCAGCATCCTTCTGGTCGACGACATGGAGGACAACCTGATCGCGCTCGAAGCGGTCCTCGGATCGCTCAACGAGCCACTGGTGCGGGCCCGTTCGGGCGAGGAGGCGATGAAGGCGCTGCTGCGGCACCGGTTCGCGGTCGTCCTGCTGGACATCCGGATGCCGGGGATGGACGGCTTCGAGACGGCGACGAACATCAAGCGCCTCGACCAGACGAAGGACATCCCGATCATCTTCCTCACGGGCACGGACGCGGACGCCGGCTATGCCTTCCGCGGCTACGCGACCGGGGCGGCCGACTATCTGACCAAGCCCTTCGACCCGTGGGTGCTGCGCGCCAAGGTCACCGTCTTCCTCGATCTGCACCGAAAGAACCAGCAGTTGGAGCGGCTGCTGGCGCGCGAGCAGGCGCAGCTCGACACGCTGGCCACCCGGATGTCCTCGATCGAGCGCCGGCTGGCCGAGCATCCGCAGCCCGACGTCCACGAACTGCGCACCCGCGTCTCGCAGATGGAGGAAACGTTGCGCGCGCTGCGGCGCCCCTGAGCCGGGGCGCCGCAGCGGTGTGCCGTACGGGGATCAGCCCTCGCGGGAACCGGCGTACATCTCGTCGAGCAGCCCCTTGTACTCGCGCTCGACGACGGGCCGCTTGAGCTTGAGGCTGGGCGTCAGCTCGCCGTGCTCGATGTCGAGGTCGCGCGGGAGCAGCTTGAACTTCTTGATGGTCTGCCAGCGCTGGAGCCCCTGGTTCAGCTCCGCCACATAGCCCTCGACGAGCTGGACGGTGGCGGGGGCGGCGACGACGTCGGCGTACGTCTTGCCCTCCAGGCCGTTCTCCTTCGCCCACTCCAGGATCGACGGCTCGTCGAGCGCGATGAGGGCGGTGCAGAAGTTCCGGTCGGCGCCGTGCACCAGGATGTTGGAGACGTAGGGGCAGACGGCCTTGAACTGGCCCTCGACCTCGGCGGGCGCGATGTACTTGCCGCCCGACGTTTTGATCAGGTCCTTCTTGCGGTCGGTGATCCGCAGATAGCCGTCGACGGACAGCTCGCCGATGTCGCCGGTGTGGAACCAGCCGTCGCTCTCCAGCACCTCGGCGGTCTTCTCGGGCAGCCCGTGGTAGCCCTCCATGATGCCGGGGCCGCGCAGCAGGATCTCGCCGTCGTCGGCGATCCGGACCTCGGTGCCGGGCAGCGGCTTGCCGACGGTGCCGGTGCGGTAGGCCTCGCCGGGGTTGACGAAGGACGCGGCGGAGGACTCGGTCAGCCCGTAGCCCTCCAGGATGTGGACGCCCGCGCCGGCGAAGAAGTAGCCGATGTCGGGGGCCAGCGCGGCGGAGCCGGAGACACAGGCCCGCAGCCGCCCGCCGAAGGCCTCGCGCAGCTTGCCGTAGACGAGCCGGTCGGCGGCCTTGTGCTTCGAGGCGAGAGCGAACGGCACGGACGCGACGCCGGTCCTGCGGAAGTTGTCCTGGCTGACCTTCGCGTACTCGCGGGCGACCCCGGCCGCCCACTGGAAGATCTTGTACTTGGCGGCGCCACCGGCCCGCGCCTTGGCCGCGACGCCGTTGTAGACCTTCTCGAAGATGCGCGGCACGGCGGCCATGTACGTGGGCTGCACGACCGGCAGATTCTCGATGATCTTGTCGACGCGCCCGTCGACGGCCGTCACGTGCCCGACCTCGATCTGGCCGCTGATCAGCACCTTGCCGAAGACGTGCGCGAGCGGCAGCCACAGGTACTGCACGTCGTCCGGGCCGAGGAGCCCGGTCGCGGCCATGGCCTTCGCCAGGTACGACCAGTTGTCGTGCGGGAGGCGGACGCCCTTCGGGCGGCCGGTGGTGCCGGAGGTGTAGATGAGGGTGGCGAGCTGTTCCTTCTGGATCGCCCCGACCAGCTCCTTCACCGCCTCCGGGTTCTTCTCCAGGTACGCGGCGCCGCGCGCCTCCAGGTCCTCCAGGGTGAGCAGCCAGCCGTCGGGGTCGGCGGCGTCCGGCTCGACGCCGGTCGCGTCGATCACGACGACGTGGCGCAGCTCGGGCAGCTCGGCGCGGCGCTCGCGGGCCTTGGCGAGCTGGGCCGCGTCCTCGGCGACGAGCACCTTCGACTCGGAGTCGGAGAGGATGAACGCCGACTCTTCGGCGTTGGTCTGCGGATAGACGGTGGTGGTCGCCGCGCCCGCGCACATGATGCCGAGGTCGGCGAGGATCCACTCGACCCGCGTCGAGGAGGCGAGCGCCACCCGCTCCTCCGGCCGCACCCCCAGCTCGACGAGGCCGGCGGCGATCGCGTAGACGCGCTGCGCGGCCTGCGCCCAGCTCAGCGACTTCCACTCGTCGGGGCCCGGTCCCGCGGCCGCGGGCACCGGGTAGCGGTAGGCCTCGGCATCAGGTGTGGCCGCCACGCGCTCCAGGAAGAGAGACGCCACGGAAGGCGGCCGGTTCTCGATCAGGGTCTGTGTGTCGCTCACGACGTCCTCCGGGGCCCGCGACTGTTGAAACGCGGCTTGTTTAACTGGCGAGTAACCATTGAGCAGTGATCAGGGTAAGGGCCACTGCCCCGGCGCGTAAGAGGCTCCGGCCTCCGACTTCTCCGGGGTCTGCCCCATCCGTCCCTGCCCACACAGGGCCCACACAAAAGCGGTGGGCCCGACACGCCTGTGCGTGCCGGGCCCACCGCTGACTGCCGTCCGGGCTGTGCCGGTGTTACTTCTTGCTCTTCGCGCCACCGCTGTCGTCGCTGGACAGCACCGCGATGAAGGCTTCCTGGGGGACCTCCACGGATCCGACCATCTTCATCCGCTTCTTTCCCTCCTTCTGCTTCTCGAGGAGCTTGCGCTTACGCGAGATGTCACCGCCGTAGCACTTGGCGAGGACGTCCTTGCGGATGGCGCGGATGGTCTCGCGGGCGATGACCCGGGAGCCGATGGCCGCCTGGATCGGCACCTCGAAGGCCTGGCGCGGGATGAGCTCGCGCAGCTTGGCCACCAGGCGCACGCCGTACGCGTAGGCGGCGTCCTTGTGCGTGACGGCGGAGAAGGCGTCGACCTTGTCGCCGTGCAGCAGGATGTCGACCTTGACGAGCTGCGCGGACTGCTCACCGGTGGGCTCGTAGTCGAGCGAGGCGTAGCCGCGGGTCTTGGACTTCAGGTGGTCGAAGAAGTCGAAGACGATCTCGGCGAGCGGCAGCGTGTACCGGATCTCGACGCGGTCCTCGGAGAGGTAGTCCATGCCGAGCAGGACGCCGCGCCGGTTCTGGCACAGCTCCATGATCGAGCCGATGAACTCGCTCGGGGCGAGGATCGTGGCGCGTACGACGGGCTCGAACACCTCGTCGATCTTGCCCTCGGGGAACTCGCTCGGGTTGGTGACGGTGTGCTCGGTGCCGTCCTCCATGATCACGCGGTAGACCACGTTCGGAGCGGTGGCGATGAGGTCGAGGCCGAACTCGCGCTCCAGGCGCTCGCGGATCACGTCGAGGTGCAGCAGCCCCAGGAAGCCGACGCGGAAGCCGAAGCCGAGCGCGGCCGAGGTCTCCGGCTCGTAGACCAGTGCGGCGTCGTTGAGCTGCAGCTTGTCGAGGGCCTCGCGCAGGTCCGGGTACTCCGAGCCGTCCAGCGGATACAGACCCGAGAACACCATCGGCTTGGGGTCCTTGTACCCGCCGAGGGCGTCGGTCGCGCCGTTGTGCAGGGAGGTGATCGTGTCACCGACCTTGGACTGACGGACGTCCTTCACGCCGGTGATGATGTAGCCCACCTCGCCGACGCCGATGCCGTCGGCCGGGGTCATCTCGGGCGAGGAGACACCGATCTCGAGCAGCTCGTGCGTCGCGCCGGTCGACATCATCCGGATCCGCTCACGCTTGTTGAGCTGGCCGTCGACGACACGGACGTAGGTGACGACGCCGCGGTACGAGTCGTAGACCGAGTCGAAGATCATCGCGCGGGCGGGGGCGTCGGCGACGCCGACCGGCGCGGGGATCTCGGCGACGACCTTGTCGAGCAGCGCGTCGACGCCCATGCCGGTCTTCGCGGAGACCTTGAGGACGTCGTCGGGGTCGCAGCCGATGAGGTTCGCCAGCTCCTCGGAGAACTTCTCGGGCTGGGCGGCCGGCAGGTCGATCTTGTTGAGCACCGGGATGATCTTGAGGTCGTTCTCCATCGCCAGGTACAGGTTGGCGAGGGTCTGGGCCTCGATTCCCTGGGCGGCGTCGACGAGCAGGACCGTGCCCTCACACGCTGCGAGCGACCGCGACACCTCGTACGTGAAGTCGACGTGCCCGGGGGTGTCGATCATGTTCAGGATGTGCGTGTTGCCGGGGTCTTCGGTGGGCGCCCACGGCAGACGCACGGCCTGGGACTTGATCGTGATGCCGCGCTCGCGCTCGATGTCCATCCGGTCGAGGTACTGAGCACGCATCTGCCGCTGCTCGACCACACCGGTCAGCTGGAGCATGCGGTCGGCGAGCGTGGACTTGCCGTGGTCGATGTGCGCGATGATGCAGAAATTGCGGATCAGAGCCGGGTCGGTACGGCTCGGCTCGGGCACATTCTTAGGGGTCGCGGGCACGCAGGGTCCTGTCTCTTGAGGCGCCGTTTGCCTCAGGTCGGCCTCGGTTGGGATCGATACGTAGCTTCCATGGTCCCATGGCCGGGGCACTGGGACCGGTTTGGGCCGGTGGGAGTACGGCTGGTACCGTGGGCAGCTGTGTCTCATGCCCTCTCAGCGCGAGGCACACACTCAGAGAAATTCACCGGTACGGGTCCTTCACCGGCCCCGTGCCTGAACCTGCAAAGGCTCATTTCGTGGCGAACATCAAGTCCCAGATCAAGCGGATCAAGACCAACGAGAAGGCTCGGCTGCGCAACAAGGCCGTCAAGTCCTCCCTGAAGACCTCGATCCGCAAGGCCCGTGAGGCTGCTGCCGCGGGTGACACCGCGAAGGCCACCGAGCTCCAGCGCGCTGCCGCGCGTCAGCTCGACAAGGCCGTCGCCAAGGGCGTCATCCACAAGAACCAGGCCGCCAACAAGAAGTCGGCGCTTGCTTCGAAGGTCGCTTCCCTCCAGGGCTGAACCTGACCTGATTTGACGCCGGTAGGACCCGGGCGGGCCCTCTCTCATCCGCCCCCGACCGGCCCCCGAGCCGCACGCGACTGCGTTCGCCACGCGGGTGCGGCTCACTGAATGCGTAACCCGAGGCCCCGCCTTCCGAAGAGGAAGACGGGGCCTTCGGCGTCCCTTAAGCCCGTCCGGCGCTTGAGGACGAGGCCGAAGGCCGAAAAGGGGGGTCTGGGGGCGCAGCCCCCAGGACGGGACGGGAAGGGGCGGCGGGGGCGACTCCGGCTCTCAGCCCCGGGCCCGGGCGGCCCGCGCCACACTGACGACGGCCTTCTCCAGGGCGTACTCGGGATCGTCCCCGCCCCCCTTGACCCCGGCATCCGCCTCGGCAACGGCAATCAGCGCGGCAGCGACCCCGTCGGGGGTCCACCCCCGCATCTGCTGCCGCACCCGATCGATCTTCCACGGCGGCATCCCCAGCTCCCGCGCCAGATCGGCCGGCCGCCCCCCGCGCGCGGACGACAGCTTCCCGATGGCCCGCACCCCCTGCGCCAGCGCACTGGTGATCAGCACCGGCGCGACCCCTGTGTACAGCGACCACCGCAACGCCTCCAGCGCCTCGGCGGCCCGCCCCTCCACGGCCCGGTCGGCCACGGTGAAGCTGGAGGCCTCGGCCCGCCCGGTGTAGTAGCGGGCGACGACGGCCTCGTCGATGGTCCCCTCGATGTCGGAGACGAGCTGCGAGACGGCGGACGCCAGCTCCCGCAGATCGCTGCCGAGGGAGTCGACGAGCGCCTGGCACGCCTCGGGCGTGGCCGACCGGCCGAGCGTGCGGAACTCCGAGCGCACGAACGACAGCCGGTCCGCGGGCTTGGTCATCTTCGGGCAGGCGACCTCCCGCGCGCCCACCTTGCGCGCCGCGTCGAGCAGCCCCTTGCCCTTGGCGCCGCCGGCGTGCAGCAGGACGAGCGTGATCTCCTCGGCGGGCGAGCCGAGATACGCCTTCACGTCCTTGACGGTGTCCGCCGACAGGTCCTGCGCATTGCGTACGACGACGACCTTGCGCTCGGCGAACAGCGACGGGCTCGTCAGCTCGGCGAGCGTCCCCGGCTGAAGCTGATCGGAGGTGAGGTCGCGGACATCGGTGTCGGCGTCGGCGGCCCGCGCGGCGGCGACCACCTGCTGCACCGCGCGGTCGAGCAGCAGGTCCTCCTGGCCCACCGCTACGGTGAGCGGGGCGAGGGGATCGTCGTTTGCAGTCTTCCTGGCCATCGCGGTCCAGCATCCCACGCGGCACTGACAACCCACCCCCGCCCGGAGGGGAAGCCGGGCTCAGGGACGGGCGATCAGGGCTCCTCGCGCCACCCGTCCCACTCCCCCGCGAACCCGTCGAGCTCCTCGGGGTCGAGCCGCCCCTCGGCGTCCTCCACGACGAGCAGCCACTGCGCGTCCTCGGCATCGTCCTCACCGGCCAGCGCGTCCCGTACGAGCTGCGGCTCCTCGGCCACGCCGAACCGTTCGGCGAGTGCTTCGGCGGCCGCCTCCGCGGCGTCGCGGTCGGGCAGCACCAGCACGTGTCTCACATCGCTCACGACACCATCTTCGGGCACTCGCACGGACCGCTCAGCCCTGGGGCACGATCTGCACGTCGAGCTCGATGCGGACACTGGAGCCGACGACGGCGATGCCGCGCGCCAGCATGGTCTGCCAGCTGACGGTGAAGTCGTCGCGGTGCAGTTCGGTGGTGGCCCGGCAGGCGGCGCGGGTCTCGCCCTCCATGCCGTTGCCGAGCCCCAGGTACTCGGCGTCGAGCGTGACCGTGCGGGTCACACCGTGCAGCGAGAGCGCGCCGGTGATCCCCCAGCGGTTGCCGCCGCGGTGCACGAAACGGTCGCTGTAGAACTCCAGGGTCGGGAAGTGGTCGACGTCGAGGAAGTCACCGGACCTGAGGTGGTCGTCGCGCATCTTCACGTTGGTGTCGATGGACGACGCGTCGATGACCACGTGCATCGCGGACTGCTCGATGCGGTCGGCGACCCGCAGCGCTCCGGCGAAGGTGTTGAACCGGCCGTGCACCCGGGCGAGCCCGATGTGCCGCGCCGTGAACGCGATCGAGGAGTGCGTCGGCTCGATCTCCCACTCGCCGGGCTCGGGCAGCTGGGGCGGCGGCGAGACCTGGAGCGTGACGTCACCGAGCGAGGCGTGCGCGTTCTCGGCGACGGTGGCGCTGACCCGGTGGGGCGCGAAGCCCTCGGCCGAGACGGCGAGGCGGTACTCACCGGCGGGCACGGTCGCCATGAACGTGCCGAACGGGTCGGTGCCGCCGCTCACCACCTTGCGCCCCATCGCGTCGTTGACCGTGAACTCGGCGCCGCGCACCGGCTCGTTGACCGGGTCGAGAACCCGACAGCTCAGGACGCCCGCACTGGGCGGCACCGTCACCGCCGCCAAGGGATTTACCCGTTGAGCCCGGTTCGTACGGTTTCCCAGCCTGCGGCCGAACATGACTTACCCACCCCAGTGCGCCTTGACAAGTGTCGTCACTTCTTCAACGAAGAAGCATTCGACCACCGTTGCGGCATTCGAGGCAACACGGGACCATTTCTACTCACGGGTAGCAATTCGGCGGCCACGTAACGGAGCCCGCGCGGCCCACATCGCACGCACAGCACACCCACAGTGACCCGCGGCATTCCGCAGCCTTCGCTTCCTGGACGCGCCGTGCCGGACGACACCGCTTCCGGGTTCGCCGGTCCAACGCTCTCAGGGTCCGCTGTGCGCCACTTCCAGCCCCGCTCCTCCCCGCCCTGCGCTCACGACGGCGACCGCTCCGTCCCGGTCCGTCCGCAGCACCGCCGCACCCTGCGCCCTCAGCACCGCCATGGTCCGCGGCGCCGGATGCCCGTACGGGTTGTCGGCCCCTACGCTGATCAACGCGAGCCGGGGCGCGAGCCGCCGCAGCAGCCCCGGGTCCTGGTAGGCCGAACCGTGATGGGCGACCTTCAGCACGTCCACCCGGGACAGCCCGGCCCCCGCGGCGCTTCTCGCCAGGGCGCGCTGCGCGGCCGGTTCGAGATCGCCGAGCAGCAGCAGGGTCAGCCCTCCGGTCCGCACCAGCAGCGTGACGCTCGCGTCGTTCGGCCCGTCCGGATCGGGCGCCGGGCGCGGCGGGGGCCACAGCACCTGCCAGTCGAGCGGTCCGCTGCCGCGCCGCTCCCCCGCGACCGCCCGGACCATCGGAAGGCCGCGCGCCGCCGCGAGCCGCCGGACGAAGGCGGCCTGGTCGGCCGGCTCCGCGAAGCCCGTCGTCTCGATCGCCCCGACCGACCGTCCCCGCAACACCCCCGGCAGGCCCGCCACATGATCGGCGTGGAAATGGGTGAGGAGCACCAACGGGATCCGGGTGATGCCCAGCGACCGCAGACACCGGTCGACGCGCAGCGGGTCGGGCCCGGCGTCCACCACGATCCCGGCGCCCGCCCCGGCCGCGAGGACCAGCGCGTCCCCCTGCCCGACGTCGCACATCACCAGCCGCCAGCCCGGCGGCGGCCAGCCGGTGATCACGCGGGTCAGGGACGCCGGCTGCACCACGACCAGAAGCAGCAGCAGCGCGCAGGCCCCGCAGATCCAGGCGGACTTGAGCACTCTGCGTCCGACGACGACCAGGACCGCCGTGCCGACGGCGAGCAGCGCTCCCCCGCGCCAGCCGCCCGGCCAGTCCACACCGCTGCCCGGCAGCGCGGCCCCGGTCCGCGCGATCCCGGCGATCCAGCCCGCGGGCCAACTCGCGCACCACGCGCAGAACGTCGCCACCGGCATGGCCACCGGCGCCGCCACGAGCGCCGCGAACCCCAGCACGGTCGCGGGCGCGACGGCGAACTCCGCCAGCAGATTGCACGGCACCGCCACCAGGCTCACCCGCGCCGCGAGGACGGCGACGACGGGCGCGCACACGGCCTGCGCGGCGGCCGCCGCCCCGAGCGCCTCGGCGAGCCGTCCCGGCACCCCGCGCCCGCGCAGGGCCGCGCTCCAGCGCGGGGCGAGGGTGAGCAGCGCCCCGGTGGCGAGCACCGACAGCAGGAATCCGTAACTCCGGGCGAGCCAGGGGTCGTAGAGCACGAGCAGCAGCACGGCCGTGGCCAGCGCGGGGATCAGGGATCTGCGGCGCCCGGTGGCGATGGCGAGCAGCGCGATCAGCCCGCACGACGCGGCCCGCAGCACGCTCGGCTCCGGCCCGCACACCACGACGAACCCGAGCGTCAGCCCGCCGCCGAGCACCGCGGTCGTCCTGAGCGACAGGCCGACCCGGGGTGCGAGCCCCCGTCTCTCGACGAGGTGCGCGGTGCCCGGCGGTCCGATCAGCAGGGCCAGCAGAATCGTGAAGTTCGCACCGCTGACAGCCGTCAAATGAAGCAGATCGGTCGCCTCGAACGCGGCGTGCAGCTCCGGCGTGACCCGTGCCGTGTCCCCGACGACGAGACCGGGCAACAGGGCGCGCGCGTCCGCGGGCAGCCCGTCCGTCGCCCGGCGCAGCCCCGCGCGCAGGACGCCGGCCAGCCGCTGCGGCCCGCTCGGCGCGCCCACCTCGCGAGGCCGCTCACCGGGCCCGACGCGCAGCACCGCAGCGGCCCGGTCGCCGTCGTTCAGGGGCGGCGCGAGCGAACCCGCGACCCGCAGCCGGGTGGTCGGCAGCCGGGACAGCCAGGGACTGCCGCGCGGTCCGGCGCTCCGGTCGGAGTTCCGATCTGCGTTCCGGTCGGCGTTCCGGTCGCCCGCTGCCGCCCGGGGCGCGTCCGCGATGACCAGCACCGGGGTCCGGGTCCGGTACACCGTCCCGTCCGGCGCCGTCAGCCGCACCACGTCCGCCTCGACGAGCACGGCGGCCTGCGCGACGTGATCCCCGCTGACCCGCGGCCGGGTGGGCCGGGGAGCGGAGGTGATCTCCACCTCGGCGTCGACCCGGGCGTACCGGGCCGCGAGCTCCGGCACCGGGCCACGGCGCAGATCGGCTCCGTGCAGCCCCGCGGAGGCCGCCGCCGCGGCGGCGGTGCAGAGCAGGAGCAGCGCGGCTGAGGGACTCCGCCAGGTACGGGGTTCGCTGGCACGGGGGTGCCGGGTCCCGTGCGGGGCAGAGTGCGGAGTCCCGTGCGAGGCCGAGTGCGGAGTCCCGTGCGGGGCAGGGTGCGGGTCGTGGGTGGCTGAGCGCGCAGTTCCCCGCGCCCCTTCGGGGCGCGTCCGTGCGGGGCGGCCCGCCACCAGCAGGCCCGCACCTGCGAGCGCGCACACCGCCGCCACCGCTGCCGCCCACCGACCCGGGGCCGTCAGCAGCAGCGCCGTCGTCGCCCACGCCGCGAGTGCGGGCGCCACGAGCCTCAGGTCCGCGGGGTCCTCCTGGCCCGGATCGGCCGTGCGGGTCATGGCCGGACCAGGTTCTGGAGGTCTTCGAAGCGGCGGTCCCCGATGCCGTTGACCTCGCGCAGTTCGTCCACGGAGCGGAAGCCCCCGTGCTCGGTGCGGTAGTCGACGATGTGCTGGGCCAGCACCGGGCCGACGCCGGGAAGGGTGTCGAGCTGCTCGGCGCTGGCGGTGTTCAGGCCGATCGGCCCCGCGGGCGCAGCGGCCGCGCTCCCGCCCGTGCCCCCGCTCCCACCCGGCGGGGCAGCGCCGGCGGTCACCGGCTCACCGACCAAGACCTGCTCGCCGTCGGTCAGCAGCCGCGCCCTGTTGAGCCCCGCCGTGTCCGCGCCGGGGCGGACCCCACCGGCCGCCCGCAGCGCGTCCGCGACCCGGGACCCGGCGGGCAGCCGCTGGATGCCGGGGCGGCGCACCTTCCCGGCGACGTCCACGACGATCCCCGCGCCGTCCGTCGGCGCGGACGTCGGAGGGGACCCCGGCTCCGGCCCGGGAGCGGGCGAGGGCACCGGATCGGCGCCCGCCCCGGCCGCCGCCGGAGCCGCCACCCGCACGGTCTCCGGCGCTCGCACCGGCTGCGTACGGCCGGCCCAGAAGTGCTGCACGGCGAAGAGCGCCGCGACGCAGAGGACCACGACCAGGGCCAGCGCGCCCCGCCGCTCGACACCGCAGCGGGTCTGCACCCACAGCGGCAGCCGGTCGCGCACGGCCAGAGCGGTGCGCGACCGCCACGACGAGGTGCTCCCCCCGGCGGCCCCGGGCGGCTCGGGAACCACGTCCGGCGCAGGCTCCCGGACCGACGCGGGCCCCACACCCGCGAACCCCCCGGGCACGGGGTCCCGCGCCGAGGGACCGTCCCGGCGCGGCGGGGCGAACAGGGCCTCCGCCCGCAGCCGCGTCGCCTCGTCGGCCCCGGTACGAACTCGCCCGCGCCGCACGCGGCGCCGCGTCTGCCGACGCTGTCGGGCCCGGCTGTCGGATGCGGGACCGCGCCCCGGCCCGCTGGATGTCTGTGCTGTCCGAGACAGTGATCGAAGTGCCATGTCACGAGACGGTAGGGACCGCGCCGCGACTTAGTGGATCTTGGTCAATTCCCGTGGACGACAGCCCAGTTGTGGATAACTCCACCACCCGAACCAGCTACAGACAACAGCCACAGTCCCCAGCCGCAGCCACAGCCGCAGCAGCCATCAGCTACAGACCCGAGCCACGCACCAACCGCCCCGGCTACGTCCGAGGCGACACCACGGCACCGAGCAGCCCCGGCCCCGTATGCGCCCCGATCACCGCTCCCACCTCGCTGACATGCAGCTCACCGAGGCCCGGCACCCGCTCACGCAGCCAGTCCGCGAGGGCCTCCGCCCGCTCCGGTGCCGCGAGGTGATGCACGGCGATGTCGACCTGCCCGCTGCCCGCCCGCTCGGCGACGATCTCCTGGAGCCGCGCGATCGCCTTCGACGCCGTACGGACCTTCTCCAGGAATTCGATGCGGCCGCCGTCGAGCTGCAACAGCGGCTTGACCGCGAGGGCCGAGCCGAACAGGGCCTGCGCGGCCCCGATCCGCCCGCCCCGGCGCAGATAGTCCAGGGTGTCGACATAGAAGTACGCGGAGGTGCCCGCGGCCCGCTTCTCCGCCGCGGTGACCGCTTCGTCGACGGTGCCGCCGGCGTCCGCCGTCTCCGCCGCCGCGAGCGCGCAGAAGCCGAGCGCCATGGCGACCATCCCGGTGTCCACCACCCGCACCGGGACGGGGGCCTCGCGCGCGGCGAGGACCGCCGCGTCGTAGGTCCCGGAGAACTCGGCCGACAGGTGCAGCGAGACGATGTCGGTGGCGCCGGACTCGGCGACCTTGCGGTAGGTCTCGGCGAACAGCTCGGGGCTGGGTCTCGACGTCGTCACCGGGCGGCGCTTCTGGAGCGCCTCGGCGAGCGAGCGCGCGGAGATCTCCGTGCCCTCCTCGAGCGCCCGGTCGCCCAGGACCACGGTCAGCGGCACCGCCGTGATGCCGTGGCGCTCCATCGTCCGCTGCGGCAGGTAGGCCGTTGAATCGGTGACGATCGCGACATGGCGGGACATGCACCGGAGATTACCCGGCGGGGCCCGCCGTCGGCAGCCCGGCCCCCGACGACCGGTCTCTGTCGGCCAGCGAGCGGCCGGGGATCAAGTCGTACTCTCCGGACGGGGTTTCTTCTGCCACGGATACACCGGACGTACACCTGGCGGCGTGATCGCGGACCGGTCCGGCTTCTTCCGCCCGGCCGCGGCGGACCCGGTGGACCCGGCCGAACCCGAACCCGAACCCGAGCCCGAACGCGAACTCGAACTCGCATCCGAACCCGGTGCCGCCGAGGAGTCGGAGGTGGTCTCGGCACTCGTCCAGTGCCGCAGCGCCCCCGCCTCCACGTCGATCTGGCTCCGCAGCGAGTCCAGGTCGTCGCTCGCGAACCGGGTGGCCCGGTCCCGGGCCGCGTGCCGCAGGGCGTCGGCGGACTGCGCGATCTGTTCCGTACGTGCCTTCAGCTCCGGCAGCACCCGCGCGACCTGCTTCTTGTCGGGCTCACCCTCCAGCCGCTTGAGCTCGTCGTCCAGCTCGTGTCCGTGCGCGCTCAGCCGCCCGAAGAGGTCGAGGGACTCCTTGAGGCTGGCGTCCTCCGCCACGCGCGCGTGCAGCGCGTCCTGCGTGGCGCGCATGGAGCCGCGCAGCCTCAGCCGCAGCTGAGCCAGCTCGCTGGCCGCGCCGGGCTGGAAGCTCTTGGCCCGCAGCGTGGTGTCCTCCACGGTCCTGCGCGCCTGCGCCACGGTGCGGTCCACCCCGCGCTTGGCCGCGCCGACCGCCTTCACCGTCGCGTACGCGCCGAGGGCCACGAACGCGATGAAGATCAGCGCCACGATCACCAGCACAGCTTCCACGGCGCTCCTCCGATTCGTCCGCCCGCCCCGTCCGAGCCTTCGGACCCGTACTCCCACCGTAAACGGACCGGGCAGGCCGGGGGTTCCAGCGGAACCCCCAACCTGCCCGTAGGGAACAACCCTGAGTGCCTTCGGCGGGCACCCCGTTCACGTCACGCGGGCACGATGTTCACCAGCTTCGGCGCCCGCACGATCACCTTGCGGATACCGGCGCCGTCCAGCGCCGCGACGACCTTCTCGTCCGCCAGGGCGATCTTCTCCAGCTCCTCGTCGGAGATCGACGGGGAGACCTCCAGACGCGCCTTGACCTTGCCCTTGATCTGGACGACGCAGGTGACGGCCTCGTCGACCACGTAGGCCGGGTCGGCGACGGGGAAGTCCTGGTGGACGACCGAGTCGGTGTGGCCCAGCTTGCGCCACAGCTCCTCGGCGACGTGCGGGGCCAGCGGCGCGATCAGCAGCACCAGGCGCTCGGCGACCGAGCGCGGCAGCGCACCGCCCGCGTACGACTTGACCAGGTGGTTGTTCAGCTCGGTGACCTTGGCGATGGCGGTGTTGAACCGCATGCCCGCCAGGTCGCCGCGCACCCCGTCGATCGCCTTGTGCAGGGCGCGCAGCGCGGCCTCGTCGATGTCCGCCTCGGCGACGTCGGCGACGGTGATCTCGCCGGTCTCCTCGTCGACGACGTTGCGCCACAGGCGCTGCAGCAGCCGGAACTGGCCGACGACCGCGCGCGTGTCCCACGGCCGCGACACGTCCAGCGGGCCCATCGCCATCTCGTACAGGCGCAGCGTGTCCGCGCCGTACTCCTCGCAGATCTCGTCCGGCGTGACGGCGTTCTTCAGGGACTTGCCCATCTTGCCCAGCAGCCGGGAGACCTTCTCGCCCTGGTAGAAGTACGCGCCGTCGCGCTCCTCCACCTCGGCGGCGGGTACGGCGATACCGCGCGCGTCCCGGTAGACGTAGGCCTGGATCATGCCCTGGTTGAACAGCTTGTGGAACGGCTCGGCCGACGAGACGTGGCCCAGGTCGAACAGCACCTTCGACCAGAAACGGGCGTACAGCAGGTGCAGCACGGCGTGCTCGGCGCCGCCCACGTACAGGTCGACACCGCCGGTGGGCTGGCCCTCGCGGGGGCCCATCCAGTACTGCTCGACGGCCGGGTCGACCAGCTTCTCGCTGTTGTGCGGGTCCAGGTAGCGCAGCTCGTACCAGCACGAACCCGCCCAGTTGGGCATGGTGTTGGTCTCGCGGCGGAACGGGCGCGGGCCGCGGCCGTCGCCCAGGTCCAGGGTGACGTTGACCCAGTCCTCGTTGCGCGACAGCGGCGTCTCGGGCTCGGTGTCGGCGTCGTCCGGGTCGAAGGTGCGCGGGGTGTAGTCGTCGACCTCCGGCAGCTCCAGCGGCAGCATCGACTCGGGCAGCGGGTGGGCGATGCCGTCCTCGTCGTAGACGATCGGGAAGGGCTCGCCCCAGTAGCGCTGCCGGCTGAACAGCCAGTCGCGCAGCCGGAAGTTGACCGTGCCGTGGCCGATGCCCTTGCGGGCCAGCCACTCGGTCATCCGGGCCTTGGCGTCGGCGACGCCCAGGCCGTCCAGCGCGACCTCGTCGTTCGAGGAGTTGACCAGCTTCGCCTCGTACGCGACGAAGGCGTCGTCCCACGTCGTCGTGTCGGTGCCGCGCTCGTCGGAGGGCTGGACGACGCAGCGCATCGGCAGCTCGAAGGCGCGCGCGAACGCGAAGTCGCGGGCGTCGTGCGCGGGCACGGCCATGATCGCGCCGGTGCCGTAGCCCATCAGCACGTAGTCGGCGATGAAGACCGGGACCTGCTCGCCGCTGACCGGGTTGATCGCGTACGCGCCGGTGAAGACGCCGGTCTTGTCCTTGGCCTCGGCCTGACGCTCGACGTCCGACTTCGAGGCGGCCTGCTTGCGGTAGGCGGCGACGGCCTCGGCGGGCGTCGCGTGGCCGCCGGTCCACACGTCGTGGGTGCCCTCGGGCCAGGCGGCCGGGGTGATCTTCTCGACCAGGTCGTGCTCGGGTGCCAGCACCATGTAGGTGGCGCCGAACAGGGTGTCCTGGCGGGTCGAGAAGACGGTGATGACGTCATCGCTACAAGCAGAGCCCGCGTCGAAGCCGAAGTCGATCCGGGCGCCCTCGGAGCGGCCGATCCAGTTGCGCTGCTGCAGCTTGATCGCCTCGGGCCAGTCCAGGCCGTCCAGGTCGTCGATCAGGCGGTCCGCGTAGGCGGTGATGCGCATGTTCCACTGGCGCAGCTTGGCCTTGAAGACGGGGAAGTTGCCGCGCTCGGAGCGGCCGTCGGCGGTGACCTCCTCGTTGGCCAGGACGGTGCCCAGGCCCGGCGCCCAGTTCACGGGCGCGTCGGAGGCGTACGCCAGGCGGTACTCGCCCAGGATGTCGGCCCGCTCGGCCTCGCTCAGCGCGCTCCAGGAACCGCCGCCGGGGACGGCGCGCTCACCGGTCTCGAACTGCTTGACCAGCTCGGCGATCGGACGGGCCTTGTCCAGCTCGTCGTCGTACCAGGAGTTGAAGATCTGCAGGAAGATCCACTGCGTCCACTTGTAGTACTCCGGGTCGATCGTGGCGAACGACCGGCGCTTGTCGTGGCCCAGGCCCAGGCCGCGCAGCTGCGCCTTCATGTTCGCCATGTTGGCCTCGGTCGACGTGCGCGGGTGGGTGCCCGTCTGCACGGCGTACTGCTCGGCCGGCAGGCCGAACGCGTCGAAGCCCAGGGTGTGCAGCACGTTGTGGCCGTTCATGCGCTGGAAGCGCGCGAAGACGTCCGTGGCGATGTAGCCCAGCGGGTGGCCGACGTGCAGGCCCGCACCCGAGGGGTACGGGAACATGTCCATGATGAACTTCTTCGGGCGGGCGGCGACCGCTCTGGCCTCGTCGGTGTCCCCGGCCAGGTCACCGCTCGGGTTCGGCGCCTCGTAGGTGCCGTTCTCGTCCCAGAAGTCCTGCCAGCGTGCCTCGATGTCGGCGGCCATGGCCGCCGTGTAGCGGTGCGGCGCGACCGCCGCCTCGGAAGCAGCGGCGGTATTCGTCTCGCTCATGATCCTCAAAGCTCCATCGATCGTCTCTGCCGGCGGCCAGTGCTCAAGAAATGAAAAAGCCCCTCGCACAGGAGGGGACGCCGCGCCGATGCCGACCTCACGCCAGGGGCGGGTCGGGACTGATCAGCGCGGCTCACTAAGCAGAAGGCGTACGGCACGCATGGCGTCAGGGTACCGCAGCCCCCGATCGGGCCGCGACGGACTTCCCCGCGCCCCACCGGACACGCGGGGTTACTCCGCGTACCACCCTCTATCGGGGCATCACAAATACCAGGCTTCCTCTAGATAACGGCGAGATAACTCAAACCTCGTACTGGCTGGTATGCGGCGACCTAGAGTGCGGGCTGTGGGTCCACTGTGCCGAACCTTTCGGAGTCGCCCCCATGAACCCTCGAACCCCTCACATAGTGAACTCCCCTCGTACGAGCAGGAGTTCACGCACCACCGGTAAAAGCCGCCGCGCGACCACGGGGGTGTTCAGCGCGGCGGTGCTCCTGCTCGGCCCCTTGATCGTGGTCACAGGGAGCGACGCCTTCAGAGCGGCGCTCGACTTCACCACAGGGGTGCTGTCCCTGGTCTCGCTCTCGGCGTCCGTCGTCTGGGGCCTGGTGGCCTCGGACCGCCTGTTCCTCACCTCCCGGCAGCGGCTGCTGTCCCAGGCCGTCCACCGGGCCACGGCGGTCGCCTCGCTGGGTTTCCTGCTGCTGCACGTCAGCGTGAAGCTGGCGCTCGCGCACGTGACGCTCATCGGGGCGCTCATCCCCTTCGGCACGGGCGTCACCGGCAGCAGCGGGCTGATCGGCCTGGGCGTGCTCGCCGGGCTCCTGATGGTGACCACCGGCATCACCGGCGCGCTGCGCAGCTCGATGGCCTCCCCGGCCCGGCTCGCCGCCCGCTGGCGCGCGACCCACATGCTCGCCTATCCGGCCTGGTGCTTCGCCCTGATGCACGGCCTGTACGCGGGCAGGCCCCCGAAGACGTACGTGATCGTCCTGTACTGCCTGTGCCTGCTCGCGGTCGCCGGCGCCGTGGCCCTGCGCGCGGCGCCGAGGCCCGTGAAGGCGAAGGTGGCGGCCCGCATCCTCACGCTCCTCGACCGTGACGCCCGCGCGGTGCGCGGCTCACGCGGGTTGCGCGGCGCCCGAGGCGGGCGCGCCGACGGTACGGGCCGCGAGAGCCTGGCCGACCAGGTCGCCCGTGCCCCGCGCCCGGACGGTTTCGCGGCCGAGCGCCCCCTGTCGGGGTACGAGGTCCCGGCGCGCCCCGCGCCGTCCGACGCCGGGTTCGCGGCCGCCTACCGCGCCGTGTCCGCCGCCGCCCCGCACGCGGAGGCGGTCACCGAGTCGATCCCCTACGTACAGGCGACGCCCTACCCGGCGCCCACGGAACCGCCGCCCTCCAGGGAGCCCCTGAAGGACATGGAGGCCATGGACCCCCTGACGGCCCCCCTGAGCAGCGTCGAACCGGCCGCCACCCAGCGCTGGCCCGCGCCCTCCCCGCCGCCACCGGCCGAGGCCCCGCCGTCGGCGTACGACCCCGCGTACGACACGCCTTATGGAGGCGTGCCTCAGTACGAGGCCACCTATGGAAGCGCGTACGGGAACGACGCCGCCTACGGGGCCTACGGCAACCCCGCTCAGAACACCACCGGCAGCGGCGCACCCGCCGCACCGCCCCCGGACCCCTTCCAGCCGCCGTCCTCCGGTGAGCCCTGGTCCACGCCCTACGGAGGACCGCAGTGAACACGGCACTGCCCGACGTCCCGGAAGTGCGCGTCGTCGGGCTTCCCCAGCTCACCGCCGGGTTCGACCTGGTGGAGCGGCTCGATCTCGACATGCATCTGAAGGTGCACGGCCCGCTGGAGCCCCTGGCGGGCGAGCAGCTCGCGCAACTGGCCCAGGCGGTGTCGCTGCGCGGCCGGGGCGGCGCGGGCTTCCCCTTCGCCAAGAAGCTGCGCGCGGTCGCCGAGTCGGCGATCCGGCGCGGGGTGCGCCCCGTGGTCGTCGTCAACGGCAGCGAGGACGAGCCGGCCTGCCGCAAGGACACCGTGCTGCTCAACCGGGCGCCGCACCTGATCCTCGACGGCGCGCTGCTGGTCGCCGAGGCGCTGGGCGCGCGCACCCTCGTCGTGGGTGTGACCCGCGACTCCACCGAGGCCTCGATGCAGGCGGCCTTCGCCGAGCGCGGCCTGGGCAACCGGCGAAACGCCCCGCTCCGCGCGCGCGTGCAGCGCAATCCGGTGCGCATGGTGACCGGGGAGTCCTCGGCGCTGATCCGCTCGGCGGACGGCGGCCCGCCGATGCCGCCGGGCCGCAAGGTCCGCGCCTCCGACTCCGGGGTGGGCGGCGCCCCCACGCTCCTGTCGAACGCGGAGACCTTCGCGCAGCTCGCCATCGCCGCCCGCACGGGCCCCGAGCGCTACTGCCGCACCGGTCTGCACGACGAGCCCGGCACGGTCCTGCTCACGCTCTCCGGCGCGGTCTCCCGCCCCATGGTCCTGGAGGTCCCCTCCGGCGTCCCGCTGCGCTACGTCCTTCAGCTGGCCGGCGCTCCCCCGCTCCCCCAGGGCGTGCTCACGGGCGGCTATCACGGCAGGTGGCTGGATGGTGTCGGGGCGCAGGACGCGATCGTCTCGCGGGCCTCCCTGGAGGCCTGTGGCGGCGCTCTGGGCGCGGGCGCGATCCTGCCGATCGGCCCGGACACCTGCCCGCTCGGCGAGTCCCTGAAGGTCGCGCAGTGGCTGGCGGCGGAGAGCGCGGGCCAGTGCGGTCCCTGCTATCTCGGGCTCCCCGCGGCGGCGCGCGGCCTGGAGGACGTCCTGAACGGCGGCGGCCCGACCGCCCTGGAGGCGCTGCGGGAGGTGACCCGCGCGGTGAAGCGCCGGGGCGCCTGCAAGCACCCCGACGGGTCGGCGGCGTTCATCGAGTCGACGATCTCGGCGTTCACCGACGACCTCGCCGCGCACGTCCTGGGCGCCGGGTGCGGCCGGCCGGTGCGCGGAGTGCTGCCGCTGCACACCGAGGCACCGGCCAGCGCGGCGCCCAGCGGCAAGCGGCTCGCCGTCGACTGGACGCTGTGCCAGGGCCACGGCCTGTGCGCGGACATCGTGCCGGAGCTGATCCAGCTGGGCCCCGACGGCTTCCCCTCGGTCGCGGAGGCGGCGGTGCCGCGCTACTCGGAGGCGAACGCGGTGCGGGCCGTACGCCGCTGCCCGGCCCTCGCCCTGCGCATCGAGGGAGACCCCGCGGCGCTCCCGCCACGCCCGGCCCTGCCACCCGCACTGCCACCGGGCCGCAGCCGCGCGCGCAGGTAGCCGGACACACGAAAGCGGGCCATCCGAATCGGATGGCCCGCTTTCAATTCCTGTGGAGCTAAGGAGAATTGAACTCCTGACCTCCTGCATGCCATGCAGGCGCTCTACCAACTGAGCTATAGCCCCTTGCGATGTACTGCCGTGGTGTCCTTCAGGTCGTCCCTGTCGGTTTCCCCGGCGGCGACGCCAACATTACACGGTCCCCTGGGTGCACCACCAAATCGTTTCCCATCTGCCCCACCTTGTTGGGAAAAGATCCTTATGCGGCCACTACGGTGCGTCCCGTGACCGCGCTCGTCCTGCCCCGTACCCACCGCCGTGTCTCCGTATCCCTGGGAGTCTGTCTGCTCTCCTTCGTGAGCTTCTGGATCGCCCAGCGCGCGGCTCACGTCTCCATGATCGACCTGCTCGTCTACCGGGCGGAGGGCGCGACCGTACGGGCGGGCGGCGACCTGTACGCGCTCAGAGCGACCCCGGCCGGACTGCCGACCACCTACCCGCCGTTCGCCGCACTGCTGTTCACCCCGCTGACCCTGCTGGACCTCGCGTCCCTGCGCGCCGCGGCGACAGCCCTGAACCTCGGCCTGCTCGTCGCGTTCGTCCATCTCTCCCTGCTGCTCGTACGACGGCACGCGCGCGTGGAGCACTCGTTGTGGGTGGCGGCGGGCGCCGTGTGGTGCGAGCCGGTGTGGACGACCCTGCGCTACGGCCAGGTCAACCTGCTGCTCGCGGTGCTGGTCCTGGGGGACCTGACCCGGCGCCCCGGGCACCGGTGGGCGGGGGTGGGCATCGGGGTGGCCGCGGCGATCAAGCTGACCCCGGCGCTGTTCGCGGTGTTCCTGCTCTGCACGGGCCTCGCTCTGGCGGTCACCCGTGGCGCGTGGCGGCCGTGGCTGCGGGCGGCGTGCGTGGCGGCCGGCACGTTCGCCGGGGTCACGGCGCTGACGGCCGTGGTCCTGCCCCACGACTCACGCCGCTTCTGGACCCGTACGGTCTTCGAGGCCAGCCGGGTCGGGCACGCCGAGGAGACCGCGAACCAGTCGCTGCGCGGCGTACTGGCGCGACTGCTGCACACCGACGACCCGGGCCTGTGGTGGGTCCTGGTGGCGGCCGCGGCGGGTGCCGCGGGCCTCGCGGTGGCGGTCGCGGCGGCGCTGCGCGGACGGCGGGCGCTCGCCGTGGTGGTGTGCGCGACGACGGCGCTGCTGGTCAGTCCGGTGTCCTGGTCGCACCACTGGGTGTGGTGCGTGCCGCTGGTCCTTGTCGTGTGGGAGGCGGGCCGGCGCCGTACCGCGGCCGTCCTGGGGGTGCTGTTCTGCAGTTACGCCCTGTGGTGGGTGCCGCACGGCGGGGACCGGCCCGAACTGCACCAGAACGGTGTCCAGTTGGTTCTGTCCGCGCTCTACGTAGGAGTGAGCTGCGCCTTCCTGGCGTCCGCGGGGGTCAGGCTGTGGCGAACGAGTAGAACCGCTTGAGGGTGCAGTGCTCGTCCAGCAGGCGGCCGTAGATCGGCTCGCCCTCCAACTCCCGGTAGGTCTCGATCGGGTCGCCTTTTATGATCAGCGCCCGCGCGCACTCCTCGCACCAGTACTGGTACTCGGGGTTGAGGGGTTCCATGTCGCGCACGATGGGCGTACCCCTGCCGCACCAGTCGCACTTCCTCCTGTGAGACCCCATGTCGATCTGCTCAGCTCCAGCTGTGGCCGCAGGCCGTGCACACGTACGAGACCCCGCCGTTGTCACCCAGCATCTGGGCGACATGGGAGGAACCGCAGGACGGACAGTTGAGAAGCACCCGGGTGCCGCGCGAGGCGACCTCCCGGGCAGGGGGCTCGGCCGCGGACGGGAACAGGGGCTCGGCGGGCGTCGCGGTCACGCCAAGGAGGCGGTCGGCCTCCTCGTTGATGCTCGCGGGCATCGCGCACTCCCTCCCGTCGGGCCGTCTTCATCGGTCGGACGCAGCCCCCTCCCGGCCGTCCGATTCTGCCACGGCCGGAGCAATACGGTCAGCGACGCCTGCGTACCAGTCCGGACACGGCACCCGCACCCGCCACCGCGGCCAGCGCATAGGCGCAGATCAGGAGCGCGTCCGAAGAGCTGTACGCGCCGAGGGGCCGCTCTGTCTCAACGCGGCCGAGGAAAAGTGTCCCGAACCCGGCTACACCGATCAGCATGCCGAGCTGGGTCACGGTGGTGAGCAGTCCGCTGGCGTCGGCCGCGTCCTCGGGCCGCACCGTCGCGAGAGCCCCCGTGAGCGTCGGGCTGAAGGCGAGCGCGAGGCCCGCGCCGATCACCACGAAGGCGAGATACAGCCCGGCTCCGCCGTCGCCCCCGCCGTGCAGGGCGAGCCCGGTGCCGAGTGCTCCGGCCGCCGCGAGCCCGAACCCGGCCGGGATCAGGGCGCGTTGCCACCGCGCCGGCCAGCGCCGCCAGGTCAGCCCCACGGCGCCGAACGCGACCGCGGTGGGGGCGACGGTCAGCCCGGCGCGCAGCGGGCCGTAGCCGAGGCCGCTCTGGATGTGCAGAGTGAGCGCGAAGAGATAGCCGGCGTTCACGGCCATCACGGCGAGCACCTGGAAGGCGGCCGGGCGGATGCCGGGCAGCCGCAGCACCCGCGGCGCGATCAGCGGCGCCCCGCCGCGCCGGGCGAGCGCGGACTCGTAGCCGCGGAACAGGGCGAAGAGCACGGCACAGGACGCCAGGCAGAGCCAGGACCACAGTGGCCAGTCCGCCTCCTGGCCGAGCACCAGCGGCACGGTCAGCAGCGACACCGAGCCGCCGAGCAGCACGAGCCCCACGAGGTCGAGGCGGCGGCCCGCGCCGCGGTCGGCGTCGGCGGGCAGCGCGCCCCGGCCGAGGACCAGCAGGGCGGCGCCGACCGGCACGTTCACCAGGAACGCCGCGCGCCAGCCGGTGCCGAACAGATCGGCGCCGACCAGCAGCCCGCCGAGCACCTGCCCGGCGGCGGCGCCCACCGCGAGGACCGCCGCGTACAGGCCGAGCGCCCTGGTGCGGGCCTCGCCGGCGAAGTGCCGCTGGACGAGGCTGAGCACCTGCGGCACCAGCAGGGCGGCACCGGCTCCCTGCACCATGCGGAAGGCGATCAGCTGACCGCCGCTCTGCGCGAGGCCGCAGGCGAGCGAGGCCGCGGTGAACAGGGCGAGCCCGCCGAGCACGGCCCGCCGGTGCCCGAACAGGTCGCCGAGCCGGGCGCCGGTGATGAGCAGGACGGCGTACGTGATGGTGTACCCGGCGACGATCAGTTGCAGCGCGGCGCCGGACGCGTCGAGCTCGGTGCGGATCGTGGGGGCGGCGACGTTCACGATGAACACGTCGAGGACCGCCATGAACTGCGCGGCCAGCACCACCGCGAGCAGCCGTCCACGACCGGTCGCGGGGCCGTTGTCGGTGCCAGGCGCTTTACTGGATCCGGGAGTTGGGGATCGGGGACTTTCCGGGACGGTTGTCGTCATGCCTGGAGCGTGACGGCGATCGGACACGGGTACCGAGAGCCCACTGATGCTGGTACCGGCACCACCCGGTTCGTGCCTTCCGGGGTCCGGTACCGGGGACGGACGATGGGGGATGTGACGACGATGACCACGACGGAGCGGACCACGGGCAGGTCGCCGGACCGCCGCAGGCCGGAGCTGGGCGCCTTCCTGCGCGGTCGCCGCGCCAGAGTCACCCCCGAGGACATGGGCATGCCGGCGGGCCCGCGCCGGCGCACCCCGGGCCTGCGCCGCGAGGAGGTAGCCCAGCTCTCCGGCGTCGGCGTCACCTGGTACACGTGGCTGGAGCAGGGCCGCCCGATCAACGCCTCGCCGCAGGTCCTGGACGCGGTCGCGCGCACCCTGCGGCTCGACCGGCCGGAGCGCGAGCACCTGTACCACCTGGCGGACGTCCCGTTCGCGTCCGCGCACGAGGACCCCGGGCAGTCGGTGAGCCCCCAGGTGCAGGGCATCCTCGACTCGGTGTACCCGATGCCCGCGGTGGTCTACAACGGCCGGTTCGACCTGCTGGCGACCAATGCCGCCTACCGGGCGCTGTTCATCGTCGTCCCCACCCCGCCGCCCCGGATCGCCAATGCGCTGCGGACGCTCTTCCTCGCCCCCGAGGGGACCTGTCCGCTGGTGAACCGGGAGGCGGAGCTGCCGGTGATGGTGGCGACCCTGCGCTCCGGCTACGGACGCCATGTGGGCGAGCCCGCCTGGGAGGGCTTCATCGGCGAGCTGGCGGCGGCCAGCCCCTACTTCGCCGGGCTGTGGGAGAGCGGCGACGTCGTGCCGCCGGGGCCCCGTGTGAAGACGTTCCGGTGCGACCGGGCGCCGGGCGAGCTGCGGATGACGTCGACGTCCCTGTCGATCGACGGGATGCCGGAGTGCCGGATCGTCGTGTACTCGCCCGCGGACGACGCCACCCGCGCCTATCTGGACACCGAACGGGACAACGAGCCGGACAACGAGAAATCCCGCCCCTGACGGGACGGGATTTCTTTATGTGGAGCTAAGGAGAATTGAACTCCTGACCTCCTGCATGCCATGCAGGCGCTCTACCAACTGAGCTATAGCCCCTTGCTTCCATTCGGTTTCCCGCCGGTTTCCCCGGCGGCCCGAACAAGAAGAACTTTAGCCTGCGACCTGCCAGAAAGTGAAATCCGGCCCCCGTGCCCCGGGGACCGGCCACGAACGTGCCTCGCGGGGGCCTCAGCCGTCGTCAGTCGTCGTCGCCGAGGACCGGCTCCGGCAGGGTGCCCGCGTTGTGCTCGAGCAGGCGCCAGCCGCGCGCGCCCTCGCCGAGCACCGACCAGCAGCAGTTCGACAGACCGCCGAGCCCCTCCCAGTGGTGGGACTCCAGGCCCAGGAGGCGACCGATGGTGGTGCGGATGGTGCCGCCGTGGCTGACCACGACGAGCAGACCGCCGTCCGGCAGTTTGTCCGCGTGACGCAGCACCACGGGCGCGGCCCGGTCGGCGACCTCGGTCTCCAGCTCGCCGCCGCCGCGCCGCACGGACTCGCCGCGCTTCCACGCGGCGTACTGCTCGCCGTACTGCGCCTGGATCTCGTCGTGCGTGAGGCCCTGCCACGTGCCGGCGTACGTCTCGCGCAGACCCTCGTCGTACGTGAGGTCGAGACCGGTCAGCCGGACCAGCTCACCGGCGGTGGCCGCCGCCCGCTGGAGGTCGGAGGCGACGATCGCGTCCGGCTTCAGGGACGCGAGCAGCCGGGCGGCACGCCTGGCCTGCCCGACGCCGGTCTCGGTCAGCTCGATGTCCGTGGTGCCCTGGAAGCGGCGCTCCAGGTTCCAGGAGGTCTGGCCGTGCCGCCACAGGATGACCCGGCGGCCGCGCGGAGCAGCGGTCAAAGGACCTCACCACCGAGGTCCCGGATGTCCTCGGCCTCGGCCGCCGCCTCCTGGCGCTGGATGTGCTCGGCGCCCTTGCCGCGGGTGGCCTTGGCCTCCTCGGGCAGGTCCAGCTCGGGGCAGTCCTTCCACAGCCGCTCCAGGGCGTAGAAGACACGCTCCTCGCTGTGCTGGACGTGGACGACGATGTCGACGTAGTCGAGGAGGATCCAGCGGGCGTCGCGGTCGCCCTCGCGGCGGACCGGCTTGACGCCGAGGTCCTTGCTCAGGCGCTCCTCGATCTCGTCCACGATGGACTTGACCTGGCGGTCGTTGGGCGCCGAGGCCAGCAGGAAGGCGTCCGTGATGGACAGCACGTCGCTGACGTCGTAGGCGATGATGTCGTGCGCGAGCTTGTCGGCGGCCGCCTGTGCGGCGACGTTGATGAGCTCGATGGAACGGTCAGTGGCGGTCACTACAAGGCTTTCGGTCGGCGGTCTCGGGGCGGATTCCCCCGGGATTCCCCCGGACTGTCCCTCACCGGGCCTTACGGGGATACCCCCAAGGGTCTCACGGACCGCCGGACACCCTCACGGCATTGCCGGCACCCCCCGTGCGGGGGCGCCGGCGCCGGTGTCACTTGCCGGTGTAGTTCTGACCGAGGACGACGGACACGTCCGCGTTCGCCGTGGTCTCGCCCTTCTTCACCGCCGAGGTCGGCAGGTTCAGGGTCTTGGCGACCTCCACCGCGTCCTGCTTGCTGTCCGCGTCCGCGTACGTGACCGAGGAGGCGGCCGCCGCGGTGTCCGTGCCGCCGGAGACGTAGGTGTAGCCGCCGTTGACCAGGGCCACGCGGGCCAGCTCGGTGCGGGCCTTGACCCCGGTGGCGTTCTCGACGGAGACGCGCAGCGAGTCCCCCGACGAGGGGGCCTTCACGGTGCCGCCGAGGACGTCCTTGACCACGGAGTCCGCGGCCGCCTTGGAGAGGCTGCCGTCCTGCTGGACCGGGAGCAGGGCGGTCTTGTAGTCGCCCTCCTTGGCGTGGTCGGCGAGCTTGGCGAGGAAGGCGCCGAGGTCCTTCTCGGTGAGCGGCGGCTCGATGATCTGGGTGAGGGTCTGCACGGTGGTCGTCGCGGCCTGCGGGTCCGAGGAGATCTTGCGCAGGATGCCCTGCATGACCTGGCCGAACCGCATGAGCTGCGCGGTCTCGGCCTCGCCCTTGGCCCGGTAGGTGGCGTAGGCCACGGCCGGCGCGCCGCTCAGCGTCTGCTCCTTGCCCTTGTGGACGAGGACGGTGCCCTTCTTGGCCGGGTCCGGGACATCGGTGTCGGTGTCGATGTCGATGTTGCCGACGAGTTCGACGAGGTTGCTGAGGAAGGGGGTGTCGAGCCGCCAGGTGCCCTCGATGTCGGTGCCGAGCAGGGTGTCGATCGAGTCGCTGGTGCCGGACGAGCCGTCGGCGTCGACGGACTTGGCGAGCGTGGTCGAGCTGCCCTCCTCGTCGGTCACGCCGAGGGTGTTGGGCAGCAGCACGGTCGTGCCCTGCTTGGTGGTGGTGTTGTTCACCAGCAGCGCCGTGGAGGTGCCGCCGCCCTTGGTGTTGTGCAGGTGGACGACGATGACGTCACGGTTCTGCGGTCCGGCGGCGGCCGCGCCGCCGGCCTTGGCGGCGTCGTCGGACAGGAACGGCAGCTTGCCCGCGGACCAGAGGTAGCCGATGCCGCCGGCCAGGCACAGGGCGAGGACGACGACGAGCGCGACGATCCGGTTGCGGCCGCGGCGCCGGGCCTCCTCGCGCCGCTCGGTGCGTGACTCGGTGAACTTCAGCCAGTCGATGACGTCTTCGGAGTTCTCGTCCGGCTCCTCGACGAACTCGAACTGCTCGGTGCGGTAGTCGCGCGGCTCCGACTCGTCCTGCTGCCGGGGCCGAGCCTGCTGCTGCGGCTCCGGCGGCGCAGCGGGCCGCGGCTGCTGCTGCGGGGCGGGCGGCGCCTGCTGCGGGATGTACGCGGTGGCCTGGGCCTGCTGCTGTTGGTGTTGCTGTTGCTGTTGCTGCTCGGGGTGGTACCCGACGCGCGGCTGCTGCCCGCTCCCGGCGGCCGGGCCATAAGGGTCGTAGCCGCCCGAACTCCCCTGCTGCGCCCCGCCGTAGGGGTCGTACGACTGCGGCAGCACCGGCTGCTGCTGCCCGGTCGCGTACGGGTCGTATCCGTAGCCGTACGCCGCGTCACCGGGGTTGCCCGAGGTGGGGGAGTTGTTCGCGTGCTGCTCGTACGACGGCGCCTGCCGGTAAACCGGCTGGCCGAATTCGTCATAGCCGACCAGCTCGTAATTCTGCTGGTCGTAACCGTCGTATCGGTCGTTCACCGATGCCCCTCTCGGCGGTGCAGGGTCATTCGCCTCGGTACAGCTGGCGTTTGTCGATGTAGCGCACCACACCGTCCGGCACCAGGTACCAGACGGGGTCGCCCTTGGCGACTCGGTCACGACAGTCCGTGGACGAGATCGCGAGGGCGGGCACCTCGACGAGCGAGACACCGCCCTCCGGCAGGCCGGGGTCCGCGAGCGGGTGACCCGGCCTGGTCACGCCGATGAAGTGTGCCAGGGAGAAGAGCTCTTCGGTGTAACGCCAGGTGAGGATCTGACCCAGGGCGTCGGCGCCCGTGATGAAAAAGAGGTCTGTGTCCGGATTCAGCGCGCGCAGATCGCGCAGCGTGTCCGTGGTGTAGGTGGCCCCGCCGCGGTCGATGTCGATGCGGCTGACCGAGAACTGCGGATTCTCGGCGGTCGCGATGACCGTCATCAGATAGCGGTCCTCGGCGGGCGAGACCTTCTTGTCGCTCTTCTGCCAGGGCTGCCCGGTCGGCACGAACACCACCTCGTCGAGGTGGAACTGCGAGGCGACCTCACTGGCCGCCACCAGGTGTCCGTGGTGGATCGGGTCAAACGTTCCGCCCATGACGCCGAGGCGTCTCTTGGCCGGTGAGGCCCACTCGTGATCCGGGCCGCCGGTCGGGCTGTTGACCGGGCCGGTAGGCATGTCCTGCGCTCCCATGCGTGCAGAGCCTACTGGCCCGATCCGGATGGTCCGCCCCGGGATCAGCGGTCGCGGTTGAAGCGAGTGACGATCCACAGCAGCAGGAGCAGGATGATGAAGGCGGCGCCGCCCGTCACGTAGGGGCTGAGGCTCGGGTGGTTGCCGCCGTGCTCGCCGCCCTCGGAGGCGAGAGTGGCCAGCTGGGCAGCGGAGGCGTGGAGGCTCATCTTCAGCAGGACCTATCCGGTGTGGGATCGGGACAGAGATTTCCGACCCATCGTAAGCGGGGGCCCTCCCGGCGCTCACGCCGACTCTGCCGTACGGGCCTGCGCATACGCCTGGTCGGGTAGCCGCCGGTCGCTGCCGGCCGCCGTCAGTCGTCGCGCTTGTAGCCGCGCAGCAGGAACCAGGCCAGGAAGACGGCCCCGAGCACACCGACGACGAGCACGATGCGCAACAGGTTGCCGGCGCCCTGGTCGGACGCGGCGATGATGTGATCCATGACGGTTCGCTCCTTCTGTCTGCTGACCTGTCACGGTATCTCCGCCTAGTGTGGTGCCCATCTCGGGGGCACGACCGGACGACAGACATGGGGGGCCGCATGCCCGACGTACCGAACGAGCAGCATGATCATGTACCCAGCAGGCAGCGCAGGCGCTTTCCCGGGATCTCCTCGCGGGCGTACGAGCACCCCGCGGACCGCTCGGCGCTGGTGGCGCTGCGCAAGCTCACCGGGTTCGACACGGTCTTCAAGGCGCTGAGCGGCCTGCTGCCCGAGCGCAGCCTGCGGCTGCTGTTCCTGTCGGACTCGGTGCGGGTCTCCGACGACCAGTTCGCGCACCTCAACTCGATGCTGCGGGACGCCTGTTACATCCTGGACCTGGAGAAGGTCCCGCCGATGTACGTCAATCAGGACCCGCAGCCGAACGCGATGTGCATCGGCCTCGACGAGCCGATCATCGTCGTCACGACCGGTCTCGTGGAGCTGCTCGACGAGGAGGAGATGCGGGCGGTCGTCGGCCACGAGGTCGGCCACGCGCTGTCCGGGCACGCGGTCTACCGGACGATACTGCTGTTCCTGACGACGCTGGCGCTGCGCGTCGCGTGGATCCCGCTGGGCAACCTCGCGATCATGGCGATCGTGACGGCGCTGCGCGAGTGGTTCCGCAAGTCCGAACTCTCCGCGGACCGGGCCGGGTTGCTGGTCGGCCAGGACCTCAACTCCTCGATGCGCGGCCTGATGAAGATCGCGGGCGGCAACCACCTGCACGAGATGAACGTGGACGCGTTCCTCAAGCAGGCCGAGGAGTACGAGGCCGGGGGCGACCTGCGCGACTCCGTCCTGAAGATCCTGAACGTGCTGCCGCGCTCGCACCCATTCACCACGGTGCGCGCCGCCGAGCTGAAGAAGTGGGCGGAGAGCCGCGACTACCAGCGGCTGATGGACGGCCACTACCCGCGCCGCACCGAGGACAAGGACACCTCGGTGGGCGACTCCTTCCGCGAGTCGGCCGCGCACTACTCGACGCACGTGAAAAACTCGAAGGACCCGCTGATGAAGCTGGTCAGCGACATCGCGGGCGGCGCGGGCGACCTGGGCGGCCGGGTGCGGCGCGGCTTCGGGAACTTCGGCGGCGGTCCGAGCGGCGAAGGCGACGGGGGCAAGGGCGGCGGGGGCAACAACGGCAACCACGGCACCCGCGACGACGAGAGCTAGGGAGCCCGCAGGAGCAGGCCGCTAGACGGACGGCTGGGCACTGGGCGCGAGCGCGCCGCACAGCGCGGTCGCGCTGCCCGTGGCGTACGGGTCGGTGCCCGCCGGACCGTCCTTCGTGGCCCGCTCCCCGGCGAGCAGCGGGTGCAGGTGCGTGGCCGGGTCGACGGAGCAGGACAGCGGCCCGGCCTGCACGTAGGACACGAGGACCTCGGCCTGGTGGTCGCGCAGGTCGTCGCGGTCGTAGCGGAAGTGCAGCTCGCGGCGGACGGTGAACAGGGACGCGTCGGCGCCCGGCCGGTCGACGGGCCGCAGCGCGTACACGAACGTGTGGTCCGAGGTCACTTCCAGGGTGTCGGCGTCCGTCTCGGCGACGTGCAGGGTGCCGGTCACCCGGATCCGGGGGTCGGCGAGCGCGGCCACGGCCGGGTCGAAGCGGACCAGCCAGCCGGTGGCCGCGTGCCGGCCGTCGGCGGCCGGGTGGTCGAAGCTCTGGTCGAACTGGTCGAGCTGCTGCGGGTCGACGAGCCGGCGCACCGGCCGCAGGGTGGAGCCGGTGAGCACGTCCGGGTCGAGCGAGGAGTCGACGAGATAGTCCTTGGACGTGGTCAGCGCGGCGACGACCTGGCTGTCGGAGAAATGCGCGGTGCGCTTCGTCGAGGTGGGCAGCGCGATGCCGTCGGCGGCGATGTGGAACCGGGCGGCGGGACTGTGCTTGTACAGTTCGGCGGCCGAGGCGGCGCCGGGCACCTTGCCGGCCGGGGAGAGCGGGATGACGGTCATCCGCAGCGGCTCGACGTGCCGGACGGCCTGGGTCGTGCGGTAGGGGCTGCGGACGCCCATGTAGATCGCGGTGCCGAAGGCGAGCACGATCATGACGACGAGGATGACGGCCTGCCGGGTCAGTCCGCGGCGCAGCGCGGGCGTGCGGCGCACGGCCGGGGCGTGGTCGGCTATCCGCTCCTGCGCGGAGAACTCCTGGAGCCGGGCAGCCCGGACGAACGACTCGTCGAACACGACGGATCGGTATTCGTCCTCGCTCCCACCGCCGGCGCCGGGGCTGCCTTCCGGGGTCCCCTCCGGTGGGTCTGCTGGCCCGCCCATACCTTCAGGGTAGGTCCCTGGGGCCTCAGGTAAACGCCCTGGTACACGACAACTTCTGACAGCGGCCCACCGGGGCGGCGCAGACCGCTCAGGGCGTACGGGGAACCGCCGACACCGCGGGCCGCGAGTAGTCGGCGGAGGCGGACGGACCCGGAACGCTCTTCTCCAGTTCCGTCGTCGCGGGCGGGGGCACCCGGTCGTCCTGGCGGCCGGCGGAGGCGCCGCGGTAGACGGCGGTGAAGGCGAGGGCGACCATGCCGACGCCCATCAGCAGGGCGAGCGCCCAGGCGACGGGCCGGCGCCAGCGCATCCGGCCGGGGCGGGCGGCGCCGCGTCCGGTCCCGTCGGGCTCGTCGTCGTACAGATCGTCGAGCTCCCGGCCGAAGTCGGATGCGTCGTCCGGGCCGAACCCCTCGGGGTCCGACTCGTCGTAGAAGTCGTCGTCGGGGCCACGCCGTATGCGCGCCCTGCGGGCCTCGGCCTCCTGGGCCTCGGCACGGGCCTGCGCCGCGGCGAGCAGACGCTCGACCGCGGTGGGCTCATGGACCTTCGCCGCCTGCACGAAGTCCTCGTCGAAGACCACGGAGGCGAACGCATCGTCCGATCCCCCGCGGTCGTGGTCGTCGTCGGGCTCCCAGCCGTCGGGAAACGGCGTACCCCCCACGTCCTCCGGCACTCGTCCAGAGTAGACCTGAGGGGTCAATTTGGGCAGACAGTAAGGAAATTCACCGCACGAACCGCACGACCCGGTGATTAACGGGTGTGCCCGTCGCCCGTGACGATGTACTTCGTGCTCGTCAGCTCCGGCAGTCCCATGGGGCCGCGGGCGTGCAGCTTCTGCGTGGAGATGCCGATCTCGGCGCCGAAGCCGAACTGGCCGCCGTCGGTGAAGCGGGTCGAGGCGTTCACGGCGACGGTCGTGGAGTCGACCAGCTGGGTGAAGCGGCGGGCCGCCGCCTGCGAGGTGGTGACGATGGCCTCGGTGTGCCCGGAGGACCACAGCCGGATGTGCTCGACGGCGCTGTCGAGGTCGTCGACGACGGCGGCCGCGATGTCGTAGCTCAGGTACTCGGTCTCCCAGTCCTCGGGCGTGGCCTCGACGACGGTGGCCTTGGACCGCTCCGCGTACGCGAGGATCCGGGCGTCGGCGTGGACGGTGACACCGGCGTCGGCGAGGGCGTCGAGGGCGCGCGGCACGAAGGTGTCGGCGACGTCGGCGTGGACGAGGAGCGTCTCGGCGGAGTTGCAGACGGAGGGCCGCTGGGCCTTGGAGTTGACGAGGATGTCGACCGCCATGTCGATGTCGGTGTCCTTGTCGACGTAGACGTGGCAGTTGCCGGTGCCGGTCTCGATGACGGGCACGATCGAGTTCTCGACGACGTTCTTGATGAGGGCGGCGCCGCCGCGCGGGATGAGGACGTCGACGAGGCCGCGGGCGCGCATCAGCTCGGTCACCGAGTCGCGGGACTCGCCGGGCACCAGCTGGATCGCGTCGGCGGGCAGTCCCGCGCCGCCGACGGCGTCGCGCAGGACGCGCACGAGCGCGGTGTTCGACTCGTACGCGGAGGAGCTGCCGCGCAGCAGGACGGCGTTGCCGGACTTGAGGCAGAGGGCGGCTGCGTCGACCGTCACATTGGGCCGGGCCTCGTAGATGATGCCGACGACGCCGAGCGGGACGCGGACCTGGCGCAGGTCGATGCCGTTGGGCAGGGTGCTGCCGCGCACCACCTCGCCGACCGGGTCGGGCAGCGCGATGACGTCGCGCACGTCGGAGGCGATGGCGCGGACGCGCTCCGCGGTGAGCGTGAGCCGGTCGATGATCGCTTCGCTGGTGCCGGCCTCGCGGGCCTTGGCGATGTCCTTGGCGTTGGCCTCGATGATCTCGGCCGTACGGACTTCGAGGGCGTCGGCGATCGCGGCCAGGACGTCGTCCTTCTCCGCGCGCGGCAGCGGGGCGAGGGTGTTCGCGGCGGCGCGGGCGCGGTAGGCGGCCCGGGTGACCGGGGTCATCGAGTCGTACGGGTTCAGCGAAGGCGTCATGCTCCGCAGGGTAACGGGGGTGTGGGGGGTGTCCAGCGCTTGTTTCGGGGGGTGAGACATGGCTGAAAACGGTTCGTGGGTGGGGGGTTCTGTTTCGTCGCCGGATGACCGTTCGTCGGGGTTGCTCGCGCCCACGCGGCGGAGCCGCATATCGATACAGCCCCGCGCCCCTGCGGGGCGCTAGAACGGGTGCACGCCCACCGGGGTCGCCGGGAGGGGGCCGTAGCCCTCTGCGATGCGTTGGTGGTAGGTCTGGCGGTCGATGACCTCCAGGCCGACGATCTCCCACGGCGGCAGCTGTGACGTCTGGCGGTGCTCACCCCACAGGCGCAGGGCGACGGCCGCGGCGTCGTGCAGGTCGCGGGCCTCCTCCCAGTAGCGGATCTCGGCGTGGTCCACGGCGTAGCGGCTGGTCAGCAGGAACGGATGGTCGTGGGCGAGCTGTTCGAGGCCACGGCGAACTTCGGCCAGCGGTGCCTCGGCGCCGGAGACGCTGAGCGTGATGTGCCACAGACGGGGGCCTTCCTCGGCGTCTCCCGCGGGTCCCCCGGTGGCGTCGGCGGTCTCACCGGTGCGCTCCTGGTACGCGTCCCCCGCGGCCACACTCGTCAGGGCTCGCTCCGCCGACCCTCGGGACCCCTTGGATACGGCCCCCGGGCGCGCTCGTCTCACGACGGCCTCCTTTGCGCAATGGTCGTGATGGTCGTGCGGAACCACTCCGGCTGAACTCCCTGCATGTAACTCCCTGCCTCAAGAGTTGAGCAGGACACGAGGCCTCATGGGGTGGTTTTGGGGAAGGTCCCCCACGGGTGGCAGGCTTTCGGCCGATTACACAGGCGGTTTCCAAGGTGACGGGCGGTGTTTCAAGCCCGGAGGAGGACCAGATCGTCCCTGTGTACGACTTCCCGTTCGTAGGCCGGGCCGAGGTCGCGCGCGAGTTCCCGTGTTGAACGGCCGATCAGCTGCGGGATCTCCTTGGCGTCGAAGTTGACCAGGCCGCGGGCGACCGCGCGCCCGCTCCCGTCGCGCAGCTCGACGGGGTCGCCGGCGCTGAACTCGCCCTCCACGGAGGCGATCCCGGCGGGCAGCAGGGAGGTCCGCCGCTCGACCACGGCGCGGACGGCGCCGTCGTCCAGGGTGATCGAGCCCTGCGGGGTGGAGGCGTGCTGGAGCCACAGCAGGCGGTCCGCGCTGCGCCGGCCCGTGCGGTGGAAGTACGTGCCGGTGTCGCGGGCGGCGAGGGCGTCGGCGGCGGACGACGCGGAGGTCAGCACGACGGGGATGCCGGCGGCCGCGGCGATGGAGGCGGCCTCGACCTTGGTGACCATGCCGCCGGTGCCGACGCCCGCCTTGCCGGCCGAGCCGATCCTGACGTGCGCGATGTCGGCGGGGCCGCGCACCTCGGCGATGCGGGAGGTGCCGGGCTTGCTGGGGTCGCCGTCGTAGAGGCCGTCGACGTCGGAGAGGAGCACCAGCAGGTCGGCGTGGACGAGGTGGGCGACGAGCGCGGCCAGCCGGTCGTTGTCGCCGAAGCGGATCTCGTCGGTGGCCACGGTGTCGTTCTCGTTGACGACGGGGAGGGCGCCCATGGCCAGGAGCTGGTCGAGGGTGCGCGAGGCGTTGCGGTGGTGCGCCCTGCGGGCCATGTCGTCACTGGTGAGCAGGACCTGGCCGACGCGGACGCCGTAGCGCGCGAAGGAGGCGGTGTAGCGGGCCACGAGCAGGCCCTGGCCGACGCTGGCCGCGGCCTGCTGGCGGGCGAGGTCCTTGGGGCGGCGGGTCAGGCCGAGCGGGGCGAGTCCGGCGGCGATGGCGCCGGAGGAGACGAGGACGATCTCCTTCGCTCCCCCGCCGCGGTGTTTGGCGAGGACGTCCACCAGGGCGTCGACCCGGTCCGCGTCCAGACCGCCCGCGGCCGTGGTGAGCGACGACGATCCGACCTTGACCACGATCCGGCGCGCTTCCACGACGCCCTGCCGCGCCGAACGAGCTGCCCCTGTTGTTGCCCCTGACATGCTCCGCAATCTACGGGACGTGACCGGGCGGACGCTCAGGGGTTTCGAGGAGCGGACGCCCGCGGTCCGGGGCCGGCGCACTTCAGGGGACGTGAGCCTTCGGAGCCGATGACTTTTGCCCCTATTTGCCGTGATTGATTTCACCGAGGATTGCTACGGGACCGCTCAAAGTCATACGGTCAGTGGTCAGCCTCTTCACCGGGGCGGACCAGCCCCCCACGGTCCTCCTCGTCCTCCTCCGATCCCTGCCAGGAGCCCAGCCCGTGCCCTCCGCCGGACTTGCCCCCCGCCGCATCCTGCAGCTCTCAGCGCTGTTCGCGATGTTTGCGCTCTATGCGGCCCAGCTCGTGAGCGCGCTCGTTCCGTACGTTCCCGTGTTCGTCGCCGCGAGCGCCGCCGGCCTCGCCCTCGACACGTATCTGCAGTTCCGCCAGCCGGGCCTGCTGTCACTCCTGGGCAAGATCCGCTTCGACGTCACCGTGCGTCAGCTGCTGCGGGACATGCTGATCTTCGTCGGCCTGCTGCGCATCGACGGCATCGACCCCCTGGGCGAGCAGGCTCCCCTGCTGATCATGGTGCTCGCGGTGTACGTGTTGCACTTTGCCTGCCAGGCCGCGGCCGTTCTCGTACGCCGCACGCGGACCCTGCCGATCGTCACGCGCAACATCGACTCCACCCCGCTGCGGCTGTCCGCGGCCCCGCCGCGCCTGCTGGCCCGGCGCTCCAGCCACCGGCTGCTCGCCTTCTCGGTGCCGGCCACGGCCGGCCTGCTGGTGACGGCCGCGACGACGAACGCCCTGTGGGGCGGCATCGGCATCGGCGTCTCGATCGTGCTGCTCGGCGGCGGCGCCGCCTACCTGGCGACCTGGCTGCTGCCGAAGAAGCGTCCGCTGAACGACCAGCAGACCATCGAGTGGCTCGACCGCTGGCTGGCCGACTACAAGCCGACCGTGGCCATGTACTTCTCCGGCGGCACGACCTCCGCGTACCAGGCGAACATGTGGCTCTCCACCCTCGCCGACGTCGACGGCAAGCCGCTGATCGTGCTGCGTGAGCGCTTCATGGTGAACAAGATCGACGCGACCGACGTGCCGATCATCTGCTTCCCGAAGGTCGCCACGATGTTCTCGCTGGAGAACTCGACGCTGAAGATGATGCTGCACCCGGCGAACGCGGCGAAGACCTCGCAGGTGCTGCGCATCCCGACGATCAAGCACGCGTTCACCAACCACGGCGAGTCCGACAAGCTGTCGTCGTGCAACCCGTACGCGAAGGCGTACGACGAGGTGTGGGTGGCGGGCCCCGCGGCCCGCGACCGCTACCAGCTGGCCGACGTCGGCGTCGACGACCGCGACGTCGTCGAGGTGGGCCGCCCGCAGCTGTCCCCGATCAAGGTCGGCACGGGCCCGGCCACGGGCGCGTACACCACGGTCCTGTACGCCCCCACCTGGGAGGGCTGGGACGGCAACCCGGGCAACACCTCGGTGATCCTGGCCGGCGAGAACATCGTGCGGCACCTGCTCGCCGACGACAAGGTCCGGCTGATCTACAAGCCGCACCCGATGACCGGTTCGCAGGTCCCCGCCGCGGGCGCCGCCAACGAGCGCATCATGGCGATGATCCGCGAGGCCAACACCCGCCGCTCCGGCGCCCGCCCGGGCGCGGAGGCCGCCGCCGAGCTGAGCCGCGCGGCCGCCGTCCTCGACAGGCTCACCTCCACCGCCTTCCGCACGAGCGCGGACGAGATGGAGAAGATGCTGCTCCAGGGCGCCCCCGAGGGCGGCCGGGCCGCTGCCGTGGCCGAGGCGACGACCGCCTGGGAAGACGCCTACTGGGCGTCCTTCCCCGAGTGGGAGCACCTGATCGTCACCGAGGCCCGCCCGGCGATCTTCACCTGCTTCAACCAGGCCGACGTGCTGATCTCCGACGTCTCCTCGGTCGTCTCCGACTGGCTGAGCAGCGAGAAGCCGTACGCGGTCGCCAACACCTCGGGGCTGTCCGAGGCCGATTTCCGCACCGGTTTCCCGACGGTGAGCGCGGCGACGATCCTCACCCCGAAGGCGAAGGGCGTGCCCGCCCTTCTCGCGGCCGTTCGCGGCGAGGCCGAGGACAAGTACGCCGAGGCCCGTCTGGAGCTCAAGGAGCACCTCCTGGGCCCCTCGGACCCGCCGTCCATGGACCGCTTCAACGACGCCGTGCGCGCCCTGTGCACGCGGGCCGACGAGCGCCGGGTGCGGATGGCCGCGCGAGGTGAGACGGAGATTCCGATACAGCGCGAGGACTCGATCGAGGAGCAGGTGGCCGAGGTCATGGAGGCGGAGGGCGCGGACACGCAGGACTCCGCCGAGTCCGAGGACTCCCTCACGGCGTAGCCGCCCACACCGAGACATGCCGAAGGGCCCGGGAGTGATCTCCCGGGCCCTTCGGCGTGCACGTCCTAGAACGGTTTGAAGTCCTCGAACTCCTGCTGTGCCTCGTCCCGCTCCGCCTGCTTGTCGCGGCGGCGCTGCGTGGCCGGTCGCGGGGCCTCCAGGCGGTGGTCCTCGCCACGGCGGCCGAGCATCTCGGCGCCCGCCATCATGGTGGGCTCCCAGTCGAAGACGACCGCGTTCTCCTCGGGGCCGATGGCCACGCCGTCGCCGTTGCGGGCGCCCGCCTTCATCAGCTCGGTCTCGACACCGAGGCGGCTGAGGCGGTCGGCCAGGTAGCCCACGGCCTCGTCGTTGTTGAAGTCGGTCTGGCGCACCCAGCGCTCCGGCTTCTCGCCGCGCACCCGGTACAGCGGCTCGCCGTCGACGTCCTCGCGGGTGACGGTGAACCCGGCGTCGTCCACGGCCTTCGGACGGATGACGACGCGGGTCGACTCCTCCTTGGGCTGCGCGGCGCGGTGCGCGGACACCAGCTCGGCGAGGGCGAAGGAGAGCTCCTTGAGGCCCTTGTGGGCCACGGCGGAGACCTCGAACACCTGGTAGCCGCGCTCCTCCAGGTCGGGCCGCACCATCTCGGCGAGGTCCTTGCCGTCGGGCACGTCGATCTTGTTCAGGACGACCATGCGCGGGCGGTTCTCCAGGCCCGCGCCGTACTCCCGCAGCTCCGCCTCGATGATGTCGAGGTCGGAGACCGGGTCGCGGTCGGACTCCAGCGTCGCCGTGTCGAGGACGTGCACCAGCACGCTGCACCGCTCCACGTGCCGCAGGAACTCAAGGCCGAGGCCCTTGCCCTGGCTGGCGCCCGGGATCAGGCCCGGGACGTCGGCGATGGTGTAGACGGTCGAGCCCGCGGTGACCACGCCCAGGTTCGGGACGAGCGTCGTGAACGGGTAGTCGGCGATCTTCGGCTTGGCGGCCGAGAGCACCGAGATCAGGGAGGACTTGCCGGCGCTGGGGTAGCCCACCAGGGCCACGTCTGCGACGGTCTTGAGCTCCAGGACGACGTCGCTCTCGTCGCCGGGCACGCCGAGCAGCGCGAAGCCGGGGGCCTTGCGGCGGGCCGAGGCCAGCGCCGCGTTGCCCAGGCCGCCGCGGCCGCCCTGGGAGGCGATGAAGGTGGTGCCCTGACCGACCAGGTCGGCCAGCACGTTGCCCTGCTTGTCGAGGACGACCGTGCCGTCCGGGACCGGCAGGATCAGGTCCTGGCCGTCCTTGCCGGAGCGGTTGTCACCCGCGCCGGGCGCGCCGTTGGTGGCCTTGCGGTGCGGGGAGTGGTGGTAGTCGAGGAGCGTCGTGACGTCCTGGTCGACGACCAGGATCACATCGCCGCCACGGCCGCCGTTGCCGCCGTCCGGGCCGCCGAGCGGCTTGAACTTCTCACGGTGGACGGAGGCACAGCCGTGGCCCCCGCTACCCGCGGCGACATGCAGTTCGACGCGGTCCACGAAGGTGGTCATGGGTCAGTGCCTCCAGAAACGAACGGAAATGTCTACTACGTGCTGTGTCCTATTTAAGAACACGCGAAAGGCGGACCCGCTTCCCGGAAGGGAAGTGAGGTCCGCCTCGCGAAAACTAAACCGGTGGAGCTGCCTTTCAGGCGGCGACCGGAACGATGTTCACGACCTTGCGGCCACGGTGGGTACCGAACTCCACCGCACCGGCGTCGAGCGCGAACAGCGTGTCGTCCTTGCCACGACCCACGCCGTTGCCCGGGTGGAAGTGGGTGCCGCGCTGGCGGACCAGGATCTCACCGGCGTTGACGGTCTGACCGCCGAAGCGCTTCACGCCGAGCCGCTGAGCATTGGAGTCGCGCCCGTTCCGAGTGGACGATGCGCCCTTCTTGTGTGCCATGTCTCAGTCCCTTACTTCGCAGCCGCGGGGATCGCAGTGACCTTGATCGCCGTGTACTGCTGGCGGTGGCCCTGACGACGGCGGTAACCGGTCTTGTTCTTGTAGCGAAGGATGTCGATCTTCGCGCCCTTGTGGTGGTCCACGACCTCGGCCTGGACCTTGATGCCGGCCAGCACCCACGGGTCGCTGGTCACGGCGTCGCCGTCGACGACGAGCAGCGTAGAGAGCTCTACGGTGTCGCCAACCTTGGCGGTGGGAAGCTTGTCAACCTCAACGATGTCATCGACAGCAACCTTGTGCTGGCGACCACCGCTGCGCACGATGGCGTACACGCGGATCTCTCTTTCGCTCGGAACGGGACCCCCGCAGTCCAGCCGCACGAGGCGGCCTCTCCGGAATCTCGGCATCTCTGCCGAAAATCTGGAGGAAGAAGGTTTACGGGAGTGAGGCGCGTCGATGGACACGCCGACGGTCAAGGTTACGGGGCACCCCTCAGAAGGGTCAAACCGGCCCCTTCCCCGGACCCTCAGGTCGTCTTGGGCTCACCGTCCTGCGGCAGCGTGCTGACGCCCTTGCAGAGGTTGGTGTTGTCGTTCGTCCCCGGGTACGCGACGTTCCACACCTTGAGGAAGTGCGTGCGGTACGTGTCGTGCACGGAGTCGTCGTCGATCTTGACGTACGCCTCGTCGTTCTCGCGCAGCGCCGGGTTCGAGGCGTTCTGCGAGCCGGTGAACGTGACCTTGTTGCGGGCGCCGTCGTACATGCCGTCGATCGCCACGTACTTGGTGTGGATGATGAACGGCGTGCCGAGCTTGGTGCCGGGGTTCAGCGGGTCCCGGTCGTCGTTGTAGCAGCGCCGTGGCGGGGCGCCGCTGGCGTGCATCGACTTCCAGGTGCCGCTGTCCGACGTCGCGTACTCGATGGAGACGGTGCAGCCCGCCTTCTTCAGCGCGACCAGCTTGTCGGCGATGGCCTGCCGGGTGATCTGGAAGATCGCGGCCCGTACGACCGTGTGCTGTGTCGCCCCCGCGGCGTCCTTGTAGGTGCACGAGACGTTGTTGAGCACCGAGTACAGGGTGTCCGTGGAGTTCGTGGTGCCGGCCCGCGGATAGAAGTACGCCTTGTAGTGGCCGTTGCTGACCGTGCGGTAGTCCCAGTTCTTCCAGTCCTTGGCGGCGATGTCGTCGAAGTAGTCCGAGTAGGCGCCGTACAGGACCGGGTTGTTCGGCAGTTGGAGCGCGTCGTTGAAGAAGCGCGTGCTGGCCGACGGCGTGGAGTTCGCCGTGGTCTGCACGACGACGTTCTTGGCGCCGTCGACCGCCGAGAACAGCCAGAACTTGTTGTGCATGATCGACTTGCCGAACTTGGGGTCACCCAGGCACGACTTGTCCTTCGGGCAGAGCGTCACGAAGGACGCCGCCGCGATGTTGGTGCCGAACGCCGTCTTCAGCTGGCTGTAGATGGTGTTCGTGGGGCGGTCGTTGACGCTGGAGGAGTCGAGCGCGATCCGGATGTTCACGCCGCGGGCCTTGGCCCGGATCAGCGCGTCCGCGATCGTCTGCTCCCACACGTGGTAGACCGCGACCTTGATGGTCGAGCCGGGCAGCGCGGCGTCCGTCAGCTCGACGAGCCGGGTGCGGATCGCGTACTGCGCGTCCACCGTCCCCAGCGGGTCGTTGAAGATGGGCCCCTCGGTCCAGGTCCTGGTGTCCGCCGACGCGGTGTCCGCGGCGATGCCCGCCTGCACTCCCGCCGCCGAGAGCACGGTGGCGAGGGCCACCGCCTGCCGGGCGCCCTTGACCGGCTTGGCCGCCCGGTGTCTGCCCGTACCTCTGAGACGCACGTGCGTCATCGTGTTCCCTCCCCTGAGCACGAGCGCGGCCGTCTCCCCAACGGGCACCCCTGCTTCTCATGTACATGCGCTACTGCTTGAGTTTTACAGGTAGTTGACCCCGCTCCAAGGGCGGGGGGCGAAATGCGTCATTCCTTACAGACGCACGACGGCGCGTCCGCGGGGCCGGGGCCTCGGCGGCCTGCTCCACCACGGGCTCGGGCGTCTCCTGCGCCGTGGGCGCCTCGACGACCGGCTC
>NZ_JBHVIX010000014.1:0-21390 GCF_042799415.1 Streptomyces sp. NPDC057694
CCCCTGAGATGCGCACTTCGTGCGGCATCTCATCAGGGGAGGCGGCGCGAAGCGCCTGCCTCAGGGGCGCGGGGAACTGCGCGAGAAGCCCCACCGGAGCCGCAGACGAACGACAACGCCGGACAGCGAAGGTCAGGGCCTCGGCCAAGGGCGGCCGTCCAGGCGTTCGATCGCTCGGTTCAAGCGGTGCAGGGCGGTGGCGAAATCGGCGACCTCGTCCTCGCTCCAGTCCTCCATGAGCCCTTCGAGCACCCCGAGATACCGCGCCCGGTCGTCGTCGAGGAACTTCCCGCCCTCGGTCGTGATCCGGAACTTCCGGGCGATCCCCCCGTCCGGATCCGGGATCCGCTCGACGAGCCCGGCGCGCATCATGGCCGCCGTCTGCCGGTTGAGCGTAGAGGCGTCGAGCCCCGTCGCCTCGCTGAGCTGGCCGATCGACATCGGCCCGACCATCTGGATGCGGGTGAGCAGGATGTAGGCGCTGCGGTCGAGATGCCAGTCGGCGCCTCTGGCGCGCGGACCGAACAGGTAGCCGTGCCGACCGAGCAGCATGGTCTCGAACTCGACCCGGCGCGTGGTCTCACCCTTGCCCGTGCCCTTGTCCGCCTCGCCGGCCTTGCCCACCTTGTCCACCTTCGCTTTCTCGCACCTGCCCTGCCCAGCAGGTATATCACGCGAGATGTGTGTCATACATACGTTGTGCACCATGCACATTGGCTGTATGGTGCATACGCCCTGCGCGCGGAAACCGTGGAGGGAACCACCGACAAGGAGCACCGTCAGTCATGGAAGCAAGCAAGCCCGAAGCCGCGGGCTCCGGGCGCATCGTCGCCGTCCTCGCCTTCGGCGGCATCGTGGCCTCGATCATGCAGACGCTGGTCGTGCCGCTGCTCGGCGAACTGCCCACGATCCTCGACACTTCCCCGTCGAACGCGACCTGGGTGGCCACCGTCACCCTGCTCGCCGCCGCCGTGGCCACGCCCATCATGGGCCGCCTCGGCGACCTGTACGGCAAGCGGCGGATGCTGCTCGTCTCGACCGTGCCGCTGGTCCTGGGCTCGGTCGTCGCGGCGCTCTCCACGAACCTGGCGACGATGATCACCGGCCGTGCGCTCCAGGGCCTCGGCGTCGGTCTGGTGCCGCTCGGCATCAGCCTGCTGCGCGACCTCGTACCGCCGGAGAAGCTCGGCACCTCCATCGCCCTGATGAGCGCCTCGCTCGGCATCGGCGGCGCGCTCGGCCTGCCCTTCGCCTCCGCCATCGCGGACTACGGCAGCTGGCGGGTGCTGTTCTGGGTGTCGGCCGCGCTGAGCGTGGTCATCGGCGTGCTCTACAAGGTCGTCGTACCGGACAACGAGACGCGCCGGGAGACCGCCGGCGGCTTCGACTACGCGGGCGCCGCCGGTCTGGGCGTCGGACTCGTGGCCCTGCTGCTCGCCGTGTCCAAGGGCGCCGACTGGGGCTGGGGCAGCGGGACCACGCTGGGCCTGTTCGCCGCCGCGGTCGTGGTCCTCGTCGGCTGGGGCCTGTGGGAGCTGCGCACCACCGAGCCGATGGTGGACCTGCGCACCACGGCCCGCCCGCAGGTGCTGCTGACCAACGCGGCCTCGGTCGTCGTCGGCTTCGCGATGTACGCCTCGTCGCTGCTCGTGCCGCAGTTGCTCCAGCTGCCGAAGGCGACCGGCTACGGGCTCGGGCAGTCGATGATGGCGATGGGCCTGTGGATGATGCCGGGCGGCCTGATGATGATGGTCGTCGCGCCGCTGGGCGGAAAGCTCACCGGCAAGCACGGGCCGAAGCTGACGCTGCTGCTCGGCACGGTCGTGATCGCGGCCGGCTACGGCGTCTCGGTCTTCCTGATGGGCGCCGCCTGGCAGTTGATGGTCGCGATGTGCGTCATCACCGCCGGCGTCGGCCTCGCGTACGGGGCCATGCCCGCACTGATCATGGGCGGCGTGCCGCAGTCGGAGACCGCGGCGGCCAACAGCTTCAACACCCTGATGCGCTCCATCGGCACCTCCGTGTCGGCGGCCGTGATCGGTGTCGTACTGGCCCAGATGACGATGAAGCTGGGCCCGGTCACCCTGCCGTCGGAGAACGCGTTCCGCACCGGCATGCTCCTCGGCTGCGGCGTCGCGGTGGTCGCCGCGCTGATCACGCTGACGATCCCGTACCGCAAGGCACCGGCCGCGACGGCGGCCGAGCAGGTCACCGCGGACCTCGCCCCGTCCCCGCAGTCCTGATCCCTAGCGAGGCGGCCCGGACGGGGGCCCGTCCAGGTCGAGCGTCTTGCGGTGCTCCCGCCAGCGCTCCATCATTCCGGCCAGCTCGTCCTGGACGAACTCGAAGAAGGCCAGCGTCTCGGTGAGGCGCCGGCCCGCGGGGGAGTCGGCGCCGATGGTGTCGGCTCCCTCGCGCAGGGCGTCCTCCCAGCGCTTGAGGACGCTGTCGCGGCTGGTGAGCGTCTCGTACCACTGGTTGTCGTGCACCCGGAACAGATCCCGCCGCGTCCCCGGCTCGCGCTCCCGGGTGACCATGTGCTGCTGGGTCAGATAGCGCACGGCCCCCGACACGGCGGCCGGGCTCACCTGTAGCCGCTCCCCCAGCTCGGCCGAGGTCAGCGCGCCGGAGTCGGAGGCGAGCAGCGCCGCGAAGACCCGTGCGGGCATCCGGGTCATGCCGGCCTCGACGAGCTGCGCCGCGAACCGCTCGACGAAACGGGCCCGCGCCCGCCCCGCCGCGTCTGCCGTGCCCGTGCCCTTGTCCGTGTCGGTATCCATGTCCCGGTCCATGCCTCGGAGTTTATACGTTTCCTTAACTTCACAAATTTGTGAAACCAGCGTACTTTCAAAAACATGACGAAGGCAATCACGGTCTCCGGCCTGCGCAAGTCGTTCGGCAGGACCCAGGCCCTCGACGGCCTCGACCTGGACGTCGAGACCGGCGAGGTGCACGGCTTCCTCGGGCCGAACGGCGCGGGCAAGTCCACCACCCTGCGGGTGCTGCTCGGACTGCTGCGCGCCGACGCCGGAGCCGTGCAGATGCTCGGCCGCGATCCGTGGGCCGACGCCGTCGAACTGCACCGCAAGGTCGCGTACGTCCCCGGCGACGTGACCCTGTGGCGCAACCTCAGCGGCGGCGAGGTCATCGACCTGTACGGGCGGCTGCGCGGCGGGCTCGACGCGAAGCGCCGGACCGAGCTCGTCGAGCGGTTCGAGCTGGACCCGACCAAGAAGGGCCGCACGTACTCCAAGGGCAACCGGCAGAAGGTCGCCCTCGTCGCCGCCTTCGCCACGGCCGGCACCGATCTGCTCATCCTCGACGAGCCCACGTCCGGGCTCGACCCGCTGATGGAGGAGGTCTTCCAGTCGTACGTGGCCGAGGCCGTCCGCGAGCGCGGCCAGACCGTGCTGCTGTCGTCCCACATCCTCAGCGAGGTCGAGGAGTTGTGCGACCGGGTCTCCATCATCAGGAACGGACAGACCGTCGAGAGCGGCACACTCGCCGAACTGCGGCACCTGACCCGGACCAGCATCACCGCCGAACTCGCGGGCGAGACGCCCGAGTTGGCCGCCCTCCCCGGCGTCCACGACCTCGACGTCCAGGGACGGCGGGTCAGGCTCCAGGTCGACACCGACCAACTCGACGCCGTACTGAAGTCCCTGGCCGGTGCGGGCGTGCGGTCGCTGACCAGCACCCCGCCCACCCTTGAAGAGCTGTTCCTGCGGCACTACCAGGAGACGGCCCGATGACCGCCGTCGCGGGCACCGGGACGCTGGTGCGGCTCGCCCTGCGCCGCGACCGGCTGATGCTCCCGCTGTGGGTCTACGTCGTCGCACTGACCGTGATCTCCATGCCGAGCACGCTGAAGGGCCTGTACGGAACGGCCGCCGAGCGGGCCGGGGTGCTGACCACGATGCGGGCCAACGGCTCGCTGCGCGCCCTGTACGGCCCGGCGCTCGACGACTCCCTGGGCGGGCTGACCGTCTGGCGGGTGGGCGCGTACGCGGGGCTGTTCGCCGCGGCGATGAGCGTGCTGATCGTCGTACGGCACACCCGTGACGAGGAGGAGAGCGGGCGGCAGGAGATGGTGTCCGCGGCGGCGGTGGGCCGGCGGGCGCCGCTCACCTCCGCGCTGCTCGCCGCGCTCGTCGCCGATGCCGCGGTCGCCGTGCTGATCACGGCGGGCATGGCGCTGACCGCCGACTCGGGGTTCGCGGGCGCGCTCGCCCTCGGCCTCGCGACGGGCGGCACCGGGATGGTGTTCGCGACGCTGGCGGCGATCGTGGCCCAGTTCACCGAGAGCGCGCGGCTCGCCCGCGGGCTGAGCACGGGCCTCCTCGGCGCCGCGTTCGTGCTGCGGGCGGCCGGTGACGCGGGCAGCACGGACGGTTCGTCGGTGCTGACCTGGCTCTCCCCCATCGGCTGGCTGGAGAACACCCGCGCCTACGCCGGGGAACGCTGGTGGGTCCTGCTGCTGTTCGCGGCCGCCGCGGGCGTCCAGGGCGCGGTGGCGTACGTCCTGGCCGGGCGGCGTGACATCGGCATGAGCTTCTGGCCGTCGCGGCCGGGACCGGCGCGCGGGCGGCTCGGCTCGGCGTCCGCGCTGGCCTGGCGGTTGCAGCGCGGCAGCGTCGTCGGCTGGTCGCTGGCGTTCCTCGCCTCGGGCGCGGTGCTCGGCGGGGTGACCGACGGGGCGACGGAACTGGTCGGCGACAACGCGAACACCCGCGAGATCATCCAGCGGATGGGCGGCCAGTCGGGGCTGACGGACGCGTTCCTCGCCGGGATGACCGGCATGCTCGGGATGGTCGCCGCGCTGTACGTCGTCCAGGCGGTCCTGCGGATGCACGCCGAGGAGACCTCCCAGCGCGCCGAGCCGGTGCTGTCGGGCGCCGTGGGCCGACTGCGCTGGGCGGCGGGGCACTTGACGATCGCCTTCGCCGGGGCGGCGCTCGTCATGCTGCTCGGCGGGCTCGGCCTGGCCGCGGGGTACGGGCACGATCTCGGCCCGGTCCTCGCCGCCTGCCTGGTCCAGCTCCCCGCCGTCTGGACACTCGGCGCGGTGGCGGTCCTCCTCTACGGTCTCGCGCCGCGGGCCGCCGTCGGCGGCGGCTGGGGAGTGGCGGGCGCCGCGCTGCTGCTCGGCTGGATCGGCCCGGCGCTCGATCTGCCGCGGGCGGTCCTGGACCTCTCCCCCTTCGGACACCTGCCGAAGATGCCGGGCGGGGCGATGGAGTGGGGGCCGGTCCTGGTGCTGACCGGGATCGCGGCGGTCCTGGTGGCGGCGGGGCTCGCCGGGCTGCGACGGCGGGACCTGTCCGGCTGAGCCGTGCCGGGGTCCCGCGCCGTGCCCGAGCCCGGCCCCGGGAACCTTGCAGAAAGGTTTCATCGTCCGTAGGGGCATGGGCCAACGCACACAAGCCACCGCCGGCTGTCTCTCCGCTCTCGCCGGGCTCGGCCTCGGGCTCGCCGTGTGGATGGGGCTCACCGAGGGGCGCGTGCACCGGTTCGAGACGGGCCCCGACTGGCGGCTCGTCTCTCTCGCGCTGCCCGTCTGCCTCATCGGGGGCATCGTCGCCGGCACCTTCGGCGGGCTCCTGCTGCACCGGCTGCTCAGACCTCGACGGCAAGGCCCGCCAGACCCCGGATGACGAAGTTCGGCTTGCGGACCGGTTCGGCGGCGAGCCGCAGCGTGGGCGCCTGGGTGAGCAACGCCCGCATGGACGCGGCGAGTTCGAGCCGGGCCAGTGGCGCGCCGATGCAGTAGTGGATGCCCGCCGAGAAAGAGATGTGCGGGTTGTCGGCGCGGGTCAGGTCCAGGCGGTCCGGGTCGGTGAAGACGGCCGGGTCGTGGTTGGCCGAGCCGAAGAGCAGGGCCACCTCCGAGCCGCGCGGGACAGTGGTGCCCGCGATCTCGATGTCCTCCAGGACCCAGCGCTCGAAGAGCTGGAGCGGGGTGTCGTAGCGCATCAGCTCCTCGACGGCGGACGGCACGAGGGAGTGGTCGGCGCGCAGGGCCGCGAGCTGCTCGGGGTGGCGGAAGAGGGCCGCCCAGCCGTTCACCGTCGAGTTGACCGTGGCCTCGTGGCCCGCGTTCAGGAGCAGCACGCAGGTCGAGATCATCTCCTGCTCGGTGAGCCGGTCGCCGTCGTCGTACGCCGCGATCAGCCCGGAGACGAGGTCGTCGCCCGGGTCCTTGCGCCGCTGGGCTATCAACTCCCTCAGATACTCCGTGAATTCCACCGACGCGCGTACGGCGGCGCGGGCGACGTCCTCCGGCGGGTTCAGCTCGTACATCCCGCAGATCGCCGCCGACCAGGGGCGCAGCGGGGCCCGGTCGGCCTCGGGCACGCCGAGCATCTCGGCGATGACCGCGACGGGGAGGGGTTCGGCGACCGCCGTGAGCAGATCGCCGCCGCCGTCCGCGACGAGCCCGGCCACCAGGTCGGACGCCAGCTTCTCCACGTACGGCTGGAGGCGCTGCACCGTGCGCGGGGTGAACGCCTTCGAGACCAGGCGGCGGATGCGGGTGTGGTCCGGCGGTTCCAGGTCGAGCATGCCGTGGTCGTTGAGGGTGTGGAACGGCTCGTGCTCCGGCGGTGGGGCCGTGCGGCCGAACTCCTCGTGGGCGTAGCGGTGTTGGTAGGTGCGGCCGAGGCGGCGGTCCCTGAGGAGGGCCGAGACGTCGGCGTGGTGCGGGATCAGGTACTGGTTCGTGGGCTCGAACCGGTGGACCCGGCCTCTCGCGCGGAGTTCCGCGTACGCGGGGTACGGGTCGGCCAGGAAGGCCGGGGACCAGGGGTCGAAGGGGGCCGTGTCGTTCATGGCGTGACGTTAGTACCCGGGGTCGGGGTGCGGGTAGGGCTCTTTCGTCTGCCGGGTCGCTCCGGGTGGGCGGGTGCGGGTTTCGTCGTGGCTGGTCGCGCCCCGTGGCGCAGCCGCCGATGGACACAGCCCCGCGCCCCTGGGTTGTTCGTCGTCTGCGGGCCGGTGGCCGCTTCTCGCGCCGTTCCCCGCGCCCCTGAAATTCGTCGTCTGCCGACCGGTGGCCGCTTCTCGCGCCGTTCCCCGCGCCCCTGAAATTCGTCGTCTGCCGACCGGTGGCCGCTTCTCGCGCCGTTCCCCGCGCCCCTGAAGCATGCGCTGCGCGCAGCTTCCCCTCGAGGCACACGGCGGTCAGCTCACGCGGGTGAAGTGCTCGTCGCCCTTCTTGTCCATGCGGTAGGCGACCAGTTCGTCGCCGTCCCGGTAGAAGCGGTAGGCGGCCCGCGGGGGCGTGCAGCCGGACTCGGTGGCGACGGCGGGGGCCACGGAGATCTCCCCCGGGCCGCTGCCGGACGCCGGGTCGAGGGTCATCAGGGCCGCCGACCAGGTGCAGCCGTCGGACGCGCGGGTGCCGGTGACGACGGGCGCGCCGGCCCGGCCCGCACGGATCCGCAGGGTCCCCTCGTGGCCGCGCCAGGCGCCGGTGAGGGCCGCGGGCACCGGCCGCGAGAGCGGGGTCGCCCGGTCGATCTGGACGAAGCTCCTCTCGCTCTGCTGCCACATGACCTCGGTGCCCGAGTGCGTGAGCGTGACGTGGTCCGGGAAACAGGTGGACGGTTCGCCCGCGCCGGACTCGGTCTTCTCCACCCGCGCTTCGCCGACGGTGATCTGGTTCTTCTTGCGGGAGGTCACCTCGGCCTCGCCGGAGCACAGCAGGTTCGCGCGGCCGGAGAGGAAGGGCACCTTGTCGCCGCGTACGGCACCGGCCGGGATGTCGATGCGCATCATGAACAGCGCCTCGCTCTCGTCGAGCATCGAGGTCCACCCGCCCGCGAAGTCGTCACCGGACGCCGCGACGCTGCGCAGTTCACCGGCGCCAGCGGACGGGGGCGCGGGCTCGTCGTTGGCCTTCTGCACGATCTGCGACGTCGCGAGGGCCACCGCACCGAGCGCCAGCGCGGCGGCGGTCAGGGTGAGCGGGCGGACGCGGCGTCTTCGGGCGGGCTGCATGGCGGTCTCCTGGGCGGCAGGCGGTGCGGCGCGGTCGGTGGTGACCGTCCGCGTGTTCATGACCTCCGATGCGGGTCCCGCGGTTCCCAGCCGGCGCGGTGAGGTGGGCACGGACTGCTCCGCCGTCAGGTCGAGCCGCTCCAGGAGCGCGGGCGGCAGCCAGCCGCCCGGCGGCGCGTGCCGGGTCAGCCCGACGACGTCGTCGACGCTCGGCCGGTCGGCCGGATCCTTGGCGAGGCAGCCCCGTACGAGATCGCTGAGCGCCTCGGGCACGTCGTCCAGCTTCGGGTCCTCGTAGGCGACCTGGAACAGGACCGCGTGCGCCCCGGCCCCGTCGGCGTCGAACGGCGAACGCCCGGTCGCCGCGAACGCGAGCACGCAGCCCAGCGCGAACACGTCACTGGCGGCGGAGACCGGATCCCCGCGCACCTGCTCGGGCGACATGAACTCGGGCGAGCCGAGCAGCGTCCCGGTCGGGGTGTGCAAGGAGTCGGCGGCGGCGCCCGCCGCGTAGGCGATGCCGAAGTCGATGACGCGGGGGCCGTCCGTGGTGAGCAGCACGTTCGACGGCTTGAGGTCGCGGTGGACGAGACCGGCGCCGTGGATGGCCCGCAGCGCGAGGCCCATCCGGTTGGCGAGGGTGTGCGCGGAGGCGGACGGGAGCGGGCCGAAGTCGCCGCGCACGACGGCGTACAGGGTGGGCCCGGGAACGTACGCCGTGGCGACCCACGGCGTCGCGGCCTCGGTGTCCGCGTCGAGGACGGCTGCCGTCCACCGGCCGTCCACGCGCTGCGCGACCCGCACCTCCCGCGCGAACCGTCTCCGGAAGTCGTCCAGTTCGGCCAGCTGGGGTCTGACGACCTTGACGGCCACCGTGCCCCCCGTGGCGGACCTGGCGAGGAACACCCGGCCCATGCCGCCCACTCCCAGCCTGCCCAGCAGCCGGTACGGGCCTATGTGGGACGGGTCGTCGGGATCCAGTGGCTGCATGGCCGGGATTTTCGCACAACCGGAAAAGAACGTGCACCGGTCCCGGAGGAGTGCGGCTCGGAGCCGCACGACCGGATCAACCGGGCGTCACCAGTCGGGCCTCGTAGGCGAAGACCGCCGCCTGGGTGCGGTCGCGCAGGCCGAGCTTCACCAGGATCCGGCTGACATGGGTCTTGATCGTCGACTCGGCGACGACAAGGCGCTCGGCGATCTCGGCGTTCGACAGGCCCTGCGCGATGAGGACGAGGACCTCGGTCTCGCGGTCGGTGAGTTCGCCGTACGCGCCCGGGTTCTGCGCCGCCGGAAGCTTCGGGGTGTCGGACAGCTTCGAGAACTCGGTGATCAGACGGCGGGTCACGGACGGCGCGAGCAGCGCCTCGCCGGACGCCACCACCCGGACACCGTCGGCGAGTTGGCGCGCGGAGGCGTCCTTGAGCAGGAACCCGGAGGCGCCGGCGCGCAGTGCCTCGTACACGTACTCGTCGAGATCGAAGGTGGTCAGGACGAGCACCTTCGTCGCCGACGCGGCGGCCGCGATCTCCCGGGTCGCGTCGATGCCGTTCATCTCGGGCATGCGGATGTCCATCAGGACGACGTCGGGGCTCAGGTCGCGGACGCGGGCGACCGCCTCGATGCCGTTGACCGCCTCGCCGACGACCTCGATGTCGGGCATCGCGTTCAGCAGCACCGAGAAACCCTCGCGGACCATCATCTGGTCGTCGGCGATCAGCACCTTGATCATGCGTCGGCCTCCGGCGCGGCGGCGACGGGCACGAAGACCGTGATCTCGTAGCCGCCGTCGGCGCTCTCGCCCGCCGTCATCTCGCCGCTGAGCATGGAGACCCGCTCGCGCATGCCGGTGATGCCGTGCCCGGCGCCGGGCGAGGCCTTGCGCAGGCCGGTGGCCGGGCCGTTGACGACGCGCAGGCCGAGCCCGCCCAGGACGTAGCTCACCTCGACGGTCGCCTCGGCGCCGGGCGCGTGCCGCAGCGTGTTGCTCAGCGCCTCCTGCACGATCCGGTACGCCGACAGCTCGACGCCGGGCGGCAGGTCGCGGACCGCGCCGGTGACGGTCCTGGTGACGGTCAGGCCCGCCTCCCGCACGTTCTCCAGGAGCCGGTCGAGGTCGGCGAGCGTGGGCTGCGGCGCGTCCGGCGCCGTCGGGTACGCGGCGGAGTCCACCCGTACGACGCCCAGGACCCGGCGCAGCTCGGTGAGGGCCGCCACCGCGTTCTCCCGGATCGTGACGAAGGCCTGCTCCAGCTCGGGCGGCGGGTTCTCGACGCGGTAGGGGGCCGCCTCCGCCTGGATCGCCACCACCGACATGTGGTGGGCGACGACGTCGTGCAGCTCGCGGGCGATGGTCGTGCGCTCTTCGAGCAGGGTGCGCTTGTCGCGCTCGACGGCGGTGACGGTGCGCTCGGCGACGACCTGTCGCTTGGTGGTGCGGTTGACCTGGATCAGCACGACGAGGGCGAGCACGATGCCGGAGAACAGCGCCATCAGCACGGCGTCGCTGAGGTACCAGCCGCCGAACAACTCCCCGGCGAACACCCCGTACATCCCGCTGATCACCCACATCCAGGCCGCCGTACGCGGCCGGGTGCGGGCGGCGACGATCGCCATCACCGCCGTGTGCGCCAGGATGCTGCCGCCCGCCCACGGGTAGCTGCTGTCGCTCACCACGGCGAGGACCGGGGCGGCCGCGAGCGAGAGCCACCAGGCGAGCACCGGCCGTACCAGGGTGAGCGCGACGGGCGCCGCCGCGAGCAGCCCCGCCACCAGCGAGGTGACATCGTCGGCGGAACCCGTCGCGCCGACGGCCAGGCTGATCAGCGCCAGGCACACGATGACGATGTGCGGCAGAATCTCCAGTTCGCCGCGCATCCGCTCCGGGAACAGCTGGGCCACCGGCCCGTCGGTGGAGATCCGGGGCAGCGGACGGTACGCCCGCACGTCCTGGAACAGGTCCGCGCGCAGCCCCCGCAGCGCCGACTGCACGAAGCTGAACTCGGGGCTGCGCTCTCTGGGAGCCGTGGAGGTGGTCGTCTCGGTCATGTCACGACCGTACGGGCCGCGCACGGCCCGGGTCGTCCCCAGCCAGACGGGTCGATGGCGTCCGCCTTGAGTACTACCCGGGTCCGCTACGGCGCCGATCCGGGCCGCACCAGACCCGACTCGTAGGCGAACACCGCCGCCTGGGTGCGGTCGCGCAGGCCCAGCTTCACCAGGATCCGGCCCACATGGGTCTTCACCGTCTGCCCGGCGACCACCAGCTCCCCCGCGATCTCCGCGTTCGACCGGCCCTGCGCGATGAGGACCAGCACCTCCGTCTCCCGCTCGGTCAGCTCGGCGGGCCGCGCCCCGGCCCGCGCCGCACCGCCGGAACCCTCCGACAGGCGCGCGTACTCGGCGATCAGCCGGCGGGTGACGGTGGGCGCGAGCAGCGCCTCGCCGGACGCCACCACCCGCACCGCGTCGGCCAGTTGGTCCGCCGAGGCGTCCTTGAGGAGGAACCCGGACGCGCCCGCGCGCAGCGCCTCGTACACGTACTCGTCGAGGTCGAACGTGGTGAGGACGAGCACCCGCACCGCCGCGTCGGACGCCGTGGCCCGCCGGGTGGCCTCGATGCCGCTCAGCTCCGGCATGCGGATGTCCATCAGCACCACGTCGGGGCGGAGTTCGGCGATCTTGGCGAGGGCGTCGAGACCGTCCACCGCCTGTCCGACGACCTCGATGTCGGGCTGGGTGTCCAGCAGCACCGAGAAGCCCTGGCGGACCATCATCTGGTCGTCGGCGACCAGCACCCGGATCGGCGAGGCGGCCGGGGTGGGTGGAGTGGCCGGGACGGGCGGGGTGGTCATCGACTGCCTCCTGCGGGAAGAAAAGCGCGGATCTCGAAACCGCCGGTCTCCGGCACCGGGCCCGACTCCAGGGTGCCGCCGAGCATCGCGGCGCGCTCCCGCATGCCGAGCAGGCCGTGGCCCGCGCCGGGCGAGTCCGGCACCGGCCCCTCGGGCGCCGTGTTCGTGACACGGACCCGCAGTCCTTCGGGGACGTGGTCGAGGGCGACCTCCACCCGCGAACCCGGCGCGTGCCGCAGCGCGTTGCTCAGCGCCTCCTGCACGATCCGGTACGCCGACAGCTCGACGCCGGGCGCCAGGGGCCGCCGCCGCCCCGTCTCCAGGGTGGTGACGGCGAGCCCGGCGGCGCGGGTGCCCGCGACGAGGGCGTCGAGCCGGTCGAGGGAGGGCTGCGGGAGCTGGGGCGCGGCGGCGGTGCCGGGGTCCGTCTCGTCGGCGGGGCCGTCGGACGGGTCCGCGCGAAGCACTCCGAGGACCCGGCGCAGCTCGGCGAGGGCGTCCAGCGCGTTCTGTCTGATGCCGTCCAGGTTCTCCCGGAGCTCGGGCGGCGGGTCCTTGACCAGGTGCGGGGCGACCTGGGCCTGAATGGAGATGACGGACATGTGGTGGGCCACCACGTCGTGCAGCTCGCGGGCGATGCGGCCGCGCTCCTCCAGCACCGTGCGCCGGGCCCGCTCCTCCGCGGTGATCTCCTCCTGCGCGACGAGCCGGGTGCGGGCCTCGCTGCGGCCGCGTATCGCGATGCCGAGCAGGGCGATCACCGCGAACACGATCGCCGAGAGGGCGGTCGTCGAGGAGTACTTGGCCACCCCGGACACCGTGCGCTGCAACAGCGGCCCGGCCAGAGCGCTCAGGCCCGCCGCGACGACGGCCACCCGGGTCGGGGCGCGCAGCGCGAGGAGCATCAGCACGGTGGCGTGCGCGACGATCGCGGGGCCCGCCCAGGGCCACTCGGTGCCGGGCGGCGCCGACTGCTGGGTGAGCTGGTGCTCGGCGAGCGCGGCGACGACGACCATGTCGGCCAGCGACAGCCAGAACGCCGGTACCGGCCGACGCAGTGCGAGCAGGATCGCGGCGCCCTGTACGGCGGCGAGGAAGGTGCCGAGCGCGACGCCCAGGCCGTAGCGGATGCCGATCTGGTCGATGTTCGACAGCGTCGTGCCGAGCGCGATCCACAGGACCACCAGGTGCGGCGCCCAACGCAGCCATCGCGGGGCGGTGAGTGGTTGTAGCGGCATCGGGGCGAGCGTGCTCAGGTCGCGGCCCAGGGCACGCAGCGCAGCCCCGAAGTCCTCCCCGCCCCCGTCACTCATGGCGCCCAGCCTAGGCTCAGCCGCTTGCCACCCGCCGTGGCTCGATCTGTTTCGTGGCCGGGGGCGGCTTGCGTCGTGGCTGGTCGCGCCCCGTGGCGGAGCCGCTGATGGACACAGCCCCGCGCCCCTGGGTCGTTCGTCATGCGCGGGCCGGTGGCCGCTTCTCGCGCAGTTCCCCGCGCCCCTGAGATGCGCACTTCGTGCGGCATCTCATCGGGGAAGCTGCGCGCAGCGCATGCTTCAGGGGCGCGGGGAACTGCGCGAGAAGCCCCACCGGCCCGCACACGCCCACGCACCGCTCCACCCCGCTCGTGCGTCCGGAACGCCGCCCAGCACACCAAGAGGCCGAGCCCGAACACCGGCAGCCACGCGCCCCGCGCCGCAACCCACTCCAGCGAGTCCGGAGTCGTGTGCAGCCCGGGCAGCCGCCCGGCGAGCAACCCCGACGCGGTGACCGCCATCAGGGCCGTCTGGTGCCAGAGGAAGATCGTCATCGCCGAGAGGTTGGCGAGGGCGATGGCGGCCCAGGCCGCGGGCCGCCGCATCCACCGTCGCAGGGGATCGAGCAGGAGCAGGGCGCCCCCGCACTGGGCCAGCCCGAAGGTGACCGCGGCGAGTGTCGGCGGGTTCAGGTTCGAGACAGCCGCGCCGGGCACGCCGACCATCGACGCCGGGTAGCCCGCGCAGAGGACCAGCCCGGCCGTCGCCACGGCCCCGCCGACGAGCAGCGTCCACGCGGAGCGCCGGGCCGGCTCGGCGCGGGACCAGGCGGCGCCGAGGGTGTACGGGACGAGCCAGCCCGCCGCGACATTGATCCAGCCGAGCCAGGACGGGCCGCCGAATCCGAACCGTATGAGGTCCACGTGCAGCACCACGGCGAGCGGCCACAGTGGGCTCAGCCGGGCCACGAGCGGGGTCAGGGCCGTCAGCCCGGCGAAGACCAGCAGGAACCACATCGGGGACAGCGCGAGCTTGCCCAGGGTGTGGACCGTGGTGAGGGGGACTCCGGCGAGCAGCATCCCGGCCGCCGCGACCGTCCACAGCGTGAGCACGGCGGCGACCGGCCGGAACAGCCGGCCGAGCCGGGCCCGCAGCCACCGCCCGTAGGTGTCACCCCGCTCCCGGGCCGAGGCGAGGCTCTTCGTCGCCACGTGCCCGCCGACCAGGAAGAAGACGGCGAGGGTCTGGAAGAGCCAGGAGACCGGGGCGAGCCACGGCATGTCGTCCAGCGGGCTCGCGGTGTGCAGGGTGCCGTCGCCACCGGGCACGAGGGCCGTGACGCACCAGTGGCCGAGGACGACACCGCAGATGGCGAGGGCCCGCAGCGCGTCGACCGCGCGGTCCCGGTGCGCGGGGGTGGCCGCGTCGACCCGGCGGGTGAACGACCTTATGGACAAGCGGAGTTCAGTCATGGGTGGGCTCCGTGATGTCGGCGTAGCGGCCCGCGGCGATCCGGGCGAGGTTGTCGAGGGAGGGGGAGCCGGGCCTGAAGTAGTCGCTGTGGCCGCCGGCGCCCGCGGCGAACACCCGGGCGCCGAAAGCGGCGGAGACCGGATCGGTGCCGAAGCCGATCGTGGTGCCGAGGACATCGGCCCGGACGTGCGGCACATCGGCGATCCAGTCGTCCGCGCCGCGCGCCGCCCACACCGTCGCCGTGGTGGCGAGGTCCGCCGCGCTGTCGGCCCCCGTGCCGGGGCTGCCGACGAGGGCCAGGTCGGTGACGGCCGAGCCGTCGTGCAGGTCCGGCGCGGCGGCGGCGCACACCACCGTCCCGTAGGAGTGACAGAGGAGGGAGACGGCCGCGGAGGATGGGGCCACGGCGTGCAATCGGCGGACGAAGGAGGTCAGTTCGGGTGCCGCCCGGTCGGCGCGGGTCGTCGTGGTGACCGCCGTGCTGACCGTGCCCGGCGTCTCGTACCCGAGCCAGGCCACCACCGCGGCCCGCGCTCCGAGCTTCTCGTGCAGGGCGAGGGCGCCCGCGCGGAACCGGCCGTAGGTGTCGATCGAGGTGTCCGAGCCGGGGACGAGGACCGCGATCCGCGCGGCGTGCGCCAGGTCGCCGAAGACCTCGGCGGTGCGGCCCGGTCCGCGCGGGTCGAGCTGAAGGAACGTACGGCCGCCGGAGGCCATCGCGCGCAGTTCGCGGGCACGCCCGGCGGCGCCGTGGTCCGCGGCCATAGACGCAGCCCGCGCCGCCGTGGCCCGGTTCGCCGCGTACGCCGTGTCCAGGGACGCGGCCGTGACCGGGGCAAGGCGGGCGGGCGCGGGGGCGGGGATCTCGGGGTGCGCGGCGGCCGACACCGGCACCACGACCGCGCCCGTCACGAGGGCGGCGAGCACCGCCCGCCGCAGCCGCCCCGCCCAGCGCCGCACCCAGACCCGGCCGCCCATGACCCGCCCCTTCCGTCCGGCGCCACCGTCCGGCGCCTCTGGAAAGGAAGGTATTGATCACACGCTGTAGTCGGCATCACACCACGGAGCCAGATCCACCCGTGGCTCTCAGGTATCACTCGGCCCTCCCGCGTCATACCCCGGTATGCCGACCCGGGGTGGCGACACCCGGCGACACCCGGCGAAAAGGTGCCGCTACCAGGCCAGTTGGGCGATCTCCTCCGCGACCACCGCGCACGCGTCCGCCGCCGGGTCGATCAGCGGGAAGTGGCCGACCCCCTCCAGGAACGTGACGCCCACGACCTCGCCCGCCTTCGCCGCCGCGTCGGCGTACGCCTCGGCGAGCGCGAACGGCACCGTGGTGTCGGCGCGGCCCTGGACGAGGGTGGTGGCGATGCCCGTCGGCAGCAGCAGCGCCGGATCGGCGAAGGGCCGCCGCTGCTCGAACAACCCGTCGTCCCCGCCGAGGAGTTGGCCGGCGGCGCCGCCGCACACCCCCAGCTCCTCGGCCAGGGCGAAGTCCGTGATCGGGGCGAGCGCGACCACACCGCGCAGCGCCGCCGGGGCCCCGGTGTGCCACGGCGCGTCCTCGGGCAGCACATGCCGGGCCGCCGCCCACAGCGCGAGCTGGCCGCCCGCCGAGTGCCCGAGGGCGACGACGCGCCGCGCGTCCGCCGTCGGCAGATGCTCGGCGGCCAGCGCGGGCAGCGCGTCGAACACGGCCGCCACGTCGTCGAACGTCTCCGGCCAGCGCCCCGCCACCGGCCCGCTCGCGCCCTGGTGGGGCACAGAACTGCCGCGCCGGTACTCGACGTTGGCGACGGCGAACCCGCGCCGCGCGAGGAAGTCGCACAGCGGGCTCAGATGCGCCCGGTCGTACGGTGCCCGCCACGCGCCGCCGTGCAGGGCGACGACCAGCGGCGCCTGAGCGGCCCCGTCCCGTGGCGCGTAGAAGTCGACGACCTGATCCGGGTGATCGCCGTACGCGGCAGTGACGTCCGGGGGGACGGCGGGGTGCGAGAAGGCCGACGTCTCCTCGGCCTTCTCGCGAGCGACGGCTTCGTCCGGCATGCTCCGACCTCTCAGCGCACAGGGGGGATCAGCAAAGAACCCGCGCGGAAGCACAAGGGGGTCCGGCGAACGGAACCGGCCACGGAACCTGCGGGGTAAGCGGACGCTACCAGGGAGATCACCTCCGCCGACACGCACAGTCACCAGATAAACCGAATAAACGGTCCTGCGGTTCCGTTACCCTGCTGTCATGAGCAGTGAACCCGAACCCGGCACCCTCCGACCCGGCGGCCGCACCGCCCGGGTCCGTGCCGCGGTGCTCGCCGCGGCGGGCGACGTCCTGGCGGAGGAGGGCTTCGCCAAGCTCGACCTCGCCGACATCGCGCGCCGCGCGGAGGTCGGCAAGACGACCGTCTACCGGCGCTGGTCCTCCCCCACCGGCCTCGTCACCGATCTGCTGGCCGAGATGGCCGAGGAGTCGCTGCCGCGCACGGCGACCGGCTCCCTGCGCGGCGACCTGACCGCCAACGCCCGGCTGGTGCGGCGCACGCTGACGGACCCGCGGCAGGGCCCGCTGTTCCGCGCGGTGATCGCGGCCGCGACCTGCGACGAGCGCACCGCGCAGGCCCTCGGACAGTTCTACGAGGTCCGGGTCGCCGAGTGGGCGCCGGTCGTCGAAGAGGCCGTCGCCCGGGGCGAGTTGCCCGCTGGGACGGACGCCGCCGAGGTCGTCCGCGCGGTGTCCGCCCCGCTCTACTACCGGATGCTGACGACCGGGGCCGCGCCCACCGGGGCGGACGCGGACCGGGCCGTCGCCGCGGCCGTCGCGGCGGCCGAGGCCGGGGTGTACGTCAGTCCGTCCGGCTGAGTTCGGCGGCCAGCACCCGCGCCGCCCGCTCCACCTCGGCGAACCCGAGATACAGCGGCGTGAACCCGAACCGCAGCACGTCCGGCGCCCGGAAATCGCCGACGACACCGGCCGCGACCAGCCGCTCCATGACCTCCCCGGCGTCCGCGCAGCGCAGCGCGACCTGGCTGCCCCGCTCGGCGTGGGCGGCCGGGGTCACGACCTCGACCCGGCCCTCGGGCACGTAACTGCGCACGCACTCCAGGAAGAAGTCCGTCAGCGCGAGGGACTTGGCGCGCACCGCGGCGACGGAGACGTCCGGCCGCGACCACACCTTCAGGGCCGCCTCCAGGGCAAGCATCGACAGGATGTCCGGGGTGCCGACCCGGCCGCGCACCGCGCCGTCGGCGGGCTCGTACGCGGCGCGCATCCCGAACGGCTCGGCGTGCGAGTTCCAGCCCGGCAGCGGGGAGTCGAACCGCTCCTGGTGCTCGGCACGCACGTACAGGTACGCGGGCGCGCCGGGACCGCCGTTGAGGAACTTGTAGGTGCAGCCGATCGCCAGGTCCACGCCGTGCTCGTCGAGCCCGACCTCCAGCGCGCCCGCGCTGTGGCACAGGTCCCAGACGCTGACGGCGCCGACCGCGCGGACCGCCGCCGTCAGTCCCGGCAGGTCGTGGAGGCGGCCCGTGCGGTAGTCGACCTGGTTGAGCAGCACCGCCGCCGTACGCGGACCGAGCGCGCCCGGCACCGCCGCCGGGTCCACCGCCCGCACCGTGCACCCGGTCATCCGGGCCGCCGACTCGGCGATGTAGCCGTCCGTCGGGAACGTCGCCGCGTCCACCAGGATCTCGTCGCGCCCCTCGGGGGCCAGGCGCACCGCGCCCACCAGCGCCTTGAACACATTGACGCTGGTGGAGTCGCCGACCACGACCTGCCCGGCGGCGGCGCCCAGCAGCGGGGCGATCAGATCGCCGATCCGCTCCGGCGCCGTCCACCAGCCCGACTCGCTCCACGACCGGATGCGCAGCTCGCCCCACTGGCGGCGTACGACGTCCTCGACCGCGCCCGGCACGTTCGCGGGCAGCGCGCCCAGCGAGTTCCCGTCCAGGTACACCACGTCATCAAGGACGAAGTCCTCGCGCACCGAGGCCAGTTCGTCGGCGGCGTCCAGCTCCCGCGCGCGCTCTTCCAGGTCAGACATGGGACCTCGCCGTCCACAGTTCGGGAAAGACATTGCCTCGTGCGCGCTTCTCCAGCCACGCGACCCCGGCGGAGCCGCCGGTGCCGGTCTTGGCGCCCATCGCGCGCCGGGTCGCCACCAGGTGGTCGTTGCGCCAGCGCCACACCAGCTCGGCGACATCGCTCAGCGCCTCGCCGAGCCGCGCGAGTTCGGCGCTCTCGTCACCCGCGTACAGGGCCGTCCACACCGCCTCGACCTCCGGCGACGGCTCGTAACGCCGCGACACGTCACGGTCGAGGACGGCGCGCGGCACGTCGTGGCCGCGCCGGGCCAGCAGCCGCAGCACCTCGTCGTACAGGCTCGGCTCGTGCAGCGCCTTCTCCAGCTCGGCGTGGACGCGCGGGGCGCCGCGGTGCGGCACCAGCATCGACGCGGACTTGTCGCCGAGCAGGAACTCCATGCGCCGGTACATCGCCGACTGGAAGCCGGAGCCCTCGCCGAGCGCGGCGCGGTAGGAGTTGAACTGGCCGGGGGTGAGCTGGGCCAGCGGCCGCCATGAGGCGTTCAGCGCCTCCAGCTCGCGCACCGAGCGCTTGAGCGCGTTGACCGCGGTGGGTATGTCGTCGTCGGCCAGAGCCCGGCTCGCGGTCTCCCACTCGTGCACGATGACGGTGAACCACAGCTCCATGACCTGGGTCGTCACCAGGAAGACCATCTCGCCGGGATCGTCCGAGCGCAGCGTCTGGAGGTGGGTGAGGACATCGGCCTGGACGTAGTCCTCGTAGGGCGTGGTGCCCGCGAAGTCGAGATGCGGCATCGCTTCCGCGTCGTGGGACATCGCTGTCTCCTGTTGCGTACTACGGGTAGCGGTCCGCCCTGCCGTTACCGGCACGGGGCCCCGGTCCCCACCTCGCATCCTTCACAATCGTCCCCCGAAACGGCAAGGCCCGCCTGATCACAGGCGGGCCCCACGAAACGCGAACGCCTAGCCGAGGGTCTGCGCGGCCGTCGCCGAGGAGTCCTTCAGGAACTGCGAGCAGCGCTCGTACTCCGCCTGCTCGCCGATGGCACCGGCGGCGCGGGCCAGGGCGTGCAGGGCGCGCAGGAAGCCGCGGTTGGGCTCGTGCTCCCACGGCACGGGCCCGTGGCCCTTCCAGCCGGCGCGGCGCAGGGAGTCCAGGCCGCGGTGGTAGCCGGTGCGGGCGTACGCGTACGACTCCACGACGCTGCCCCTCTCGAAGGCCGCGTCGGCGAGCTGCGCCCAGGCGAGCGAGGAGGTCGGGTACTTCGCGGCGACGTCCGCGGGGGCGGTGTCGGCCGCGAGCAGCTCGCGGGGCTCCGGGTCGTCGGGCAGGTGGGTCGGGGGCGGTCCCCCGAGCAGGTTCTCGTGAAGGCTCATGGTCTCCAGTGTGCCGGGTCAGCCGGCGGCCCGGTCGGCCACCTTCGCCACGGCGCGGACCAGCGCCTCCGCGCCGGCCTCCGCCTTGGAGCGCGGACAGCCCAGATTCAGCCGCACGAAGCCCGGCATCCCGTACGTGCCGCCGGGCATCACGGCGACCTTCTCCTCCTCGACGAGGACCCGCTGAAGCTCTTCGTCGTCGTGGATGCCGAGCGGCCGCAGGTCGACCCAGGCCAGATATCCGGCCTCGGGCACCCGCCACTTCAGCTCGGGGAACGCCGCGTCGAGCCGCTCTTCGAGGAGGCGCAGATTGCCGTACGTGTACGAGCGCAGCTCGTCGAGCCAGTCGGCGCCGTGCCGGTACGCGGCGATGTGCGCGCTCAGCGACAGCACGGCGGGCGAGGCGAGACCCTCGGCGGTGTCCATCCTGCGGACGAACTCGGCATGCTCGTCCGGGTCGCCGATGATGCCGTAACTGCCGGTCAACGCGGGGAAGTTGAAGGACTTCGTCGCGGAGGTGACCAGCGCCCAGCGCGGTCCGGCCGCTTCGCTGTAGCGGGTCCACGGCAGATGGGTGTGGCCGTCGTGGGTGAGGTCGGAGTGGATCTCGTCGCTGATGACGGCGACGTCGTACGCACGCGACAGCTCGGCGATGCGCCGCAGCTCGGTGTCGGTCCACACGTGCCCGGTCGGGTTGTGCGGCGAGCACAGGAACAGCACGCGGGCCTCGGGGCGCGCCAGCTCCCGCTCCAGGCCCGCCCAGTCGTCGAGGCCGACGGTGCGCAGCTCGCGGCCGAGCCCGGTGACGGACTTGCGCAGCCCGTCGTAGGTCGGGGCGTGCGCGACGACGGCGTCGCCCTCGCGGGTCCACATGCGCAGCAGCTGCGCGATCTGGTTGAGCACGGACGGCCCGTACACGAACCGGTCGGTGTCGATCTCGGTGGCGTACCGGTCGCGGTACCAGTCGCGTATCGCGCCGCGGAAGTCGTCGTTGTGCTGCCAGTCCGTGTAGCCGAACACGCCGTGCCCGATGCGCGCCGTGAGGGCGTCGAGCACCTCCGGTGGGGACCGGAAGTCCATGTCGGAGATGGTGAACGGGAGCAGGTCCGGCACGGGGAACCGGTCCGTGATGCCGTCCCACTGCACGCACCAGGTGCCGCGCCGGTCGACGACGGTGTCGAAGTCGTACGTCACTGCTGGGTCCTCCAGACATGGCGCGGGGGGGGGGGCGCAAAAGGGGGGGGGAGGGGCGGGGGGTGTGTGTTTTTTTTCTCTTCCCCTTTCTCTGGGGGGGGGGGGGTTTTTTTGTGGGGTTTGGGGGGACTTCCCCGAGAAGCGGCCACCGGCCCGCGCCCAACAACGGGAAGAGCAGCGCGAAGCGCACGCTCCAGGGG
>NZ_JBHVIX010000014.1:21400-34332 GCF_042799415.1 Streptomyces sp. NPDC057694
GGGCCCTTGTTTGTGGTGCCTCCCTCCGGAAGGAGGGAGGTCCTGCGCGGGGGGGGGGGGGGGGGGAGGGGGAACGGGGTGGGTGGGGCAGCAGGAGGGGGGGTGGGCCGGAAACTGGGGGGGGCCCGCCCCCGGCCGTGGGCTCGTTCTTCGTCCGCGGCCCGGTGGCCGACGACGACGAACCCCGGGTTACTTGATGCGGGTCCCCGTCGAGCGCAGGCTCTCGCAGGCCTCGACGATGCGGGCGGTCATGCCCGCCTCGGCCTTCTTGCCCCACACGCGCGGGTCGTACGTCTTCTTGTTGCCGACCTCGCCGTCGACCTTCAGGACGCCGTCGTAGTTCGAGAACATGTGGCCCGCGATCGGCCGCGTGAAGGCGTACTGGGTGTCGGTGTCGAGGTTCATCTTCACGACGCCGTTCTCCAGCGCGGTGCGGATCTCCTCCAGGGTGGAGCCCGAGCCGCCGTGGAAGACGAAGTCGAACGGCTTGGAGCCGGCCGGCTTGCCGTACTTCTCGGCGATCCCGGCGTTCAGGTCCGCGAGGAGGTCGGGGCGGAGCACGACGTTGCCCGGCTTGTACACGCCGTGCACGTTGCCGAACGAGGCGGCCAGCAGGTAGCGGCCCTTCTCGCCCAGGCCCAGCGCCTCGACGGTGCGCACCGCGTCGTCGACCGTGGTGTAGAGGTTGTCGTTGATCTCGTGCGAGACGCCGTCCTCCTCACCGCCGGTCGGGGTGATCTCGATCTCCAGGATGATGTGCGCGGCCTTGGCCTTGGCGAGCAGCTCCTGGGCGATGTCCAGGTTGTCGGCGAGGGTCTCGGCCGAGCCGTCCCACATGTGCGACTGGAACAGCGGCAGGCCGCCGGCCTCGACGCGCTTGGCGGAGATGTCGAGCAGCGGGCGCACGTAACCGTCCAGCTTGCCCTTGGGGCAGTGGTCGGTGTGCAGCGCGATCTTGACGCCGTAGTGCTCGGCGGCGACGTGGGCGAACTCGGCGAGCGCCTGCGCGCCGACGACCATGTCCTTCACACCCTGGCCCGACAGGTACTCGGCGCCACCGGTGGAGATCTGGATGATGCCGTCGGACTCGGCCTCGGCGAAGCCCTGCAGCGCCGCGTTCAGCGTCTGCGTCGACGAGACGTTGATGGCCGGGTAGGCGAACTTCCCCGCCTTGGCCCGGTCGAGCATCTCGTTGTACTGATCCGGGGTTGCGATGGGCATCTGCCGTCTCCTCGTGAAGCGCGATTGCGGGTTGAGGTTGTTCTGGTGTCCTGACCGGTGGTCCGACCTCACCAAGCACCATGGGGTGACATCATCGTCGGCCCCATCTTTCCAGACTTGTGCGAATGCTCCAGTCCGGGGAAGGCCCGGTTCTGCGGGACGTACGTCCCGGGGCGGTCGGGACCTGGTGGGGAGGACCTGGCGGGGAGGACCTAGTCCAGACCCAGCTCGTCCTTGGAGAACGCGAAGAGGTACGGGACCCCGGCGCCCTCGGTGATCTTCTCGGCGGCGCCGGTGGCGCGGTCGACGATGGTGGCGACGCCGACGACCTCGGCGCCCGCCTCGCGCACCGCGGCCACGGCCTCCAGCGGGGAGCCGCCGGTGGTGGAGGTGTCCTCGACGACCAGCACCCGGCGGCCCTTGATGTCGGGGCCCTCGACGCGGCGCTGCATGCCGTGCGCCTTGGCGGCCTTGCGGACGACGAACGCGTCGAGCCGCTCGCCGCGGGCGGCGGACGCGTGCAGCAGCGCGCCGGCGACGGGGTCGGCGCCCATCGTGAGACCGCCGACCGCGTCGAACTCCAGGTCCTTCGTGAGGTCGAGCAGCACCTGCCCGACGAGCGGGGCCGCCTCGCCGTCGAGGGTGACGCGGCGCAGGTCGATGTAGTAGTCGGCCTCGAGCCCGGAGGAGAGCGTGACCTTGCCGTGCACCACGGCCTTGTCCTTGATCTGCTGGAGCAGGGCGTCCCGTACGTCGTTCGTCGTCATGCCTATGAGCTTAAAGGGCCGGTTTTACGGCCGCCGCCAGGTCCAGGTGGTGCTCGCCTCCAGCGGGTCCACGGGCGTGACCAGGCGCGGGGCGGTGTTGAGCCCGTTCGGCGGCCCGGTCTGCGGCTCGACGCACACGGCGGCGTCCTGCTCGTCGTAGACGACGACCCACGGCTCACGGCTGGTGACGTTCACGGCGAGCTCGCCGGGCCAGGTCAGGGTCACGTCCACCCCGTCGGGCATGCCGAAGCAGTCGTCCCAGGGCTGCGGCTGTACGTCGATGCGCTCGCCGGTGGGCAGATGGTCGTCGCCGCGCCGCTCCTGCCAGGCGGCGTCGAAGTCGATCCGCACGTCGCTGTCGCCGAGCCGCCGGTTGAACCAGGGGTGCCAGCCGACCTGCGCCGGGAACGAGTCGCCGTACGTCTCGATGCCGAGCGTCAGCGTCAGCGCGTCCTCGGTGAGGGCGACGACCTGGGTGACCCGGCCGGGGTGCGGCCAGGGGTCGGTGAGGTCGTACGTGAAGACGGCCTCGGTCGCCGTCGCCCGCGCCGTGGTCCACTCGGCGTCCCGGGCGAAGCCGTGGATGGCGTGCGGCGGGGAGTTCAGCGGCATCTGGCGGACGTGGCCGCCGTCCCTGAACCGGCCGTCCGCGATCCGGCCGCACCAGGGCACCATCGGGAAGCAGCCGTAGCGCTCGCCCTGCCGGAGCAGCTCGGTCCCGGCGATCCTCAGACTGCTGATGCGGCAGCCGTTGCCCGGCGCCACGGTCACTTCCGCGTCGCCCGCGGTCAGCGTCGTTTCCTGTGTCGTCACGACCACTGACCCTATGCGGGGCGGGGGCCGGAGCGCTCAGCGGCGCCTGCGCAGGGCGCGGCCGACCACGATCGCGGAGGCGACGGCGAGGGCGGCGGCGGGGGCCGCCCAGCGCAGGGTGGCGCTCGCCGTGGTGCCGGCCGGGGCGGGCACGGGGGCGTAGCGGCCGCGCGGCGGGGAGTGGTCGACCTCCTCCGCGCTGCGGCCGATCATGGTGCGGCGGGCGTGGGCGGCGGCCGGCTCGGGGGGCAGGTCCGTCTCGTCCTCGCCGGGGTCGAGGTCGGCGTCGGGGTCGAGGGACGGGGGCGGCACGTCGGTCTCGTACACGGACAGCTCCGGCCCGACTTCCAGAGCCTCGGGGGTCTCCGGCGGCTCGGGCGGCTCCGGGTCGCCGCCCGGTTCCCGGCCCGCCGTCGCGAGGTTCTCCGCGAAACGGTTCAGCAGGCGCTGGGCCGCCGATTCGACCGCGTCGGCCGGGAGTTCGGCGACGCGGCCGTCGCCGGTCGCGTCGCCGGTGAAGGTGAGGGTGGTGCCGCCGTCGGTGGCCGCGGCGCGGGCGGTCAGGGTGAAGGTCACGGCGCCGGTGCCGCGGGCCTCGACGGCGTCGCCGGCCAGCATGGACGAGCCGTCGGCGGTGCGGTCCACCGTGATGCTGCCGCGGTAGGTGATGGTGTGTCCGCCGATCCGGACCTTGAGGCGGCCGCCCTCGCCGGCCGCGTCGCGCTGGAACCCGGGCAGGGCCCGGGCCACCCGAAGGGGGTCGCTGAGCACCGCCCTGACGGACTCCGCCGGAACCGGAACGAACACCTCATGCTCCATGGCAGCCGAGCCTATCGACTCCCTGCACGCCTTGACCCGTGTTCGCCCCAGCGAATGGCGATTCGTCGCCGGGTACCGGCCGGTGGGGGCTGGTCGCGCAGTTCCCCGCGCCCCTGGAGCGTGCGCTTCGCGCTGCTGTCCGTCGTCGGGTGCCGGCCGGTGGCCTCTTCTCGCGCAGTTCGCCGCGCCCCTGAGGCATGCGCTTCGCGCGGCCTCCCCTGGGCGAGCGGAGCTCGCTTCCAGGGGCGCGGGGAACTGCGCGACCAGCCACGACGCGACCCGCACACGACGTCTATTCGGTGCCGTAGCGCGGGTGCACCAGGGTCGACGGGGCGTAGGGGCGGCCGGGGTGGATCACCCGGGCGGGCCCGGGCGACGGGACCCGCAGGCCGCCCAGGACGAACCCGGCACCCCCACCGCCCCGGTAGGAGACGACCCGGAGCCCAGCCGACCGCACCGTCTCGGAGACGGTCCAGAACCGCCCGGAAACAGGCCCCCCGTGCACGACGACCCGCCCGGAGGGCCCGAGCACCCGAGCCACAAGCCCGTAGAACTCCTGCGAGTACAGCTTCGTACTGCTGGTGAGCGCCGGATCGGGCAGATCGCAGATCACGACGTCGTACGGCCCCCCGAGCGAGCCACGGCCCCGCAGCAGCCCGAACACGTCCCCGGTGACCACCCGCACCCGAGGATCGCTGAGCGCCCGCCCGTTCAGCGCGCTGAGCCCCGGATCGGTGCGCGCGAGCCGCACCACCTCGGGGTCGGAGTCGACGACGTCGACCTGCCGCACCCCGCCGAAGCGCAGCACCTCGCGCGCCGCGACCCCGTCACCGCCCCCGATGACGAGCACCCGCGCCCGCGGCCCGCCGCGCAGGGCGGGATCGACGAGGTCGGCCCGGTAGCGCGCGGCGTCGTCACCGCGCACCCTCAGCCGCCCGTCGAGGTAGAGGCCGAGCGGCCGGCCGCGCTCACCGCCGGTCAGCACGACCTCCTGCACCGGGCTCTGCACGGCGACCCGCGCCTGCGCGCCGAACATGGCGTGCCGCGCCGCCCGCTCGAAGTCGTCGACGAGGACCCAGGCGGCGGCCAGGACGGCGAGCACGGTGACATTGGCGACGAGCAGCAGCCAGCGCCCCCGCCGGCTCAGGTCGCGCCGGAACAGCCCGAGGACGAGCGCGCCGCCCGCCACGGCGTTGACCGCGCCGGTCAGCAGCGCCCCCGTCAACTGCCCGAGCAGCGGCAGCAGCACGAACGGGAAGGCCAGGCCGCCCACCAGCGCGCCCACGTAGTCGGCGGCGAACAGATCGGCGACCGCGCCGCCGGGGTCCTGCCGGCGGATCCGCTGGATGAGCACCATCAGCAGCGGCACCTCGGCGCCGATCAGCACCCCGATGGCCAGCGAGAAGGCGACCAGCAGATATCTCGGCCCGTCGCCCCAGACCCCGCCCCAGCCGCCGGTCCAGGCGAACACGGCGTACAGGGCCATGGCACTGCACCCGCCGACCAGCGCGAGCAGGGTTTCGAGCATCCCGAAGCCCGCCGCGGCATGGCAGCGCAGCCGCTTGGCGGCGAGGGAGCCGAGGCCCATCGCGAAGACCATGACGGACAGCACCACGGACGCCTGGGTGACCGAGTCGCCCATCAGGTACGAGGCGAGGGCCACCAGTTCGAGTTCGTACACCAGTCCGCAGGCCGCGCAGACGAAGACGCCCGCGAGGACCAGGAACCGGCCGGTGCCCGGCTTGACCGGGAGCGGGGCCCGCCCCGGCTCGCCCCGGGACCGCGGGACCCCCGAGTGCGGGGCAGGGGCGTGCGGATCGATCACTCAGGGAACGCTACGTCACCATGCAACTCCGGCCGGTCACCCACACGTGTGGAAAACGCGTGCACAGGCATACCTCCGGCGCACGCCCTAGAGCAGTACGGGGGCGGACCGTCGCACACCCACCCGGGTGCGGGTGGCGACGAGTTGACCGTCCTGCGGGTACGCGTGCCAGGTGCGCCAGTGCACCTGGCCCTCGTGCCGCTGGGCGAGCATCGCGGTGAAGGCGTGCGGACTGCCGGGGAAGACGCCGGCCAGTCCGTTCGGATGGTCGGACACGAGAGCGAGCAGTTCCTGCGCGCGTCCCGCGAACTGACCTGGGGTCAGGTCTTCGACGCGGGCCGCGAACTCGTACTCCCAGTCGCCGACGCGCTCGGCGACACCGAGCGGCAGCGGGGTGCTGCTGCCGGGGATACAGGCCACGGTCTCCGAGCAGCTGCCGTTCTCCTCCTCCAGGAGCACCTGGTGGGAGGCGCCGAGCAGCCTCAACTGGAGCGTGGCGCCGGACAGTTCCAGATCGAGGGTGGCGAGCGCGGGGAGCGGCTCACGGCCCAGGGTCCAGGCGAGGTCGTCCGCGCTTGTGTCGGTGTAGGCGGTGTTCAGGGTCGTGAGCATGGGTCGGCTCCGCTAGCACGCAAAGGGAGGTGGGGCCGGCTGTGTCAAAGGGACCGGCTCGTGCCCACGCGAACGCTGTGAATATGCGGTACGAGGGCTGAGTTGACGGTTAAAAGGGAATCATGGGCGATGGCGCCGTCACAGCGTTTTTACCCAACTTGACGGGGTTTCCATCCCCCCGGGCGCTGCACAGCTCAACTGTTCAACTTCCACGGGCGCCGGAATGCGCCCGGCGCACACCCTTCGGGTTCTTCCTGGACATATGTGCGGGCATTTGTCCGGGCATCGGAGCGGGCATCGGAGCGGCCCGGCATGCCCCCCCGGCATGCGGACGGCCCGCGTGGACCGACTGCCCCGTGTCAGTCGTCTCCGCGCGGGCCGCCCGCTTCCCCGTGAGCGGCGGCGTCAGCTGCCGCCGCCGCACCCGCCCCCGCCGCCGCACGACGAGCCGCCCCCGCAGGAACTCCCCCCGCCGCACGAGTGGCCGCCCCCGCAGGAGTGGCCGTGATGGCCGGACGACCCCGACGAGCCGGACGAGCACGAGGCACCGCCGCCGCTGCTCGCGGCACCGCCCCCGGCCCACCAGCTGCTGCTCGATCCCCGCGAGCGCTTCTTCTTCTTCAACGACGTACTGGGCGCGCGGCCATTGCCGCCCGCCTTGGCCGTAGCGACGACGATGGCGACGACCAGCGCCACGAAGACCACGATGAAGACTGTTCCCATCACCGGTCCTCCTTTCCCTTCCCCCGAATCCCCCGAGGGGCGCCCCGTGCGGGCGTGCAAGGGGGATGCCCGTGCGCGTACGCGGTCAAAGCAGAGTTGAGGAACTCCAGAGCTTCGGGAAACGGAAGCCCTACGCTTGGCCTCTTGCGGCTGCGGAAGCCGGGGACCGGGGGATCGGGGGATCTCATGGACGTTGAAATCGTGCAGTTGATGGAGCAGGCCGGGCAGTATCTGGCTCCGGCGGTGAGTGCCTACGGGGCGGCGGTGCTGACCCGCGCGGAGACCGCGGCGGCGGACGGCACGGCGAACGTGGGGCGCCGGATCCTCCAGGCGGTGTGGCGCCGGCACGACGAACACGGCCGCGCCGAACTCGAAGCCGCCGTACGCGATGTGGACGAGGCCCCCGACGACGAGGACGCGGCGGCGGCACTGCGGCAGCAGATCAAGCGGGCACTGCGCGAGGACGCGGAGCTGCTCGCCGAACTGGCGAGGCTGCTTCCGGTGCGCGGCGAGACCGTGAACGTCACGGCTTCCGGTGAACGCTCCATCGCCGCCAAGTCCATCAACAACGCCGTGACCGGGGACAACGTCACCATCGGTGGTGACGGGCGGGCGGATGCCTGATGCCTGAGGAGGGCGACGCTCAGGCCTCAGGGCCGAGAGCCATCGCCGCGCAGGGCGACATCGGCGTGGCCATCACCGGCGACGGCGCACGCGTGGTGATGGTGCCGGCGGAGGCGGTGCGCTGGGCGCGGGAGGCGGACGCTCCGGCGGGGGCCGGGAATCTCCCCGGTTCCGCGTCCGGGGTGTTCGTGGGACGGGGGCCGGAGCTGGCCGAGGTGCGCCGTCTCCTGACGGGTGCGGGCGAGGCGGCGGTCACCCAGCTGTCCGGGACGCGGGCGATCCACGGCCTCGGCGGCATCGGCAAGAGCACCCTGGCCCTGCACTACGCGCACCGCCACCGGCAGGACTACACGCTGGTGTGGTGGATCACCGCCACCGATGTGGAGCAGATCGTGAGCGGCCTGGCCGATCTCGCCCTGCGCCTGTGCCCGCAGTTGGCGACGTCCACGGCGGGCTCACCGGAGCGGGCGGCGTGGGCGCTGCTGTGGCTGCAATGGCATCCCGGCTGGCTGCTCGTGTTCGACAACGTGGAGGACCCGGCCGTCCTGCGCCACTACCTCGGCGCCCTGCCCGACGGCCACCACCTGGCCACCAGCCGCATCGCGACCGGCTGGCACTCCATCGCGCCCACCATGGCACTGGGCCTGCTCGACGCCGACGCGGCCGAGTCCCTGCTGTGCACGCTGGCCTTCGGCCCCGACCACGCAGCCGACGCGCAGCAGTCCCGGGACGCGCGGGCCCTCGCCGCCGAACTCGGCCACCTCCCGCTGGCGTTGGAGCAGGCGGGCGCCTACCTCCACGAGACCGGCACCTCGCTGAGCGACTACCGGAAGCTGCTGGGCCGCGTCATCGACAGGGCGTCGGGGGGCATCGACCCGGAGCGCACCATCGCGCGCGTCTGGGAGCACACGCTGCTGGCCGTCGAGCGCCGCAATCAGCAGGCGGTGGCGATGCTGAGTGCGATGGCCTGGCTGGCCCCCGACGACATCCCCCGCTCACTGCTCGCCCCACTGTGCCCCGACGCGCTCGACCTGGGCGAGGCACTGGGCGCACTGCACGCCTACAACATGATCACCTTCGGCCCGGATCGTCAGAGCATCGGTGTCCCCCGCCTCGTACAAACGGTGCTGCGTCACCGCGATGCCGGAGATGAGGAGCATGGCCGTGGGACCGCCGAGCAACTCATCCAGCAGGCCTCGGTCGAGGCGGACACCAACCCCTCGCAGTGGGAACGACTCCTCCCCCACGTCATCGCACTCTTGGAATCCGCGTCGGCCCACAACATGCCCTCCGCCGAAACCACAGACGCCTACATCGCCGCGGCGGAGTACCTGGAGGACCAGGGGCGGGACGTGCACACCATTCCCTTGCGCACAACCATCCTCGCCCAGCGTGAGCAGGCATTGGGAGACGCTCATCCCCTGACTCTCGCCAGCCGCAACAACCTCGCGAGCGCCTACGAGTCGGCGGGGTATCTGGAACGAGCCATCCCCCTGTACGAAACCAACAGCGCGCAGGCCGAGCAGGTTCTGGGCGACACCCACCACAACACCCTCACCAGCCGCAACAACCTCGCCCACGCCTACCGGATGGCGGGGGACCTGGAACGGGCCATCCCCCTGTTCGAGGCCACCCTCGCGCAGTCCGAGCAGACGCTGGGCGACACCCACCCCCAGACCCTCACGAGCCGCGACAGTCTCGCCGGTGCCTACCAGGCGGCAAGAGACCTGGAACGAGCCATCCCCCTGTACGAAACCACCCTTACCCAGCGCGAGCAGGTAATGGGCGACACCCACCCCAACACCCTCACCACCCGCAACAACCTCGCCAACGCCTACCAGACAGCAGGGGACCTGGAACGGGCCATCCCCCTGTATGAGGCCACCCTCGCGCAGTCCGAGCAGGCACTGGGCGACACCCACCACAACACCCTCACCACCCGCAACAACCTCGCCAACGCCTACCAGAGAGCAGGAGACCTGGAACGAGCCATCCCCCTGTTCGAGATCACCCTCAGCCAGCGCGAGCAGATCCTGGGCAACAGCCACCCCCAGACTCTGGCCACCAGCAATAGCCTCGCCCGCGCCCGCCAAGCCGCACAGCACCGCAAGCCCGAGCAGCCCCCGCCAGACGTACTCCCCGCAAGTTGATGAACCCCCACCCCCCGGCGCAGGATGACGCCCATGACCTCCCGCACCCGCCCCCTCCTCAACCGCCGTCTCGCCGAGTTCGGGACCACGATCTTCGCGGAGATGTCCGCGCTGGCCGTCTCCACCGGTGCCATCAATCTCGGGCAGGGCTTTCCCGACACCGACGGGCCCGAGCAGGTGCGCGAGGCCGCGGTGCGGGCGTTGCGGGACGGGCGCGGGAATCAGTACCCGCCGGGGCCCGGCGTGCCCGAGCTGCGTAGCGCGATCGTGGAGCACCAGAAGCGCCGGTACGGCATCGGGCTGGACGCCGACCGCGAGGTGCTGGTCACCGCGGGCGCGACCGAGGCCATCGCGGCCTCGCTGCTCGCCCTGGTCGAGCCCGGCGACGAGGTGATCGCGTTCGAGCCGTACTACGACTCGTACGCGGCGAGCATCGCACTGGCGGGCGGCACCCGCGTCCCGGTCACCCTGCGCCCGCACGAGGGCAGCTTCCGCCTCGACCTCGACGAACTGCGCGCCGCGGTCACGCCGCGCACCCGGCTGCTGCTCATCAACACCCCGCACAACCCGACCGGCACCGTCCTCACCCGCGCCGAACTGACCGCGATCGCCGAACTGGCCGTCGAGCGGGACCTGCTCGTCGTCACCGACGAGGTGTACGAGCACCTGACCTACGACGGCGCCGAGCACATCCCGCTCGCGACGCTGCCGGGGATGCGCGAGCGGACCGTGACGATCGGGTCGGCGGGCAAGACGTTCTCGTTCACCGGGTGGAAGGTCGGCTGGGTGACGTCGTCGCCGGAGCTGGTGACGGCGGTGCGCTCTGCCAAGCAGTTCCTCACGTACGTGTCGGCCGGACCGTTCCAGTACGCGGTCGCCGAGGCGCTCGCCCTTCCCGACTCCTACTTCTCGGACTTCCGCGCCGACATGACGGCCAAGCGGGATCTGCTCGCGGCGGGGCTCGCCGACGCCGGGTTCGGGGTGTTCCGGCCGCAGGGCACGTACTTCGTGACGACCGACATCCGGCCGCTCGGCTTCGACGACGGGTTCGCGTTCTGCCGGGCGCTGCCGGAGCGGTGCGGGGTCGTCGCGATTCCGAACGCCGTGTTCTACGACGACCGGGAGGCCGGGGCGCCGTTCGTCCGGTTCGCCTTCTGCAAGCGGGAGGCTGTGCTTGCGGATGCCGTGGGACGCCTGAAGTCGCTGTAAGAGGTTGTCGGTCGACTGACGGCCGGTGGGGGCTGGTCGCGCAGTTCCCCGCGCCCCTGAGGCAGGCGCTTCGCGCCGCCTCCCCTGGGCGAGCGAAGCTCGCCTCCAGGGGCGCGGGGAACTGCGCGACCAGCCACGACGAGAGCCGCACCCGGCACCAGCCCGCACCCGGTCGGAGCACCCGAGTCGCGGCGGCGGCACCCTCATCGCAGGGTCGGGATGTGACCGAGCCGAGCAGCATCGCCGTACTTGACGCCCCCTCAGCCACCGTAGCCCGGCCCCGCACGACGGATTCCGCGCTGCGCGCCCTGGCCCTCTTCGTCGCCGCCCGGCTGACCGGCATGACCGCGCTCGCGCTCGCCGGCGACAAACCCTGGACGCTGCTCGGCCGCTCCTGGGACTCGCTCTGGTACCTCGGCATCGCCGCGAACGGCTACGGCGCCCGCACCCTGCACCCGGGCCCCGGGCTCCTCTACCAGGACCTCGCCTTCTTCCCGCTCTACCCGGCGCTGATCCGCGCCGCGCACACGCTGCTGCCGGTGCTCGGCGCCGGTGCCTGCGGTCTGCTGATCGCCTGGGCCGCGACGGTCGCCGCCGCGCTCGGCATCCACCGCGTCGGGCTGCGGCTGCACGGCCCCACCGTGGCGACCCTGCTCGTCGTGCTGTGGGGGGTGCTGCCGCACTCGGTGGTGCTGTCCATGGGCTACACGGAGCCGGTGCTCACGGCGCTGGCCGCGTGGTCGCTGTACGCGGTGCTGACCGGGCGCTGGGTCTGGGCGGGCGCCCTGGCCGCGCTCGCCGGACTCGCCCGGCCGAACGGTTTCGCGGTCGCCGCCGCCGTCCTTGCCACCGCCGCCTGGGAACTCTTCCGGCGGCGCGGCCGCGTTCCCCACAGGCTGTGGACAGGCGCGCTGCTCGCCCCGGCCGGCTGGGCCGCGTACGTCCTGTGGGTGGGGCGGCGCGAGGGCGATCTGCTCGGCGGGTACTTCGCCGTGCAGCGGGCCTGGGGGTCGACGTTCGACCTGGGGCTCGGTTCGGCGCGGTTCGCGAAACGGATGCTGCTGCGCGGGGATGTGTTCGTGTTCCCCATGGCGCTGGTGATCGTCGCGGCGGGCGTGCTGCTGTACGCGCTGCTGCTCCTGGACCGGGCCCCGCTGCCGCTGCTCGTGTACAGCGGTGTGCTGCTGTCGATCGCGGTGTGCGGGTCCGGCTTCTTCGAGTCGAAGCCGCGCTTCCTGCTGCCCGCGTTCCCGCTGCTGCTGCCGCTGGCGTGCGCCCTGGCCAGAACGGCGAGAACCCGGCCCGCGCAGGCCCTCCTGGTGGTGGGTGCGCTGGCCGGGCTCTCGGTGGCGTACGGGACGTATCTGCTGGTCTACGCCCAGCGGCCGCTGTAGCCGGAGCGGTGCCTACTCGGCGTCGTCGCCGGGCTTCTCGTCCTCGGCGGAGTCGACGTCCGTCTCCAGACCGAGCTGCTCCACCAGCCAGCGGTCGAACTCGATCGCGGCGCGCACCCAGCTGACGGTCGACGACACGAAGTGCTCCAGGGAGACTCCGGTGCCGATCAGCATCTGGGCCTCGCCGATGAGGCGGACCGTGCCGTCGTCGTGGGTGTGGCTGTAGACCTTCGGCCACAGGGTGCGGCGGTTCCAGTCGTCGATCGACTCCAGGAGCTGCGGCTTCACCTCGATGCCGTGCGGCCGGTCGTAGAACGTCCGCACCGAGAAGACCTGCTGGTCGTCCTCGCCGCGGAACATGAAGTACGTACGGAACTCTTCCCACGGCGCGGCGAGGTCACCCTCGTCGTCGATGACGTGCTTGAGCTCCATCTGGTCGAGCAGCTGCTTGACCAGGTCCTGGTCGGGAATGACGGGGCCCGCCGGTCCCGCCCCCTGCTGCTGAGGCTGTCCCCCGAAATTCGGAATCGAGGACGGGTCGATGCTCACGTGCTTGTTCCCTTCGTATGGATGCGGCCATCCTCTCCCAGAGGGGCCCCCTTGGGGCAAGCTCGGCTTCACGCCTGCCGTGTCCTGTTCGCTCCCGGCTTGCGGGCCGGTGGCCGCGTCCCGGGGGGGTTCCCCCGCCCCCCCAACAAACAAAAAGCGCCCCCCCAGGCGGAGGGGGATGCGCCAACAACCACAAAAAAAAACACAACCCCAACCCACAAAAAAA
>NZ_JBHVIX010000014.1:34342-94400 GCF_042799415.1 Streptomyces sp. NPDC057694
GGGGGTGTGGGGGGGGGTCTGGGGGGAGGGGGGGGGGGGGGTGGGGGGTTCTTTCGTGGGGGGGGGGGGGGGGGGGGGAGGGGGGGGGGGGGGGGGGGGGGGGGGGGGGGGGGGGGGGGGGGGGGGGACCCCCCGCGACCAGCCACGACGAGAGCCGCACCCGGCACACGACAGGAATCGGCAGACGCGATCCCGCTCCCCCTACAACGTCTTCGCAGGAGCAGGCCCCACGATCAGCCCCTCCCCGAACACATCCACCCGCACCGTGTCCCCGTCCTTGATCTCCCCGGAGAGGATCTCCTTGGCGAGACGGTCGCCGATGGCCGTCTGGACCAGGCGGCGCAGCGGCCGCGCGCCGTAGGCCGGGTCGTTGCCCTCGTCGGCGAGCCAGGTCAGCGCGGCGTCCGTGACGTCGAGCGTCAGGCGGCGCTCCGCGAGGCGCTTGGCGAGCCGGTCGAGCTGGAGGGCCGCGATGCGGCGCAGCTCGTCCTTCTCCAGGGCGGAGAAGACGACCAGGTCGTCGAGACGGTTCAGGAACTCCGGCTTGAAGGAGGCCCGGACGACCTCCAGGACCTGCTGCTTCTTCTCGTCCGCCGAGGACATCGGGTCGACCAGGAACTGGCTGCCCAGGTTCGACGTGAGGATCAGGATCGTGTTGCGGAAGTCGACCGTGCGGCCCTGCCCGTCGGTGAGCCGGCCGTCGTCGAGGACCTGGAGCAGGATGTCGAAGACCTCCGGGTGCGCCTTCTCCACCTCGTCGAGGAGCACCACGCTGTACGGGCGTCGGCGCACCGCCTCCGTGAGCTGGCCGCCCTCCTCGTAGCCGACGTAGCCGGGCGGGGCGCCGACGAGCCGCGCCACGCTGTGCTTCTCGCCGTACTCGCTCATGTCGATGCGGATCATGGCCCGCTCGTCGTCGAAGAGGAAGTCGGCGAGCGCCTTGGCCAGTTCCGTCTTGCCCACGCCCGTCGGGCCGAGGAAGAGGAACGAGCCGGTGGGACGGTCCGGGTCGGCGATGCCCGCGCGGGTGCGGCGGACGGCGTCGGACACGGCGGACACGGCCTCGGACTGGCCGATGAGGCGCTTGCCGAGCTCGTCCTCCATGCGCAGCAGCTTCTGCGTCTCGCCCTCCAGGAGGCGTCCGGCCGGGATGCCGGTCCAGGAGGCGACGACGTCCGCGATGTCGTCGGAGCCGACCTCCTCCTTCACCATGGTGTCCCGGGCGACCTCCTCCTCGGCCTCGGAAGCCTCCTCCAAGTCCCTTTCCAGGGTGGGGATCTCGCCGTAGAGCAGCTTGGACGCCGTGTCGAAGTCGCCGTCGCGCTGGGCCCGCTCGGCCTGCCCGCGCAGCTCGTCGAGCTTCTCCTTCAGCTCACCGACGCGGTTGAGGGACTGCTTCTCCTTCTCCCAGCGGGCGGTGAGACCGCGCAGCTCCTCCTCCTTGTCGGCGAGGTCGCGGCGCAGCTTCTCCAGACGCTGCCGGCTGGCCGGATCGGTCTCCTTGCCGATCGCCAGCTCCTCCATCTTCAGCCGGTCGACGGCGCGCTGGAGCTCGTCGATCTCGACCGGGGACGAGTCGATCTCCATGCGGAGCCGGGAGGCCGCCTCGTCGACGAGGTCGATGGCCTTGTCGGGCAGGAAGCGGGAGGTGATGTAGCGGTCGGAGAGGGTGGCCGCGGCGACGAGGGCCGAGTCGGCGATCTGGACCTTGTGGTGCGCCTCGTAGCGGCCCTTGAGTCCGCGCAGGATCGCGATGGAGTCCTCGACGGACGGCTCGGCGACCAGCACCTGCTGGAAGCGGCGCTCCAGCGCCGGGTCCTTCTCGATGCGCTCGCGGTACTCGTCGAGCGTCGTGGCGCCGACCATGCGCAGCTCACCGCGGGCGAGCATCGGCTTCAGCATGTTGCCCGCGTCCATGGCGGAGTCGCCGCCGGCGCCCGCGCCCACGACGGTGTGCAGCTCGTCGATGAACGTGATGATCTGGCCGTCGCTCTCCTTGATCTCGGAGAGGACGGTCTTCAGGCGCTCCTCGAACTCACCGCGGTACTTGGCGCCCGCGACCATCGCGCCCAGGTCGAGCGAGACGAGCCGCTTGTCCTTCAGGGACTCGGGGACGTCGCCCTTCACGATGCGCTGGGCGAGGCCCTCGACGACGGCGGTCTTGCCGACGCCGGGCTCACCGATGAGCACCGGGTTGTTCTTGGTGCGGCGGGACAGCACCTGGACGACCCGGCGGATCTCCTGGTCGCGCCCGATGACGGGGTCGAGCTTGCCCTCGCGGGCGGCGGCCGTGAAGTCCGTACCGAACTTCTCCAGCGCCTTGTAGGACCCCTCGGGGTCGGGTGTCGTCACCCGGCGCCCTCCCCTGTTCTTCGCGAACGCCTCGGCCAGCTTCTTCGCACTGGCCCCATTCTCGGTCAGCACCTCACCGGCGGCGCCGCCCTTGGCCGCGGTGGCGATAAGCAGATGCTCCGTGGAGAGGAACTCGTCGCCCAATTCCTTTGCTCGCTCGTTCGCATCCGCGATGACCGCGAGCAGATCGCGGCTCGGCTGCGGCGGCGAGACCGTCGAACCGGTCACGCTGGGCAGCGCCGCCAGTACACGCTCGGCACCCGCCCTGACCTGCGCCTGGTCGGCGTCGACGGCGGCCAGCAGATCGACGATGTTCTCGTTGTCCTGCCCCTCCAGCAAAGCGAGCAGCAGATGGGCCGGGGTCAGATCCGGGTGCCCCCCGGACACGGCCCGGCTGCTTGCCGCGTTGATCGCGTCGCGGCTCCGGTTCGTCAGCTCGGCGTCCACGTGCCTTTTCTCCTCCACGTCCTTGGTACTACGGCTTCTGCGGGTACTAACTCTGACTTCACCAACGTAGACAAAGTTGAGTCTATTCCACTCAACCTTGTGGCGGGAGATAGGTTCCCGGCATGGCCAAGCGGATCGACCTCGACAACCCTCCCGACGCCTTCCTCAGCTTCTGGCGGGAACGGCATCTGTGCACCCTGACGACCCTGCGCCGCGACGGCACACCGCACGTCGTGCCCGTCGGCGTGACCTACGACGCCGAGGCGCGGGTGGCCCGGGTGATCACCGGCAAGGGGACCCGGAAGGTGGCCCACCTGCTCGACGGGCCGGGGCCCGTCGCGGTCTGCCAGGTCGACGGGCGGCGCTGGGTCACGCTGGAGGGGCGGGCCACCGTGCGCGCCGACCGGGACACCGTGGCGGACGCCGAGCGCCGCTACACGGAGCGCTACAAAGCGCCCCGGGCCAATCCGGACCGGGTGGTCATCGAGATCGCGGTGACCCGCGCGACGGGCAACGCCGTCTTCGACCCCGACCCCGACTCCGATTCCGGCGCACAGTCCGCCGGGTAACCGCGTGCGGCTCGTACGAAACGGCCGTACGCAAAACTGCAGCGGCGCCACCGTGTTTCAGGTCCACGGTGACGCCGCTGCGGGGGGAAGCACCTGCGCGATCTACAACGACGGGGGTATCGCGTCAGGCACTGCGGGGGGTGGCTGTGGTGCGGGGGGACGCCCCTCGGGGCGCCTGCGAGGCCTCGGGTCCTGCCTCGCCGACCAGCTGATGGTCCCGCTGGTCGAGATTCACGAAGATCATTCCGTACCGGACGACGGACCGCACCGGCTGTGGGGCGCCGCGCGGCCGACGCAGACACCGGAAGGCCCGGATGTCGTCGTCGTCCTCCCGCACCACGACGATCGGCTCTCCGAACAGGGTGACCATGAGGGAGTCACCGGCGTTCGGAATCGCCGTCACGAGGTCGATGGTGTGCCAACCGGAGCGGTAGGCGATCGCCATCTCGCGGCGCAGGGTTCTGTCGTCCGGTGGGGTGATCATGCAGCACCGTCCACCGGAGCGGTGCTCCAGGAAAGGTCCGGAGGCGCCACGGCCTGGAGCACCGTCGTACCCGAGTCGGCCGGGGCCGTGCTCCACGACAGGTCCGCGGGCAGCACCGTCGCGGTGCCGGCGGGGGCCGAGCTCCACGACAGGTCCGCGAGCCGCACCGCGGTGTCGGCGGGGGCCGAACTCCACGACAGGTCCGCAGGTCGTGCCGCCGTGTCGGCAGGCGCCGAACTCCACGACAGATCGGCGAACCGCACCACCGAGTCGGCGGGCGCCGAACTCCAGGAGAGGTCCGCGGGCCGCACCGCTGCCGTACCGGCCGGCGCCGAACTCCAGGAGAGATCCGGCGGCGCGATGGCCTGCGACACCGAACCACTCGTACCGGCGGGCGCCGAACTCCACGACAGATCCAGGGCGCCCGCAGCGCCGAAGGCCAGCCCGGCGGAGAAGGCACCCACCAGTATCGAGCGAAGCATTTCCTTGCGCATAGTGGGCTTCGTCCTCACTTCCATGGCTACTCTCCCCCGGCTCCACAAGACGATGGCTCATTTGGCCACGCAAACACCACAGGATCGATGCATCATGTTCCTGCACGTTCAGGACCCTGGGGGGTGAGCAAGTGATACCAAAACAGCCACATGGGACACATCCCCATGCTGCGGCCGAATTGTGTGACGAGGGACGGCGGTTGTACGCCCACGCCCTCCACTCCGGACGTATCGCGCGCACGGAAGTGGTGCCCGCGCCGTGTCTGCTGGACTTCGCCCTGCTCCACCCGGACCCGGACGACGCCAACTGGCTGCGGCCGGTGCCTCCGGCGGCGGCGCTGGCCCAGCGGCTGCACCCCATCGAGCGGGAGATACAGGAGCGCAGGAGCCTCGCCGTCGACCTCGCCAACTATTTCGAACCTTTCATGGCGATCAGCGCACAGGATCCGGCGACCACCCACGCGATCACCGTGCTCGAAGGCATCAACCGGATCAACTCCGCCATCGAACTGGCCATAGCGGAATGCTCGTCGGAGATCCTCACGGTCCAGCCGGGTGGCGGCCGCAGCGAGCACTCGCTCACCGAGGCGCTGGAGCGCGGCCAGGACGTCATAGAGCGCGGCATCACGATGCGCACCCTGTACCAGCACACCGCCCGGCACAGCCAGGGAACGCTGGTCTACGCCGAGCACATGGCGCGGGGGAACGTGGAGATCCGTACCCTCGAAGAACTCATCGAGCGGCTGATGATCTTCGACCGTACCGTGGCCTTCATCCCCACCCGGGGAGACACCGAAGTCGCCCTGGAACTGCGCCATCCCGGTCTGGTCGAGTATCTGACCACGGTCTTCGAGCAGTTGTGGGGACGCGGCGTGCCGCTGCTCGCGGAGGCGCCGTACGCGCCGCCCACCGACGGCATCACCGGAGTGCAGCGTTCGATCGCCAAGCTCCTCGTCGAAGGCCATGTCGACGAGGCGATCGCCCGCCGGCTCGGGATGAACGTGCGGACGTGCCGTGCGCACATAGCCAAGCTTGCGGCGGCCCTGGGCAGCGGCAGCCGGGCCCAGCTCGGCTATCTCATCGCCCGCTCGGGACTTCTGGAGTCAGGTACGCCGGCACCGAACAGAGAGAGTCATTCGTGACCGCGCAGGGCCACCCCCACGGCATCGGCGAACTGTGCGAGGCCGGAATGAGCCTGTACACGCACACCCTGCGCGAGGGCCGCGTCCTGCGCCAGGACACCGCCCCGACCCCGTGTCTGGAGGCGTACGGGCTGCTGCACACGGACGCCGAGGACCCGCAGTGGCTGCGTCCGGTGCCGCCCGCGATCGCGCTGCCGGGCCTGCTGAAGGCGATCGAGCAGGACATCGTCCAGCGGCGCAGCCAGGAGGCGAAGCTCGCCGAGACGTTCGCGTCGCTGATGGCGCTGGACGCGGAGCGGGCCGCGGTGCCCAACGCCCCGCTGATCGGGGTGCTGCTGGGCCTGCGGCGCATCAACGAGGCGATAGCCGACGCCACCGCCGAATCGTGCAGCGAACTGCTGACCATCCAGCCGGGCCCGGCCCGCCCCGCGTCGCTGCTCGCCACGTCGCTGCCGCACGAGCAGGACATGCTCAGCAGGGGCGGCCGCATGCGCACGCTCTACCAGCACACCTCGCGCCACTCACCGGCCGTCCTCGCCCATTACGAGGATCTGAGCGGGGACGTCCAGGTCCGCACCCTCGACGAGGTCACGGAGCGGCTGGTCATGCTCGACCGCACCGTGGCGTTCATCCCGGCGAACCCGGACCGCACGGTGGCGCTGGAGATCCGGCACCCCGCCCTGATCAGCTATCTCGCCACCACCTTCGAGCGGCTGTGGCGCCTCGCCACCCCCATGTTCCCCCTGGACCTGGGCGAGGAGCCGTCGCCGGGCAGTGTCACCACCCGGCAGCGCACCATCGCGACCCTGCTCATCGAGGGCCACACCGACGCGGTCATCGCGGAGCGCCTCGGCATGAACATCCGCACGGTGCGGGTCCACATCGCCAAGCTCGCGACGACCCTCGGCAGCGACAGCAGGGCCCAACTCGGCTATCTCATCGGCCGGTCGGGGATCCTGGACCGGGAGAAGTGACACCGCCCCCTCCGCGACGCACGTCTATTTCAGACCGGCCTCGGCACAGGCGTCCGCGTACCCGTCGGAGCAGATCTGCTTGATGGTGTAGATCTTGTCCTTGACCACCGTCTGCTTGATGTTGGTGCGCTTCAGCGCCACGACGCTGACGCTCGCCGTGTGGATCTGCTTGGTGGTGGGGCTGTCGGTGCGGCCGGTGGCCAGGGCCTCGAACTCGATGTCGCGGCCCTGGGCGATACGGACCGCCATCTCGGCCGCGGTCGCCGCCTCGTCCGGGTAGGGCTTGTAGACGCTCATGTACTGGTCGCCGGTGAGGATGCGGCGGACGGCGGCGAGTTCGGCGTCCTGGCCGGTGATGGGCGGCATCTTGGTGACGCCGGCCTCCTTCAGCGCCGCGATCACACCGGCCGCCATGCCGTCGTTCGCCGAGTAGACGCCCGCGATGTTCGAGGCGCCGAGCTTGGTGATGGCCTGCTGCATGTTGGCCTTGGCGTTCTGGGGCTTCCAGGCCACGGTGTCGTACGACGCCGCGATCGTGACCGAGTTCTCCAGCTCCTCCTGCGCGCTGCTCTTGAAGTCCTTGGCGTTCGGGTCGGTCGGCGAGCCGTTGATCATCACGACTTTCGCCTTCTTGCCCTGCGTCCCGAGGGCGGCGACGAGTTCCTTGCCCTGGGTCTGGCCGACGAGTTCGTTGTCGAAGCCGACGAACGCGTCGACCGGGCCCTCGGCGAGCCGGTCGTAGGCGATGACGTGGATGCCCGCGTCCTTCGCCTTCTTCACGGACGCGGCGATCGTGTGTGCGTCGACCGCGTCGACGATCACCGTGTCGACCTTGTCGTCGATCATCTTCTGAAGCTGCTGGTTCTGGAGATCGGCGTCCTGGTCGGCATTGGCGTATACGAACTTGCCCTGACCGTCCGTGAGTTCGGAGATCTGCTTCTTGATGATCGGCTGGTCGAACTTCTCGTAGCGCGTGGCCTCCTTCTCCGGCAGGAGCAGGCCTATCTTGACATCGTTGCCCTTGCGTACGGGCGCGGCGCTGTCGCTGCTCCCCCCGGGCAGCAGACCACCGCAGGCTGTGAGCGAGACCAGCAGGACGGATGCGGCGCCCGCTTTCGTGGCACATCGCATACGCGTGTTCATTACGGATACCTCCCTGACGTGGCCGCGACGGTGCGGCCGAGGTGGCTCGAAGCCAACTCGGCGGCCGATTCAGCGTCAAGAGGTGAACCCATACCGCAACGAAACCGCGTCCGTTACTTCCCCACATGAAGTCGGAAGTCCCCGCAAGGGGCGAATACTGGACATCCGTTCCGTGTTCACAGGATGCTCACTTTTCCGCCACGTTCTCAGGCGGGCACCCGGTCGAGGAATCCGTGCACGGCGCGGATCCGTCCGTCGTCGTCCAGCTCGACCACGTCGAACCCGGCGACGGGCGCGGCGCCGTCCTGCTCCGACACCAGTTCCCAGCCGAACCGGGCGAGCCGGTGGTGCCCGTCGACGGCCCCGAGCGGCCGGAAGAAGAACCCGGGGAACTGCTCGTGCGCGCCACCGATGACGGCGGCGATCCCGTCGTGTCCGGTGACCTCGGCGAGCGGGTCGGTGTAGCTGCCGTCCTCCGTCCAGGCCACGGCGACGGCCTTGGCCCGGTCCTCAGGGGTACGGGCGTTCCAGGCGTCGAAGTAGCGGGCGACGGCGGTGTCGTAGGTCGTGTTCGTCTGCTCGGCGGTCATGGCGTGCTCCTCCTGAAGTCACCGGTTCTCGTGGACCCGGAGCCCGAGCGGAGTGCGCCGCCCGGGTTCCGGTGACTTCAGGGTGCCGGGCGGGGCGGGGCCGGTCGATTACGTGACAGGTAAGGGCGGATGCGGTCTTCTACCGCCTCTTTACGTACACACAGGCCCAGTTGCACACTGATCGCCGCGATCACGATCACGGAGAGAGCACGAGCGAGCACACCGAAGGAAACGCCATGCGACGTTCCACCTTGCTCACCCGCCTCCTGGGCGCGGGGGCGCTCCTCGCGGCGGCGGCCGGACTGGCCCTGGCCTACGGCGGGTTCGACACGTCGGCGCCGAGGCTGGACGTCCTCGGGTGCCTCGCCGCGTCGGCGGTCCTCACCGCCGCCTGGGCCCTGGCCTGCCGGGTGGCACCCCACCTGCCCCCGCCCGCTGCCCCGGACCCCGCGCGCGAGGTGCCCGCGATACCGGCCCGCCTCCCCTCCGACGTACGGGACTTCGGCCGCGCGACCGGCACCGTACTGATCGCGTTCTCCCCCATCGTCCTGGCGCGGCTGGCCGAGCGGAACGGTCTGTTCGGCGCGGTGTTCTTCCTCCTGGTCCTGTTCATCACGCTGAAGTTCGCCTTCAGCCTGCGCAAGGACGTCTCGCCGAAGGAGGGCCGCGCCAAGTTGAAGGTGCTGATCGAGGACGCGGCGGCGGGCGAGGTGCACGCGATCCGGGCCCGGGTGGACCGCCCCCTCGTGTTCCGCTACCACGAGCGCGGCGACAAGCCCGGCAAGCTGTCCACCACGCAGCAGTACTGCCTCGCCCTGAAGGATGCCAAGGGCGAGGAGATCCCGCTGATGTTGGCAGAGCGCACCGAGACCGCCCGCGCGGGAGCGGCGCTGAGCGGTACGGAGGGCTGGCTGCTGTTCTCCCCCCGCTACAAGCTCATCGAGGGCACGCAACCGGCGGCGTTCGTCGCCGACCACGACGGCACGACGGTCCTGGGCCTGACCAACCCCGAGGAGGTCACGTACCGCACCGCGACCGCGGCCGCCCGAGAGCGGCGCCCCACCAGCCGTGACCGGGCGACCCGCAAGGTGCCGCGCACCGCGAAGTTCCGCCTCCCGGTCCACGGCCAGATCGCGGCCGGCGCCCTCCTGGCGACCCTCCTCTGCCTCCCCGTACTCCTCCTCGACACGGACGACGTCCCCGGCGTCGTCGCCTATCCGCTGTGCATCCTGGCGGGAGTGGTGCTGATGTGGGCGGTCTTGCGCGGGGTCGGCGAGACCCAGCACACGATTCTGAAGGACACCGAGTGGACGGTGCGGGAGGAGTCGGATCCGGAGATCGCGTGACGGCGGACGGTCAGGCGCGGCGCGGGCCCGTGATCTCCTCGCCGATGACGAAGCCCTTGGCAGGGCCTTCCGGCACCGTCACCTCCGTGCCGTACGGCGCGCGGTGCACCACCGCCCAGTCGGCCCGGCCGCTACGGGGATCCGACAGGACGGTGACGGTTCCCCCGTCGTCGTAATCGTCGATGAGTACGTAGACGGGGATCTCCGCGCGGGCGTACTCGCGGCGCTTGCGCACTCGGTCCCGGTCCTGGTTGTGCTTGCCGGGGGAGACGACCTCCACGACGAGCGACACCGCCTTGGCCGCGACACCGAGGCCGTCCTCGTCCGCGTACAACTCCAGGTCCTCCGGGCCGACGAAGACATCGGGAATCCAGGCCTTGAGCCGGTGGGTCACGTTCGTGTCCTGGTGCGCGGCGTAGTCGCCGCCCGACAGAAATCTGTCCAGGGCCCGTCGCACACGGTTGGCGGCCTGGGCGTGCGTCACGCGTCCGGTGGGCGACACGTCGATGGCTCCCTCGATGATTTCGGCGTGATAGCCCTCGGGGAGTTCCATGGCCGTCCAGGCCTGCCACAAGGTCTTGTCGAGCTCCGACACGTCGGCGTCTTCCGGCATGCTCTCGGGCCTCTCCTGTGCAAGCGCGGTCATCGTGGCGCACCTCCTTTCAGTGTGGGCTGGGTGTACAGGTGGCACAAGCGCGACGCGATCAGCGCGAGGCGGGTCGGCAGTCGGGACAGCAACCCGGTTCCGGGCCCCGGTAGGCGCGGTCGCAGGTGTCGCAGTTGTGGAGGGGGTGGCGAGTTGGGTCCTTTGCTGGGGGCGGCGTTCTGAACGCTGCCGTCCCGGGTGGCAGGAGGGCCGCCAAGCGGTGGGCCAGCAGGGCTGCCGGGCTGCGGACCGGGCGGTCCTCCGGGAGATCGCGGGTCAGGGCGTGGCGGACCGCGGTGGGGGTGAGGTCCCGTTCCAGCCAGGCGACGACGCCCGGGGCGAGGCGTTCGGCGTCGCGCCGGGTGAGGGTGAGGCGGGCGTCCGCGCGGTGCAGGCCGGCGAGGAGGTCGGTCGCGGCCTGGAGGGTGGCGGGGCTCGGCCGGTGTTCGGGGTGGGGGACGGTGAGCGGCTTGGCTTTGGGCTTCTGCCGGGGTTTATTCGGCGGCTGGTCCTGGGGCGCGCCCGGCCTGTTGCAGGAGACCGTGCGCGTACGGACCCGGCCGTCAGAGGTCCGGTGCCGCTCCCGGCGCAGGTAGCCGTGGGCTTCGAGTTCGCGCAGGGCGGCGGCGATCCGGGTCGTGCCCTCCGGGAAACGGGCGGCGAGCGTCCTGACATCGACGCGGGCCCCTGCCGGGAGGGACTGGATGTGGACGCCGAGGCCGATCGCGAGACCGGACAGTTCGCGGTGCTGGGCGAGGTGGTTGCCGACGACCGTGAAGTGCGACTGGTGCCGAACATTCTCGTGGACGATCCCCGCACGGGGGACATCCGCCGGGATCCGGCCCGGGGCGCGCGAGGGCGCGCTAGGGTTCTGGGTATCCATCAGGAAGGCTCTTCTTCCTCGGTGGTCAGGCCCTCGATCGGGATCGCTAGTCCCGGCCGGGGGCCGACGTACGTCTGCGGTTGTTGTGCGCTTGCTGTGTCCTGTGGCGCCGAGCGTAAGGCAGGCAACTGGGGCGATGGCCAGCCGAGTTGCCGATGTTCACCGTTGCGAGTGAACGCCTCCGGCGCGGAGGGCGGGGTGGGCTTGGTCTGGTTCCTTTCCCCTGAGTGATGTGCCTTTGGGGTTGGTGCCGGGGGTACCGGAGGACGGATTTCCGGGGGCCGGTCGTACGAGGTCCAGCTCGGCCCAGACCGTCTTGCGCGGGGAGGGCCCTTCGTCGACGCCCCAGCGGTCCGCGATCGCTTCTACGAGGATGAGCCCGCGCCCCGATTCCCCTTTTGCGGAGAGCACTTGAGGCATGCACTCGCCCCGCGCGTCGGTCACCTCGATTCTGATCGCGCCTTCGGTGACGTACAGCCCGAGGCGGAAGTCGCGGCCCGGGACGCGGGCGTGCGTGACGGCGTTCGCGGCCAGCTCCGCCACGATGTGCGCCGCCTCGTCCAGGAGGTACGCGTGTCCCCAGGAGCGCAGTTGTTCGGTGACGAGCAGGCGCGCGAGGCGGGCCGCGCGAGGCGTCGGTGACAGCAGCACCGTGAATTTCTGGTTCATGTCACTCAGCGTGGCCGCGGCTGCCTACTCTGACCCGCGACACGGCTGTTACGTACGGTGACTGTCCAGCTTTTGTCCAGGGCTGTACAGGCTGTCCAACACCGTCGGGGGGTACGGCCGTTGACGCCGGGGAGTTCGGTGTTCTGGAGGTGCGCGGGATGACTGATGGTGACGGGTGGGAGCTGGAGCCCGGTGACGAGGAGGGCGCGGCTGTACTGGGTTTGATCGGGCGGCAGTTGAGGTCCTGGCGAGAGGCCGCCGGGATCAGGGCTTCCGAACTCGCCGAGGCGATGGGCTACGGCGAGGGCATCGTCTACAAGGTCGAGAGCGGAACCCGGATCCCTCGGCCCGAGTTCCTCGACAAGGCGGACGACGTATTGGAGGCGGGCGGCCGCCTCAGGGACATGAAGGAGGACGCCACCAAGCTGCGGTATCCGAAGAAGGTGCGCGACATCGCGGAGGCCGAGGCGAGGGCCGTGGAGCTGACGGCGTACGGGAATCACAACCTGCACGGTCTGCTCCAGACCAGCGATTACGCCCAAGCGCTCTTCTCGACCTGGCGCCCGGTCCTTCCGGCGGAGCGGGTCGAGCGCGCGGTGGCCGGACGCGCGGCCCGGCAGTCCATCTTTGATCGCTGCCCCGCACCGACCCTCAGTTTCATTCAGGAGGAGGTGACGCTCCAGCGGCCCGTCGGAGGGAGGATGGTGTTGCGACGCCAGCTCGAATGTCTCCTGGAACTGGGCACGTTGCCCCACGTAGACATTCAGGTGATGCCGACGGCACGCGAAGGCCACGCCGGAATGCTCGGGAAGATGGAGGTGCTGAAGTTCAAGGACGGGACAGCGATCGGGCGCTGCGAGGACGACTTCGCCAGTCGCCCCGTATCCGACCCGAAGCAGGTCCGCGTCATCGAACTGCGGTGTGGCATCATCCGGGCCCAGGCCCTCTCACCGGAGGAGTCACTGGCCTTCATCGAGCAAGTGCTGGGAGAAACATGAACGCGTCCGAACTGGCCTGGTTCAAGAGCAGCTACAGCAGCGACAGCAGCAACCCGGACTGCGTAGAGGTCGCCCACACCCCCGGCACCACCCACATCCGCGACTCCAAGAACACCACCGGCCCGCACCTCATGGTGACCCCCGCGGCCTGGGCCGGGTTCGTCTCGTACGCCGCCGAAGGCTGAGGGCACCGGGTGGCGTGATTGCCGAAGTCGCTCTCCGGGTCAACGGCCGGGCCGTAAGCTGCTCACGTGTCCTCATGCCCGTCGCACCAGGAAGACGAATCCGACGCGGATCTTGCGCAACTGGATGTCAACTGGGTCGCGCTGGAGGAGGTATTCCGCAAACTGGGGCGGTTCTTCCGTCAGGTGCAGGACCTCGGTTCGAAGCTGAGGCGGACAGCGGAAGAGCTCGCCCGGGCCGTCCTGAAGCACTTGCTCCGCCCGAACCGACGCGCACGCAGAGGTGGGGCCGAACGTCCTCACCTCTTCTTCTTCGAAATTCTTGCGCGGCTGCTCCACCAACTGCTTCACGCCGTGCGGCTCCAACTGCCGCGGCCGCCTCCTGCGCACACGCCCTCGGCGCCGTGCGCCGTGGCTAGGCTTCACGGCACGTGCGTCCCCCGAGCACCCCAATCCCTGATCTCCCTCCACCCAGAAGCTGCCTGAACGTTCGTACCGCACGCCCCCGGGGAGGGCTGTGAGAAGTGCGAACGAGCGTTGGGCATGGGGATAGCGGAGATTCTTGATGTCCATGATCGGCCTCCTCCCACCCGGAACACCGTGGTGGGCGGTCTGTGCACTGCTGGCACTCGCGCTGCTCGTCCTCCTTGCCCGTGCCGTGATGCCGAGCAGCTCAGCGGACCGCGTGAAGTGGTGGGACAACTTCTGGAAGCGCCGCAAATAGCAGGCAGGCGGCCCGTGCTGTTGCGCACAGCGGCACGGGCTCGCACGGGTTCTCGGTCGCGGTGACCGTCAACGAGATCGCCGAGACCGCCGAAGTGACCAAGGCGAGGGCCTTCGCATCCTTCCCGGCCCAGGAGTCACCGAGACGCCCTAGCCGCGCTCGGGCCAGACCGGCCCCTGATCGCCCCAGACGACACCCTTGTTGCGGCACAGGCAGAAGGGGTGCCCGACGGGATCGGTGAAGACCTGCCAGCCGTAGCCGTTGGGACCGATGAAGTCCTGCTTCGGCGTCGCACCGAGGGCGACGACGCGGCTCCGCTCGGACTCGATGTCGTCCACTTCGAAGTCGAGGTGGAACTGCTTGGGGTGCTCGGTGTCGGGCCACTGCGGAGCGCGGTAGTCATCCACCCGGATGAAGGCCAGCTCGATCTCGCCGAACCGGATGCCCGCCCAGTCCGCCGAGCTGTCGTCCTTGACCGGGCGGCCCGTCACTTCGGAGTAGAAGGCCGCCAGCTTCATCGTGTCCGGAGAGTCGATGATGAAGTCGGTGAGTCGCAACATCCCGCGATCTTGGCACAAGCTCACCCGTCGGGAACTCGCGTTTCCACATCGTCCTCATCCGGCGGGCGATATGACCCGGAAGAAGCGGCCTAGCCCTCGTACTCCGTCAGATCGATCGCGTACAGCCGCAGCCCCTCGTCCTCGCCCGTCTCCGTCATCCCCAGCTTGTGGAGGAGCTTCATCGAGGAGGCGTCGTCGTGGGCGGCGGCCGCCACGACGCGGTCGATGCCGCGGTCCTGGAGGGCGAACTCCAGGGACGCCTGGGCCGCCTCCGAGGCGTAGCCCTGGCCCCAGAACTGGCGGGCGAGGCGCCACTGGATGCCGATGTGACCGGCGATCTTCGGCGGCGTCTCGGGGACGTACAGGCCGATGGCGCCCGCCAGTTCGCCCGAGCCGAGGAGTTCGACGGCGAAGAGGCCGAAGCCCTCGTCGTCCCACTCCTCCTCCCAGCGCTCGATGTCCTCGGCGGTGTCGTCGAGGGAGCGCGGGGCGCCGTCGCCGATGCGGGCCATCACGGCCGGGTCGGCCTGGATCTCGGCCAGCGGGCCCAGGTCGTCGTCGGGGAGCCAGCGGCGCAGGAGGAGGCGGGGGGTGCGGATCTCGGTCATGGGTCCATCCTGCGGCACGGGGGACGCGCCGGTTACTCGCGGGCCCGGGTGACCCGGGCGTCCGGCGCCGTGCCGGTGTCCGCGCCCAGGCCCGCCAGCAGGCGCAGCCCGTCCTCGGCGGGGCTGCCGGGGGCCGCGGACAGCACCAGCAGCTCCATGCCCGACGCGTCGGGCAGCGCGAAGTTCTCCTGGTGCAGTTCGAGGAGTCCGACGAGCGGATGCCGGTACGCCTTGCGGCCGTGGGTGCGGGCGCGCACGTCGGCGCGGGCCCACAGCCGCCGGAAACGCTCGCTGCCCATCGCCAGCTCGCCGACGAGCGAGGCCAGGCGGGGGTCGTCGGGATACTTCCCGGCGGCCAGGCGCAGGTGCCCGACCACGTCGAGGGTGCAGCTCTCCCAGTCCGCGTAGAGGCCGCGCTCGGTCTCCTCCAGGAAGATGTGCCGGGCGGTGTTCAGGCCGGGGACCGGACGCCCGTAGAGGAGCTGGGCGAGGCGGTTGCCGGCGAGCACGTCCATACGGTGGTCCATGATCAGCGCGGGTGCGTCGACGACCAGGTCGAGGACGCGCAGCAGCTCCGGCCGGGCCCGGCCGCCCGGCGCCTTCGCCCGGCGCCGGGGCTGCCGGGCGAGCCGGTGGAGGTGGCCGCACTCGGTCTCGTCGAGGCCGAGGACACGGGCGAGCGCGTCGAGCACCTGCTCGGAGGGCTGGGTCGCGCGGCCCTGCTCCAGGCGTACGTAGTAGTCGACGCTCACCCCGGACAGGTGCGCGACCTCCTCGCGGCGCAGCCCCTCGACACGGCGACGGCTGTCGGTGGGGATGCCCACGGCCGCCGGATCGACCCGGGAACGCCGGGTCCGCAGGAAGCTCGCAAGGTCGTCCATGCGCTCCAGTATGTTCGCGCGGGCCCCCGTGGAGGGGGCCGCGAGGGTGGCCCTGCCGATACCAGGAAGTCCCGTCCGACGGACACGGCGCCCCTGAACGGCGGGCGCGGCAGCGCGCAGGATCGAAGGCATCCGATCCGAGGGAGCCCTCATGAAGACGCTGATCGTCCACGCCCACCCCGAGCCCCGGTCGCTCAACAGCTCGCTGAAGGACCTCGCGGTCGCCACCCTGGAGGGCGCCGGTCACGAGGTACGCGTGAGTGACCTGTACGCCATGAACTGGAAGGCGGCCGTCGACGCGGAGGACTACGGCCCGCACGCCTCGCATCCGCTGAAGGTCGCCCGCGACTCGGGCCGGGCCTTCGACGCCGGGGCGCTCACCCCGGACGTCCGCGCCGAGCAGGAGAAGCTGCTGTGGGCGGACACGGTCATCCTCCAGTTCCCGCTGTGGTGGTACTCGATGCCCGCGATCCTGAAGGGCTGGGTGGACCGGGTGTTCACCTACCGCTTCGCGTACGGCGTCGGCGAGCACAGCGACACCAAGTACGGCGAGCGCTTCGGCGAAGGCACCCTCGCGGGCAAGCGGGCCCTGCTGTCGGTGACCACCGGCGGCCCGGAGTCGCACTACGGCGCGCGCGGCATCAACGGCCCCATCGACGACCTGCTGTTCCCGATCCAGCACGGCATCCTCTACTACCCGGGCATCGAGGTGCTGCCGCCGTTCGTGCTGTACGGCACCGACCGGATGACCGACGCGGAGTACCCGGACGCCGCCAAGGCCTGGGAACAGCGCCTGCTCACCCTGGAGTCGACCGAGCCGATCCCGTTCCGGAAGCAGAACTTCGGCGACTACGAGATCCCCTCGCTGCACCTGAAGGAGGGCCTGGAGCCCGCGCACCGTACGGGTTTCGGGCTGCACGTGCGCGGCTGAGCACACCCCGCAAGCGAAAGGGCCCCGGAGACCTGAAGTCTCCGGGGCCCTTCCGTGCACAAGTCAGTCCTGCGCCCGCTTCGGCCGCCACACCACCAGCGCGCTGGTGTGCTGCACCTCCTGGTACGGGACCAGGTCGCGGCGGTACGAGGCATGCACCGCCGCCTCACGTTGCTGCATGGTGGCGGCGGCTCCCTCCACGGCGGCGGAGAGCTCCGCCACGCGGGACTGAAGCGCCGCGACCTGGTTCTCCAGCTCGATGATGCGCTTGATGCCGGCCAGGTTGATGCCCTCGGTCTGCGACAACTCCTGCACCTGGCGGAGCAGTTCGATGTCGCGGGCCGAGTAGCGCCGGCCGCGCCCGGCCGTGCGGTCGGGGGAGACCAGGCCGAGGCGGTCGTACTGGCGCAGGGTCTGGGGATGCAGGCCGGACAGCTGGGCCGCCACCGAGATGACGTACACCGGTGTCTCGTCGGTCAGTTCGTACGGGTTGCGGCGGCGGCCATCCATCTGGCTCAAGCTCCCTTCGCGGCCTGGAACAGTTCTGCCCGCACATCGGCGTCCTCAGTCGCCTCGCGGTACGACTCGAGAGCCGAACGGGCGTCGTCGGACAGATCCTTGGGGACCGCGACCTCGACGGTGACCAGCAGGTCGCCGCGCGTGCCGTCCTTGCGTACCGCGCCCTTGCCGCGGGCCCGCATCGTCCGCCCGTTCGGCGTGCCCGCGGGCAGCTTCAGGGTGACGGCGGGGCCGCCGAGCGTGGGCACCTTGACCTCGCCGCCGAGCGTCGCCTCGGTGAACGTGACGGGCACGGTCACCGTGAGGTTGTCGCCCTTGCGGTCGAAGACCGGGTGCTTGTCGACGTGCACGACCACGTACAGGTCGCCCGCCGGACCGCCCCGCTCGCCGGGCGCGCCCTTGCCACGGAGGCGGATCCGCTGACCGTCGGAGACTCCGGCGGGGATGCGGACCTGCATCGTGCGCGAGGACTTGGCACGGCCCGACCCCTTGCAGACCTCGCAGGGGGTCTCCGCGATCAGACCGCGGCCCTTGCAGTCCACGCACGGGTCGGTGAGGGAGAAGCCGCCCCCGCCGCCCCGCGAGACCTGCCCGGTGCCGACGCAGGTCGGGCACACGCGCGGCGTGCCGTTCTTGTCGCCGGTGCCCGAACACGCCTTGCAGGGCGCCTGGGAGGACATCCGGAGCGGGACCGTGGCCCCGTCCACCGCCTCGGTGAAGCTGAGCGTCACCTCGGACTCGATGTCCTGGCCGCGGCGCGGCTGGGTACGGGTGCCCGTGCCCGCGCCGCCCCGGTTGAACAGGCCGCCGAAGACATCGCCGATGCCTCCGCCGAAGCCGCCCTGAGCGCCACCGGCACCACCGCCGCCGCCCTGGGCGCCGCCTCCGAAGAGGTCACCGAGGTCGAAGTTGAACGTGCCGCCGCTCCCGCCGGCCCCGCCGGGCCGGAACCCGCCGTTGCCGAACAGGGCGCGCGCCTCGTCGTACTCCTTGCGCTTCTTGGGGTCGCCGAGGACATCGTTCGCCTCGGAGATCTCCTTGAAGCGGTCCTCCGCCTTCGGGTTGCCCTTGTTGGCGTCGGGGTGGTTCTCCCGGGCGAGCTTGCGGTACGCCTTCTTGATCTCGGCGTCGGTGGCGTCCTTGGGGACGCCGAGGACCTTGTAGTAGTCCTTCTCGATGAAGTCCTTGGTGCTCATCGGCCTCGACGTCCCTCCTTACCGGGCTCGCTCACTTCGGTCGACACGTGGTCGCGGTCAGCCCTCCTCCGGGCCACCGGTCTCCTTCTCGGCGTCCTTCTCCTCGGACGCGTCGCCGGCGCTTTCGGACTTGACCGTCTGCGCGCCCGGCTGCGGCTCCGCGACCGCCACCCGCGCGGGGCGGATGGTGCGCTCGCCGATCCGGTAGCCCGGCTGCAGGATCGCCACACAGGTCGTCTCGGTGACGTCCGGTGCGTAGCTGTGCATCAGGGCCTCGTGCACGGTCGGGTCGAAGGGCTCGCCCTCCTTGCCGAACTGCTGAAGACCCATCTTGGCGGCGACCGTCTCCAGCGACTCGGCGACGGACTTGAAGCCGCCGACGAGTTCGCCGTGCTCACGGGCGCGGCCGATGTCGTCGAGCACGGGAAGCAGCTCGGACAGGAGATTCGCGACGGCGATCTCCTTGACCGTGACGCGGTCCCGCTCCACACGGCGACGGTAGTTCTGGTACTCGGCCTGGAGGCGCTGAAGGTCCGTGGTGCGTTCGCTGAGCGCGGTCCGCACCTGGTCCAGCTGCGCCGTCAAAGCCACGTCTTGGGCTCCTTGCGGACTCGAAGCTGAGTCCCCGGCCGGGGCCGCCCCCTCGCCCTTGTCGGGCGAGGCGGCGGTCTTCGGCTCGGCGTCGTCGGAGGTGGCGCCGGAGGGGACGTCAGGCTTCTCGTTCTCCTCGAAGCCCGGGGTCTCCTCCGTCACGCGGCACCGTCCTTGCGGTCCTCGTCGACGATCTCGGCGTCCACGACGTCATCGTCCTTGGACATGTTCGGACCGTCGCCCTGCGGCGCCTCGGCGCCACCGGCGGCCTGCGCGCCCTGGGCGTCGGCGTACATGGCCTGGCCGAGCTTCTGCGAGACGGCGGCGACCTTCTCGGTGGCCGTACGGATCTCGGCCGCGTCCTCGCCCTTGAGCTTCTCCTTCAGCTCGCCGACGGCTTCCTCGACCTCGGTCTTGACGTCACCGGGGACCTTGTCCGCGTTGTCCGCGAGGAACTTCTCCGTCTGGTAGACGAGCTGCTCGCCCTGGTTGCGCGACTCGGCGGCCTCGCGGCGGGCGTGGTCCTCCTCCGCGTACTTCTCGGCCTCTTCGCGCATCCGGTTGACCTCGTCCTTCGGCAGCGAGGAGCCACCGGTGACGGTCATCTTCTGCTCCTTGCCCGTGCCGAGGTCCTTCGCGGTCACGTGCATGATGCCGTTGGCGTCGATGTCGAAGGCGACCTCGATCTGCGGGACACCGCGCGGGGCCGGCGGCAGACCGGTCAGCTCGAACATTCCGAGCTTCTTGTTGTACGCCGCGATCTCGCGCTCGCCCTGGTAGACCTGGATCTGCACCGACGGCTGGTTGTCCTCGGCCGTCGTGAAGATCTCGGACCGCTTGGTCGGGATCGTGGTGTTGCGCTCGATGAGCTTGGTCATGATCCCTCCCTTGGTCTCGATGCCGAGGGACAGCGGGGTGACGTCGAGGAGCAGGACGTCCTTGACCTCGCCCTTGAGGACACCGGCCTGGAGGGCGGCGCCGATGGCGACGACCTCGTCCGGGTTCACGCCCTTGTTCGCCTCGTTGCCCGCGGTCAGTTCCTTGACCAGCTCGGCGACGGCCGGCATACGGGTCGAGCCACCGACGAGAACGACGTGGTCGATCTCGGAGAGGCTGATGCCCGCGTCCTTGATGACGTTGTGGAACGGCGTCTTGCAGCGCTCCAGCAGGTCGGACGTGAGCTGCTGGAACTGGGCGCGCGTGAGCTTCTCGTCCAGGTGCAGCGGGCCCTCGGCGGACGCCGTGATGTAGGGCAGGTTGATCGTGGTCTCGGTCGAGGACGAGAGCTCGATCTTCGCCTTCTCGGCGGCCTCGCGCAGGCGCTGGAGCGCCATCTTGTCCTTGGCGAGGTCCACACCGTGGCCGTTGTTGAACTGCTTCACCAGGTAGTCGACGACGCGCTGGTCCCAGTCGTCACCACCGAGGTGGTTGTCACCGTTGGTGGCCTTCACCTCGACGACGCCGTCGCCGATCTCCAGGAGGGACACGTCGAAGGTGCCGCCACCGAGGTCGAAGACGAGGATCGTCTGGTCGTCCTTGTCGAGGCCGTACGCCAGAGCGGCGGCCGTCGGCTCGTTGACGATACGCAGGACGTTCAGGCCCGCGATCTCGCCGGCCTCCTTCGTCGCCTGACGCTCCGAGTCGTTGAAGTACGCCGGGACGGTGATGACCGCGTCCGCGACCTTCTCGCCCAGGTAGGCCTCGGCGTCCCGCTTCAGCTTCTGCAGGATGAAGGCGCTCATCTGCTGCGGGTTGAAGGTCTTGCCATCCAGGTCGATCTTCCAGTCAGTGCCCATGTGGCGCTTGACGGAGCGGATGGTCCGGTCCACGTTCGTGACCGCCTGGCGCTTGGCGACCTCGCCGACCAGCACCTCGCCGTTCTTCGCGAAGGCGACGACGGACGGCGTGGTCCTGGCGCCCTCCGCGTTCGTGATGACGGTGGGCTCGCCGCCTTCGAGAACGCTGACGACGGAGTTAGTCGTGCCCAGGTCGATGCCGACCGCACGTGCCATTTCGGGTCCTCCAGATGCTTACTTGAGTGGATCTGACTCAAGGGTGCACGACACCCGCCTCAGAGTCAACAGACCTGAGTCGACCCCACTCAACTTTTATCCTGCGCTTATGTGCAATAAGGCAGGGAAAACGCTCTGACCAGCAAGTTCGCGGCCGGGTTCAGAGCTCGTCGTTGTCCGGGTCGTAGGCGTTGTAGAGGTGGGCGGGCAGCTTCTCGTCCTCCCGCAGCGCCTCGAAGAGCGCCTCCGACTGATCCTCGACCGGCATGTAGCGACCCCAGTAGTCCGGGTGCTCGACGCTCGGCACGGTGACGATGGCCGTGCGCGACGCGGGCACCTGGCCCGCGGCCTCGGCCAGACCGTACAGCTCGCCGAGCGAGTCGAGTCCGCGGTCGGCGGTCAGCGAGGAAGTGGCCGCGTCGAGCACCGGGTAGAGCCGGGAGGTGTGGTCGAGCAGCCCCGCCCGGCGCGACTGACCGAGCAGCACCCGCACGAACTCCTTCTGCCGCTCAATGCGTTGCAGGTCGCTGCCGTCGCCGACACCGGTCCTGCCCCGTACGAAGACCAGCGCCTGCTCACCGCTCAGGTGCTGCTTCCCCTCGTCGAGCACGACCTTGCCGCCGGGTACCCGCATCCGCTGCGGCACGTCCACGTCGACGCCGCCGAGCGCGTCCACGACCTTCTCGAACCCGGTGAAGTCCAGGACGAGGTGGTGATCGACGCGGACGCCCGTCAGGTCCTCGAAGGTACGGATCGCGCAGGCCGCGCCGCCCCGCTCGAAGGCCCAGTTGAACTGCGCGTACTCGGGCTCGCTGCGCTCCCCGTCGGGCAGCTTGCAGTCCGGGATGTCCACCATCAGATCGCGCGGCACGCTGACCAGCGCGGCCCGCTTCCGGTCGGCCGACAGGTGCAGCAGCATCGTGGTGTCCGAGCGCTGGCTGTCCTTCGTGGCCTCGATGTCGGAGCCCATGATCAGGATGTTCTGGGCGCCCTCGCGCAGGGCGGCGGGCCGCCGGTGGTGATCGGCGTGCAGGGCCTGGTCGGTGGCCTCGTCGGTGCGGATGTTGCCGTCGAGCCGGGCGTACGCCCAGGCGCCCGCGCCCGCCGCGGTGGTCAGCAGCAGGACGACGCCGAGCAGCGTGCGGCGCACCCAGCGCCGGGCCGGGAAGAGATCACGGAATGCCATGCACAAGCCCTTCCACGCCGTACGTGGCCCGAGCCGCCCGCCCCTCGACCGTGTACCGCCGCGCACCGGCCCGAAGGGCCCGTCACCCAAACATCAACTGCCTTGTACAGAAAGGGAGTTCGGAGGTGACATCACTACGGTCGTCCGGGCCGTCGGGGTCGGCGCGGACCCGGCGACCGTCCTCCAGACAGCCGAACCCGCCGGAGCCGATACGCCGGAGCCGTCAGCCGCGTCCTCGCACGACGGCCGCGTACAGCCGCTCGGTGCGCTCGACCCACGCCGCCTCCCCGTACCGCTTGGCGTGGACCGAGCGGCAGTGCTCGCGCAGGGTCGGGAAGATCCGGTCGGCGGCGGCCAGCGCGGCGGACAGCGGGGCGTCCGGGCCGGTGACGGTGCCGGTGCCGTCGGCGCGGACCGCGCGCGGCACCGCCGAGCCCTCGAAGGCGAGCACGGGCAGGCCCGCCGCCAGCGCCTCCGGGTAGATCAGCGGGACGGCGCCCGCGTGCCAGCGGCTGGGGAAGACGAGCCCCCGGTAGCCGGTCAGCGACCGGCGCAGCGCGTCCCGCCCGCCCACCCCGAGGAAGCGGACGGACGGCGGCGCCGCGGCCCGGCACTCGCGCTCCAGCGGGCCCGTGCCCACCACGTCGAGGCGGTGTCCGGCGGGCCAGCGGCGCAGCAGGTCGAGGATGCCCCGCTCCACGGCGAGCCGCCCCACGCACACCCACGCCGCCCGCTCCACCGGGCCCGCATCGGGCGTCGGCGGCACGTGGTCGGGGATCAGCGCGAGCCGCTCGGGCGGCATCCCGGCGGCGAGCCAGCCGTCCCGGCTCAGCTCGGACAGCACCACCGCCCGGTCGGCGCGGCGCAGCAGCGGGTCACGGCGCGGCGGCCGGTGCCGGTGCAGGGTCACCACCAGCGGCCCGGTCCACTCGGCGGCGCGGGCCCGGTCGGCGTCGGGGGCCAGGTGGTGGACGTGCGCGACGTCCGGCGCGAACGCCCGCAGTTCGGCCGGTGCGTCGAGCCCGGCACCGGCCCTGATCAGGCGCACCTCGTGACCGGCCCGGGTCAGGGCGGCGGCCTGGTCGAGGACGGCGTCGTTCTCGCCGCCGGGCACGGACGCCCCGGAGAAGCCGTGGACGAGCGCGACTCTCACGCGCCGGCCCGCCCGGACGCCACGAGCGCCGGTCCGGCCCCGGCCCCGGACCGCACGGGCGCCGGGCCGTCCCCGAGCCCGAACCGCGCGAGGGTGAGATCGTCCCCGGAATCCGCCCGTACGAGGGTGAGGTCGTCGCCGAACTCGCCGGCGCCCGCGACGGCCTCGGGCAGTTCGGGCCGGTGACCGACGTGCAGGAGGACCCGCTCGCCGGGTGCGACGACGTCCTCCCACATCCCGTCGAGCCGCCGGATCCAGGCGTTGTCCCGGTCCCCGAGCGCGTACGGCAGCACCTGCCAGGCGGTGTCGCGGGCGGCGGCCCTGCGCACCCCGGCCCGGTCGCCGCCGAACGGCTCGAACGACACGATCCGGCCCCGGTAACCGGCCCGCCGCAGGGCGCGGCCGAAGGCGCCGTCGGGGCGGCCCGACTCCAGCACCAGGTCGATCTCGTGGCGGTCCAGTTGGCGCACCAGGCGGCGCGTCCGGCCGAAGCTCAACATCTCTCTGCTCCCTTGCGTCCCATGGCTCCCCCGGTTCCCCTCGGTTCCCGGGTCACCCCCGCGCCAGGTCGACGGACTGCCCGGCGACCGGCGTCACGGCTGCGGATGATGCGGATACGGATGCGGGCGCGGGCACGGGCACCGCCTCCCGGCCGCCGCGTCCCCTGCCGTGCCGTGCCGCGTACACCGGCACGCGCAGCAGCAGCACCACCGCCACCGCGGCCGCCGCGGTCGGCCACCACGCCACCGCCGCACCGAGGACACCGCGGTGCAGCAGCACCCCGGTCACCGTGGCGAGGGCCGTGGCGGTGCCGAGCACGACGGCGACGCCGCGCGCGGTCAGGCCCAGTCGGCGCAGCCGGTGGGCGATGTGGTCGGTGCCGCCGCGCAGCAGGCCGCGCCCGGCGCGGCGGCGGGAGACCATCACCAGCACCGTGTCGGTGGTGGCCACCGCGGTCAGCGCGAACAGGGCGACCGGCGCCGCGGGTGCCTCGTGCCCGGCGTTCACGACCAGCGCCGCGCACGCCAGCAGGAACCCGGTGAACAGGGCGCCGCTGTCGCCGAGCACCACGCGCGCGGGATGCCAGTTCTGCATCAGGAACCCGGTGAGCGAGGCGGCGAGCAGCGCGAGGACCACGGCCAGCGCACCGGCCCCCGCCGCGCACACGCAGAGCCCGAGCGCGGTGACGACGCCGACCGTGCCCACCGCGCCGTCGCAGTTGTCGAGGAGCTGGAAGGCGTTGGTCACGAAGACGATCCACAGCACCGCCAGCGCGCCGGTGACCAGGCCGAGCTGGGTGCCGTGCACGACCAGCGTCGCCGCGCCCGCCTGCACGATCACCCGGGCCCGCGCCCCCATCGGCCGCAGATCGTGCAGCAGCCCGAGCACGGCGACGGCGCCCGCGGCGAGCAGCAGCGTGGCGGTGGCCGAGCCGAGCGGGGCGAGCCCGGTGGCGGCGCCGGCCGCCGCGACGGCGCCGGTGGCGACGGCCACGGCGACCCCGCCGACGCGCGGTGCGGGCCGGGTTCTGTTCCTGGCCGCCTTCACGGGCCTCGCCACGCGCAGGGCCAGGGTGCGCAGGGCTCCGGCGAGGACGGCGGTCAGCAGCAGCGCGGTCGCGGCGGCGGCCGCTCCGTACAGCACGTCAGGCCCGTGCCTGAGCGGCGGGCGGGAAGAGGACCGGCGCGGCGGGGCCGGGGAAGGCGCCGCCCGCGTCGAGGAGCGCCGCGTCCACGATGTCGACGAGGCCCAGGCGCGGCTCCCAGCCGGTCAGCTCGCGCAGTTTGCGGGTGTCGGGGATGCGCCGGGCCGGTTCCTCGAAGCCGCTCCCGGCGCCGCCGTACACCTCCTCGTACGGGATGAAGCGCAGCGGCGACGGGGAGCCCGCGCGTTCGACGACGATGCCCGCGAGGTCGCCGATGGTGGTCTCCTCGGTGCTGCCGACGTTGAAGACCTCGCCGCCCGCGCCGGGGTGGTCGAGCAGCCGCAGCAGTGCGTCGACGACGTCCGTGACGTGCGCGAAGCAGCGGCGCTGGGTGCCGTCGCCGTGCACGGTGAGCGGCTGCCCGGCGACGGCCTGCGCGGCGAGCCGGGGCACGACCGTGCCGTACGCGGGCGACTGGCGCGGGCCCGCCGTGGTGAAGAGGCGGGCCACGGTCACCGGCAGGCCGTACTCGCGGTGGTGGCCGAGCGCGAACAGCTCGTCGACGGCCTTCGCCGTGGGGTACGCCCAGCGGGCGACGGTGGTCGGGCCGAGCACCCGGTTCGCGGTCTCGGCGACCGGGGCCGCGCCGCTCTTGCCGTAGATCTCGCTGGTGGAGGCGAGCAGCAGCGGGCGGCCGTGGCGGTGGGCCGCCTCGACGACGTGCTCGGTGCCGCGCACGGTCGTGGTGAAGGACCGCAGGGGCTGCTCGGCGGTGCGCCGGACACCGGCCGCCGCGGCGAGGTGGGTCACGCGGTCGCAGCGTGCGGTGAGTTCGTCGACGAGGCGGGCGTCGAGGACGGAGCCGCGCACGAAGCGCAGCCGCGGGTTGGGCCAGGCGACGGCGAGGTTGGCCCGGTCCCCGGTGGACAGGTCGTCCAGGACGACGACGGTGTGGCCCTGGGCGAGCAGCGCGTCCGTCAGATGCGAGCCGATGAAGCCCGCGCCGCCGGTGACCAGATGTGTCAGAGGTGCGGTCGTCATGGGCCCCTCGGTGAGTTGCTGGTGCGGTATCGGGGTGACAACGGTGGGTCGCGCCCACCTGGAGCCCTACATAAGTTATTCCGTTATGTCCAAATATGGGGCGAATAACACGATCAGCTTTGGCCCCGCCCCGAGTGCCGCGTGAGGGGACCCTCAGCGACGCAGATCACCAAGGCGCCGACTACATTGCGATTGCGTAAGTGGGTAGTCTCAGACGGACTGCATAAGTTACCGCTTAGTAATCAGCACCGTTCGAGTACGTGTCCCGAGAAGACTCCCCTCGCAGGCCCGAGGAGCCCCCAAAATGCAACTCGCCGCGATCATCGTGTCGCTGGCCCTGATCGTGGTCGGCGTAGCCCTGTTCGTCCGGGCGATCGCCCAGATCTACCGCTTCATGCGGCTCGGCCAGAACGTCCCCGCAGGCACCCGCACCGACGAACCCGTCCAGCGCACCGTGACCGTGGCCAAGGAGTTCCTCGGCCACACCCGGATGAACCGCTGGGGCATCGTCGGTGTCGCGCACTGGTTCGTGGCGGTGGGCTTCTTCTCGCTGCTGCTGACGATCGTCAACGCCATCGGCCAGCTGTTCCAGGCCGACTGGCTGCTGCCGATCATCGGCGAGTGGGCGCCGTACAACATGTTCGTCGAGTTCATCGGCACCATGACGATCCTCGGCATCGCGGTCCTCATCGTGATCCGCCAGCTGAGCCGCCCCGACAAGCCGGGCCGCAAGTCCCGCTTCGCCGGCTCGAACTTCGGCCAGGCGTACTTCGTCGAGGCCGTCATCCTCATCGTCGGCGTCTGCATCTTCATGCTGCACGCCCTCGAAGGCGCCCAGCACCACGTGGACAGCTACGAGGCGTCGTTCTTCATCTCGTACCCGGTGGTCGCGGGCCTCAAGGGCCTGAGCATCGGCACCCTCCAGAACCTCACGTACTTCTTCGCCGGCCTGAAGATCGCGACCTCCTTCATCTGGATGATCACGGTCGCCCTGAAGACCGACATGGGTGTCGCCTGGCACCGCTTCCTCGCCTTCCCCAACATCTGGTTCAAGCGCAGGGCCGACGGCGACGTCTCCCTCGGCGAGCTGCTGCCGATGACCTCCAAGGGCGAGGCGATCGACTGGGAGGACCCGGCCGAGGACGCCGTCTTCGGTGTCTCCCAGGTCGAGCAGTTCTCCTGGAAGGGCCTGCTCGACTTCTCCACCTGCACCGAGTGCGGCCGCTGCCAGTCGCAGTGCCCCGCCTGGAACACGGGCAAGCCGCTCTCCCCCAAGCTCCTCATCATGTCGCTGCGCGACCACGCGCACGCCAAGGCTCCGTACCTGCTCGCCGGTGGCGGCAAGGACATGGAGGGCAACGAACAGGCGACCGAGGAGCAGCTCAAGGACGTCCCCGCCGCCGCCCTCGCGGAGGCCGAGCGTCCGCTGATCGGCACCGTCGAGGAGAACGGCGTCATCGACCCGGACGTCCTGTGGTCCTGCACCACCTGCGGCGCCTGCGTCGAGCAGTGCCCGGTCGACATCGAGCACATCGACCACATCGTCGACATGCGCCGCTACCAGGTGATGATCGAGAGCGCGTTCCCGTCCGAGGCGGGCACGATGCTCAAGAACCTGGAGAAGAAGGGCAACCCCTGGGGCCTGGCGAAGAAGCAGCGCCTGGAGTGGCTCAAGGAGCTCGACTTCGAGGTGCCGGTCGTCGGCAAGGACATCGAGGACCTCACCGAGGTCGAGTACCTGTACTGGGTCGGCTGCGCCGGCGCCCTCGAGGACCGCGCCAAGAAGACGACGAAGGCCTTCGCGGAACTCCTGAACATCGCGGGCGTCAAGTTCGCGATCATGGGCGGCGACGAGAAGTGCACCGGTGACTCCGCCCGCCGCCTCGGCAACGAGCCGCTGTTCCAGCAGCTCGGCCAGGAGAACGTCATGGCGCTGAACATGGCGTTCGGCGAGGAGTACGACGACGACGGCAAGGTCACCGACGAGTCCAAGAAGCCGAAGACGGCCAAGAAGATCGTCGCGACCTGCCCGCACTGCCTCAACACGATCGGCAACGAGTACCCGCAGATCGGTGGCGACTACGAGGTCATCCACCACACGCAGCTGCTCCAGCACCTCGTCGACGAGGGCAAGCTCGTCCCCGTCACGCCGGTCGAGGGCATCATCACGTACCACGACCCGTGCTACCTGGGCCGCCACAACAAGATCTACACGCCGCCGCGCGAGATCATCGGCAAGGTCCCGGGTCTCCGCAACGAGGAGATGCACCGCCACAAGGAGCGCGGCTTCTGCTGTGGCGCCGGTGGCGCGCGGATGTGGATGGAGGAGCGGATCGGCAAGCGCATCAACAACGAGCGTGTTGATGAGGCCCTGTCCCTGAACCCCGACATCGTCTCGACGGCCTGCCCCTTCTGCCTCGTCATGCTGACCGACTCGGTCAACGGCAAGAAGAACGACGGCAAGGCCAAGGAGTCGATCCAGGTCGTCGACGTCGCCCAGCTGCTGCTCGACTCCGTCAAGACGCCGGCCGACCCGGCGGGCGAGGCGGAGACCGAGGACGCGCCGGAGCCGGAACCGGTGAAGTAGCTTCCTCTGTACGTCACTTGAGGGCACCCCGTTCCGACGGGGTGCCCTTTCATTTGTCCCGTCCCGTACAACCCTCGCGGCTGATCCCGTGTCGAACCAGGCACCGGCAGAGGAACGGGCCCTTTGTCGGTCATACCCCCGCGCTGCCCGGCCTTCCTTCTCCACAAGAGACTCAGGAGCCGCACGTGCGCAAGAACCGTACGGCCGCCCTCGCGGCGGCCTCGTTCCTTCTCCTTTCCGGCGCATTCATCGCCACCGCCCCGTCCGCGTACGCGGGCATCCCGGGCGGCACCAGCGCGAACGACCGCAACACCGACTTCAACGGCGACGGCTACGACGACGTGCTCGTCGGCGCCCCCGGCGCCACCGTCGGCGGACACGCGGGCGCCGGGCTCGTCACCGTCCAGTACGGCGGCAAGAGCGGCATGGGAACCTCCCGTGCCGCCGTGATCAGCCAGAACACCGCAGGAGTGCCGGGCAGCGCCGAGAACGGCGACGCGTTCGGGCAGGCCGTCGCCACCGGCGACCTCGACGGCGACGGCTACGACGACGCGATCGTCGGCTCGCCCGGCGAGGACCTGGGCACCGTCGCCGACTCCGGCGGCGGCGTCGTCCTGTGGGGCACTCCCAAGGGCCTCGTCGGCACCGAGTCCACCGGTCTCCAGGCCGACGAACCCGGCAAGGGGCGCCACTTCGGCTCGGCCCTCGCCGCCGCGCACTTCACCGACACGACCGACGGGGACCTGGTCGCCGTCCTCGACTCCGTCGGCGTCGCGCTCTTCCAGTACGAGGCGGCGCCCGCCGCGCGCTCCGGCTCCGCCGCCGCCAAGGACCTCGTACGGCACTCCCGCACGAACTTCGCGGACAAGGCGCCCAAGACCCGCTCGGCCGCCGAGGAGCCGCCCGGCATCAACCCCTCGGGCCTCAGCACCGGCGACTACGACGCCAACGGCTTCGCCGACCTCGTCGTCTCCGGCATCTCCGCCGACGACGACAGCAACCACGGCTGGTCCTACGTCCTCCAGGGCAGCGCCTCCGACGCCGACCCGCTGCCCGTGCTCGCTCTGCGCGGCGGCCCGGTCGTCGCCTCCGGTGACATCAACGGCGACGGCAAGGACGACCTGGTCACCGGTGATCCCCAAGGACCCGACGAGGGCGGGGAGTCCACCGCCGGCGGCATGATCGGCGTCTACTACGGCTCCGCCGCGGGGCCCGCCGGGGAGGTTCAGCAGTGGACGCAGGACAGTCCCGGAGTGCCGGGCGCCCATGAGCGGGGCGACCGCTGGGGCGGTGACCTGTCGGTCGGCGACACCAACGGCGACGGGTTCGCCGATGTCGCCGTCGGCGCGCCGGGCGAGGACATCGGGACCGTGGCCGACGCGGGGGCGGTGTGGGTCCTGCGCGGCTCGTCCGACGGCCTCACGGCGGCAGGCGTCCGTGACTTCAACCAGAACTCCGACGGGGTGCCCGGGGCCGCCGAGAAGGGCGACAAGTTCGGCGCGCAGGTCTCCTTCACGGACCCCAACGCCGACGGCCGCTTCGGCCTGCTGGCGGCGGCGCCGGGTGAGAACGCGGGCGACGGCATCGTCTGGGTCTTCTCGGCAACCTCGTCCGGCGTGACCTCCTCCGGCTCCTGGACCTACGGCCCGGCCGCCCTGAACGCCCCGGCCAAGGGCGCCCACTTCGGCACGGCGATCGACGACTAGGCGCCACCGAGGGCGCGGGGCCCTGCACCGACCACCGCTCACGCCGCGGCCGATCGCGCAGTTCCCCGCGCCCCTAAGGACCGTTGCCGGGCGCGGCCCGGTGGCCGCTTCTCGCGCAGTTCCCCGCGCCCCTAAGGACCGTTGCCGGGCGCGGGCCGGTGGCCGCTTCTCGCGCAGTTCCCCGCGCCCCTGAGGACCGTTGTCACGCGCGGGCCGGTGGCCGCTTCTCGCGCAGTTCCCCGCGCCCCTAAGGACCGTTGCCACGCGCGGGCCGGTGGCCGCTTCTCGCGCAGTTCCCCGCGCCCCTGAGGCATGCGCTCCGCGCAGCCTCCCCCTGAGGCTGCGCTCCGCGCGCCTCTGATGGATGGCGAGGGCGCGTCTCTCCTGGAGGCCGGGGGCGCGTCTCTGATGAGATGGTGCACGAAGTGCGCATCTCAGGGGCGCGGGGAACTGCGCGAGAAGCGGCCACCGGCCCGCGGACGAACGACAACCCGATAAGGGGCGCGGGGAACTGCGCGACCGGCCACCAACCCCGCGCTGACCGGAAATGCACGGACGTGACGAACGCTGCACCCCGCACCCCTTAACGGCACACCCGGCAAACGCCACAATGTGCGAGTTGTGAACTCATGAGGCGAGCGGGGTCGTTGCGATGACAGGCACAAGGAGCGGCGGCGGGAGCACGGAGCGGCGCCCGTGGCCCCGCCCCCACCGCACCACCGTGGCGGCCGGAGCCACCGGAGCCGTAGTCCTCCTCGCCGCCGCACTCACCGGCTGCGGCGGCGACGACCCCACCGCCTCCGCCTCCGCGAGCCACCGCCCCGTCACCCTGACCGGCAAGGACGCCCGTACGGCAGCCCAGCCGGTACCGCGCGGCAAGGGCTCGAAGACCGCCTCCGACTTCAACGGCGACGGCGCCCCCGACCTCGTACTCGACGATCTCGCGCACGACGGACTCGGTGACGACGCGGGGATCGGCATCGTCTACGGGAAGAAGGGGCACGGACTGACGCCGGAGGTACGGCAGTTGCTGTCCCCGGCGACGTACGCGGCGCCGACGAAGGGGCAGACCCCGGCGGCGTTCGCCTCGGAGGCGAGCTGCGATCTGAACGCGGACGGGTTCACCGACCTCGTCGTGTCGACCGACCCGCCCTACGACGGCCAGGGCCAACCGCCCGTCCCGCTCCAGATCCTCTTCGGCTCGCCGGGCGGCATCGCGGGCAAGGGCGTGAAGGTCGCGATCCCGGCGAAGGCCCGGCTCGGCAACGACTGGCCCGACCAGCCCGTGTGCGGCGACTTCGACGGCGACGGCAAGGCCGACCTCGTGGTGCACGCCAGCAACGGCTCGCTCTCCTTCCTGCCGGGCCCGTTCACCCGCGCCGGCGCCCCACGCGGCACAGCCCGGCTCGTACCGTCCTCCGGAAACGTTCCTGCAGGCCCGGCGGCCGATGTGGACGGCGACGGCACCGACGACGTCCTGGTCCGCGCCCACGGCGGCACCTCCCGCTCGGCCGTCACCCTGGGCGGCCCGAACGGCCCGGGGACGGCCGGTGCCACCTACCCGGCGGGCACGGACGTGGCGTTCGGCCGGTTCGGCTCGGCGGTGCTGACCGGCGACGGCGTCGTACTGAAAGGCGGCCGCACGCTCGCGGTCACCGGCAAGGCGCTCGACACGGGCGACCTCGACGGCGACGGCCGTACGGATCTGATCGTGTCCGGCGGCCCCAAGATCAGCCTGCTGGCGGGCGGTTCGCGGGTGGTGAAGGGCCCCGCGGGTGGGGGCCGGGTGATCGCCGTCGCCGACTTCGACGGGGACGGGCGGGACGATCTGGTCGTCCAGCGCACGCCGGACTCGGATCCGGCCAAGGATTCCGTGGTGGTGCTGACGGGCGAGCGGTCGCCGTCACTGATCGCGGCGAAGCCCCGACTCACCTTCTCCACGGCCGCGTTCGCCAAGGACTGACCTTCACGCGCGGCCATGCCGCAAAATCGCCACAGCTCCCGTAAAAATCCCCACAGCCCCCGTACAACCCTTGTACCTCGCAACGAGTCTTCTGTTCGTCGACCAGCGGGTCATGCACGGGACAACTCCCGGCAAACACCCGCCGAACGGCAGCACGTACGCCGTCGTACGCGCTCTGTATGACCTTTGTCGCGGGATGTCGGCCAGACATCCCCTTCCCGCAGGAGTCGTCGCGATGTCCAGCAAGGCCAAGCACAAGCGCATCCCCGCCCCCTCTCCCACCCGCCTCCGCCTCGCCACGGCGACGGCCGCGGCGGCCGCGCTGACCGGCGGGCTCTTCGTGGCCACGGCCGGCTCGGCATCGGCCGCCACCGCCCAGGTCGCCGCCTCCGACGCCGACTTCAACGGCGACGGCCTCGCCGACGTCGCGGTCTCCGCGTCGAACGCGTACGTGAACGGAAAGGCCCAGGCCGGCCAGGTCTCCGTCCTGTACGGCGGCGGCAAGCACGCCACCATCAGCCAGAACACCGCCGGTGTCCCCGGCACCGCCGAGGCCGGTGACTACTTCGGCGGGGACACCGCGTACGGCGACTTCGACGGCGACGGCTACGACGACCTGGCCGTCGGCGCATCCGGCGAGGACGTCGGCAGCGACAAGGACGGCGGCACCGTCGCCGTCCTCTGGGGCTCCCCGAACGGCCTGACCGGCGGCACCACCGTCACCGACCCGCGCGCCTCGGCGCACGACCACTTCGGCGCCATCCTCCAGGCCGCCGACCTCGACGGCGACCACAAGGCAGACCTCGCGGTCGCCACACCCAACTCCGCCACCGTCGACGTCCTGCGCGGCGGCTCGCTGCGGGCCGGCGGCAAGAACGGCGCGTACACCGTGAGCGCCCCGGTGTGGAGCGGCAGCGGCGACGGCATCCGCAACCTGCACTCCGGCGACATCAACGGCGACGGCATCGACGACCTGCTCGTCAACGGCTTCGAGAAGGACACCGACGACGCCTGGGACGCCAACTTCTACCTCCCCGGCACCAGTTCGGGCGTCAAGGCCACCGGCTACGTCAAGCTGCCCGCCGGCATCATCACCGACGTCGGTGACGTGGACGGCGACGGCAAGGGCGATGTCGTCATCGGCGTCGCCTGGGACGCGACGACCGGCGTACCCGGCTCCCAGAAGGGCGGCGCCGTCAGGATCGCCCACGGCAGCGCGTCCGGCCCGGTCACCTCCGGCGTCCAGACCATCGACCAGGACACCGCGGGCGTCCCCGGCGGCGGCGAGAACGGCGACGCCTTCGGCGCGGAGCTCGACCTCGGCGACGTCAACGGCGACGGCCGGCTCGACCTCGTCGTCGGCACCCCGGGCGAAGACCTCGACGGCATCACGAACGCCGGCGCGATCACCGTCCTGTACGGCTCCGCCGACGGCTCCGGGATCACCGGAACGGGCGCGAAGTTCTACAGCCAGGACACCCCGGGCGTGCCCAACTCCAACGAGAAGAACGACTACTTCGGCACCGACGTGCACGTCGACGACCTCGACGGCGACGGCCGCGGCGACGTCGTCGTGGGCGCCTCGGGCGAGAACGGCGACAACGGCGCCGTGTACGCCCTGCACTCCAACACGAACGACACCCTGTCGTCCTCCGCGGGCATCTACACCTCCACCCTCGGCATCTCCACCTCCGGCACCCCGTTCCTGGGCCAGAACTTCTCCGACTGACCGGGCTGCCGCGCACCCCTCGGGGACACCCCTGAAACGTCCCTTAGGGGATGTCACAGCTCAGCCGCAATGCCGGGCCCGATCCCCCGGGCCCGGCATTGCACCCGGCGAAACCAGGTACGTTCGACTACGTGGCTGGATTCAGGAACGGACGCGGCCGGGACAACCGCGAAGCGCCGCAGGGCCCCCCGCCGCCCCCGCAGTACTACGGCGGGGGCGGTCAGCAGCAGTGGCCCCAGAGCAACGACAACCGCGGAGGCGGTGGCTACGGCGAGCCGGAGTACTTCGGCGACCCGCGGCAGGCGCCCCACCCGCAAGGGGGCGGCGGCTACGACCCGTACGCGGCCAACAACCCGGGCCACACCCAGGCCTTCTCGGTGAACCCGGACGACGACCCGTACGGCCAGGGCTCCACCTACCAGGCGGGCGCGGCGCCCGCGGGCCCCGTCGGCCCCCGCCTGCACTGGAAGGAACTCCTCACGGGAGTCGTCTTCCGCCCCGCGCCGACCTACCTCCAGATGCGCGACTACGCGATGTGGGCCCCGGCCCTCATCGTCACGTTCCTCTACGGGCTGCTCGCCATCTTCGGCTTCGACGGCGCCCGCGAGGACGTGATCAACGCCACGCTGTCCTCGGCGATCCCCTACGTCCTCACCACGGGCGTCGCGGTGACGGTCTCGTTCTTCATCCTCGGCGTGGTCACCCACACCCTGGCCCGCCAGCTCGGCGGCGACGGCGCCTGGCAGCCCACGGTCGGCCTGTCCATGCTGATCGCCTGCCTCACGGACACCCCGCGCCTGCTGTTCGGCATGTTCCTCGGCGGCAACGAGATGTTCGTCCAGCTCCTCGGCTGGGCGACCTGGGTCGCCGCGGGCGCCCTGCTCACCACGATGGTCTCCAAGTCCCACGACCTCCCGTGGCCGAAGGCCCTGGCCGCCTCGGCGATCCAGCTGGTCGCGCTGCTCTCGATCATCAAGCTGGGCACGTTCTAGTCACGTACGCACGCTGTACGTGAAGGGGCCCGGCACCGTTCGACGGTGCCGGGCCCCTTCGCGCATGTCTCGGATCAGGCGTCGAGAACCTGACCGTCACGCTTCACGACGGGCGGTTCGACACTCCACGGGAAGTTGATCCAGTCATCGGTCCGCTTCCACACGTACTCGCACTTCACGAGCGAGTGGGACTTCTCATAGACGACCGCCGACCGCACCTCGGCCACGGTGTCCAGGCAGAAGTCGTGGACCAGCTTCAGCGTCTTGCCGGTGTCGGCGACGTCGTCGGTGATCAGGACCTTCTTGTTGGAGAAGTCGATGACGTTCGGCACGGGCGCCAGCATGACCGGCATCTCCAGCGTCTCGCCCACACCGGTATAAAACTCGACATTTACGAGATTCAGGTTCTTGACGTCCAGCGCGTACCCGAGCCCGCCCGCGACAAAGACGCCTCCGCGCGCGATGGAGAGGATGATGTCGGGCTCGTACCCGTCGTCGGCGATGGTCTGCGCGAGCTCGCGGATCGCGACCCCGAACTTCTCGTACGTAAGGTTCTCGCGCACGGGGGCCGTACCGCTGCTGTCACTCATGTCGCTGCTGCTCACACCTGGGTCCGATGGAAATTGAGGAAGGAACGGGAGGCGGTCGGCCCGCGCTGCCCCTGGTAACGCGACCCGTAGCGCTCGCTGCCGTACGGGAACTCGGCGGGCGACGACAGCCGGAACAGGCACAGCTGCCCGATCTTCATCCCCGGCCACAGCTTGATGGGCAGCGTCGCGAGGTTCGACAGCTCCAGCGTCACGTGCCCGCTGAAGCCCGGGTCGATGAAGCCGGCGGTCGAGTGCGTGACGAGCCCGAGGCGGCCGAGGGAGGACTTCCCCTCGAGGCGCGAGGCGATGTCGTCGGGCAGCGAGATGACCTCGTACGTCGACGCCAGCACGAACTCACCCGGGTGCAGGATGAACGGCTCGTCGCCCTCCGGCTCCACGAGCCGCGTCAGGTCGGCCTGCTCGACGCTGGGGTCGATGTGCGGGTACTTGTGGTTCTCGAACACCCGGAAGTAGCGGTCGAGCCGCACATCGATGCTCGACGGCTGAACCATCGATTCGTCGTAGGGATCGACCCGTACCCGCCCGGAGTCGATCTCGGCCCGGATGTCGTTGTCTGAGAGAAGCACGTAGCGAGGATACGCAGAGCGGGGGGGGGGGGGAGAAGAGAAGGGGGGGAAACGACCTGGCGCGCTTTTTTGCCCCCCCGGCCACACCACGCGGCCGGGGGACCAGAACTATGCTGCCTGCGCCACGCCCGTGTGCGTCCCGCGCGGACGACCCAGAAGCCGGGTGGTGACGATCAACAGGGACAGACTGATGATCGCGAGAACCGTGTACGAGGTGTCGCTGTCGAAGCTGTCCCAAGCGGCGTGCAGTCCGACTGCGACGACACAGACGAGGACCGACGTGAGGACCGAGCGTCTGCTCCAGTGACGGGACGCCGCCGACCACAGCGCGGCGGCCGTCAACCCTGTCCATGCCATGTGTGCGGCGGGACTCAGCAGACCGCGCAGGACCAGCAGGTCGTCGACCGCCGTCAGATCGCCGTTGGACTGGATGAGTTCGACAAAGGCGTAGCCCATGGTCTCGAACACCGCGAAGCCGGCTCCGGAGGCCACTCCGATGAGCAGCCCGTCGCCGGGGTGGCGGTCGCGGACGAAGAACAGCAGCAGTACCGGCATGATCAGCTTCGCCGCCTCCTCGATCACCCCCACGGCGACCGTCGGGGGGACATCCATCAGCCGCAGGGTCCGGTATTCCAGGAATCCGGCTGTGGTCACCCCGATCGCCCCACCCACCAGGGCCGTGGTCGCCACGAGGGGAAAGCTCACCCCGAAGTCGAGCCGTCGGCCGGAGACGAAGACGACGAACGTGGTCGGTACCACCGCCGCACCGAAGAAGATCAGGGCCGGAACCAGGTTGGGATTGCCGGTGGAGATCAGGGTGGAATGGATGAGCCAGAACAGCAGCAGCCCCACCGCCAGCACGGCCAGCCACCCCCAGTGGCGAACAGCGCGGGTCAGTCGGGAATCCGCGGTGCGCGCGGGTTCCCTGGCAATGGACACGGACACGGTCTTCTCCTCAGGGCGCAGGGGCGTTGTGACCGGCGGTGCTCGGCGCACGCACCGGCTCTGTCAGTCGCTGGTCGACGAGGGCGCGGTGCGCGAGGTCTGGGCGCGATGCCGGCCCCGAAGCCTCCGGCTGGTCCACGAGGTCGCCGTGAAGACCGCCTCGTCGTGCGCAGAACGGGCCGCACCGAAGCCGGCAGAGGTGTTGTCGTGGAGAGGCATCCTTCTGCGTTCATGTGCCTCAGTGCCGTCCAAACTCGCACAGATATGACACATGTGCACTCGCATGACTGAGTGATGTTGGGTCCGGCCCCTTGGACTCGGCATCCGGAGCCGGATCGTCCCGGACCGACGGGGAAGGGCAGTCACCGGCCGGTGGGTCCCGGGGCAGGGGCGAGGAAGAGAGTGCCTCGCAGGCTGCCGCGCAGCGTACGGACGGCGACCACCGCCCACGCCCCCAGCAGAAGCACGAACAGAGCCGCGCCGGTCACGTCGAACAGGGAGGAGTGCAGCCGTGCGGCCAGTGCGCAGGTGCCGGTGACACACGTGCCGACCGGGAAGGTGAAGCTCCACCAGGTCAGCGTGAACGGCAGACGGGTGCGCACCGCGCGCAGCGTCAGCCGCGAGGCGAGCGCCAGCCACATCATCGCGAAACCCCAGGTGGGCACGGCGTAGAACACGGCGAAGGCGGCTGCCCCGGTGGCGTAGGGAGCGGGGAGGGCGAAGTGGGCGACCGCGCCGAGGGCGTTCGCCGCGGTGACGGACTGGCCCAGCGGACCCAGGACGATCCACAGCGTGGGAACCATCGCCGCCGGGCCCACCTTGTGGTGGACCAGCCGCGTCCACAACTGAGTGATGATCACGAGGCTCGCGAAGAGGCTGATGCCGAACATGGCGTAACAGACCATCAGCATGGTGAGGCGCGCCTGACCCGAAGGCACGTGCGGCACCAGGGCGGCGCCGGTGGCCGCCGACACCATCGGCGGCACGATCGGCATCAGCCAGCCGCCGAACGCGGAGTCGTCGGCGACCTGGTGTTCCGTCATCGCGAGATACGGGATCCACACGCAGGTCACCAGACCGAGCAGGGTGCCCGCCGCCCACAGCACGGCGTCGGTGCGGACGGCTGCGGCCTCGCCGATCCAGCCGCGGCCGAGGGTGAGTGTGCCGGCGCCGACCGTCAGCAGGGCCATGGCGGGAGCACCCCAGAAGTGGGCCATCACCGGATTGTGGGCGTGCCCCCGCGCGATGTCGCGGAACCGGATCCAGTGCACGACCCAGGCGGCCGACAGCGCCACCAGGACGGCTGACGCCAGGGCCCACACGAGGGTGCCGAAGAGCCGCAGGCCGGTCACGTGGTACGGGACGACGGCAGAGGCGTTGGCGACGATGCCCGTGCCCATGATCGAGGCGAACCAGTTCGGTCCGAGGTTGCGGAACAGGTCCGAGGGACGGTCCAGATCCCGGAGGAGACGACGGTCCGCGTGCCTGCGGGAGTGGCTGGGATGGAGGGAAGTCGCAGAAGCCATGAGTTCACACTCGCATGAGACATATGGTGTGAGTAGTAACTCATGGATTATCAACTCATAAACGGTACCTATGGCATGTGGGGAGTTGCCGAGCCATGTATCACTCGTACATGTGATGTACGGGCCCCTTCGGCGCGACAGCATGAGTCTCCGGCGCGGTGAGTCGCCGCAGCGGACGACAGTGAAGGGGGCCTCAGATGTCCGGCCACTCCCGTGGAAGCGATGACATGGCAGACCATCCCGACGCCTTCGAGATGCGCACGCGTTACCTCCGAGTCCTCCACGGGCAGGACGTGGCGCTGGTGAACGGACCCGTCTTCCTCGTCGGCCTGTACTTCGCCGTGTCGCCGTGGGTGCTGCACTTCGCGGCCGACCAGGTGGATCTGGCGGTGCACGACCTGATCGTGGGGGCCTTCGTCTGCCTGCTCGCGCTGGGGTTCACCGTGGTTCCCGAGCGGATGACCGGGATGAGCGGCGCCCTCGGTGCGATCGGTGTCTGGATGGCGATCTCACCGTGGGTGGTGGCACGCCACCCCGGCCCCGCGGCTGCCGGCAACGGCGTGGTCCTCGGGGTACTGACCCTGGCCCTGGGACTGCTGGGCGTGGCCATGGTGCGCCGCGCCAACCGACTCCTGTGATCCGACGCCGCCGTGCCGTCCGGCCGGTGCTCCACGCCCCGGCAGCACCGCGCAACGCCCTCCGAGGAGAGACACGATGACTGATTCCGTGCCACCGCGCCGTGACCCGCACGCGGCCTGGCGCAGCGAAGGAGTTCCGGGCGGTGCGCCGAGGAGCGGCCCGCGGCCGCGCGGCGGCTGCCTGGTGCAGTTGGTGGTCCTGGGCATCGTCTACCTCGCCTTCGGATTTCTGTACAGCGCCGTGCACGGAGACGGCACGACGCCCGTCGACTACACCGTCTTCACCAGGGAACTGGCCGACGGCAACGTCAAGAACGTCTACGCGAGCGGCTCGCAGATCCAGGGCACCCTGAAGAAGGCCGCCGCGCTGCCGGGCGGCGCCGCGGGAGATACCTACACCCGGTTCAAGACCTACAAGCCGGCCTTCGCCGACGACGACCGGCTCTGGGCGGAGATCACCCGTCAGAAGGTGGCGGTGACCGCGAGCCCGGTGGCCCGGGGGCCCGGCCTGCTGGAGTCCCTCCTGGTCTCGCTGCTGCCGACCACCCTGCTGATCGCTGCGTGGGTGTTCATCGTCCGGCGCAGGGGCGGCGGCGGGCTGGGCGCGGCGGGCGGAGTGCTCGGTCGCAAGACCCCGAAGCCGGTCGAACCCGAGCCGCGAAGACGGACCAGTTTCGCCGACGTAGCGGGCATCGACGAGGTGCAGGGCGAGCTGAACGACGTCGTCGACTTCCTCAAGCACCCGCAGGCGTACCGGCGGCTGGGGGCGAAGATGCCCCGCGGTGTGCTGCTTGCCGGGCCGCCCGGCACCGGTAAGACGCTGCTGGCACGGGCGGTGGCGGGGGAGGCGGGCGTGCCGTTCTTCTCGGCTTCCGCGTCGGAGTTCATCGAGATGATCGTCGGCGTGGGCGCCTCGCGGGTACGCGAACTGTTCGCCGAGGCGCGCAAAGTGGCCCCGGCCATCGTCTTCATCGACGAGATCGACACCATCGGCCGCGCCCGAGGGGGATCGGCGGTGGGCGGCCACGACGAGCGGGAGCAGACACTCAATCAGATCCTCACCGAAATGGACGGATTCTCCGGCTCCGAGGGTGTGATCGTGATCGCCGCCACCAACCGGGTCGACGTGCTCGACGCCGCACTGACGCGTCCGGGCCGGTTCGACCGAGTGGTGCAGGTCGCGCCGCCCGACCGGGGCGGCCGTGAGGCGATCCTGCGCATCCACACCCGTGCCATCCCGCTCGACGAGGACGTCGATCTGGCCGGCATGGCCCGCGCCACTCCCGGCATGACTGGCGCCGAACTGGCCAACCTGGCCAACGAGGCGGCCCTGCGTGCCGTGCGGCTCGGTCACGACCGGGTGACGCAGAGGGACCTGTCGCAGGCGCTGGAGAAGGTGCAACTGGGCGCCGAACGGCCCCTGGTGATGCCTGACGCCGAGCGGCGCAGAACGGCCTACCACGAGAGCGGGCACGCACTGCTGGGCATGCTGCGGCCCGGCGCCGATCCCGTCCGCAAGATCACCATCGTGCCGCGGGGCCGGGCGCTGGGCGTCACCCTCTCCACCCCGGACGCCGACAGGTACGCGTACACCGAGGACTACCTGCGCGGCCGGATCATCGGTGCGCTGGGTGGGATGGCGGCCGAGCAAGTGGTGTTCGGAGTGGTCACGACGGGGGCCGAGAACGACCTGGAGCAGGTCACCGCGCTGGCCCGCGGCATGGTGGCCCGGTGGGGCATGAGCGAGCGGGTGGGGCGGCTGTCGGTCTTGCCGGCCGACAGCGGGCAGCCCTACGGTCTCGCCGCCGCTCCGCGCACGCTGGACACCGTCGACGACGAGATGCGCCGGATCGTCGACGAGTGCTGGGCCGAGGCCTGCGAGACCCTGCTCAAGCAGCGGGCCCGGCTCGATGCGCTCGCCGCCGCGTTGCTGGAGCACGAGACGCTGGAACAGGCGGACGCCTACCGGGTGGCCGCCCTTCCCGCCGACGACGACGCGCGCGAAGACTGAGGCGAACGGCTCGATGGGCTGCGCACCGCGCGGCGTGGGCCCGGACGGACCCGGGCCCACGCCCTGGCGAGAACATGACTGCCGTAGGCGGGGTCCTGGCGGTTCGGCGACACGCGGGGCCCCCTCGACCACGTAACGCAACGTCGCCGCAACCATGCCCCACCCCCACCCCCACCCCCACCCCGCGAGCCCACCGGCCCCTGCATCCCGTCCCGCGTCCTGCCCAGAACACAGCCGTCACGGGCGCGGTCCGCCCGGAACGCGGTGCTCCCGTACCCGTCAGGCACAGCGGAGCCGGACGCGGGCGCCGAGACCGCCGCCACGTGTGCGGAGCCGGACACGTGGCGGCGCTCAAAATCCCGCTAGGGCAGGGGCCGTGGGTGTGACGGGGTGGGCGAGCTGGCAGGTGACTGGCGGGCCCGGTTGCGGTGGCGTCTTGCGACGTGGTTGCGCGGTCCCCGCATGTCGCCGAACCGTCGGGGCCGCACTCGCATCGCGGCGCCGACGGCACGGTGGGAACCGCCTCGCGGCCGCCTGCCACCGTCCGTTCCGCGGCAGCCCAGGACGCGTTCGCGCGGCCGCGATGCCGCTTCGTCGGTGTCGTGCGGCCGGCGACGACGCCATGACCCCCGAGGGAGATTATGAGCGGTCGGTCGGCGAACACCTGGTGACGGGCGCCCCCGCCTCCATCTCGCTGGACATGCGGTCGAGCCGGCGACCTGTGGGCAGCTACCCCGACACCACGCGCAGTACCGGTGACCCGCCCTGCCGAGGACACCGCCAGAGCCGCCGCGCGAGGGAGACCGGCTGCCCCAGCACCGGTGCGCGAAGGGCTCGCCGAGGTTCCGCCGGGAGGATCACGCCTGCCCGGCTTCCTCCGCGTCGTCGCCGAGCCACACCTTCCGGGGCGGCGCGCCGTATCTGCGACGGCGCCGCGAGGCGCGGCGTTCCCCCTCGCTGTATCCGCCCCAGACTCCGTACTCGATCCCCTCGGCCCGACCCCACTCCAGACATCGGTTCACGACCGGGCAACCGCCGCAGACCGCCTTCGCCTCCCCGATCTGGGAGAGGGCCCGGCCGGTCTCGCTGACGGGGAAGAAGAGCTCCGGATCGTGGGCGCGGCATGCCGCGTGATCGCGCCAGTCCATGACTGCTTTCCTTGTCCGGGCCCGAACAGCCCTTTGTCCCTGTCCCGGCCGAGGCCGGCTCCGGAGTTCTCTCGGCCGTCGGTGTTCCGACGGAACCGTCTGCATCTGTCGAGGCGACCGGATCGCCGGTCATGTCGCGCTGGTCCAGCCGAACGTAGTGGTGTCCGCCGAAACCCGCTGCGACCTTGAACTCCCCGACAGGGGTTCACACTTCGACGGCGCGACGGCCCGCTGCGCCCCCTCCTCCACGGACGAACCCTCCTCGCCTACGACGATGTCGTGCGGGCCTGCTGGACCCGGCCCGTGCGGTAGAGCAGCAGGCTCACCACAGCGCCGAAGACGAAGATGCCGGCCGACCACCAGTAGGCCGTCGCGTAGCTGTGCAGTTGTGCCTGCGCCAGAGCCGTGGGCGTCGGGCGCCTGCCCTTCAGGTAGTTGGTGGCGGAGCTCGCCGCCAGAGTGTTCAGCAGAGCGGTGCCGACGGCGCCGCCGATCTGCTGCATGGTGTTCACGGTGGCCGAGCCGACCCCGGTGTCCTCCGGCAGCAGTCCGGTCGTGGCCAGGCTCGTGGCAGGCGGAACGACCAGGCCGATGCCGAAGCCGATGACGATCAGACAGGGCAGGACATCGGCGGCGTATGTGCTGCTCAGTTCCAGACCGGTCAGCCTGCTCATGCCGATCGCCGCGATCACGGCACCGGCCGGGACGATGTACTTGGGCCCGAAGCGGGGCACCAGCACGATGGTGGACATCTGCGCGGTGACCATCAGGACGCCGATCATCGGCAGAAACGCGAGCCCGGTCCGCACCGGGCTGAAGCCGAGTGCCATCTGCAGGTAGTAGGTCAGGAACAGAAAGACCCCGAACAGCCCGGCACCGCACACCGCCACGACGATGAACGAGGCGGCGCGGTTGCGGTCGGCGAGCACCCGGAGCGGGAGCAGTGGGTGTCTCGTGACGCGCTGCCAGGCGGTGAAGCCAACCAGCAGCAACCCGGCGGCACACAGAAAGCCCCAGGTCAGAGGCGAGGACCAGTGGTGCCGTTCGGCGTTGGAGAAGCCGTACACGAGCCCGAACAGACCGCCGGAGGCCAGGATGGTGCCGGGGATGTCGAGGCGGGGACGGTGAGCGGGACGACCGCCCCGCAGCAACGAGCTTCCCCCGATGATGGCGAGCACGGCGAAGACCACGTTCACGTACAGGGTCCAGCGCCAGCTGAGATGTTCGGTGAGTACGCCGCCCAGCAGAAGTCCGATGCCGCCGCCCGCACCGGCGATGGCGCCGTACACGCCGAAGGCCCTGGCGCGTTCCTTTACGTCGGTGAACGTCGCGTTGAGCAGAGCGAGGGCGGCGGGCGCAAGAAGCGCACCGAAGAGTCCCTGGAGCGTACGGCCGATGATCAGGACGTCGAAACTCTGCGCGGCGCCGGCCAGCGCCGAAGACGCCGCGAAACCGACCACGCCGGTCAGGAAGACCACCTTGCGCCCCAGCAGGTCGGCCAGCCGTCCACCGAACAACAGAAGACTGCCGAATGCCAGAGCGTAGGCGGTCACCACCCATTGCCGGCTGCCGTCGCTGAAGCCGAGTGCCGTCTGGGCCGACGGCAGGGCTATGTTCACGATGGTGGCGTCCAGTACCACCATCAGCTGGGCCAGCGCGATCACCACCAGTACCCACCAGCGTCTGGCGTCAGCGCCCCGAGCCTGCGGGGGACTGATGGGGTCCTGCTCGTGAATGTCATGGGTCATGGAAGGTACTCCGGAAGCCGGGCTGGGCCCCTGCGCCCGCCGAACCGGTCCGCGCGCGCCATCAGGGTGGTGCTCAGCCGCGAGTCGGGCCCGCAGCCGCCCCCTCACTCTGGCTTCCGTCACCCCACCCCCACCATGGTGAAAACACCATGAACGAAGATAAACCGTGTAGGGAGTACCCCACGGCCGATCCGGAGTGGTGACCGCTCTCTGGTCAACACAGACCCTCATGTGTTGACTGTGATGGTGACTCTCATGTTGGCATGAGTGACAGAGCCGATCTTCGCGAGTGAGTCAGTCATCAGGTATCTTCAAACAGCTAACTCATCCACATCGGAGACCTGACTTCTCGGAAGCGTCTGACGATCCCGTTCTTCTACCGCTGGGCGGAGCATGAGGGTACGACGGTGGTACGGCGATCTACGACCAGGGATCACCAGCCTCACGATTGTGGCGAGCGGGGTGCTCGCGCTGTTCATGGGGATCGCTTTCATGATCCTCATCTGGGCGATCGACGACGCGAACGACTCGACCTCGGCGCGCCGTGCGTCCAGGACCGCACTGGTCGAGGCGGAAACCCTGGAACGGTTGGTGCTGGACCTGGAAACGGGCCAGCGGGGGTTCGTGATGACGCGGCAGGAGTCGTTCCTCCAGCCGTGGAACGAAGCACGCAAGCACTTCACCGCCGAGGCACGGCGGTTCGTCGAGGGCACCACATCGTCGCAGCAGCGGCGCTCGGCAGTACGGATCACCGCGGCTGTGAAGTCCCTGCTGTACGACTACTCCATACCGTTGGTCGCGGCCGTGCGTCGGGACGACCCGGCCGCCTTCGGCCTGCCGAGGGCGGAGGAGGGCAAACGTCAGGTCGACGCCCTGCGAGCCCAGTTCGACCGGTACATGGCGGACGAACGCGCTCAGCTCGCGGCACGCGAGGACGCGGCGGGCATCAACGCGCACCGGGCGGTGGTCGCCGCCGGCCTCGGACTGGCAGGGACCGTCGCGCTCGTGGCCGCCTTCACCTTGATCCAGCATCGTGCCGTCGTCCGCCCAGTCCGTGAAGTCGCGGCAGCGGCGCAACGACTCGCGGGCGGAGATCTCACCGTGCGGATCACCCCCAGCAAAGTGGCGGAGATCGGTGCGCTCGGTACGTCGTTCAACACGATGGCGGCCTCGTTGCAGGACAGTCGCAGGCGCATCATGCAGAGCGTAGAGGAAGTGCACCGCCGCACCGCTCGGGACCTGCACGACGGGGCGCAGCAACGGCTTGTCAGCCTGATGATCGGACTCCGGCTGGTAGGTGAGATGTCGACCCGCGACGACGCGGTGGTCACCGCTCTCCTGGAGGACTCGATCGCCAACGCCCAGACCGCCATCGACGAACTGAGGGAACTCGCACGGGGCATCTACCCCCTCACCCTCACCATCAAGGGCCTCGCCGGCGCGGTGGAGGACCTGGCTGCCCGGTGTCCGGTACCGGTCGTGGTGGACAACACCACCGAGCGGCGGCTGCCCTCGGCGGTGGAATCCAACGCCTACTTCGTCATCGCCGAGGCGGTGACAAATGCGGTCAAGCACGCGCAGGCGTCACGCATCGAGATCGGGCTGCACCTGGTCGACGGCGTGTTGCGGGTACGTATCGCCGACGACGGCGTCGGAGGAGTGCAGGGAGTCAGGGTTGGCAGCGGTCTGATCGGGCTGGCCGACCGCGTGGCGGCCTTCGACGGCGAGCTGAGTATTGAGTCCCCGGCGGGCGAGGGCACTTCTATCTCGTTCTGGATTCCGGTGCAGACCTGACACAGCATTCGAATGGCAGGCCGCTTGCGGCCCCGGGCGGCTGGCGACCTCTGCGCTCCCGACGCGATGACCGCCTACGTCGAGGGCAGTGGGCCGGCCGTCGAGGCCGTCGCCACGCATGGCGTCGGTCACGTCGTCGGGGCCGCGGCGTTGGGCCGGTGGCCCGGCGCCGCATCCTGGGCCGGTCACGTCACCGCCTCGCTGGCCGTGGACGATCCGTTCGCCCCGGTCACCCACTACCGCTCACTCGCCGACCTGACGTACGTAGACGACACGCTGCGGGACATTCGCTCGATGGCCGAATCGGGCGAGCCGTAGGTGTCCCCGCCGTCTAGGCGCCACCCGTGGTCCTCGACTTCCTTGATGACCTGCAGCCAGCAGCGGCTCCGAAGCAAAGGCCGCCGGCTGTGCTGTCACGCGGTCTGTAGGACCGCTCAGACCGATGGCGGTTTCTTGGCTGCGTCCTTTTTCCTCGGGTTCAGTTCGTGGATCTCGGTGTGCTCGTTGTTGTCGCGGGATTCACGAGGCCGGAGTACTTCCTCGCCTTCACAGCCATCGCCGCGACCCTCATAGGCCACCGAAGACTCGCCAAGGGAAATGGCGTCCTATGTGACCTGTCGGCGGCGACGGCTTCAGGGAATGCGTTGCTGTGGGGAGGCGTTGTGAGAGGCGTCTGACATGACCGAGTCAATTGGCTCGGGTGATGACGGACGAAAGGAGCGCCTCATGGCACGCAACAGCATGCGGCCGGTTGTCAGGCTGAAGTCGACGGCCGGCACCGGAGTCACTTACGTGACCCGCAAGAACCGTCTGAGCGACCCCGACCGGCTCGTTCTGCGCAGGTACGACCCGGTGGTCGGCTCGCACGTCGAGTTTCGTGAAGATCGCTGATCCGAGCAGGAGGTACGTTCCATGAGGTCCGGCATCCACCCAACATTGCGTCCGGTCGTCTTCCGTGACCGCGCCGGAGGCTTCCAGCTGCTTGCCCACTCCACGCTCGACTCGCGCAGCACGGTCGAACGGGACAACGGCACCGTGTACCCCGTCGTCGACGTAGAGATCTCGTCGGCGACCCATCCCTTCTACACCGGCACCTCGCGGGTCATCGACACCGCAGGCCGGGTCGAACGATTCGAACGACGTTTCGGAAGGACCACGCGATGAAGGTACGCAAATCACTGCGCTCGCTGAAGTCCAGGCCCGGCGCGCAGGTGGTGCGCCGACGGGGTGTGACCTTCGTGCTCAACAAGAAGGACCCTCGTTTCAAGGCCCGCCAGGGCTGAAGCCTTCGGACTCGAACCGCGTTCTGGCCCGGCATCGCACTCGCGGTGCCGGGCCGTCTCGGTGTCCGAGGTATTCCGGCCCGTGCGGCGCCGAGAAAACAGGCCTGAACTCCGCCGACGAAGCCCGCGGTATGGGCCAGCGCGCCACAGCGGCAGTCGGATCTCGCGCTTGAGGATCCTCCTGGTGGACCCCTTCGGCAAGGAGAGGTCTTCCGGACTTGAGCGCGAGTACGCGCTCGCACGGAGGTTCGTTCGTCTCCTGGCGGTATAGCAGTTGCACCCACGATGACCAAGGGAAGGGGAGTCGGTGCGGTCCCTCGGCGGGGGCTGGTCCACACCACCGTCCCGGACGACTCCTGCGACGCTCGCCAGACAGCCTTACTACCGTTGGCTCGACAAGCCGGTGACCGATGCCGAGTTCGAGCAAGCTGCTCGCGCGAACGCACTGTTCGACGCCCACCGCGAGGACCCGGAGTTCGGCTACCGCTTCCTGGCCGACGAAGCCCGCAGTGCGGGATCCGGCATGTCCGACCGGGCCGCGTGGCGGATCTGCCGGGACAACCGCTGGTGGAGCCTCTCCGGGAAGAAGCGCGGGCGAACCAGGAAGGCGGGCCCGCCGGTCCACGACGACCGCGTTCGCCGGGACGTCACGACGGACGGTCCGAACTGGCTGTGGCTTACCGACAAGGTCAGTAGCTGGACGTCGTGGCCTGCATCACCCCAGAAACCACGGGCGGGCGGCCGATGTCGAGAGCGTGCCGGCGCCGCTCGTTCGGCCAGGCGGCGAGCGCGGGTTCGATTACGTGAACGCGAGCCTAGGTCAGAGGTCGCCCCGCTGGAAGGAGCGGGCCGCGGCCATCACTTCCTTGAATCGCCCCTTGGCGATGGCTTCGATCGGTGAGGTGTCGTCCAGCTGGGGGTTCATTCCGAGCATCCACGCTCGGGCGATGTGCCCGTTCTCGCAGTCGGCGATGAATGCGAAGACTTGGCAGGCGGCGCGCATCCGGTTCTCGGAGTCGATGCGCGGCGCGTTCTGGTCTCGCGCCCAGCGCCCGACTTGCTTGGAGTCTTCGACCCCCGCGATCAAGGCGGTCACCTTCTGACTGAACGTCTCTTGGAGCTGCTGGGCCATTTGGGCCGGCTTCAGCTCGGTGACTGTCCGGAGCGCGCGGGCCTCGGCCTGAGCGGATGTCTCTCGTTGAGTCTGCATGGTCTCCTCGATTCCCCGCCCACTTCTCAAGAGAGCGAAGGATGCGTGGCGCTTAACGCGCTAAGGCCGGACTGATGGTGTAGGTAGGGCGAGAGCTGCGGCTGGGAAGGATGCCGCGTGCGCCCGGGTCTGGCCTGTGGGCCAAGGCAGCACACCACGTCGGCTGAGAGGAGGCGTTCATGTTCGCGCATGTCAGCAGGGCGGCCGGCTGGAGCGGCCGCGGTGGCGGCGCTGATAACAGCCAGGCTATGTCCGTTGAGTGCTTCAACATGGTTGCTCCTCAGGTCAGTTGCTCAAAGGGTACCCGTTTAGGGATTCCATACTCCATAGTTTTGCCTCTTCAAAACACACCTAAATCCCACCTGTGGAGGTGAGGGCAAGGCTCTGATCTGCGTTTTCACCGCGAGGGGGTGAGCCGCCCAACTGTGAACGATGTGGGGACGGGCGACCTGAATGGGCGACAGGCTGTACGGCTAGACGACGCAACGGCGTCATCTGACGGTGATGCCATACTCGCCGGCCACCTCGTGCAGGTCGACGTCCTCTTGCCTGATGGGTCTGCGCTCCTGTTCCATGAGCTCGGTGTCGCGCAGGATCGCCCAGCAACGGTGTCCGCCGTAGCTCGAGCGGTAGCTGATCCCCTGCATTAGCTGGTGCCCTGCTTCATTGCGCTGAGCCACGGCCCAAGCGGCGATCTGGCGCGCGACCGTTCGGTCCTTGCCGTGGATGTCCTTGTCGGTGAGAACGCCTTGCACCCCGAATGCGCTCAGATCTTCCCCGAGCGCTTCGGTGAGGGAGATGCGTGTCAGGTTGGACTCAAGATCGAGGAACTGCGCCTGGGGAGGTGCGGTGAGCCGGACGAGGATGCGCGAATCGCGCCAGCTGGAGGGGACATCGCCCACAGCCATGTAACCGTTGCCGACCTCTGTGTTCTGCATCAGAGACCGCACGAAGGGGGAGACACGGTACTGAGCCAGTGCTTCGGCGTAGCAACCGGCAGGGTCGGACGCGCAATACAGCGTCTCGTAGGAGAACAGGCTGAACCGGCCGGCAGATGAGCCGTCGAAAGTCTCGGGTTCCACCTGGTTGTACTTGATGGGGTCGTGCGCCCAGCCCAAGCGCCAGACTCCCGTCGCGGGTGCGGGGATCAGGGTGGGATCGGTCATCGGCATGACCTTCCCCGCAGAGCGATCCGGGGCTTCGACGCGGCGGGCCCGGAGGCGGTCAGGCGATGTCCTAACGCAGAGATCATTGATCCTTGTCCGTGGTCAGCAGGTCGGGGCCCCGTTACGGGCCGAACGTGTGGAGCTTTGGATTGTCCCGCACCGTACTTCCGTTGGCATGTGCCACACGCATCTTGTGGGGCGCATGTTGTGTTGTGTTGCAGCACCAATGGGGCGCACAGCGGATTACAGCAGGTCGTGGTGCAGGCGGACCGCGCTCGGGCCCGCTTCGCCGGAGGCCAGCAGGATTGACGAAGAGGCGTCACCGGAGTCCTGGACGGTCTTGAGCGAGGTGACGGGAGATCCGGTCACTATCTGCAGCAGCGGCTGGCCGGTGGTGGCATCCCACAGGTGCACACTGGTCTTCCCCGCGGCGGCCAGCGCAGCGCGCCCGTAACGGAGCGGTATGGAGGTCACTGCGCTTAGTTCACCGTCATTGCACGTCATGGTGCGCACCGGTTCCTGGGTGGCTGGGGCCCAGAGTTTGAGCGTTCCGTTTCGTCCTGCTGCAGCGATGAGCAGTCCGCCGTCGTCCGGGGTGACGAAGGCCAGGTCGTTGATGAGCCCCTGGTCGCATTTGAGGGTGGGGACGTGCTGCTCAAGAGTGTCGGCGTTCCAGATCCTGATGTTTCCGTCGCTGCCACCGGATGCGAGCAGTCGCAACTCGGCGGCCTGATGGGTGGCCAGGCAGCGCACCGTGAGGTCGTGGTCGTCGAAGAGGGCGAGGCGCTCTCCTGTTGACGGATCCCAGACGCAGACTCGTCCGTCCGCACCGGCACTGGCCAATCGTTCGCCGGCGGCACTGGGCAGCGTGACGAGTCTGCGGATGGGCAAGTCGTGGCCGGCCATCGGCGGACCGACCTGGCAATTGGTTTCGGGGTCCACGCAGATGATGCTGAGGTCGTCGAGCGCTGCGGCGAGCAACCGGCGCCCTCCGATCTGAGGCCATGCCAGGGCGCTGATGCGACGCCCTTTCATGCGGGTGATTTCTGTGCCCGAAACCAGGTCCCTGAGGATCACGCGTGAAGCGCGGGCCACGGCCAGGCGGTGCGGCGCCGTTGGAGACACGGCGCTGGCCGTGACGCTGTTCCAGGTTTGGGGTTTCTGTCCGAAGGTGGCTTCGTCGACCGGCCAGCTGCGCACGATATGGTCCGCTCCGCCCGAAAGCAGCCGGTCGTGATGCCGGCCAGGAAGACAGGTCATCGCGTTAACCGGAGCGGTGTGGGCGGCCAGCGAACCGGCAACGGGTTTCAGCGACGGCAGGTGCCACAGCCGTAGGGTGCCGTCGCCCGCAGCCGAAACGAGAGCCGATTTTTGTTCGACGGACACCTGATGCAATGACGTCACAGGCGACGGCGATCGTCCTGCCTGGAGCGCATCATGCCGCCCGACGGCGAGCACTTGGTCCGCATCGAGGCCGCACAAAGTGACATTTCCGCTCTCGTCCCCCACGGCGTAGTGGCCAGGCTGTGACAGCGCGATCAGGGCACGGACACGTCCCTGGTGCCGCGAATGGACCTCTGCCGTGGTCCCGTCGTAGCAGTAGACGGTGTCGCGCACGCTGAACAGCAGCCGGTCTCCCCCGTCTGCCACAGGGACGCCGCACAACAGGGCCGAGAAGTCGTCAAGTGGTCCCAGCGATAGAGGCCGTGGGTGGAAACGGCCAAGGTCGACGGACTCGACCTCACCGTCGCTGAACGCCGCAAGGAGCAGGGGCGGATGGCCGTCGGGCCGGTAAGTGGTCAGGGAGCTGACCCACGTCTTCTGTCGGCGTGCAATCTGCCGGTGCGTGAGCTGCCCGTCCTCCTCCTTGACCGCCATCACGCGGCCGTCGGTGCCAGCAGTGATGAGGAGCCCGCCGCGCAGTGCCAACAGATGGGTGATGGCCCCCGAATGCAGTTCCACGGGGATGTGGGTGAGCCGACCGTCAGCGCGCAGCAGCCGCAACGTCCCGCTGTCGTCACCCGTGGCGATCTTAGGTGCAGTGCCATCAGACGCGCGGAGCGTTGCGAGGGCGGTCACCTCTTTCGGGCTGGCGGTCCATGCGGGATTGGGGACGACTCTGTCACTCCACAGCGGGCTGACAGGGACGGGAGTACTCAAGGGCTCCGCCTGTTCGGCAGGCACAGTCTGGGAGGGGAGGCGCAGGAGTGCGTGCCGTGCGAGGTGCAGACTGCTCAGCCGCGAGAGGGGACCGGTGTTCAAAGCAAACGGCTCGAGCGCTGCCCAGGCATTCAGCCACTGCCGCCGCTCGCTCGTTGTGTCCTGCGCGGCCAGCAGCCTGCTGACCTGCGAGCTGCTCTCCCAAGCGAGCAAACCGGGTGTCACGTGGTCGTCGTCGAACACCTCGCCCTGTGCCGCGTGCTCAGCCAGATGCCGCCGCAGATACGGATGAGGAGGAAGTGTTGGATCGCTGGGAACGAGATCCTTGAGCCGCTCAGCGATCTGGCGGTGAATGTCCCGCTGGTATGCCTCGTTGGCCTCAGTCACGGTCACCGCCAGGCGCGAGCAGATTACTGTCGGGACGCAGGAGTTCGGCAGCCAACTCCTCGTGCGCGGGACGATACACACGGCGGTCGTCTTCTATGGCCTGAGCCAGATATCCGCTCAACCGTCCGTTGAGCAGCTTGCCGATCATCGTGTCCCACTCCTCCGGCTCCAGCTGATCGGGAAGCAGGAAGATACCCGCCATCGCCGGCCACACCTCGCCCCAGGGCACGCCTTGGCCCTTGGCGTAGGCCGATGCCTTCAGAAGGGCCAGGGCGACGCGAGGAGGCAGACCATCGTCCTCGACCAGGTGCAGATCGCGGCGCAGCAGCCCGTGAAGGCCCTGGGTCAGCGTCGTGCGGTGCCACTCCTCGTTCCGGGCCAGTGCCCACGGGTCCGGGGAGTTGTGCAGTTGGTAGCCGGCCAGCCGGGCGTCGATGAAGGACGGCCACACGGCTTCCACTACGGACGAGATGGCTTGAGCCGCATCATCGCCGACGACGTTGCCGACCAGGGCGCTGAGGTACTGCGCCATGTCCTGCTTGCTGGTGATGCTGTCCGTGCGTTCCACCAGTGCACTCGGGAACAGACGGCGCAGTGTATGCAGGAGTCCTGGGTCATCCTTCGACCCAGCAGCATCGGCACCCTCGGTGGACTGACTTGAACGAACCCCTACTAAGAGCCGCAGCCCCGGTGTCGTATCGCAACCGGTCTGGCTCTGGCGCTGACCGGGTAACAACACACGAGACATTGGTTCCAGAGGGCCGAGCACATCACTCATGATCCGTGATTGCTCCTGGGCCTCGTCCAACGCATCCACCACGATGGTCACTGGATCGCCAGATTCCTCTACATGCTCGCGGAGCTGGCTGGACCAGACGGCGACCTTGTCGTCTGTCGGAGTTACCGGCCGCAGCGGCAGACCGAGCGCCGTGACCAGCCCCGCGGCAAATTGCGCGGCATCAAGACCGCGGGCCAGCAGCGCCGCACAACGCGGGTTCTCCACAGGGATTGTTGCCGGCTCTGACGTCTCCTCGACCTGCTTGTACAGCGGATCCCGCCGGAACTCCGGGTCGCTAAGCATCACCGCCCGGGCCAGCACGGCTGACTTTCCACTGCCTGCGCACCCCGTGACCAGGAGTACGCCGCGCCGGTTGCCCGGATCCAGGAACTCGGCGACGTCCTTGTTCAGACCCTCGCGGCCGCGGAAGTACCAGCCTGTGTCCTGCTCGTGAGGCCGGCCGCTCGCCCGGTCCAGCCAGTACTCGGCAGACCACGGAGTATGCCCGGCCAAGGAACCGGCGAGTTCCGGCAGCCGGATGTAGCCGGGGTTGGGCAGACAAACGGATGGCTGAAGAGTGCCACCCTGAACGAGATGGTGCAGTTTAAACTTCTTCTCGTCCTCCGGCGGCAGTCCCCGCGCGTACTGCGCCATGAACTCCGGGACGCTCAAATACGGAGTAGTGATGCCAGCGGTGTGGCGCAAACGCTCAAGCGCGGCCCGTAACAGCGTGGGAAACCTGGTGACCTCGATCTTGGTCTTCAGGCCACAGGTCACCAGAACATCTAACTGACAGTTATCGCGCCGGTCCGGTCTGATCTCCTTGTGCGCGGCCGCGAGATCCGCAGCCATGTTGCCAGCGAAGCACGTGTTGACGATCACCAGGACGTTCTTCGCATGCGAGTCCAGGGCCGCAGCCACGACATCGACAGTCCGCACAGCCGTCGCCAGAGGGCGCTTGAGGTCCGTCTTCGGAAGGCGAAGGAAGTGCGTATCGGAACTGCCGGAGAAGCCATGACCGGTGATGAACAGCACGAGAGCCTCGCCCTGCAAGTCCCGAACCCTCTGGGCGCGCAGGAACTCCTCGACGGCGTCGCGGTCCACCAGTTCCCCAGCCGGCTCAACTGGAGTAAACGCCATCTCAGGATCAGGAGTGTGCCACCACCACTCGCCGACCACGTCCTTCTGTAGGTCGATGCCTCTCGCGAACTGCTCCTGCGCCGCGTCACCCGGATAGTCGCGCACAGCAAGGCTCAACAGAACGCGCTGTGTTGACGCTTCGTCACCTTGCGACGGCAGTGACTTAGGCCGTACCCCGCCCCCCGTGTGCTGCATGTCATTAGTGTGACAGCCATGAACCAGCCACGGGGGCAAGTCCGACCCGCACCAGCTCCGCACATCTCGCCCAGCCTGACCCACCGCACCACCCACGACGCCATCGTCATCGTCCCCGGCATCATGGGCAGCGAGCTCTACGACACCACCACCGGCAAGGTGATCTGGGGAATAGCCGACCCCCGATGGCTCACCCATGCCTGGCTGCGCCCCAAGGGGCTTGCCCCCCTGCACCTCACCGATGAGGAGCGCACCGGCCACTACAGCCGGGTCAAGGCCCGCCGCCTACTTCAGACCCCTGTGTGGAGCCCGTTCCTGCGCGGAATCGAGCCCTACACCAGACTCGTGAACCTCGCCGAAGAGTGCGCAGCCCATCGGGACGCCGTCATGACCTTCCCTTACGACTGGCGACTGCCCATCGCGGTCAACGCCCGACGTCTCGCCAAGGAAGCACGCGACCACCTGCAGAACTGGCGTGACCACTCCGCCCAGCCCGAAGCTCGCCGCCAGGCGCTTGAGGACAGGCCCGCCCGCCTCGTCTTCCTCGCCCACTCCATGGGCGGACTCGTCACCAACACCGCCCTGACCCTCGGCGGCGACAAGGACCTCGTGGCCGACACACGTGGCGTGCTCACCCTAGGCACCCCCTTCCAAGGATCCGTCGTCGCCGCGAATATCCTCAACGCCTCCCAGGGCGCGCCTTTGCCACTCCCGCACACTCGCCTGGCGGCCGCCGCTGCGACCATGCCCGCTGTCCACGAACTGCTGCCCCGCTTCCGATGCCTGGAAGACGGCATGGATGTACACCGCCTCACGCCAGGCGACGTCGCCGCACTCGGCGGGGACAAAGACCTCTTTGCTCAGGCACAGGACTTCTTCTCTACCCTCTACGCCCAGCAGTTGCCACAACAGCAGCCCGTCGTTGGCGTGCGACAAGACACTGTCCAGTCCCTCACTCTCACCGACGGCGTCGTACGGGCATCCGAGTACGGCTTCATCACGGCCTCCGACGGCGAACTGAGCCGCGACCCCAACGGCACACCGCGCCGCATGCAGGTATGGGGAGACGGGACCGTTCACCGCAGCTCCGCAGCCGTCACCACACCTACGATCCCGCTCGCTGCCCAGCATGGAGCACTCGCCAACAACAAGAAGATGCTGCCCCTCATCGAAGATTTCCTCCTCGACCACGATGCACTCATCCGCGGCCCAGAACAGGGCGACGAAGGCATCGGCCTCACAACCCCCGACTACGTCACCCCAGAATCCAGCTGGGAGTGCACCATCACAGGAACTGATGAGCCAGCCGACGTCGATTGCCGTATCGCCAACATCGACGGGAGCTGGAGCAGCAACGACTTCTCCTTCGATGTCACCGGTGACGACCGCCTCAGCGCCAACACCAACGTGCCGGACGCGGGCCTCTATCGGATCACCGCAAGAGCCGACTACGGACCCGAGGTCACCCAGCTGGTCTTCGCCGGGCCCAGCCGGTCGAGCGGCGAGTCATAGTCAGGTTGTGCCGCTTCTGAACGCAGGTGGCCGACTGACCTCGCACGCGCTGACCAAGAGGCGATCGACGCTGCTACTGGAAGACGCCAGCGTTCCACGACGTTGCGTTGCGGTAGAACATCCGGTCCAAGCCCGCCGGCGTCCGCCGCTGCTGCCTTTGGAGGCCCAAGGCCAGCGGGTGCGCCTCGGCAGATCCAACCGCGGAGCAGAGGTTGCGCATCGGGGCTTCCGCCGCCTTCGTCGTATGGGCGCGGGTCGCGGACTCTTCGGCGTACGTGGTGACGAACAGGGCGTTGCCGGCGCGGACCCGCACCATCGCCTGCCAGGGCTCGGGCCCCGTGGACCAGAGGCCATGGGCCTCCCCCTTGATGAGGACGGCGGCCTCGTCGCCCAAGTCGGGCAGGCGATGTTCGGTCGCTTCGGGGGACGCTTTCTGGCCGAGGGTGCGGAACCGGTCGACCACATGAAGCGACCCGTTGAAGGTATCGGTCGACTTCCAGCCCGCCGCGGCCACGCTGATGCAGAGGGCGGGGGGTGTTGAGGGAGGAGTCGGAGGCGACGGCGCACCCGTCGAGGCCCGGGAGCGGGGCCACCGGATGGACGCGGTCGCACGCCGCTGATCCGGGTACGCGGCCGGTCCCGGCCGCGCCTGACGAGGCACCGACACAAAGCAGACCTTCACGAAGTCCAGCGCGCTCTGCCTCCGGGGCGGGCCCCTTGGTCAACTCCTGCTCTAGCACAGCAAACTGGGCAGTGGTCGGCCTGGGCCATCCCGGCGAGTCGCGCGCCGCCAGCCCTGCGACGCCGCCCTCGCGCCAGGCCTGGCGCCAGCGTTCCACCGACTGCCGCTCCGTGACCCGCAGATCCTCCGTGATCCGCGAGATCTTCTCGCCCCAGGCGAATCGCTCGGCGGCCTCCCGACGGATCCGTTCCCGGGCCCGGCGCCGCGCATCGGTCAGGTCACCGCCTTGTGCATACCGGATACCGCATCCCGGCGGCGTACCGCAGGGATCACCCCGCGTCACCCCGACCTCACACCGAAAAGCTCAGTAGACGCTCCGCCCACTCCCAGGCGACGGGCAGGGCGGTGCCCAATCTCGGGGCCCCTGGCCGCAGGGCTCAGCCGGGCCGGTGCGGGCGCCGGCCGCGTGGACGACGGACAGGACCAAGGCGTAGCCGGTAGCTAATCGCCGCAGCCGACCCTTCCGGCGTCTGTTGCCGCGTTGTTGAGGTTGCGTTCCAGCCGGCCGAGCGAGGCCAGGGTCTGCTCCTGCTCGGCGTCGGTGAGGTCGCCAACGGCGCAGCGTTCCAGTTCGGCCCAGATGTCTTCTACTTTGTCCCGCAACGCGAGACTTGCCGCGGTGGGCTCGACGATCATCGATCGCTTGTCCGTGAGGGAGGGCATGCGGCGCACGAAGCCAGCCTGCTCCAGGCGGTGCACAGTGCGGGTGATGGTGGACGCATCGGATCCGAGGACGTCGCGGAGGTCCACCTGCCGCAGCGGGCCGCGTTGCCAGAGCTCCATCATGACCACTTCCTGGCTTGGGTGGAGACCCACCTGCCGCAGCAGTTGTCCTGCGATCATTCGGTGTAGCCGGGCGACCCGGAAGATTGCATGGCTGACGGGACCAGGGCGTACGGCCGATGGCATCTCACCGACGCTGGCGATGCCTTGCCCCGCCTCTTCACTCATGCATTCTCCACTGACTCTCAGACCACGGGCTCTGGCCGTCTTCCCTGCTCATCGCCCTACTCGCACTATAGAGCGGCCTCAGATCAGCCCCCTTACGGTACGCGGTGGTGTCCGCCCGGCCAGGAACCGAACCGTCCGACCAGCTACGCGCGCCCGGATCGAGGCTAGTCCGGCCGGGTGGCTTGCCTGACTGCCGGATGGGGCCGAGTCGGGCGTGCCAGCGCCGCCGCAGGCCGGTTGCAGATGGAGCGCCCGCTGATTAGGGCCTGTCCGGCGGATCTTCCCTGCTGGCGTGTGACGGATGGGCTTGGGCGAAAAAGAGGTGCGTAGGCACGATGACGTCGGCAGGATGCCCGGCGTGACTGAAACGCCGAGCAACGCCATGCCAGCCCCTGCCGTCCTTGACGCCTTCGGTGTGAAGGGTTCTGCTGTCCCGCTGGCTGGTGGGCAGGGACGAAGCGTCCTCGTCGGTGGGTTTGTATTCAAGCCTGCCGAGGGCACTGACGAGGAGGTCGAGTGGGCGACTTCCCTGTTTGAGAAGCTGGCGTCAGACAGTGGCTTCCGCGTTCCACTACCGTTGCGGGCCGCCGACGGGCGAAGCGTCGTGGACGGCTGGACCGCCAGCGAGTTCCTGACCGGTCAACCTGGCCCGGTGGGGCACTGGACCGGTGTCCTCAGTGCCGGCCGCGCCTTCCACAACGCTCTGCGGGATGTGCCCCGGCCCGAATTCCTTGATCTGCACGTGCACCCGTGGGCTGTGGCCAACCGAGTCGCGTGGGGTGAGCAGGACATCGACGTGATCGACGACCTCGCCGCACCGTTCTCGACCCTGCTGCAGCTGAGGCGCCCGGTGGCGCCGGACACAGCTCAGCTCATCCATGGCGATCTCACGGGCAATGTCCTGTTCGGTTCGGATCAAGTGCCTGTCGTGATCGACTTTTCCCCGTACTGGCGGCCGCCGGTGTTCGCTGAGGCGATCGTGGTTGCAGACGGACTGCTGTGGTTCGACCTTCCGACTGACCTGTTGACGGCTGGCAGCGATCATCTTGACTGGCCGCAGATGCTGGTCCGTGCACTGATTTTCAGGCTCGTCGCGCACAGCGAGAGCGCAGGTCCACTGGGGCGTGCTCACTCGGGTGAGCCCGCCCGCTATGCAAGGGCAGTCGAGGTTGTGGTGAGGCAGTTGGCGAGGTTCTAGGACGCGCCTGAACCGCGGTCATGGTCGCAGCCAGAGTCTGATCGAGGCGAGTGTGACGGTGCCGTGGAAGATGTAGGCGCGCTTATCGAATCTCGTGGCCACGGCCCGGGAGTGCTTTAGCGCGTTGATCGTTCGCTCAACTTCGTTCCTGCGCTTGTAGATCGTCTTGTCGAAGCCGGCGGGCCGGCCGCCCCTGCTGCCGAGGGCTTGGCGGTTGGCGCGCTGATTCTTCGGCTCGGGGATGGTGTGCTTGATCTGGCGTCGTCGCAGGTAGCGGCGATTGCGGCGGGAGGAATACGCCTTGTCGCCGCCAAGGTGGTCGGGCCGGGTCCGGGGCCGCCCACCGTCGAGACGGGCAACACGGACACGATCCATGACCGGGATGAACTGCGGGGCATCACCCCATTGGCCCGGAGTGATCAGCAGGGCCAGCGGGCGGCGTCCGCCCTCACCGGCAAGATGGATCTTGCAGGTCAGGCCGCCCCGCGAGCGTCCGAGCCCCTCATCGGGGCGGTGCTGCCGGGGCGTGCGTCTTTTCCCGGCAGCCTTGGAGGCTTCTTGCGTGCTCCGGCGGCGTGCTGATGGGCCCGGCAGGAGGTGGAATCGACGCTCACCATCGACCAGTCGATGCGACCTTCCGCATCGGCATCGGCCAGGACTGCCGAGAAGAGCCTGTCCCACGTGCCGTCCGCTGACCAGCGCCGATGCCGCTCGTAAACGGTCTTCCACTTACCGAAACGGGCAGGCAGATCACGCCACGGCACCCCGGTCCGGTTACGGTACAGGATTCCGTTGATGATCCTGCGGTGACTGCCCCAACGACCGCCGCGCTGCCCGGACTTCGGCAGCTGCGGCTTCAACCGGGCCCATTCTTCACTTGTGAGATCTCCCCGCCCCATGAGCATGCCAACGAGCCAAGACCGAGACGGTCACATGATCCGCCGGACAGGCCCTAGGCAGATCACCGGGGCTGGCTGCCCCCATGAAGCAGAATTCTCCGGCTGTATCCGCCCGATGGTCAGACGACGAGGTGTTTCGGGGACGTCGTAGGACACCCCCGCGGGTGCGTTCCCGGACTCGACTGAGGTTCCGGCAATTGACTGTCGTACTGCCCAGCCATCCCATCCCTCGGCAGGCACAGTCGTACTGAACCCTCATTCCTACCGACTCGGCCCGCGGAACTGATGGAACAGGACCTGGGCGCCAAGCAGCCATCTGCTGTTGCAGTGCGTCCCATGCCCCGTGACGACCTCCCGGCCGTCAACTGTGCAGCGATCCTGACGGCGCCCGGCGGCATGGGCGACGGGCGGTTCCGGCGGAGGGGGGGGGGGGGGGGAGGCGAAACCCCCAAAGAAGGCCCACCCCTCCCCCCCCAAAAAAAGAGGGGAGGCAGCGAAGAGAGAGAC
>NZ_JBHVIX010000014.1:94410-157607 GCF_042799415.1 Streptomyces sp. NPDC057694
TCCCCACCCCCTGGAACACCCCCTCGTTCGGCAGTGGGGCGGCTGTCTTAATTGTTCTTGGGGGGGGGGGGGGGGGGGGGTTCCGGGGGGGGGGGGGCCCCCCCCCCCCCCCCCCCCACGCGGGCGTTCCGACCTTGCTCACGACAGGGAGTGGGGCGTGACTCAGGCGGCGGCCGTCTCACCCTTGTGGCCGTGCAGCCGGGCGACGACCTCGGTCAGCTGCTCGGCGACCTCGCTGTCATCCACCGGGTGCGTCTCGGCGAACCGGGTCAGAGAGCCGGGGATGGAGAGCTTGACGTCATCGAGGACCGTGCCGCCGGCGATGCCTACGGCCTTGCGGACCTCGTCCTGCGCCCACACGCCGCCGTACTGGCCAAATGCGGTGCCAACCACGGCGACGGGCTTGCCGGTGAAGGAACCCGCGCCATACGGGCGGGACAGCCAGTCGATGGCGTTCTTCAAGACGGCAGGGATGGTGCCGTTGTATTCGGGGGTCACGAGGAGGAAGGCGTCGGAGCCGTTCGCGGCCTCGCGCAGCTTGGCGGCGCTGGAGGGCACGTTGCCCTCCACGTCGATGTCCTCGTTGTAGAAGGGGATGTCGGCGAGTCCCTCGAACAGGACTACCTCGGCGCCTTCGGGGGCGAGCTTGACGGCCGCCTCTGCGAGCTTGCGGTTGGTCGAACCGGCGCGGAGGCTACCAACGAGAGTGAGGATGCGAACAGACACGAGGGGCTCCAAGGGCTGAGTGCTGGGTAGCGACTGCGGACTGCTGATCGCTGAGGAAGGTTCCGCAGATTCATCCGGACCGAAGTCCGCTTATTGTTTTAGCAGTGCAAACGGACCGCGGTCCAGTTTCTTGGAAATGCTTTACGCTGAGTTCATGTCCACGAGCCTGCCGCCCCTCCCGGCGCCCAAAGAGGACGCGGGACAGCCGGAGTTGCTGGAGATCGGCCTCCTCACAGGGGAGGCCGACCCCTGCCTGCGCGCCGACGCTGCGCGCAACCGCGCCCGGCTGCTCGAGGCTGCCGGACGATTGGTCGCGGAGCACGGCGCCGCCGGCGTGACGATGGAAGCGGTGGCCTCAGCGGCGTCGGTGGGTAAGGGAACAGTTTTCCGGCGGTTCGGCGACCGCACCGGCCTGCTGACCGCTTTGCTCGATCACTCGGCGAAGCAACTGCAGGCCGACCTGATCGGAGGGCCGCCGCCACTCGGTCCCGGCGCCCCGCCGGTGGAACGACTACGGGCGTTCGGTCTGGCCGTGCTGCGCCGGTCGGCGGAGCAACTGGACCTGCAGCTCGCGGCGCAACCGGAACCGTCCCGAAGACTCGCGCATCCAACGGTACGACTACTGACCGCACACGTCACCATCCTGCTGCGCGAGCTCGTCCCTGGCACCGACTGTGACCTGCAGGCTCAGGCGCTGATGGGATTCCTCGACCCCGCCGTGGTCCACCATCTCACTAAGCAATGCGGGATGCCGCTGGAGCGGCTGGAGGCAGGGTGGACCGATCTCGTTGCCCGTGTCACGGAAACCGGGGCGCCCGCCTGAGGGGGCTTCCTGACTCAGGGGGACTTTGCGTGTTCTTTCGTCGCAGTGGCGCGATTCCCATACAGCCGAACGTGAGCTGTGCCAGCCCGCCCGAGGCGGAGATCCGCTGTGACGCCGAACTCGCCACCGCCGGGTGCGTCATCCGGAACGTCGGGCGTTCTCTCAGTTCTCACTGTCCGACCCCCTCCCCGGCGGTGCCGCCGCCGCTCGCTCGTGGGCGCAGAACACCCTGCGGGGCAAGGCACCGCTGACCCAGCTCGCCAGCGATTCCGTTGCCGAGGCAAACCGTGCCCGCACCTGAGAGACCACGAACGACCCGTTTGTCTATCGGGACGAGCTGGTTCCTGATGACTCGTGTGACGAGTGCCCCCTCGCGTACACCTATGAGGGTGGCACGGAAGCACTCTGCGCCGACATCCTGCCCCAGTTCGAGAACGGGCAGCGGATGCTCTACGAGGTCCGCGCCGACAAGCCCATCACCGACAACGAGCCCTGCGTCCGCGTCCACATCCCCGTCTGGCATCTCCTCCGCCGGCGGGATATACGGGAACATGATCAAGAACTAACGTGTCCTGGATACCGAGAACTTCGACATAGTTGTCGTCAACTAAGGGCTGTCCCGTAAGCGATCTTCGGCCGCTTGCGGCAGTGCCCCGCGCACGGGCGACAGGGCCCTGATGGCAGGATGATCGCCCTGACGATTCTGGGGGCCATGTCCGTGCACACGCCTGCTGACTGCCTCGAACTGGCTCATGCCGAGAGCGACAGCGCCGTACTGCATCAACTCGCACGGTGTCCGTACCCCTTCGTATGGCAGGCGCTGGCCGCCAATCCCGCTACAGCGTCTGGCACTCTGCTGGAACTGAGCACGGCGCGAGACAGTGCCTGGAACGACAACAGGCTCCTTCGGCTGCTGGCGGAGCATCCGAGTGCGGACCACGCGGTGCTGCGAGGCGTCCGTGATGCCGTGGCGGCGAAGCTCGCCGAAGGTGAACGGCCTTATGCCGCCGTGCTCGCGCTGGCTGGGCGGACGGAGCTCGGGGCGGCAGAAGTGCGACAACTCGGGACTCTCCGTGGGGCTTCCGCGCGTCTGCGCGGTCAGCTGGACCGGCACCTCGGGCTCGGTACTTGACCCATGCCCGTCCCGGTCGACTTCAGGTGAAACGATCTTGGTGTGACTGCAGTGATCGCGGCGTCGGTGCCGTCCTGGATAGGTCCCTTCACCGGGCTGAGCCCGCGCTGCTTCCGCAGGCTGGTGACCGCCGTGCGGCGCGAGACCGCTGCCGGACTTCAGCGGGGGCGGCCCTGGGGGCTCCCACTTGAGGATCGCATTCTGCTTGTCACGGCCTACTGGCGCACGAACTTGACCATGCGCCAGATCGCCCCGCTGTTCGGCATCTCGAAATCGGCCGCAAACCGGATCATCGACCACCTCGGGCCGCTGCTCGCACTCCAGCCCCGCAAGCGGTTCGCGAAGAACACCGTCCTGATCGTGGACGGCACCCTGGTTCCCACCCGTGACCACACGATCGCAGAGCAGTCCAAGAACTATCGCTACTCCACGGCCCATCAGGTGGTCATCGACGCCGACACCCGCCTGGTCGTCGTGGTCGGCCGGCCCCTGCCGGGAAACCGGCACGACTCCCGCGGCTGGGAAGAATCCGGTACCAAGGCCGCCGTCGGCAAGACGATGACCATCGCAGACGGTGGCTACCAAGGCACCGGACTGGTCATCCCGCACCGTCGACGCAAAGGCGAGAACCTCCCGGCCTGGCAAGAGGCACACAACCACTCCCACAAGCAGGTCCGGGCCCGCGTCGAGCACACCTTCGCCCGCATGAAGGGCTGGAAGATCCTGCGCGACTGCCGACTCAAAGGCGACGGCGTTCATCACGCGATGCTCGGCATCGCCCGCCTGCACAACCTCGCCCTCGCCGGGTAAGCACAGCGGGGAACGCGGCGACCGACCTCTCCTCCACCAACTCCAAGATCGTTACGGGACAACCCTTAGAAGGTCATGCTCCAGCGATCGAGGTAGCCGGGATCGAGGAGGAAGATCCCCGGAGTGTTGTCGATGACCTGGAGTTTCCAGGTGCCGTCGGCCGGCACTGCGGAGGCGTCCACGGTGAACGTCTTGTGCAGTTCGGTGCCGGTGTCCCAGACGAAGTCCTTGACCGGGAGCACGGTTCCGTCCTCACTGACGAGGTTGATCACCTGACCGCCGATGAAATCGTGCACCAGGTCGACGCTCACCTTGAGGTTGGCGGGGCCCTTCCCCGGATGACCGGTGACCGTGAGCGGGGACTCGATGGTGCGCCAGTTGGGAATGTCGAAGCGGTCGGGATTGACGAAGTGGTCACCGCCGGAGGCCAGTACAGTCCAGGTGAAGGGGAGATTCAAGGTCTCCGCGGCGGAGTTCTTGATCCGCACCGTCACGTCGAACTCGCCGGCGCGGGTTGGGACACCGGAGATCAGACCCGTCTCCGGGGCGATGGCGAGTCCGTCCGGAAGGCCGGTCGCGCTGTAGGAGAGAGCGCCGGGCCGGGTGGAGGTGGCGGTGATCCGGCGGTTGACGGGCTGTCCAGTGGCCGAGTCCCGGGTGGAAGGGGCGTCGGCGGCGATGTGATGCACGTAGCGCGGGCCCACTTTGACGGCGGCCCAGGCGTTGCCGACCGCCTCGTAGGCCTCGCTGGTGGTGCCGAACAGGTCGGCCGCGGCCTGCAAGGTGGCGGTACGGGCACCGGCGTAATCGGTCGTGCCGGTCATGTAGTGAGTCAGCGCCCGGTACCAGACGTTCGTGGCGTTGTGCAGGCCCAGGCCCGCGACGGGCAGCCCGTCCGCGGTCGGGCTGTCGTAGGAAACGCCCTGGATTGTCTTGCTGCCGCTGCCTTCGGCGAGCAGGTAGAAGAAGTGGTTGGCGACACCCGAGCTGAAGTGCGGATCGAGCTTCTTCGTCTCAGGCGTCCAGTAGTCCTGTGAAGTGCCCTTGGCGGAGGCGTCCTTGGACGGCTGGTCCATGTACCGCAGTGGTTTGCCTGTGCCGCGGACGTCCGCCAGCTCGCCGATCAGGTAGTCAGGCGTGTCCTTGGCGTTGTTGGCGAAGAACTCGACGGCGGTGCCCATGATGTCGCTGGTGGCTTCGTTCAGTCCGCCCGATTCGCCGGTGTAGATCAGCCCGGCGGTCGCGGAGGTGACCCCGTGGGTCATCTCATGCGCTGCGATGTCGAGTTCGGTCAGCGGCCGGTTGCCGTCCAGGCCGTCTCCGTAGGTCATGCAGAAGCACAGGTCGTCCCAGAAGGCGTTCGCGTATCCGGTGCCGTAGTGCACGCGAGAGGTGGCTCCGACCCCGTCGTCCGCTATGCCGCTGCGACCGAATCGGTCGTGGTAGAAGTCCCAGGTGCGCTGTGCCCCGTAGGCGGCGTCCACGGCGGCGGTCTGCGGATCGGCGCTGGTTCCGTCGCCCCATACGTCGTCGGTGTCCGTCAACAGCGAGGCGAAGCCTTCGTGGACGTCGAAGGTCCGGTGGCCGCCGCGCTGCTGATCGGTGAGTTCGTAGACGCTGCCGTTGAGCTGTGAGCCGACCGACACCGTGCCGCTGTACTGGCTGTGCCCCTCACCGGCCTGGATGTCGTCATAGGAGGAGAGCAGGCTGCCGCTCGTTGCGTCCGTGACCACGTGCAGACGGCTGGGGGTGCCGTCGGAGCGCACTCCGTTGACAACGTTTTCCCAGGCCAGTCGTGGGAACGCTCCCGCCGTCCAGACGACGCGCCGCGAAGCGACCGTCGACTTCCCTCCTTGTGCAGCTCCCTGCCGCTTCTGCTCCTTCTTCGCGACCACGAGCGCCTTGCGCCGGGCCGTGCCCACGGACACGGTGGCCTTGGTGCTGGGCACGGACAGGGCTGCGTGCGACGCGGTCACGGTGAGATCGCCTGCGCGGTCGTGGGCGACCAGATCGCCCCCGATGACAGGCAGGCCGCTATAGGTCCGTTCGTAGCGGATGTGCTTCGTACCGTCGGCGTCCTTGAGAACGTCTTTCACGACCAGCTTCTCCCGCGGGCCCAGTCCGGCCTCGCGCGCGGCCGCTGCGCGGTCCTCGCCCGCCTGGTCGAAGAGCCGCTCGCGCTGCGTGGCAGTGAGGCGGACAGGCTGCGCGCCCGCTCTGGGGTGCGCGTCGACCAGTCCTGGAGCGGCAGTGTGCCGGACCGGTCCTGGGCCGGCCTCTTCGGCGGCTGCTCCTGCGGGCACCGCGGTGACCAGCGACGCGGCGACCAGAGCGGCAAGGGTGGTGGAGCGGCGCCATGAGGCGCCTTGCGAGCGCAGGCGTGGGCGCGGCAGACGGCCGCCGCGAGCGGGGGAGTGCAGCACGGGGGCAGCTCCTTTCGCCGGAATCCGGCGGACAGCTGGTGGGAAACAGGAGGAAGCGCCGCAGGCCACATCGCAGGCGGAGCCGAGGGGAGGGAAGGAGAGCGCTGAGCGAGCGCGGACAGATCGTCGCAGTGCGGGGAGTTGTTGTCATCACTGCGGAGATCAATGTCCGAAAGACGGTCAACTCTTCAATGCTCAGCCCCTGTTGCCGCAAGCGCGCCACATGTGCCTTTACGAGACGGCAACACGGCGATACTCAGCGGCCTTGGCCGATTCGGGTTGCTGGAGCGCGCTGATCCGGAGGGGCGGTGTGGGGCCATGGACGGTCCGGGCACCTGCGTCGGCCAGACCCAGCCGCGCCGAATCCGGCGTTGAAGCCAGTCGCGGTGCCGTGCGCTCTGCGCCCGTACTGCCGTCGTCGCCGATCGTGACCTGCTGTGAGTCTGGGAACTCGGCCTGGACCTGATCCAGCTGCTCGTAGTAAGTCCGGTGTTCCTCATCGGCGTCCTCGGAGAGCTTTGCTCTGCTCGGGGCTCCATCCTTGAGCTGCTCCCATGTCTCGCCGTCGAGAACGTTGACCTGGGGTTCTCCTCACCGCTGGCTGTGCTCGGCGAAGATGGTGTGGTTCCTGAGCAGGTCGGGAAGCCCCGGACGTCGCCAACTCGTCGCAGCCGCCTGAGATTGCATGCGGTCCGTTCTCTGCGGCGCGGTCTCGCGGGCGAGGGATTCCGCCCTCCCTCCGCAGTCTCAACGCCTCCTGATTTCAGGGGTGTTGCCAAATCACTGCCGCCACTCCTCGCTCTTCCCGAGATCGTCTTCGGTGGCATAGATTTCCGGCGGCCTGAACATCCATTCAAGTCGAGGGGATCCTTTGACACTCCATCCGTCTGAAAGAAGGCAGCGCAGGCTCGTCGTGGCGGCTGCCCTCCTGGTCACCGCGGCGACCCCGCATGTGACCGCATTTGCAGACGCCCCGCAGAACGGTGACGTCACCGGTGCGATCAGCTCCGCTGACAACGTTGCCACATCCGTCATCACCCTGATCACCGGCGACAAGGTCACCATCACCCCCACCGCCGGCGGTGACCCCGGCGCCCTCACGGTGCAGGGCCCTGACGGTGAGCCCGGCGCGGCGCGCGTGCTGACGGTGGGCGGCGACACCTACGTCTATCCCGACTCCGCCCGTTCCTACCTGGCGTCCGGCGCCCTGGACGATCAGCTCTTCAACGTCACCCGCCTGGTCGCCGACGGCTACGATGACGCCTCGCTCGACCAACTGCCCCTCATCGTCACCTACGGCGGCAAGGACGCCTCCGCGTCCACGCTGCGAAGACGCGCGGTGGCGATGCCCGCCGACGTCGCCGACGTGAGGCCGCTGACCAGTGTCAACGGCGTGGCCCTCGCCGCCGATCGCAAGGACACCGGCGCGCTGTGGAAAGATCTCACCGGCACACGTGTGAGCACCGGAGAGGTTCCCGCCGGCAGCGCCGACCTGGCGGGTGGGGTCGACAAGGTGTGGCTCGACGGCAAGGTCGAGGCCACCCTCAGCGACTCGGTCGCCCAGATCGGCGCACCCGAGGTCTGGAAGGGCGGCAACACCGGAGACGGCGTCGATGTCGCCGTCCTGGACACCGGCTACGACCAGGCCCATCCCGACCTGAAGGACGCGGTCGAGGACAGCGACAGCTTCGTCCCCGGCGAAGACGTCACCGACCGCAACGGCCACGGCACGCACGTCGCCTCCACCATCGCCGGCAGCGGCGCGGCATCCGGCGGCACCGAGAAGGGCGTGGCCCCCGGCGTGGACCTGCACGTCGGCAAGGTCCTGTCCAACGAGGGATACGGATACGACTCCTGGATCCTCGAAGGCATGGAGTGGGCCGCCCGCGACGAACGCGCCCGCGTCATCAGCATGAGCCTGGGCAGCAGCGTGAACGCCGACGGTGAGACCGTCCTCGCCGAGGCTGTCGACGAACTCAGTGCCGAGACCGGCGCACTGTTCACGATCGCCGCGGGCAACGACGGCCCGGGTGCCCAGAGCGTCCGGTCGCCCGGCACCGCCGACGCGGCTCTGACCGTCGGCGCGGTCGACTCCTCCGACGCCATCGCCGACTTCTCCAGCCGCGGGCCCCGCTACGGCGACGACGCCCTCAAGCCGGAGATCACGGCGCCCGGCGTCGGCATCCTGGCCGCGCGCTCGCAGTACTTCAGCGAAGGCTCCGGCTCCTACATCAGCCTCAGCGGCACCTCCATGGCTACCCCGCACGTGGCCGGCGTCGCAGCGCTGGTGGCGGCCGCGCACCCCGACTGGACCGGCAGCCGCATCAAGGACGCCCTCGTCAGTACCGTGAAAGCCACGCCCGGCATCTCGGCGGACGACGGCGGCAACGGCCGCGTGAGCGCCGCGAAGGCAGCCACCGCGACCCTGACGGCGACCGGCACGGTCGACGCCGGCATCCACTCGCCCGGTGACGCCACGGCCAGCGTGGAGAAGACCGCGACCTGGACCAACACCGGCGATGAGGCGGTCACCGTCGACCTCGCCGTGGACGCGCCCGGCGCACCCGAGGGCGTCTTCACCGTCTCCGACGACCGTCTGGAAGTCCCCGCCCACGGCACGGCGAGCGTCACCGTCACGACCGACCCGGCCAAAGCGGGTGAACTCAAGCGCTGGACGGGCCGGTTGACGGCCTCCGCCGAGGGCACCGTCCTCACTCGGACCCTCCTCGGCGTCAGCACCCGCCAGCAGCTCTTCCACGTCCGCAGCACCATCACTGGACGGTCCGGCGAACCCACCTGGGGCTCCCTCACCTTCTTCCGCGAAGGTGACGAGTACGCGGGCAACTACCTCTTCGACGGAGGCGGTTCGGACCAGCTCCTGCCACCCGGCCGCTACACCGTCTACGCCGACTTCCGCGTCGAGGGCACTCACGGCGCCTCATCGGCCGGATACGCCCGCATGGTCATCCCGCAGGTGGACATCACCGGCGCCGCCGACCTGACCTTCGACGGGACCAAGCTGCGGGAGATCTCCGCGGTCACACCGCGCAAGACCGAGAACTTCTTCCGGCGCCTGGACTACTACCGCGCGTTCGACGACGGAACCTCCGTCCTGGACAGCACCCTGATCGCGGACGGCTGGGACAGCATGTGGACGGCCGCCACTTCCAAGGTGAGCGACGGCGAGCAGTACGTCACCGCCCGCTGGCGCAACCAGGAACCGCTCCTGACCGTCGCCTCCGGGACAAAGGAGTACGACGACTTGTGGATCATGCCGGGGTCGTCGAAGCTCCCCGAGGACGACTACGACCTCGACCTCATCCACCCCGGTGACGGCCTCGACGAGGACTACGAGGGCGTCGACGCCGCCGGCAAGGCCGCCGTCGTGCCCTGGGACTCCGACGACGAGGACACCGCGGACGACCAGATCAGGGCCGCGCAGAAGGCCGGTGTGAAACTGCTGCTGTTCGTCAACGATCTCGAGGGGCGCCTGCGCGAGGCCATCATCAAGTCGTCCATCGAGGTGGTGGGCCTGTCCCGCACCGAGGGCGAGGAACTCCTCGCCCGCGTCGACGCCAGCCCCACGAAGAGCGTCCCACTGAAGGCCGTGTCCCGCCCCGACACCGACTACCTCTACGACCTCGTCCACACCTGGAAGGGCCGTACACCGACGAACCCCGTCTACGCCCCCAGGGACGGCCAACTGGCCCGCGTGGAAACCACGTTCCACAACCCCACCGGCCGCGAGGTCTACGAAAACCGCTACGACGTCCACCCCTGGACCGCCTACCGGGTCGGCTCCAACCGGCTCAGCACCGCCGGCGCGCACCGCACCGACTACGTCAGCACGGACAAGTCCTTCTCGTGGGTCGAGGAGGGCGAGCTGCAGTCGCTCGCCTACAGCGTCTCCGGGACCGTCACCTACCCGGCGGGCAGGACCACGGACGTGGAGTGGTTCGGGCCCGTCGTCCGGCCGCGCATCAACAGCAGCGTCGCGGCACCCGTCCGCACCGGCGACCAGATCGATGTCACCGTGCCCTCGTGGGGCGACTCGGGCGGCGACCACGTCAACGGGACACCGTTCGGCAGCGGTGACACCACCCAGGAGACCACGCTGTACCGCGGCAAAACCGTGCTCGCCGAGGGCGGCGCCGGACTGACCGCGACCGTACCGGCGAAGAAGAACACCTACCGGCTGGTCCACGAGGCGAACCGGACCTCCACGCCCGCCTTCCCCTACTCGACCGCCACCCGCACCGAGTGGACCTTCACCTCGGCACAATCCCATGACAAGGAGCATGCAACGCAACTCCCTCTGATCCAGGTCGACTACGCCGTGCCGACATCCGCCGACGGCAAGACGGAGCGCGACGCCACGCTGCTCATCACGCCGGCCCGTCTGGACGGAGCCGCGAACGCGGCGCTGCGCACCACCAAGGTCCAGCTGTCCTACGACGACGGCGCCAACTGGACCACGGCCCGGCCCAGCGGCCGGGGCAACGGCAGGGTGAGCGTAGCCCTGCACGCCCCCGCCTCGGCCCAGTACCTCACGGTGCGCGTCCAGGCCGCGGACAGCCGCGGCAACACCGTGACGCAGACCGTTGTACGCGCCGCAGGCATCACCGACTGACCCTGGCGTGAAGCCCATCGCCGGCGGCCGCTTCATGGTCGCCGGCGATTCACTCTCACACCCCGCGGGCCCAGCAGCGGCAGGCCGCTCTCCCCCACCTGCCCGACGAGTCGCAAGGCAGCCTCGAACAGCAAGCCCACGCCGTGGAACCGGTGCTGGGCGGGAACGAGGTCTCGACTGCGAGGGCTGTGACCAGCGCGAGGCCGTCCGCGGTGGTCGGCTGGCAGGTGTCCTGGTGAAGGATCTCGCTGTAGAGGTCGCCGAGGAGGCTCCGGTCGTCCCAGCAAGGGTCGGCCTCGTCGTCGAACAGCATCGCGGCCTGGGGTGGCCGGGTGGCGTGCATGCGGTCGGCGACACCCCCGCCCATGCACCGCCGCAGTGAGACCGTGCCGACCGCCACCCTCCACCGGTGGTAGAACAAGGGGCAGCGGCAGCTCGTCGCCTTCCTTGCCCACGGCGCGAAGACCGACCTCCCGCCGCTGACGTGGACGCTCGCGTCGAGCGGGGCCCTCACCGGCGAGGCCGACAGCCTCGGCTACACCCCGGACGGACAGCGTGACGCCGTCCGGCGGTTGGCCGCTCACGTCGGCGCGTCCGTCACCAGCCGGAAGACCAGCGACGGACGCGAGGAGCTGTATGCGGGGTGGAAGCTCGCCAAGGGCGTGGACGAGGTCGGCGGCTGCTTCCGCGCCACCGTCTTCCTCACCGACGAGAACGGCGGCGGGTGATACCGACTGACGGCACGGCCATCGTCACCACGTACTTCGAGGACCGGATCGCCGAGGGCACCGGCCCCGGTCACCCGCACGCGACAAGCCGCCGCACCCCGTGTGGTGAGATACGGCGGCAGGCGGGTGCCCCGGGCCGATGGTTCAGAGCCAGCCGAGGGTGCTCAAGGCCTGGATGAGCCGAAGGCGGCGCCCGCAGCCCCGCCCAGCTCAATGCGATCATCCGGGATCGCATCACCGCATCGCGGGCGCCTTCCGCGCCCGCGACAAGCGGTGAACCACGCCCCGCTCGTCCTCATCCCACCCCAGTCACGACCTCCTTCAACGGAATCGCCCCGAACCGTTCGCGCCAGGCCACGGTGTCCACACCCATGGCGGCGGCCATGCGGACTCCGGTCGCCTCGGCACCTGCTACAGGTCGGCCATCTCGAAGCCGGGCGGGTCTGCCACCCGGATCTCCCCACCGGCTCGACGTCCCCCTTGGACGAGATCCCTCGGACGGAATCGCTGATGGCACGGCGCCCGCCGTGGGCGAGACCGTCAAGTCGGCGGTTCGACAGGCACCTCCGGCACACGCGAGTTCTGCCTGTTGATGCTCCTGGGACTTCCATCAGTCCGGCTGTTGGCTGGTGGTCACCAGAGCACAGACCCGTGACCGCACCGCCCCCGCGCGGTGCCGGGTTCATCCCACGAATCGCCGAGGCTGATGTGACCGTACCCGTCGCCCTTCCCACGATCCTTCACCCGCCCACCGACCCGACCGCGGGTTTCGTGGACATCCGGCCGACACCCGCGGCGCGCCGCCCCAGCGCCGCCCCCCGGGCCCTGACCGCCCGCATCGGTCCGGTCTCGGCTCCCCTCCCGCCGCAGACCATGAGGGCGGATCTCCTGATCGGGCGGGACGATGACCTGGAGCGTGTCTCCCAAGTCCTCGGCGACGAAAACTCCGGCGGATCCCTGGTGCTTTCCGGGGATCCCGGCGTCGGCAAGTCGACGCTCCTGGAGGCGCTTGCGCGATCCGCCGCGGACTCCGGTGCGCGCGTACTGCGTGTGGCCGGCGTACAGTCCGAGGCGGATGTCAGCTACGCGGCACTTAACCAGGCACTTCTTCCCCTCAGGGACACAATCGACGCTGTGGGCGGCGAACACCGCGACGCCCTACGAGTCGCCCTCGGCTTCGGCGGCGGCCGGCCACCTCAGCGCCTCATGGTCTTCACCGCCGCACTGACCGTGCTGCAGGCTGCAGCGTCCGAGAGGCAGGTTGTCCTGGTCGTCGATGACCTGCCACGGCTCGACCGGGTGAGCGCAGCCGCCTTCGGATTTATCGCTCGGCGCATATCCGGCACTCCCGTCAGCTTCCTGGGGGCGATGCGCTCAGGCGGTGACAGCTTCTTCGAGACCAGCGGTCTGCCGATCCACGAACTGCGTCCACTCGACTCCAAGTCGGCCACCTGCCTTGTCGACTCGTGCTCGCCCGGCCTCGGCAGACAGATCCGTCGCCGTGTCCTGGAGGCCGCTCAGGGCAATCCGCTCGCCCTTGTCGAACTGCCCGACGCGCTGCGGGCCGGCCGCAGCGAGACCCTGGAGACAGCTCCGGCCGTCCTGCCGCTCAGCCAGCGGCTCCAGTCCCTCTACGTGTCCCGCGTCCGTGCCCTGCCGCGCGCGACGCAGACCGTGCTCCTGCTGGCCGTCCTCGAAGGCAGTCTCGATCTCGGCATCCTCCAGGCCGCTGCCAGGGCCATGGGCGTCTTCTCCGCCCTTGAGGAACTGGCCCCCGCCGAACATGACCAACTCGTGTGCGTGGACCAGAGCACCCGCCGTCTGGTTTTCCAGCACCCGCTGATTCAATCGGCCGTGGTCGAAGCGTTCACCAGCGACGAGCGCCGGACGGCTCACGAGTTTCTGGCGCAGGCGTTGGTGAATCAGCCCGAGTCCCGAGCCTGGCACCTGGGTGAGGCCACACTCGAGCCCGACGAGGGTGTGGCCAAACTCCTGGAGGATGCCGCGCATCGCATCCTCCACCGAGGCAACGCCGCGACCGCCGTCTCTGCGCTCGTACGCGCCGCCGAACTCAGCCCCCTCAACGCGGACCGTGGCCGCCGGCTCGCACAGGCCGCGTACCTCGGCGCCGAAGCCACCGGAGCCTTTCACAGCGCCTCGGAAATGCTGGAGGTCGCACGGCAGGCCGATCCCGAGCTGGACACGTCGTTGCATTCCACCGCCGCCAAGGTCCTTCTGATGCTCAACAGCGACGGCGACGTGATCGCCGCCCACCGCATCCTCGTCGCCGCCATCGAGGAAGGTGCCCATGGCTACGACGCCGACGACGGCGCCCTCATCGACGCACTCCACCTGCTCTCCCTCCTGTGCGTATACGCGGGCAGGCCAGAGCTGTGGGCGCCCTTCCACACAGCGCTCTCGCGACTTCGTCCGCAATCCCCGGCTCTGCTGTCCGTCCTCGGCCGGCTGCACACTGACCCTGCCGGAGTCGGGCCGGCGACGCTGACCCAGCTCGAGCGGATCTTCGACGATGCGGCGACGGAGGCCGATCCAGGCCAGATCGTGCGCATCGGAACGATCGCCGTTGCCTCCGACCGGCTGGCGGCGGTCCGGGCATCGTCCTGGCGGGTGGTCAAGATCGGCCGTACCGGCGGCTCCCTGCGCAGGCACCTCGCAGGGTTGCTGCATCTGAGTCTCGACGCCTACTACAGCGGGCGATGGACAGAAACCGAGGAACTGTCCGACGAAGGCCTCGAGCTGTGCGAGGACACCGGGTACGGCTTCTTCTCCTGGTATTTCCATTACAGCAAGGGCCTGGTGTCGGCTTCACGCGGCGACACCGACACAGCCCACTCTCTCGCCGACCGCATGCTGGACTGGGCGTCCCCGCGCGGCCTGCGAGGCATCGTTCAGTACGCCCAGCACGTCCGCGTGCTGGCCCACGTTGCGAACGGAGAGTTCGAGGAGGCGTTTCGGCACGCGAGTGCGGTGAGTCGGGCTGGGGAGCTGGCCGACTCACAGGTCGCCTGTCGGCTGTTCTTCGACTTCGTCGAGTCTGCCCTTCGCACCCAGCGCACGGAGGAGGCGGTCGCACACGTGCGGGCAGTGCGCGCATCGAGCGTCGAGGCGCTCTCTGTGCGGCTGGCGATGCTCGCAGGTGCTGCTGGCGCGCTCGCGACCGAGGACGACACAGAGGCCCTACGCCAACTCGAACAGACGTTGTCCTCGCCGTCGGTTGCCGCGTGGCCGTTCGACCAGGCCCGGGTGCAACTGGCGCTGGGAGAGCGGCTGAGGCGTTCCGGGGAGATACCGCGCTGCAAGGAGCCGCTTGAATCCGCGCTCAGAACCTTTCGGCGACTGGGAGCCCATGCCTGGGTCAGGCGCGCGGCGAGTGAGTTGCGCGCGGCGGGTTCACCGACTCCGATCAGAGGTGAAGAGCAGGCTCAGCTCACGCCCCGCGAGCGGGAGATCGTGGAACTGGCGGCGTCGGGCATGACGAACAAGCAGATCGCCGAGAGGCTCTTCCTCTCGCACCGCACCGTTGGTGCGCACCTCTACAGGGTTTATCCCAAGCTGTACATCACGTCGCGAGGAGGCCTCAGGGACGCTCTGTCCGCCCTGGAAGCGCACAACGAGGGCAAGGCGATCTGATCATGCTGTCCCGACCGTGCGGTACGAACTGTGGGTGCTGGTGGAAGGAGCATGGGAAATCTCGGTGGGAACGATCTTCGAGAGGCCTGCGAAGGGTCGACTGCCCGCCACTCCAGCCTCGCCTTCCGGGCAACGAACGGCGAGGCACCCCGAACGTGGAGGTTCCGGCCCACCGGCCTGGCATCGATGCGGCGGCCATGGCCGGCCTGTCCGCCCGGACTCCCGACCGTCGCAGGCGGCCGCAGTGCTCAGGCCGCCAGGCCGGACAGCCGCACCGGGAGAGGCTATGCCGCGGGCCGGCGGTACTCCGGGAGCAGATGTACCCGCCCGCCTGGACGGCTTCGGAGAGACCGGCTATACGCTCCGGACGCCCTGATGCGGCGCGAACCGTGGACATCCACCGCTCCCAGGGACGCGTTCCGCCCGGCCAACCGTCCCCGGCTGTTCCCTTCCTCTCCCCGCGTGCCGAGTCCGTGTCTGCGGTCACTACGCTGGACTCGAAAGTGCACCCGTCCCTCCGGCGCGCGTGCGACGAGCGTAGGGAGAGCGTTGTGGCGAACTTCGGAGAACTGCTGCGCCGTATGCGTCAGGATGCCTCGCTGACGATCGAGGAACTGGCCGAGTCCTCCGGACTCAGCGTCCGGGGTATCGGTGACTTGGAACGCGGGCGCCGCACCGTTCCCCAGCGGTCCACCATCGCCGCCCTGGCCCTGGGACTGGGGCTGGACGACGCGGGCCGGGCTCAACTGCTGGCGGCAGCGCGCGCCGCCAGGCCGACCGGGGAGTCGGCCGGTGGCGGTCGCCTTCCGCGCGGTGTCGACGACTTCGTGGGCCGGCGCGCCGAACTGGACCGAATACGCTCCCTCGCCGACTCAGCCAGGAGCGGTTACTGTCCCGTCGTCGCGGTGTCCGGTGCTCCTGGTATCGGCAAGAGCTCACTCGCCCTCCAGGCCACACATGAACTCGCCGGGCCCTTCCCCGCCGGCCGCACCGTTATGGACCTGCGCGGCATGGACGAAGACCCGCCCGGCCCGGAGAAGCTGATCCTGCGCTGCCTCAAGGCGTTCGGCGTTCCTGACCGCGATCTGGCCCGCAGCGGCCCCGAGGGCCATCCCGAGCTGTACCGGGACGTCCTGGCGGAGCAGCCGCGCCTGCTCGTGTTCGACAATGCACTGGACGAGGCCCAGGTGCGCCCGCTCCTGCCGGGAGCGGGCCAAAGCATGGTGATCATCACCAGCCGGCGCATGCTCACCGGTCTGGACAACGTCCACCGCGTACCTCTCGGCGAACTCGCACAGGCCGAGGCAGAGACCATGTTGGCCAACCTCCTCGGCCCGGAACGCGCCGGCGCCGAGGCCGCATCCGTGGCGCGCATCGCCGCCCTGTGCGGCAACTTGCCCCTCGCACTGCGGGTCGCGGGCAACTGGCTCGCCACGCGCACGGGCTGGAGCGCCGAGCGGTTCGCCGAGCGGCTGTCCGCGGAGGGACGGCGACTGGACTCGCTGGTCGCCGGCGATGTCCGCGTGGCCGCCGCCTTCGACCTTTCCTACCGTCAGCTGTCTCCCCTCGCCTCCCGGCTCTTCCGCCTGCTCGCGCTCGTCCCCGGGCCCGACACATCCGCCGCGGGCGCGGGCATCCTGACAGGTCTGGATCTTTTCGATGCCGAAGACGCCCTGGAGGAACTGGTCGAGACCGGGCTCTTGGCCACCGTCAACGATCGTTATCGACTCCACGATCTTCTGCGCCTCTTCGCCGGTATCAGGCTCAGGGACGAGGAGAACGTGTCCGACGCAGAGAACGCCAGTACCTCGCTGCGTCACTGGCTCCTCGAGACCGCGATGCTGGCAGGTCGCTGGTACGAGCCTCGGCACGGCGCTCCGGCCACAGAGCCGCTCCTCGCGGACCTGTCCGACCGGGACAAGGCACGACAGTGGCTACAGTCCGAAGGCGACAACTGGCTCGGCGCCCTGCGGAGCGCAGCGGCCGCGGGCGAGCATGCCCTGGTCGTCGACACCGCCGAAGCCATGCACTGGTTCTCCGACGGGTGGGCCTTCTGGGGTCACTGGACCGAGGTCTTCCGGACCGCCGCCTCCTCCGCCAGGGCCCAGGGGGACCAACTGGCTGAGGCAACCCAGCTCAACTATCTGGCATGGGCTCTGCAGATCTGCGACGGTCGTGCCGACGAGAGCGCGAAATGCGCGGCCCAGGCGCTGGAGGTGGCCCGGGAAGCCGGAGACTTGGTGCAGCAGGGGTGGTCTCACACCTACAGCGCCTCGGCACTGGCCCGCCTCGGAGAGCACACCGCAGCGGCGGAACACAACGGGTTGGCCGCCGACTTGTTCTCCCGCACCGGCGATCGCCACGGCGCCGTGGCCGCGATGGTCGGACGCGGCCTCGCGCTCGCCGCGGGCAACCGCCCCCTGGAAGCGATCGATTCCCACCGGCAGACCCTCGCCTTCGTCGAGGAAGCGGCCGAGCCATTCGAACCCTCCTTCTTGCTCAACTTCCGGGTCAACGTACGCGGCGTGCTGGCCGACCTACTGCTCGCCTTGGAACAGTGGGACGAGGCAGCCGAGCAGCTGAGCCTGTCCGCCGAGGACGCCCGCCGGAGCGGCAACACCGGACTGGAAAGCCGCGCGTTCGCCCGACTCGCACGAGCCCACCTGGGCGCCGGCCGGAGTGACGCGGCGACAGCGGCGTACCTGGCCGTCACTGGACTCGGAGCCGGCGCCGAAGCCGATTCCCTCACCGAAGCGCAGACGCACCTCACCGAGCACCACGCGACCGACGAGGCGGGGGCCAACTCCGATGCCTAGTGTGATGCGCCTGTGGCTCGTTGAATATGTGTAGCCTTGCGCGGATTGCGCGCCGGGGGCGGCCGGGGGCCCGAAGTGACGTTGACCGACGACGAGCGCGAGACGCTGGTGCGCTAGGTTCTGTCCGACGGATGCTCAGGTCATAGGGTCTGACCGTGATTAACCTCCACGTCCGAGGCGAGAACGGCACGATCGAGGCCCGCGCGAAGCACGGTGTGGTCTGGGGTCCCGAGCTGGCTGATCTTGATCAGTCAGCATTCCCAATGCTGGGACACCTGTTGCCATACGCGGACACCATTTTCAACCACCGGCAGGTGTCAACCCTGTTGGAGGAGGTGCTGCGGCTGCCTGCAGGCGTGCTAACTGATGCGTTCGCGCGCGAGCTGATCGAGCTGGGTCAGGTAGTTCTTGACGGACAGGGCCTGTACCTGTGGTTCCTCGGAGACTGAGGCTGCAGGCCGGCTTAGTGGGCGTTTGGTCTGAGATTGCGAGTGAATGAGCTGTCTGTCCGTCACTACTCCCGTGACTGCCGAATCGTGTAGTGCGCCTGTCGCCTGAAGAGGCCCCTGAGCCGCCCCAAATGCCGGTCTCATGAGTCCCGGCCTGTCTCATCCCACGATGTCCCGGGACTGCCGCCCCACCCCGATGGCCTGGCCGCCGGCCGGCGGCCGCGGTACGCCTGCACCATGACACGGCGAGCGCCCTATCCCACCGACCTCTCGGACGAGCGCTGGGGGCTGATCGGCCCGATGCTGGAGAACTGGCGGGCCGCGCGCCACCACCGCGCGCTCGACACGGCCTACGCCCGCTTCCCCCGGCTGCGCACGCTCTGGGCCGACAGCGCCTTCCGCACCACCTGCATCGAGCACGCCGCCCGGCTCGGCATCGCCATAGAAGTGGTCCAACGCGCCCCGGGCAGTCGGGGCTTCGTCCCGCTGCCCCGCCGCTGGACCATCGAGCGCACCTTCGGCTGGCTCATGATGTTCCGCCGACTCGCCCGCGACTACGAGACCCTGCCCGCCCGCTCCGCCGCTCTCATCCAACTCCGAATGATCGACCTGATGGCCCGCCGCCTCACCGGCGAGTCCACCCCTACCTGGCGAGGCACCTAGAACACCCCAAAGCTCGCAACCCGGGGTGAAACATCAGGATCAAACACCCACTTAGCCAGTCACCGAACGGAGCGTGACCTCTGTGCAGATTCGGCTGCTTGAGATGGGGGAGAGGGTGCGTCGGGCTGTGGTGCGCAGGGCGAGGTCTGATGTTCCGGGGTTGCGGCGTGGTAGCTGGGGTCTGGCGGTGCTGTCGGCGCGTGGTGTGTCGGGTCGTGGGCACTCGGGGCTGTTTCGGTTGAGCGCACGGATGTGGGCCGCGAACGTCGCTTCGGGCAGGGGGAGTTCGAGGTCGTCGTCGACGAAGGTGACGGCGCGGGTGATGTAGTCGATGGTGTCCTGCTGGAGGGGCGGCGGGGGCGGGGTGCGCAGGGACCGGTGGAGTCTGAGTTGGCGCATCTGGCTCGCCGAGACCCGCGGCTGGGGACGCAACATCCGCTTCGCCGTCAACCGCGGCCTGGCCCTCGTCCTCACTGGCTATGTCGAGGGCGACGTCATCCGGCACACGGAGATCTTCGCCCTGCTGCGGGCCCTGGACCTGCCGGTCAGCCACACCGTCACGGTCCTGGACCAGATGGGGATCTTCGAGGACGACAGCCAACCCTCGTTCGAACGCTGGCTCGCCGAGAGGCTGGAGGGTCTCGCACCCGGCATCCGCTCGGAGGCCGAGCGCTGGACCCGCGTCCTGCGCGACGGCGGCCCCCGCAGCCTCCCGCGACGGGAAGGCACGGTCTGGCTCTACCTCAACCGAGTCCGCCCGGCCCTGCTGGAATGGTCGAACCCCTACGACCACCTGCGGGAGGTGACCCGCGACGACGTCCTCAACTACATCAAGACACTGCACGGCCACCAGCGCCACGACCAACTCGTCGCCCTGCGCTCCCTGTTCACATGGGCCAAGCGGAGCGGGCTGATCTTCCGCAACCCCACCAGTCGGATCAAGGTCGGGCAATACGAGTACGCCGTGCTGCAACCGCTCGCCCCAGAGCAGGTCGACCGCTCCGTCGCGGCGGCCACCACCCCGGCGACCCGGCTCATCCTCGCCCTCGCAGCGGTCCACGCGGCCCGGGTCGCTCAGATCGCCAACCTCATGCTCGACGACCTCGACATTGGCAACCGTCGGCTGACCATCGCCGGACGCGTCCGCCCCCTCGACGACCTCACCCTGAAACTGCTGCTGGACTGGCTGGAGCACCGGCGAAGCCGGTGGCCGAACACCGCGAATCTCCACCTGCTGATCAACAACCAGACCGCCACCAAGACCAGCCGAGCCAGTAACCACTGGATCAGCGCCTCAATGCGAGGGCAGGACGCGATACTGGAGCGGCTCCGCGTCGACCGGCAACTCGAAGAGGCCCTGACCCACGGGCCCGATCCACTCCATCTCGCCGAGGTGTTCGGTCTCGACGAGAAGACAGCGATGCGCTACGCGGACTCCGCACGAGCCCTGCTGAAACAGGGCGCTGAACAGCAACTTCGATGAAACCTGCTCGACCAGGACGCACCGTGGAGGGAATCATGGGCGAGTGACGTCGACCGAAGCAGCAGCAATCGCTCTACAGGACCATGCCGCCCTCTGGAGCATGGGGGAAATCCGTGCGAGCGATGTCGTCAATGCCGCCTGTGAGGCGCTCGTCGCCGGACTCGACACCCCCGGCCTTCGAGTCCTCGCCGCCTGCACACGCGCCGAGTCGGACTACGACGTCCACGAGTTGCTTCCTGAGGCACTCAACGAACTCGGCCTCACCTTTTATCCCGTCGCCAGCGATGCCGGCCAAGAAGCCGCTGCCCGAGCGCTCGCACGCCGCATGCTCGCGGGTGAGCTGACACCTCGGGAGTTCACAGTCCGCATTCACCAGCGCTACGGACATGAGCTGCCACTGACTGAGCGGCTCGCCGAACTCGATGACGAGTACGACGTCCTCGAATACGGCGACGAAACTGTGGACCACGTTGATGCCGAGGTCACCGCCGAAGCGCGCCGCCTCGCAGCCCACCCCCACGTTCCAGCCGAACCCACGGACACGCCCAGCTGATGCACACGGACCGACCCGCGAGTTCCCGCCGAACAGGCTTCAGTTTCCCTGAACCCACGGGGCTCAACGGCCTTGGGGAACATCGGGTACAGCGGTTGGCGCTGAGAACGATCATTGTCACGGTGTGAGCGTGCCGACCCGGTTCTCGTACTCGCGGGGGGCTTTGCGCTGGGCCGGGACGGCGGCGACGCCCTGGCCGCCGTCGAGCGGCTGGCAGCGGGCGAGGAGCTGACGGTGTACGGCGGGGACGGCGCTGATTCGCAGGGTGTACCCCTGGCCGCGCCGTACGGTCGTCCCCTGGTCGAGCGCGGCGCGCTCGGCGGGCTCCAGCTCGGTGGTGCGGAGGCAGTCGGGGACCTTGCCGGGCATGTCGAGGGCGACCGGCAGTTCTGGGGTGGGCGCGTCCTCCTCGCTGGCGGTGTGCTCGGGCAGGAGGTCGGCGACGGCGGTCCGGATCGCGCCGCGGCTGACCCGGTGGTCGCGGGCGAGGGCGGCGATGGAGCGGCCTTCGAGGTACGCGGTGCGCACTTCGGCGGACGTCGTGGCCGCGACGGCCAAGGCGGCGCCCGCCCTTCACGCCCTTGGCCTCGGCGGCGCGCAGTCCGTCGTAGGTCAGCTCGCGTTGGAGGTCGCGCTGGAGTTCGCCGGCGGCGGCGAGGATCTGCACCATGAACTTCACGGTGGACAGCAGGTTGCCGGTGCGGGGGTGGCGGGCGGTGAGGTCCATGGCGGAGAAAGCGCCGTCGTGGATGCGCAGGGCGAGGCGGTCGCGGTGGAGAACGTCGAGCACGTCGAGGATGTGCTGGTTGCCGCGCACGAGGCGGAACATCTCGGAGATGTGCACGGTGTCGCTCGGCCGCGCGTAGGTGAGCAGTTCGCCGAACTTCGGTCGCTGGAGCGGGTGGAGGCGGCTGGAGGTGCCCGGGTCCTCCTCGAAGACAATCGGGTCCTCGATCCCGGCCTCGGCCAGGACCTGGTCCTGCCGGGTGGCGGACTGCTGGTCGGTCGAAACCCGCTTGAAGACCAGGTTCGCCACCGAGGGAGCCCCTTCTGTACGGAGGATCGGACCCTATCTGTCGTCAAAACCTGTCAGCAATCACCATCGGATCTGATTGGATTCACGCCGCCTCGAACCCCGGGATTGCACGGGTTCATCGGACGCCCCGCCTGCCTGTCGTTAAACGACAGGCAGGGACAATGTCGAAGTGCTCGACAGGGTGCCGCTGACTCAGCAGCGCTCAGGCTCCACGGCTAGCCACAGTTCGGCGTCGACCTCGGTCTTCTGCGGCGACAGGCGGGCACGTAGGATCTCAGGGCCGGTGCGGGTGCGGTACGGGTTCGACGGGAACCACTCGGTGAATACGTCCCTCCACAGCTCCTGGATGGCCCGCGGCGCCGGCCCGGAGGTGGTGAAGACCGCCCACGTGCCGGCCGGGACCGCCAACGTGGTCGTGCCCTCCGGGGCGGCCGAGGAGGTGATCACGCCGTGGTGGTAGTCGAGGAAAGTGCCCTCGGCGCGGCCAGGGTCCATGCCGTCGCAGACCGCTACGATGCCCTGCGGCTCCTGGTCCGACAACTTCTCAAGGCGCTCCAGGGTCCGGGGATCGATCCCACGGACAAAGTCCATGATCACCCGGTTTGGACCCGAATGCACCAGTGGTACCCGGGTTTTGAGCCCGACGACGGTGAAGTCCGCCTTGTCCGCGATGCGGTATCGCATACTGCTGCTCCCCTCAATGGTGAGGCGGAAGGCCATCCGGGACTGGGAGGTGAGTGCCGTGCCGGTACGCCGGGCCTCGCCGGGTCCGATGCCGTGCATGGCACGGAATGCTCGCGCGAACGCCTCGCCGGAGCCGTAGCCGTAGCGCACAGCGATCTCCAGCAAAGTCTCACGTCCCGCGAGTACCTCGGCGCCCGCGAGGGTGAGCCGACGACGCCGGACGTACTCCAGCAGGGGCATTCCCGTGAGCGCGGAGAACATCCGGCGCAGGTGGTGCCCCGAGGTGGCAGCGATGCGTGCCAGTTCCTTTACGTCAAGGTCCTGGCCGAGTTGGCCCTCGATGTGCTCCATGGCCTGGTTCAGCCGCTCCAGCATGCCCGGCCTCCTTTCTCTTTCCCTTCTGACAACCACCTTGCCGGCGATGGTCGTGAAGCACGTCTATCCGGCGCTGCGGTCGGTGCCGTCTCCGTCCGGACCGGGAGTGTCCCGTCCTAGACCCCGGCGGATCGCAATCTCCACCGGTGAGTACGCGCCGTCGGCTCGCTCCAGTTCGTACGGCGCGGCCGGCATCAGCGGCGGCTGCGCCATGAAGCGCGGCCGCACCCCGTGGTGCGGTTGCGCCGCATGCACCAGGAACGGATGGCACAGGAAGACGTCGCCCGGGGATCCGGTGGCGAGGGCGAGTGGCCGGTGGTCGGACGCCGCCACCAGATCGGGGGCCAGGGTCAGCCCGCTCGCCCCGTCCTCCCCGTACCTCTCCAGCACCTTCGGCACATCGAGGTGCGAGCCGACCCGGATCCGGGTCGGGGCGTCCTCCTCACCGGTCTCACTGAACAGGAACAGCATCAGCAGCGCCCGGCCCCGGGAGCGCAGATTCGTGAAGTACCAGCTCTCGCCCTCCGGCAGATAGCTCCCCTCGATGTGCCAGCCCGCGTCGTCCGGCTCCTCCTTGTGCGGGAAGCGCAGCGGGAACGTGCCCAGCGAGTAGCGCGGCTCCCAGCGTCCAGCGCCGACGAGCAGGTCGTACGCGCGCTGCAGGGACGGGGAGTTGGGAGCGGCGGCAAACGGTCCCTGAGCCATGCCGGCCACCCAGTGCACGGGCTGCGTCCACGTCGACGGGTCGTCCGGGTCGCAGCCCGTCTCGCGCCACAGCAGCCGCGCGCAGTCCGCGGCCACACGCGGCGCGACGGCGCCCTCCAACTTCACGAAACCGTCGCGGAGGAAACGGGCAACCAAGGTCGTGTCATCCATGCCCCCATCGTGCGTGGATACCTGCCCCGGTCACCCGACAGTCTCCGCACCGGCTTTGTCGGGTGATCACCGGAACGCGGTCAGGCGGCGCGCGCCGTCTAACAACTCCTAACAATTTGGCGATTGATCCGCTGGAACGTAGGTATCCGGCGGGGTGTTAATCGTGCATGAGGCGGGGTGAGTTACCTCCGTGGATCGTGTCGGATGAGTTGTGGGCGCGGATCGAGCCGTTGCTGCCGGTCGTGCCGCGCCGCATGCATCACCCGGGGCGCAAGCGGCTGGACGACCGTAGGTGCTGTGCGGGATCCTGTTCGTTCTCTACACCGGCATCCCCTGGGAGTTCTTGCCGCAGGAGCTCGGATTCGGTTCCGGCATGACGTGCTGGCGCCGCCTGCGGGACTGGAACGAGGCCGGAGTGTGGCAGCGTCTGCACGAGTCGCTGCTGGCCGAACTGCATGCCGCCGGCGCCCTGGACTGGTCCAGGGCGGTGATCGACAGCTCGCACGTGCGGGCGATGAAGGGCGGCCCAAAACCGGGCCGAGCCCGGTCGATCGTGCCCGACCAGGCTCCAAGCACCACGTGATCACCGAAGCACACGGCATTCCGCTGGCCATCGCTCTGACCGGCGGCAACCGCAACGACGGCACACAGCTTCTGCCGTTGATCCGAGCTGTTCCACCAGTGCGCGGCCGTCGCGGGCGACCTCGCCGACGACCGCGGATGCTCTTCGCCGACCGCGGCTACGACCACAACCTCTACCGGCGGCAAGTCCAGGCGCTCGGCATCATGCCAGCCATAGCCCACAGCGGCACTGAGCACGGAAGCGGCCTGGGCACCCACCGATGGGTCGTCGAGCAGAGCCTCGCCCTGCTGCATTGGTTCCGGCGGTTACGCATCCGCTGGGAGATCCGCGATGACATTCACGAAGCCTTCCTCAGCCTCGCCTGCGGCATCATCTGCTGGCGGCGACTTAAGAATCTCGCACTCTCTTAGGAGTTCTAAGCCTTGTCGCCAGGACCATGTCTGGCCCGGACGCGCCCGCCTTCGCGTTCTCCGGCGAAGTCAATGTGACCTCCGTGCTGCACGGGCGCTGGCGGCAGGGGCAGCCATCCGCCCCCCCCCAGAGGCAGGCGGCATGTTCGGCCGCCGGTGCGGGGACAGCCGCGAGATGGTGGGACGCACGTCGGACAGTTGCGACCCACACCACCAGCGTCAACACGTCACGCGCTGGCCCGCGGCGACTCGGTGGTCACTCGTCTACGGGGGCGTCCTTCGTCTCGGCTGTGCTGGATTCCGGGGCATCGCACGAGTCCGACTGCTCGGCTTCTTCATCATCGGCGGTGTCGCGATCGCTTGGCTGGTGCAAGTCAACGGCGAGGTCCAGCTTGGGCAGGGCGTCCGCGAACTGGCGGGCGAGGCGTTGCGCGGGGCCGTCGAGCAGTGCTGCGTTCTGGGCAGCGAACTGGCGGGCGAGGCGTTGCGCGGGGCCGTCGAGCAGTGCTGCGTTCTGGGCAGCGAACTGGCGGGCGAGGCGCTGTGCGGGGCCGTCGAGCAGTGCTCGTTGAGCGGCGATCTGCTTCGCAAGCTGCTCGGCGAGCAGTCGTTCAGCTGGGGTGTGAACACCCGAAGCCCTGCGCTTGGCGCCCGCCACGATGTCGGCGACCTGTTTCTTGAGCGCCTGCAGAACCTTCATGCACGACTCGTCGCCGGTATCCGGGGGCGAGGGCTCCTCCGAAGTGAGAAGGGTTGGCGTCTCGTTGTCGCGAGCGGAGAATAGAACTTTCATTGGCCACTCGCACGCGATGTAACCGACCGGTGCTTCTACCTCGTCAACAGCCAGTCCGTATAGCAACCATCGTGCGGTGGCTGTGTACCAGACGTCGCCCTCGATCTCATGGCCTTTGACGTCTCTGACACTGAGGAACTGCACCTCAGGCTGGGCAAGCCACGCGTACCACTCCTGCGTCGTATCTGCGTCGCCAAGACCTGCGAAGCCGGTGAGTGAAGTGAGGTCCATTGCCGTCTGCGCCACACGGTTTCGAACGGCTACAGACTGCAGCAGTTCGGCCGCGGCAGCCTCCGCGTCCGCTCCTGACACTTCTTTGGTGAAGTGGGAGACGATCTGGTCGAAGTCCTGGAGCACGGTGAGACGGTGCTCCAGACCGCGGACGTCCTCATCCATGGGATACCGGTAGGCCGACCCATCGCCGAAGTCCTTGCTGTTGTTCGTGACGAACCAGACTTGTTCATCCGGGTTCTGCTCAAGGAACTCCAGGACAGAGAACCAGATCGCTGCATCGCGGCCTCCCTCGGAATGATCTTTGTTGCGCTTTGCGGGAGGAAGCGCCATGGCTTCACGCTGGAACCCCCTGCGAATGGCCGCGTCACTGGTCTCAATCACCTCGAAGATCTTGCTGTAGGCATCACGCCAGTGATCGAGAAGGCGTTCCAGGCCCAGCGGCTCCAGAGAGGTCTCCGGCTCCCAGGGAAGAAAATCACGCAACTTCGTCATGCTGTTCAATACCGCGTTGTATTTCTCGGGGTAGAGGCGAGTCTGGTGGGCGGCCATCTCCTCCAGCACCATCCAGGGCACAGCGACCCGATGATGTTTGGACTGCCGCAGTTTCCGAATGAGGTCAGCGCGCGGACTTGACGGTGACAGTTGGTTCACCGCGTTCGTGTCGAAAATGATCACACAAGCCTCCTTGCTCAGGCGGACGCAGTATCTCAACGGCCGTCGGGCGGCCGTTACGCGCACCCGGCCGACGGTGCGTCGCCCCGCGTGCCTGCTGGGTGCGGTTCCCGAGGGCGCACCAGGAGGAGACTACGGCCGCGTGAGAAGCAGTGGGCAGGCCTCAGTCGGCGTCGCTGCGCGCCGGGTCGGCCGGTGAGAATAGGGGCCGGATGGCACCACTGCGTTTCTGCGAGGGCGGCATGGATTCTTTCGATTTGGGACGATTGACGGACCATGACTTCGAGGTCGTCTGCCGGGATCTGTTCGGGGAGATTCTCGGCGTGCCGCTGGAGCTCTTCCCGCGCGGCCGGGACCGGGGGATCGATCTGCGCCACATGGCGGCGGACGGAACCACGACGGTCGTCCAGTGCAAGCACTGGCCCAGGGCCACGCAGGCGACGCTGACGAAGCGCCTGATCAAGGACGAACTCCCCAAGGTCGTCGCACTGAAGCCGGACCGGTATCTCATCGCCACGAGCGTCGGCCTGACCGTAGACGGCAAGGCCGGGATCCGCGAGGCGTTCGCTCCTTACGTCCACACCACCGGTGACCTCTACGGTCTGGAGGAGATCGTCGCCGAGCTGCGCAGCAGACCCGAGCTGGTCCGGCGCCACTTTCGTCTCTGGCTGAGCGGCACCGCCGTACTGCAGACGGTGCTGAACCAGGAGAAGTACGTACGCTCGTCCTGGCTGCGCAAGCGGATACCGCGCGCGGCGGACACCTTCGTTCCGCACGAGGGCTTCGACCGGGCGAAGGCCATCCTGGACGATCAGCGGGTCTGCGTCATCAACGGGATTCCGGGTGTGGGAAAGACGACGGTGGCCCTGATGCTCGCGGCGTGGCTCCTGGGCAACGGGTACGAGGTGCACGAGATCTCGAAGGACGCCGAGGAGATCACCGCGCTGTGGCGCGAGGGCACGCTCCAACTGTTTCTGTACGACGACTTCCTGGGCCAGACGACGCTGGAGTCCCAGCTCAACAAGAACGAGGACGCCCGCCTCATCGACATCATCCGGGAAATCCAGGAGGCCCCGGACAAGGCCCTGGTGATGACGACCCGTGACTACATCCTGGAACACGCCCGCCAGAAGCACGAGAGGATCGGCGCCCCGGACGTTTCGGACGCGACCAGCGTCGTCCACCTCACTGATCTGAGCCTCGGCGTCAGGGGGCAGATCCTCTACAACCACGTCCACTACGCGCAGGTGCCCGCCGAGCGGAAGTGGCCGTTCGCCGATCCAGTGGTGTGGCGGCCCATCGTCGAGCACCGCAACTTCAGTCCCCGGCTGATCGAGGAGACGCTCCGGCTCGCCGCCCGGCGGGAGCAGGACGTCGCCGCTGCCGTACTGAAGAACCTCGACGATCCCCGGCGCATCTGGGAACGGATCGTGGAGAACGATCTGACCGACGAGGCGGTGCATCTGCTCGAAGTTCTCTTCACCCTGCGCACGGCCACACTGGACACGCTCAACGAATCCTGGACCAGGTACCGCAAGGAGCGGGGGCTCGAGGCGGACGCCCGGACCTTTCGCAGGGCGCTGCAGGTGCTGGATGGCACGATGGTCGCTGTCGATCAGTACGGGGTGTCCTTCCACAATCCGTCGATCGCGGATTACCTCCGCTTCCATCTCGACGCCGGCCGGGCCCCGATGGCGGCGCTCCTTGGCTCGCTAGTCGACCCGGGGCAGATCCGCAGCCTGGTCGATGCGTCACGTATGGCGGACGGGGCCGGCATCCTCGCGCAGCTCAAGTCGGAAGACGAACGAACGGCGGCCGCGGTGGTGGAGACGGCGCACTTCGTCGAGTGGTCTTCCTCTCCCGGGGACGAGTCCGAGGCGTCGCACCTCCAGTGGGTCCTCGAGACCGCCGAGCTGATGGACTCCGCACTGCTGGCGGCGTACGTCGTCAAGGAATTGGAGCTGGGTCCCTGGCACGACGAGCACGTCGAGCACCTCGCCAGTCTGATGGACGCCATGGATGGCAGTCGGCTGATCGCCCAGCGGTCCGTGGAGCGCTTCGCCGGTGAGGTGGTGGACGGGATCCGGCGGGATCTGGCGGAACACGTGGAGGCCGGGGACTGGTGGGAGGCCATCCGCCTCCATGAAGCCCTGGGGCAGATTCCCGGGGGCTTGCTGAGCGGTTCGGAGTTGGAGGCTCTCGTGGAATGCGCGCTCGACGGGCTCCGTCAAGTCGTTGGCGGAGACGATTCCTTCTTCGACGCGGAGCCGCCGACCACGTTGCTGCGGTTCCTGTTGGACCAGGGCTACGACGGCAGCGCGGGCGATGAGCACGCCGAGAACTTTGCCGCGGTCAAGGGGCTCGTCGACCGGTTCGCCAGGTTCCCTGACGTGCCGTACTTCGTGCCTCGCGAGGAGACCGCCGCTCCGGGCCCGTACAGCGATGAGATGCGGGACCGCGAGGTCATCGCGGAGCTGATGAAGAGGCTGAGGGATCCGGACGTCACATCCGAGGTATAGGGAGCGCTCCGGTCCTCGCGGACCGGAAGCACCCAGTGTGTCATCCGCTTCGACGCCGGAATCCAACAGCTGGATCTGCCAGGCCTTCTGACGGGTCAGTAGCCGCGGTCGTGGATCGCCCGCAGCCACGGCTCCCGAACAACGGGAATCCGCGCCAGCGCATACCTGAAGGCATCGCCGGACGGCCGGAACGGCAACCATGGGTGCGGTGGCAGCGGATCGTCCCGCTCCACGCCCGTCGGCAGCCCGCCGACCGCGGGCAGCCGCATGCGATGCGCGGGAAAGTCCAACTCGGCCCAGAGCGTGGCCTCGACGGGCGCCGCCGCTTGGCTGCCACGTCTCACCGGTCTGCGGATGCACCGGCACCAACAGCAGCTCGGCGGCCGGCTCACCGAGCTCCGGCCCGCCAGGTCCAGCCGCTTCGGGTCTTGCCCCGCGGGCAGCAGCTCGGCGACAGGCCCGGGCGCGACCTCTACCGGACCGCCTTCGGCGGCCACCACCACGTGTGAGAGGGCCGCGCCCGCCGGGATGTCCGGGAACTCGCTCAGCCGCGGCCACAGCGCGCCGTTGGACAGCAGCTCCGCCCAGTCCATGGCCGGCCGCTCCGGGAAGCCGAGCCGGCTGGGGTTCCGGCTGATGCGTCGCAAGCGATCCTGCTCCTGCCGCTTCGGTTGCGGTCAGCCCGCAAGTCTTCCAGGACCCGAAGGGCTGCCGGAGCATTTCTCGTGCCGCAGGGAGTATGAGGCGTGATCTACCGGCCACCGCTGACTGTCGCTCTTGTGGTCAAGGACAGGTGCAGCGGTAGCTCAGGCCGCATCCTCCGGTGATGTGCACTATGCCGCGAGGCTGGGGATGCCGTGGCTTTTCGGACACCTCTGTGGATCTCCAAACCTGTGTTCCTGTGATCCTGACAGGCTGTCAGTGTGAGCCGTCATGCTGCTCACCAGCCCAGAATCAGTCCGGCTGAGGCCGACTGGCGGGCGGACAGAGGAGGCTGACTGACGGAAAGGGACGACGCGGTGCCAGTGAAGGCGACCGAGGAGCAGGCGGCAGCACGGGACAGCTTCGCCAGCGGTAACGATCTTGCTTTGGTGGCGGGGGCGGGTACAGGCAAAACATCGACGCTGGTGATGATGGGCGCCGCGACCCGGCTGCGCGGTATGTACATCGCCTTCAACAGGCCCATCGCGCAGGAGGCCAAGGCCCGCTTCGACGACAACGTGCACTGCAGCACGTCACACGGACTGGCCTACCGCACAATGGGGGGCCGCTTCAGGGCACGCCTGGATGCCTCCCAGCACATGCCCCTGTGGCGCACGGCCCAGCTTCTCGGTATCGACCGCGACCTCGCTGTCGGGAGCCGTCGGCTCAAACCGACCACGCTGGCGCACCAGGTGATGGAGATGGTCAGACACTTCTGCTACTCCACCGACCAGCAGGTGGCAGCTCGTCACCTTGGCACCGTCAACGGCCTCGATGACCAAGGCCAGCAGTTCCTTGCCCAAGTGCTGCTGCCCAGAGCACGTTGGGCCTGGGACGACATCTGCTCACCGAACGGCACGCTGCCGTTCAAGCACGACCACTACCTCAAAATGTGGGCACTCACCCGGCCGCGGCTTCGCGCGGACTACATCCTGCTCGACGAGGCACAGGACACGAACCCGGTCCTTGAGGAAATCTTCCTGGCGCAGGACGCGCAGCGGATCTGTGTGGGTGATCCCTCCCAGCAGATTTACGAGTGGCGGCATGCCAAGGACATCATGAGCGGGTTTCCCGGCCAGCGGATGGAACTCACCCAGTCCTTCCGCTTCGGTCCGGCTATTGCGGACGTGGCAAACCACTGGCTCCGGGCGGCCATCTCAACGATGCAACTCACCGGCCACGCCGCAGAACCGTCCAGGCTCACCGAGGTGGACGTCCCCGACGCAGTGCTGTGCCGGGGCAACGCCGACGCCCTCGCCGAGGTCTTGCGCTTCCTCGACCAGAACGTTCCCGTCGCTCTCGTCGGCGGAGGAAAGCCCCTGCTGAACATCGCGAAGGCAGCCATCGACCTGCAGGCCGGCCGCAGAACCTCCCACCACGATCTCGCGCTCTTCTCCTCCTGGGGCGAGGTACAGGAATACGCCGGACAAGACTCCGCCGCCGCGGACCTCAAAGCCATCGTGGAACTCGTGGACACCTACGGCCCACAGCAGATCATCCGTACCGTCCAGTGCATGACCGACGAAGCCCAGGCCCGCGTCGTCGTATCCACCGTGCACAAAGCCAAGGGACGCGAATGGAACCGCGTACGCATCGGCGCCGGCTTCACCCAGCCCGAGGACGACTCCCCGCGCACCGTGCACCCGGCCGCAGCACGCCTCATCTACGTCGCCGTCACCCGGGCCCGACACCTCCTCGACGTCACCGGCATCAAACGCCTCCAGGCCCACTCCACATCCGCCACCGCCAACACCACCCCCGACGGCATCCCGCTGGCCCGGCTGCCACTCACCGGACAGTTGAAGTACCCCCGCTCGCCCATGTCCACCTTCCTGGCCCGCCACCTCCCGCACCCCGAACGCCTCGTCGCCTCCTATCTCCGGCACACCCGCGGGCTGCCCCACCCCGTCCAGCCCTTGAATGAGCGCCGCCCCGACTACGCCGCCCTCGGCCACACCATCGACTACCGGCTCCGCCTCAGCCTCGGATCCGACCCCGGCCCCGCCGCCATCGCCGGCGTCGACCTGATCGGCAGCACCTATCCGGTCGAAGGGGCACCAGCGCCCGCCGTACGCGCCAACCTCCACACCATCGGAACCAGCATCCTGGGACGCCTCCACGCCCACCTCACCGATCCCAACCGCCTACTCGACGACGACGAACTGACCAGGCTCTGCTTCATCACCGGCTTCTTCGAAGCCGTCTACCGAAACGGCGCCTTCCACCGCAAGCGCAACCTCCTCGCTCACGTCAACGAGCACACCACCATCAACGGCCTGATCAGAGCCGTACCGAGCTACGTTCTCGACGACATCGACGAGCAGATGCAGCTCGCAGAAGAGCCCTTCCAACCGTTGCGGAGCCTGCCCGCAGACCAGCGCGTGTGCGGGCCGGTCTTTACTGGGAGCGCTGATGTGAAGGCCGATGCCGACTTCATCACCGCAGGCATCCTCATCGACTGCAAGGCCATCACCCGCCCCCACCGCCTCGGACGAGAAGAGGTCCAGCAACTAGCGGGCTACCTCCTCCTCGACTACGACAACCGCCACGACATCCGCGAGGTCGCCTTCTACCTCTCCCGCCAAGGCGCTCTCATCCGCTGGACCGTTCCGGAATTCCTCAACGCACTCGGAGCCCGCGACCCACTACCGGTGCTGCGCTCAGCACTCCGCGAGTACCTGGGCCACAGGCATGGCACGAGCAGCACCAGGTGACGACAGACGAATACCGCCGAGCAACGGAGCCCGTTCATGCCCCGAGGTATCACCATCGGCACGACTCACTACCGCACGAAGGAAGCCGTCCGGGACGTCTGCCGCGGCATCGTTCGCCGCTATGGCACCAATGGCGAGGTCACCCAGCCTGACGACGACGAGTTCCTGCGCCACCTCCTTGAACGTCACCCCGAGTACGACCTCAAGCGAGGTGCGGGCATCGCGCACTTCCGCATCATCGCCCACACCGACCACGGCCGAAAGAGTGTCGGGCTTGCCCTTGTACGGCTCGACGGTCAAGTGGCCGACTTCTCGTGGAACGCGTGTCTGACGCCGCTCAGCCACCGCACCCAGGTACTCGCCGCCCTGCGACATGCGATTGACGATCAGATAGCAGCTGTACGGAGCACCATTCTCAACTCACCACGGAGACCTGTCTGCGAGGTCACCGGCGCCCCCATCCCGTCTGCTGCCGAGCTGCACATCGACCACGCGGAGCCGACATTCCAAGCTCTCGCTGAAGAGTTCACCGACGCCAACGGCGGAGTGGAGGCCTTTCGGATCTTGCCTGACTCTGGATCTGGCGTGACCTACATCGAGCTGGAAGACAAGGCTCTTGAGGCGCGTTGGCAGGAGCACCATCGAGAACGAGCCACGCTGCGGCCCGTGCTGAAGCGCGTCAACCTGTCCGATCTACGACGCACGCAGCGGCGTTGATGCGAACCTGGGCATCAGTGGAGGCCGATCTCCCCGCTGTGGTTGTATCGGTATCTGGTGCACGCACCGGGCGTAGGCGTGTCCTTAGCGGTGTTGCTGCCGCCGACACACGCGTGGGTAGGCGCGGCGACCCTCATAGCCACTGCCGAGCGTGAATCTGGGCGTGCAGGCCCAGGAGCCATGACCTGCTACACGGAGCCCCCGTCCACCTCGGTCAGGGCGAATTCGAAGCTGTCTTGACCCCGCGGTCCCTCTTCGTGAGGGTGATGGCGTCGACGTTGTGGCATGTCTCATCGACGTGATGACGAGAATGTGTGGTGGCCGGTCTTTTTATTGGGGGCGTGGTAGGCGTTGCGGCGTTGGTGGTGTCGGTGGTGGCGCTGGGGATGTCCGGATGGGCGTCGTTGCGGCAGTTGAGATTGGCGCAGCATGCCAACACACTGCCCGTGCTGGTGGATCTCTTCCGTGAGCATCGAAGCGCCCGTCTGGCCGGGGCACGGCAGTTCGTGGATGAGCGGCTGCCGGGCTGCGATCTGTCGGCGGGTCTGGACGGGGTACCGGAAGCTCAGCGGGAGTTGGTTCGCGAGCTGGCCTGGTTCCATGACAACCTGGGCGCCCTGGTCGCGCATGGTGTGGTGGACATCGAGCCTGTCTCCGGGTACCTGGGCGGGTCGGTGGTCTCGGTGTGGGAAGGGATACGGCCGCTGGTGGAGGCGGAGCGGGCCAAGAGAGCGGGGAACACCATGCCGGATCCGAACCGCTGGCAGGAATACTTCGAGAACCTCTACCACCTGGTCCGTGAAATCCCCGCGGACCAAGCTCGTGCGCGTACCCAACTGTGGCGCCTCCGGCGCCCATGATGCGCGACGCGGTGCTGCTCCAGGCGTTCACACCTCCCTGGCTTTGTTCATGAGAACGGGCTCTGGTCCACTTCTTGGTGGCGCGGCTACTGATTGTGGCCGAGTGGTCCCAGGGCCTCCGTGATCCGTTGGACTTCGTGGCGCCACTGAGCGGCGTCGGCACTGTCCACCCAGCCGGTCAGCATTTCTGATCCGTCTTGGAGTACACGCTGCAGAGCGAGAGCGGCTGCTGCACGGAGAGCCGACGGCAGCTGCGGCAGAGGTTCTCTGGGGCCATCATCAGGGTCGATCACAATCCCGCTGCCCGGGATTGTGCTGGCAACGAGAGCTGCGGCGGCCACCGCTTGGTTGCCGTCGCCGCCATCCACGCGTGCTCCGGAATCCGTGACTCGCTGGAGTGCTCGCTCGAGCACTTCGATGACCTTCTGAGGGCTCAGTCCCTCGAGTTCATCAACGAAGTCGGCAGCGAGATCGCTGTCGAATGGACCTGTTCCCCACGTCCCCATGCACGGCTCCTGGTAGCGCTCTCGCGGACGACGCCAGCATTTCAGCAGCCACTGACAACGCTCACGAGGCCAAGAGGACTCGTATGCGAAGGAGTTCGAATCCTGCCCGGCCGAACATCTGCCGCTTGAGCATCTTGATCCGGTTGACGTGGCCTTCGACGACACCCGAGTTCCACGGCTGCGTTTGACCGGCGATGACCGCATCGAGGTCGCGTTCGAGGTGCTGGGCGAACCGGCTGAGACTGGGCGTATCGCATAGCTGCGGCATACCGCAGACACCGACCAGCGTCACTACCGACAACACCTCGGAGAGGTCAGTAGGAGTTTGGCTATGGAGGTTTCGGCGGGAGTCGTTTCGACGCGTCGACGGATGTCACTTGGTTGCCCTGACCATGAACCGCGATGAGACCGGATGTCACCTCAAGTGGCAGCGCTGCCTGCGGGGATGCAATCGCAGTGACTCCCGCTCTCAGTGACATTGATCTTGGGCGGCGCCCGTAGCCGACTCCCGCTTCCATCGCGGAACGACATCCGCAGGGACCTGCACAGCCAGGAGTTCTTAAGTGCACCCGACCCCGCGCCTCGTCTCCGCCCGGCGCTGGTGAACGGCCAGCGCTGCGCCGTGTACTGCCCGTCGTTCTGTGTCACGGACCACGTCGCCGAGAACGAGCGCCATCTGGTCGACGTGACGCACGAGTCGACCGTGCTGGATCTGCTCGTCCCCCGCCAGGACGGTTCGGTGCAGCTGCTCGCGACGGCGCGGGTCATGGCGTCCGACGCGGGTTCTGAGGACGAGCGCCGGCCAATTATCGCCGTGGACTTCGAGGACGTGGACAGCCTGTATCTGCTGCCGTCTGAGGTGGATGCGGTGGCTGAGCGTGTGGCGGCGTTCGAGGGCTGGCTGCGGGCGCTCGGCAAAGTGGCCGCCGACGGCGCCATCGCCGTCTAGTCCCACGCGAGAGCGCCCCCACCCGGGACGAGGGTGGGGACGCTCTCGCGTTGCCTGCGTCAGAGGATGCCGCGATCCCGGAGTTCCTGGAGGACGCGTTCGTTCAGCTCGAGGATTTCGCTGGCCGTCAGGCTGCCCTTGGTTGCCATGGCGGCGCTGGCGACTGCATCACCGACAGACCGTTCAAGATCCCCCTTGGGGATGCGATGGATCCTCGATCCGGAGTCGTCGCTCGCGGCCGTCGACGGGATCGGGTCTTCGCCGACGGTGATTCGCTCGCAACTGCCGACAGCCCAGTCGAGGGTGCGATCCATCGCGCTGTAGGTGGTCGCGCGGACCAACCGGGCGTCCTCGACCCTCCTCCAGGTGTCCTTGCTGATACCTGCGAGCTTGGCGGCGGGCTCGATGCCCAGCTGAAGCTCGACCCGCCGTTCGCGGACGAGCTTCGCGAGCCGCTCGAGGTCGGCGGCGATGAAGGCTGTCATGACACCTAGTGTGCCAACTCCGACGAGATTACGCTACTTATCTAGCCGGAGTTAGCGGATTCTATGGTGATCTAGCCGCCGAAAGGGCTACTCTCAAACGCGGCGAGCCCGCCCTGTACTTGGCGGTCCGGGGCGGGCCCAGTCGATCAATCCCTGCTGCGTCCAAACAGATAGGACTGACCATGACCATGGTCCCACCCGAAGGCACTTCCCTGTTCGACGGGCTCCGGCGAGTCCGTCCGGACGACCTTGAGTACTGGTCGGCGCGCGACCTGATGCCGTTCCTCGGCTACTCCCGCTGGGAGAACTTCCTAGAGACCATCGAGCAGGCGCGCGCTGTCATCGCTGCCGAGCAAGGAGGCGAAGCGGCCCGTTCTCAGATTGGCGACAGCACGAAGATCACGAGGAACGCGCGCGGCCAGAACCGCAGCGTCGCGGACCTTGACCTCTCCCGCTATGCCGCGTACCTGACGGCGATGGCGGGCGACTCCCGCAAGCCAGAGATCCGGTCTGCCCTCGTGTACTTCGCGGTGAAGACCCGTGAGGCCGAGGTTCGCCAGCCGGCCCCCGCCCTCCCCCAGGACTACGAGGAGGCGCTGGTTCACCTGCTGGGCAAGGTCCGGGAGAACAAGCAGCTGGAGTCCCGCGTCAAGGAGTTGGACCCGTCGGCGCAGGCCTGGGATGTACTGGCCTCGGCGGACGGCGACTTCTCGCTGCGGGATGCCGCCTACATCCTGAACCGCGACGAAGCGATCTCGACGGGCCAGAACCGTCTGCTGCGCACCATTCGGGACTTCGGGATGGTGGACCGCAACGACGTGCCCTACGCGAAGCACGCCGCGCACCTCGTCGAGCGGCCGACGTCGTACTCGCACCCGAGGACGAAGGAGCAGGTGCTGTCGAAGCAGCTGCGGGTGACGGTTCAGGGGCTGCGGTATCTGCACCGCCGACTGGGCGGCGAGGGGCCGCCTCATCTGGGGCAGGACGCCGCCTGACGCGCAACGACGCCCCCGTAGTCGGTCGGCTACGGGGGCGTGGCGCTGAGGCTAGGCGTTCTCGGTGTCCGGACCCGCCTCAGGCTCTTCCCATGACGGGAACCCCAAACCGGCTTCGCGGGCTTCTTCGCAGTCGTTGATTCGTTCTTGCACCCAGGGATCTGCGGCGATGTCGGCGGGCAGTCCGGTTGATTCGAAGATGCGGGCTTGGCAGATCTGCGAGACCTTGAGTCCTTTCGCTTCACTCAGGTCGGCACCCATCAGCCAGGCGTCGGTGAGGTCGGCGCGTTCGAGGACAGCACCCCTGAACCGCGATCCCTCGAGGTTTGACAGGGCGAGTGATGCGTCGCTTAGGTCTGCATCGACGAAATTGGCCGCCTCCAGCGTCACCCGCTCGAGGTGGGCATTGACCAGGGTGCTTTCGACGAAGTTGGTGCCGGTTCCCTTGGCGCCGGGTAGCCAGGCGTCCGTCAGGTCAGACCTGCGAAACATAGTCCCGCCGAGGGTGGCCTCCTCGAGGTGCGCCCCTGTCATCGTCGCGTCCGCGAAGGTGGCGAAGGATAGTCGGGCTTCGTGGAACCGGGTGCCGTCTAGGGATGCACCGTTCAGCCGCGCATGGTTTCCGCTCACGGTACTGAGGTCGGCTCCCTTCAGCTGGGCGGTGGTCATCTTGGCCTTGGTGAGGTCTCCTCCGGCGAGGTTGATCGGTTGCTCTTCGTCCTTTGGTGGACGACGCGCCAGGACGGCGCAGGCAGCCTGGCGATCATCGAGGGAAGGCCTTCTTGAGGAGGAGAACACGGGGCCGTCTCCAGCCCTCACGGGCGGTGGGGGTTCCTCGTATGGGCCAGTTCTGATGAACGCAGCTAGCACTTCGACGATTGTCTCGTGGTCTTTTGTGCTGTCGAACATGATTCGTTCTAGGGCGTAGATTCCACCGAGTCGCTCGTGGAGCTTGCTGGAGGCGAGCAGCTTGATCGCCTCGACGTAGCGGCCGGTGACCTGTCCGTCCCGGGCGATCCGGGCTTGGTCCTGGTCTCGCCTCTGCGCTTCAGAGAGTGTGGTTTCGAACTGCTCCTGGCTCTTGGTGAATTGGTCTTGTGCGTGCTTGAACTGGTCTCGTTCGAGCCGGTGTTTCTCGCGAGTGTAGTAGAGGGTGACGCCGGCGATGAGTCCAGCGGCGAGGGCGACGAGCCCGGTGCGGAAGCCTGTAATGACGACGCCGTCGGCGGGGCCGAGGTTGGTCTTGCGGATGTGGAGGCTGTCGAACCACCAGGGGCCCTGCCAGAAGAGCAAGACGAACATGGCGATGCCGGCTGCGCCGCCGAGAACGGATCGGATGAGTCGCCGCTGGGTGTGGGCTGCGACCTGTTCGGGGTTGTCTTTGTCGGGCTCGGTGCGGTCGCGGTAGGCCAGCACAAGGACGACGGCGAGGGCGAGGCTCGCGAGGGTGAAGCCGCCGACGGGGAGCCACCACGTGGTGGTGCTGGCGGCGAGTGGTGCGGTGTTCATGCCCGGCATGTTGTCCGCCTACGGGTGGCAGCATGCGGTGAACGGGGAAGTCCAGAGCAGGAGTTGAGGTTGCCGGCTGGTGGTCGTCCTCTAGCGGCAGGGATCTGGGCTGGCGACAATCGATCCATGGGGGACAGTTCGATTTGGATTGCTGCCTTGACTGCCGCGACGGCTATCGGGGCTAGTTGGGTAACGAGTCGTGGGGGTTTGCGGGCGGCGCGGGAGCAGGCCCAGCTGGGGGCTGTGGCTCGGTTGAGTTCGCTGCGTGTGGAGTCTCGCCGGGCGTCGTATATCGAGGTGGTGAACCGGGCGCACGACATGGGGGCGTTGTATCGGGAGCTGCCGCCGGTCTTTGCTATGCGGGCGGGGCCGGAGAAGGAGGCGGCTGTGTCTGCTCAGGCAGCGGGGCTTCGGGCGGCTTTTGGGCCGTTCACTCGGGCTTGCGACGTGATGATCGTTGATGGTGGCCACTCTGTGGCGGCCGCGGTTGAAGAGGTGTTCAAGCGGTCCCGCGAGGTCTACATGTGCTTGTTGAGCGCGTCTGCGGATGCATCGGCGGGGACGATCTATGAGGTGGCGATCCGGGCGTATTGGGATGCGGTGAACGCTTTGGTGTGGGCGATGCATCGTGAGGCCGCCCAGGGCGCTTGAGGTGGCGCCTGCACTCCCGGCGCCCTACTGCCCGCCGGCCTGCCGCAGCGCGGGGATGTACTCGGGGTCGACCCAGCCCATGGCGCGCTCCTCTCGCCGCGTTCAGCGTCCTCCCGCGGGCGGGAACATCGCAACGCCCCGCGGCCCGGTGTCGGTGTCGGGCGGCGGGGGCGTCGTGTCAGGCCCCGCCGAGCGGGTTGGTGATCTCGACGACGGTGACGGTGACCGTGTCGTCGTTGATGACGACGGTGACGGTGACCGTGTCGTCGTTGATGACCACGACGACGATGAGCCGGCTGAGTCCCGCGCTGCGCATGCGGACGGGACTGTCGGGGACTTCGAGGCCATAGGCGTCGGTGATCTGTTCGGCTTCGTCGGGGAGCCGGTCTAAGAGGGCGATGAGCTCGGCTTGGTCGCCCACCGGGAGCGCGGCGATCTGTCGCCGGATGCCGGGTGGGATGACGAGCTCGTAGGTCACGCCGCGTTAGTCTGCCGCTTCCCTACGTTGTCGCGCAGCTGGTTGAGGAAGTCGCTGGTGCCGCCGTCGTCCGCGTATTCGGGGGGTAGCTCGCCGCCGTGGTCGCGCGCGTGCTCGAGGATGCCGTCGAGGCGCGGGACGGTCTCGTCACGCCAGTGCTCGACGAAGCGCTGCCAGCGGGCGAGAACGGCCGGCAGGTCGGGCAGCGGGGTGAGGTTGACCTCGCGGAGGAATGTCTGCCGGGTGTCCGCGGCGGGGATCGCGTGGGCGATGGCGTCGATGGTCCACGGCTGCTCGCTCATCGGGGCCTCCTCGCACCGGCCGATCATTGCCGCATCATGAGTTATGGGATAAGAGCGTAGCGCTTGCCCGGCCGGATAGCTGGTCGGCCGGGCAAGCTGCAGGTCAGACCTAAGGGTTGTCCCGTAACTGATCTTGGAGTTGGCAGGGGTGGCTGTCAGCTGCCGCGCGGCCTTCCTGCCTATCCGGCAAGGGCGAGGTTGTGCAGACGGGCAATGCCGAGCATGGCGTGTTGGACTCCGTCGCCTTTGAGGCGGCAGTCGCGCAGAATCTTCCAGCTCTTCATCCTCGCGAAGGTGTGCTCGACGCGGGCACGAACCTGCTTGTGGGAGCGATTGTGCTGCTTCTTCCAGTCCGGAAGCTCTTCGCCTTTGCGGCGGCGGTGCGGGATGATCAGCCCGGTGCCCCGGTAGCCGCCGTCGGCGATCGTCATCGTGTTGCCGACGGCGGCCTTGGCGCCGGATTCCTCCCAGCCGCGGGAGTCGTGCCGGTTGCCCGGCAGGGGGCGGCCGACCACCACGACCAGGCGGGTGTCAGCGTCGATGACCACCTGATGAGCCGTTGAATAGCGATAGTTCTTCGATTGCTCGGCAACCGTGTGGTCGCGTGTGGGCACCAAGGTGCCGTCGACGACGAGGACGGTGTCCTTGCGGAATCGCTTGCGTGGTTGGAACGCAAGCAGTGACTCGAGGTGGTCGATGATTCGGCCCGCTGCCGACTTCGAGATGCCGAACAGCGGGGCGATCTGGCGCAACGTCAAGTTCGTCCGCCAGTAGGCCGCGACCAGCAGGATCCGGTCCTCAACTGGGTGCCCCCAGGGGCGCCCGCGTTGGAGTTCGGCAGCCGTCTCGCGCCGCACTGCAGTCACCAACTTGCCGAAGCAGCGTGGGCTCAGCCCGGAAAATGGGGTTACCCAGGAGGGCTCTGACGCCGTGATCACACCAGCCACACGAAGATCATCTCATCCGTGGTCCACGGGCTGGAGAAGGTTTTCACCTGGGCCCAGTGCCCAAGAGTGCCTGGCGCTCCGAGCGGATCCAGCACTGCTCGGCCAGCATCTCGGCCGCGTCACCGCGGGCGAGGAAGGTCGCCCATGGCTCGGTGCCTTGCCTCCCGAGGCGTTCGATGCGCGCGGCCTCGCGGGACTGGAGGGCGTCCAGCGCCTCGATCACGGCTCCGGGCTGTTCCCCGTAAGCAGTGCAGAGCGTATGAAGGCGGTCCTGCAGGATGTCGGAGCCAGTGACCGATGCCCGTCGCTGCTGTTCCACGGGCCGCAGTGGGACTGCGTACCAGGCGAGCTGGGCCAAGTCGTCAATGGCCTGCCCGGGGGCTGCGAAGTCCCAGTCGATGAAGCCGATGAGCCGGCCACCGTCCCAGATCGAGTTCCACGGTCCGAGGTCTCCGTGTCGGATCACCATGCCTGGCTGCCACGCTTCTTCCTGGCCCTGCCAGTGGGCATCAGCAGGCGGCCGGAAGGTCCGGACGGCATCGTGATACTCCCGCAGCCAGCGGCCCAACTCGGCAACTCCACGTGAGGAGCGCAAGGTTTCCGGCCAGGGCGTGAATGCGGGCTCGCCAACGAGCAGCGACAGCACCTCGTTGGTGCCGTCGGTGCCCAACGCGCGGGGAGCCCGACTGAAGCCCACCGCTTCCAGGTGGCTCAGGAGGGCGTGTACGGCAGGTGTCCACGTGCCTGTCGGCCTTCGGATCGTCGCGCCGATCCGTCGCACTGTCGTGACACTGCCGCGGTCTGTGGAGCCGTCCTCAATCACTCGGCCAGCGTAGTCCGGCTGTCTGAGCAGGCGCCTTGAATATCAGCGCGCCGGACCTGCGTCCCACGTCCGGATGACAACAGGTATGGCCGTGACGCCAGTTACGGGACAGCTCTTAAAGGGTGTTGCACAAGTCCGTGTTCGGGCAGGTCGGGGCCCGTGACCGCAGTTCTCTGGTCATGATGCGAGGGCCAGGTTGTGCATCTGGGCGACGGCCTGGACCGCGTGATGGAGGCCGTCGCCGCGCTGCCGGCAGTCACGGAGGATCTTGTAGTTCTTCATCCGGCCGATCACGTGCTCCACACGGGCACGGACTTTGCGGTGGGCGGCATTGTCGGCCTCTTCGCCCGGCAGCAGGGCCCGTCGGGGGCGTTTGCGGTGCGGCACGACCATGCCGCAGTTGAGGTAGGCGCCGTCGCCGAGCGGTCACGCCCTGGCAGTGCTCGGCCAGGCCGGACGCGCGCCAGGCGTGCGCGTCCGCGGTGGTGCCCGGCACCGGCCGGGCGGCGGCGATCACGAGGCGAGTGTCGGCATCCACGATGACCTGCACGTTCGCCGAGAACCGGTAGTTGCGTGAGGACGAGCCGACGCGCCGGTCACGGACCGGCAGCAGGGTGCCGTCCACGATCCACAGCCGATCCGTCGCAGCGACCGGCCGGGAAACCGGCGCGAGGGCCAGCAGCCGCCCGAACTGCTCCAGCGACAGCCCCGTGAACGTCTCCACCCACACACGATCAGCCCTCAACACCCCAGCCATACAGCCGAGATGCCCAATTCGCAGCCTTGTGCAACACCCTTTAGAGGAGTTTCAGCCCGCGACCTTCTGCCTTCAGGGTCGCTCTCGCAACCGCCGGGGCGAACCCTCGGTACCCAGTGATCAAGAAGCGGTTCAACTCGACGAGTTCCAGGTCCATCGGGCAAGGGCCGACCAAAGTCCTTCTCCCGGCCCGTCGGGCCGGGAGAACCGCCGACCAGTACGACGACGGGTGGCCGTGACAGAGAAAGGGGTCAGGGCGTGTCAGCGGCTGTGCAGCATCTTCGTGGCCAGGGCTCGAATCTCAGGTGATGCTTCCCGGAATGTCAGGCGCCGGTCATCGGGCTGTTCAGTCAACGTCGCGGTTCCCCGCGTGAGGCGGCGTAGGGCCTCCACGAGTACCTTTCCGCAGAGTTCGTTCAGGTCCAGGATGAGACGGGGCAAGGTTGTTCCCCGGGGCAGCTCGTATTTCTCTACGTGCATGACAGGCCCCCGGTCGACGCGAGAGTCGATCAGGTGGACTGTGGCTCCCTGAGGAAGCCCATGGATCACGGCCCAGATGTAGGGGTTGTTGCCCCGTACGTCTGGCAGGAAGCCGGGATGTACGTTGACGATGCCGTACGGCACGCTGTCGATGATGTAAGGCTTCAGGATGCGGGTGTCGCCCAGCACCACCAGGTCCACCGTGGCCTCCTGCAGCGCCTCTTTCGCGGCCGATCCGTTGTGATCCGGCACCAGTTCGTAGCGGATGCAGTGCTCTTCGCACACCTCCCGCGTGGCGGGCGGTGCCATAAATCCTGTCAGCTGGCTGAGCTCTGCGAGCTGTGAAGCGCGGCCGGCCTCCGCCAGGCCGGAGTCCTCCTCCACGACCATGGCGGGGCGGAAGCCTGCTGCAAGGAGTTGTTGCAGCATCAGCGTGCCCCGTGGATGGTCCTTGAGGTTGAGGTAGACAAACCGCAGGCTTTCAGGAGAGTCACAGCTGGGCAGGCTGAAGGGCTGTTCTGTGGGGTACATGGTCTTCTTTCGATCGTTGGTCAGGTGCCTTGAGGGTCGTTGCGGGTGGCGGAGGGAGGGGGGCTCCCCGGCGTTGCTGCCTGGGTCGCAGATGCGGCAGCTGTGTCCTGTTTCCCCGTAGGCCGAGTGGCCTGGTTCCTCTTCTCGGCCAGAGCGCTGATCCCGGTCAGGAGGAGCGCCGCGGCGCCCGCGAGCAGGAGCACAGTGGGGGCCGAGCCGTGCGTCAGAAGGACTCCTGTGGCCATCGCGCTGACGCCGAAGCCGAGTCCGCTGGCCGCGTAGAGGGCTGAGAATCCGGCCGAGTCCAGGCCGGGAGGGAGCACTTCGCGCATGGACAGATTGCGTGCGGTGAGTACGGGGGCGTACAGGAGGCCGGCGAGTAGGAGCAAGGGGATGATGCCGGGCAGTCCGGCGGGGGCGACCAGGGCGATCGCGGGAACCACCAGGGACACCACCGCCATGAGCAGCAGGCTTTGTGAGCGGTAGCTGAACGGCCAGGTCCGTGCGCCGTAGATCAGTCCTCCGACGAGCGCGGCGAGTGCGAAGCCCAGCAGTAGTGGTCCTGCCAGCGACACGGACAGACCCGTGTGATCGAGGAGGGGCGCCATGGTGACTTCGACGGTTGCCGCGAGATAGGAAACGGCCGCGCTCGTCGCGTAGATGGGCCACGCCCGCAGCAAGGTTCGCACTGGACTGGAGCTGGCGACCTGCCCGCGGAGTGACCCGTCAGGCCCATGCGGGTGCTGAGTACGAGTCGGCTCGCGCTCAGTCAGACGGAAGGTGATCAGTGTTGCTGCCAGCAGTGCTGCTGCGGTGACCACCATGGGTGCTCTGCCGTCGATCCCGAGTGCGAGGACGGTGGCCAAGGCCGGAGCAGTGGCATACACGGTCTGGTGGATCACGGATTCCCAACCGAGCGCAGCCTGGGCGTCCTGAGGGTGCAACTGGGACAGAAGAAGGCTGCGCAATCCGCCCTGGAGACCCGAGGTGGAGGCTCCGGCCAGGCCGGCCAGGCCGAGCATCACCGGTGTGGGGGCTTCGCGAACGAGCAGTGCTATCAACAGAAACGCTGCGCCAGCGGTGACAAGCGAGTATCGGACTTCACGCAGCATTCCGGGGCGGTCAAGCCGTGAGCCCAGGATGGGGGCGGCGATGGTCTCGCACAGGGTGCAACTCGCCGCCATCCAGGCTCCGGTGGCGTAGTCGCCGGTTGTGGTCTTGGTGAGTAGGACGAAGCTGAGAGGCCCGGCTGCGACGGGAAAGCGAGTGAGAGCTCGTAGGACGCTCCAAGGCCACACCGCCGGATGCCGGAACAGGGCGGCGTAACGTTTCATCGACCGGTGGTGTCAGGAAAGTGAATCGGGGCGCAGACCGCGTGGCGGCCCAAGTGGGCCTTGCGGCTGGTATTGACGAAGGTTGCGTGGCCTCCGAGCAGGCGTGGCCCGTCCTGCTCCCGGCTGAAGATGGGGCCGAGGCGCAGGCGGGCTCGCGGCATTGTGCACAGCCTGCGATGCCTGGGGTGCAGGAACGCGGTGTCGAAGCGATCGCTGTCCACCAGCTCGCTCACGATGTACCTCACGCCGGACACTTGTGGCCGGCCGGGCACACTGCCGGTGCGCACTGCGTCGACTGCCTGTCGCCAGCGAGCCGCGGAGCTCTCTCCGAAGTGCACGCCGCGGCTGCCCCAGGTGTACTGCGGGTGACCGGGAGACTCTGCCACCTTGAGAACCTTCTTCTTCCTCGACTGATGCAGGAACTCTTCTTCCGGCTCGGTGAGCGGTGAACTCAACAGATTCGTGCGCGGCATGGCCATCCGCACGGCGGCCAGGAGTTCCTTGCCCATGCCTGAGGCGAGTTCCTGTTCGATGTCGTCGCTCCAGCAGAGGGCCAGCAGGGCCTTCATGCCGTAGCCCTGGAAGAGCGGGTTGGTGATGCGGTCGCTGCCGCGAACGATGCGCTCGCGGGTGTCAGGTGGGTACTGGATGAGGTCCTTCGTGTAACAGAAGCGCCAGCCGTGGCGACCGTCGTCACGGAAGGCCGAGAAGAAGTCGATCGTCACATCCTGGTCGAACTCCTCCTTCATGCGTCGGCGGACCAGATCCATTTCGGACTGGTACGAGGGGAGTTGGTCGTCGAGCCAGATCCGAGTGATGTCACGCGCGGCGAACGCCTCGAAGAGCGGCGAGGCACTCACTCCGTAGGCGCTCTCGAAGGCATGGGTTTTGCCCACGTTGCCGATGAGTTCTTCGAGCTCGGTCACCATGGGCTGGTTGTTCTGGACAACCACGTCGAGCCGGAAGAGTTCCAGTCCCCGGGACAGGTCAAGGCCCTTCAGGTCGTCCGGAAGCCCGATGTCCAGATGGTCCCGAACGGTCGGGTTTCCCTGGGAGTAGAGCTGTTGGACCGTGTCGGCCAAGGCAAAGATTCCCTGGCCCAACCGTTCGATCCGGGCTGCCAGGGCGCCGTCCGGAGCGAAGGGTTGCGCGGCGACGAGCCAGGGGACCTCGCCGTCCCGCACGCCTTCGAAACTGACCCCCGCGGCCAGTAGTGCCTCTTCGGCTTCAAGGGCTGCGGAGAGGTTCTGCGTATCGTCAGCCGGCCGGTATTGGACGCCATCCAGATCGCGGAGGATCTCCTTCTTGTCTGTCTCCAGCATGTGTGGTGCGGTCCTTTCCTGCGCATGGCGCTGCAGCACTTCAGGCGGGTATGACATTGGCGTAGGTCGCGTACTGAAGGATCTTGAGTTGGGTGAGCCAGTCCTCTCCGGCTACGGCCCACATCAAGAGGGGGTAGTGCCAGGTTGCGAGGTCCTTGAGCGTCTCGGCTGCAGCCCATCGGTTCCACAGATCCTGCTGTCCGACGGCCGGCTGCCCGGCCCGGAGCAGTGCCTCGGCGAGGTCCTCCAGGGGTGCCGTGGCACGTCCCCCGACGAACGGCCGGAACAGTTCGTGGACCACAACCTCGACACGACAACCGGCCAGCGCCTGCAGCCAGTTGGTCTCGTAGAACGTCTGGCTGGATCCGGAGTCCAGCTCCTGATAGGCCATCGCGCGTGCTCGGATCGTCGATCTGGAGGCGGTGGCCACGGGCAAGGCCATGTTGGTCACGCCCTCCATCGCGAGGATCTTCGGCGCGATGATCTGGTGCCGGTCTATGGAGGTGTCGTGGTCCATGGGCAGACGGCGGCCGTCGCGCAGGTCAACCACGTAGTAGGGCAGCGGATGGTCCGGGCTGAGAGTGCGGCTCCCCTGGAGCCGGGCCGCGTTGTCGTAGGTGCTGATGGCGTAAGGATCGCCGCTTCGAAAGAGCGGCAGCAGCTTCCCTCCGTCGCCTGTCAGCAGGTCGCGGGCTGCGGAAAGCACCGTGGATCGGGCCCCCACCAGATTCAGTGCCCTGCTCATACAGGTCCGGAAGTAGTCGAGCAGGGTGCGCTCGGCGTCCGGATCCGGATCCGGCATGAGGTAACGCAAGCGGCGCAGGGCGGGGCCCCGGTCCTGCCCGCGCGGCAGGGTGCACACCACTGCTTCTTCGTGACGCCTGATGATCTCGGAAATCCCCTCCGCAGCGTCCGAGAGAGGAACGGCGGTGATGGCACGGTCTGGTCCGGCCAGACTCCACAGCCCGTGCGCTCGTGAGGTCGTGCGCAGGAAGCGCGGAACGTTGGTGCCGCGCGCTCTGGCCAGTTGCGCCAGGGGGATGACACGATCCAGGCCCGCGTAGTCGGCGCGTGCCAGCTGCGGGTACAACAACCCGTCAGGGCAAAATGCAGACAGGGGACGACAGTTCGTCCACCCCTTCTTGCTCATCGTTTCCTTGCGGACCACGCGAAAGATCGGATCTTCTTCGTTGCCGCGCTCCACGCCCGCATTGTCGATGTCATCGATGACATACGTGCCAGCCCCGCGGAAGGCGAAGGCGATCGCAAGCGACACGGTCCACGGACTCTGGTAGAGCGCGGTGGGCGGGAAGTCCGTCGGCGAAACCGCCGTGAGTGCCCAGGTTTCACTTTCCGCTGCCATGTTGCCTCCCTCAGGGCTGAGGTGCCGCCGCAGGCGGATCCTGCTGCGAGCCCACGAAGTCGAAGTGAGTCCCCACCGCGGACCTGCCCGCCGCCCGATAGGCATGCCACGCCAGGGCCAGATCGAGGAACGGCAGACCAGCCGGCGCGTACACGGTGATCTCCTGAGCGCTGCGCCGTCCTGTGTGCCGGCCTGCCAGTACGTTCCCCAGGGTGCCTACGGTCTGCGGATCAACACCTGAGGCCCGCAGAACGCCCCCGGACTCCGTCAGTCCGATGTCGTCCACGAACAGCCGGGAGGCACGGACCAGGTCCGTCGCCAGCTCCCGCTTTTCCGGCTCGTCGTGGCCCAAAGACGTAATGTGCCTGCCGTCCGGCACGTCTGCCCGATCGAGCAGAGGAGTGCGTGACCAGGTGGCCATCACAGTGGTCTGCGCCACGGCCACGGTCTCCGCGGGAGTGCCCACGACAATGGAGGGGGTGCCCAGTGCCGCCCACTCCCGGGCCAAGCGCCGTGCTGCGGCCGGGCGTTCATCGTGAATAGCCAACTTGTCGAAACCTGTCAGATGGTGCAGAGCGCGCAGGGTGAGACGGGCCTGCTCGCCTGCTCCGATCACTCCGACGGTCCGCTCGGGGCTCTTGTCCGGCTGGGCGAGTTCGGCGGTGCCCAGGGCGGCGGACAGCCCGGTACGCCACGCCGTCACCGTGCCGGAATCGAGAACAGCCAGCAGCTGTCCGGTCTGTAGGTCGTGCAGACAGATCACACCCGAGATCGCCGGCACGGAGGCGGGGTACTTCGCATTCACCTTCACCGTGTAGGCAGGCACACCCGGGAGCAGGCCGGGGAATACGGCAGCGATTCGTCCGGGGGCCGGCAGGTCATGCTGCACTCGCCGGGCCGTCGAGGACGGGCGTTCGTCATCCGCGTGGCGAGCCGCATCGATCAGGGACTGCCGGAGGGTTGCCAAACCAGAGGGAACGTCGAGGAGTTGGTGCAGTTCGGCCGCACCCAGGAGCAAGGTCATCTGCTTCACATCGCTGTTGTCTTGCGGCTGACCGCCGACCAGGCGATCACCATGGTTCCGAGGACGCACACCGTCAGACCCGCCACAAGCAAGGCGGTGTCCACGGCCAGGATTCCGTTCAAGAGAAGGTAAGAGACGACACTGCCGAGAAACGCCCCGCCGAAGGCGATGGCCCGGCATGCGCCGGAGACCCGGCCCAAGAAGCCGGGAGGCACATGAGCTTGGCGCATGGCCCGCCAATAGACCGTGTACACGAGCATCGCGGACACGAAGGACGCCTGCGCACAGGCAATCAGCAGGACGGAGTCGCTCAACGCCACGACCATGACCGAGAGCCCCTGCGCGGTTGTGGACACGCCCATGACGGTCATGAACCCCCGAGATGGAGCCTTCCAGGACAGGAGCAGCGCCACAGCCAACGAGACGGCTCCGGCACATGCCATCACCAGACCTACGGTGCTGCTGGATGCATGCACCTGGTCACGAAGCCGGTAGACGACCAGCGGTTCGTAGGCTCCGAACACCACATTGATGACCGTGCTCAGGGCTACCCCCACCTGCAGCGAGCTGCGGCCCTTCAGGAGATGCCGAAGTCCGGCCTTCAGGGCGGTGCCAAAGCTGCTCGAGGGGGTCTTCCCGAAAGCTGCCGCACTCCGAGTCCTGGCTTGCATGGAGTGGAGCGCGAGGAAGGCTCCGATGAACGAGAGAGCGTTCACCAGGAGTGCGTATTGCGGCGCCACGTGCCCCAGCAGCACTCCTGCCGCTGCCGGCCCAGCAACCACGCATACGGTTCGGGACGCCTCGGTCATCGCATTGGCACGGGACAGGCCTGCGGGTTCCACATACAGGGGAATTGAACTGTCGAAGGCCGCAGCGGCAACGGGGGCGGTCGCGCCCAGCAGGACAGCTGTCGCGGCCAGTCCGACCAGGTGGACTCCCGTGAGGCCGAAGACCACGCACGCCGTGAGGAGGGTGAGCGCCGAGCACAGGTAGCTGACGCGAAGAATCTTCACTCGCTCAGCACGATCCGCCACGACCCCGCCCAACACGCCCATGACCACTTGGGGAAGCAGCGAACACGCGTAAAGCAGCGACATCGTCCCCGCTGAGGCGCCTGCCTGGTAGGCAATCAAGGGAACGGCGAGCGTATAGAACTCGTCTCCCGCGACATTGACCGTGTAGGCAGTCCACAGTCGGACGAACGGCCCGGAAGTCAGCTTCCGAGGATCTTTCGCGGGTGGCGCCTGAGCGTCGGCGATTTCACTCACAGGCTGAAGTAGTCGACCTTCAGTCGCGGAATGTAGTTCGACACATCCGAGTAGTAGAGGATTATCCCGTCGTTGTACTGGTCGAACGAGTGCTTGAGGTCGTGGAGGTTGTTCACCGCTCGATGCGCTTGAGGGGCAGGAATGTGGGTGCGGTGTTCCAGGGCCTCTTCGAGAAGGCCGGTGTGATTCGCCTTCACGTCCTCGGCAACATGGGAGACCAGCGGGGACAAGCAATTCTTGGGGTACCCGTATTCTTCGGCGAGGCGCTGGAGCATCTCGGCGCCTTCGAGGGTCTCTGTCCCGCGGGCTTCGAAAAGCTTGGTGCACGCGAGGTAGCCGAGAGTGTCTTCGCGAGCTATTTCGCAGAGGTTGTTAATCCAGGACCACGTTCCGATGACGGGGTGTGCGTTCTCTACCTCTTCCTTCGACAGTCCCATATTCACAAGACTGTCCCGGGCCATCCAGGCGTGGTCGTACTCCTCGGCGAGGTATTCCGAGAGCAGTCGCTTCCAGTGAGGGTCCGTGCAGTGTGCGATCGCCGTGGAGATGTGCCTGCTGGCGGAGTTGATGTAGTGGTACGTCTCCATGATCAAGCCCAGGAAGACCTCCCGTCGGAAGCCCTTGTTCTCCAGCCCGGACCAGAGTCGGTGGTAGCCGATCTGCTCGGTCCACATCGCCGTGGACTTGTCGATCTGCTGCAGGAAAACGTCAGCGGGGATCTTCTCCAGCGAGGCGTCTTCCTGGCGGAGAAGTTTCTGGTCCGCGAAGCTCTGCACGATTCCTTGGACATCCGAAGTGGCGACGCCGGTTATCTTGGCGATCTCCTCGATGCTGTGACGCCCGTCGAGATAGCGCTTCAGATTGAGGAAGTCCTTGAGTTCCGCACCATGCTGCTCGAGCTCGAAATGCTGATCACCCACGATCATCAGCACTTTCCCCTGGTTCGGGACGAAGAACGTACAGTGGCGAAGCTGAGGCTTTTGCTCCACATCCAACGAAAGCGCCATGACCAGACCCTTCAGACAGATTTATGACGGACCGAGAAGGCGCGGGAGGCGCTTAAGCAACCTCCCGCGCCGGTTCACCGCTTCCCCTGAGGGTCAGCCACAGAGAACAGCGCCGGCGACCTTGCTCATGGCGGGCTTCTTGACGGGCTTGATGGTGATGGACATGTTCAACACCTCTCTGTCGGATCCCGAATAACCGCCAGGCAATTTCCTGGCGACCCGACTGATGTTGCATCACATGATCCGCCATGTACATGTACACCGAAACCTTTGGCCCGAGGTGCGGTCTTGACGGACGTGGTACCGCAAGCGGCCCCCAAACTCGGATGTCAGTTGCGGTGGCCGGTTTCAACGGGTGCCGCCCCTCCGTGGTGTCCGCGTCATGGGGGGTGCCCCTATGAGTTTGGTCAAGGGGGATGGGTGCTGGGTTCGGGCGTCTGGAACGATGTGCCTGTGCATGCTGATGATCAGGTTGGGGAGGGTGTCTCTGCGGAGTTCGCGGCGTTTCTCCGGAACGCTGTCGACGGCCGTCCGGTGAAGATCGTTCCTTCCGTCTGCGGCGGGTGTGGCGGGCGCGTGTTCTTCGTGCTCGTTGACGATGTCGAGGGCGGAGCCGAGCGGGTATGCACTGGTTGTGGCAGTCGCGCGTTCATCGCCGATAGCGGGGAGTTCTGGGAGGACGCGGATCCTGGCGAGGCTTGTTGCCCGTGCGGGAGCGAGGAGTTCGAGACAGCAGTCGCGTTCTCGCTCTCTGGCGACGGGTCGGTCCGCTGGGTGACCGTTGGGCTGCGGTGCCAGAAGGACGGCGCCGCGGGGGTCTATGCCGACTGGAGGATCGACTACGGGCCCACGGATCACCTTCTGACCATGTTCTAGGTCTGCGGAGCGGCTGCCCGAACAGGCCGCGGTTCATGCAAGGTTCCGACGCGGAGCATCGCCAACAATGGCGGCGGCGATGGCGTGGTCGGACACCAGGACGATCTCGTCCACCAGCGGGCAGGCCCTCAACGCCGGCCACCAGCTCTCCGCCCTCGGCCTCGGCCAAGACCTGGCCGGTGAGGTCGACACCCTGTGACCCGCGAGATCAAGCGCGGCGAGATCTGGACCCTCACCGACGGCCGCGACGTCCTTGTCATCACCCTCACCGGCCTCGACGCCGCGTACGGTGCCGTCCTCGCGATCGTGCTGCACTCGCCGGGCCGCTACCCCGACACCGCCATGTCGGTCGAGATCACCGACCCGGTCCCCTGCACCGCCGTCGCCGTCAACATCCAGCAACTCGCCACGACCTGATTCGCTAACGCCACGCTGCGCGGAGCCGTCGCACCCGAGGTCATGAACCGCGTGGACGCAGCCCTGCGCGCCGTCCTCGACCTCTGAGTGCCCGTACGCGATCCGGACTGCGAGACCGCGACGACCGTCGTCGTGGCGGGCCGGCCACACACCAACCCCGATAAGTGCTGCTGGCCAGGTGGTGCCGTCGATCCTCGCTCATGGACCTTTCCGGGAGGGCTGGATCTCCCGCTCGGCGAGCGTCGCGTCGACGAAGGCTCGCACAAGGGCGTGCACCTCGGACACAGTGACGCTCTTCGTCCAGTTGCTGTTCTTGGCGTGCCAGCCGAAGCACTCCAACTGAAACTGGTGGACACCGTGCAGGTACTCCACCTCGCGGGCGAACGGCCGTCGGCGGCACCGTCCGTGCCGCTCGGTCTGTTCCAGGTGCGCCAGGACCACGCCCAGGTGGAAGCGGCGCGGCAGGATTCGCTGCTCGAGGCATCCGCGGCACTCCAGCAAATGGAGTGCGGCGCCATCGAGTTGGAGGAAGCGCTCCGGTGTGGCCTTGCACTCGCGGGTGTTGCAGCTGCCGCACAGCGGTCCGCGAACGTAGCCGTGCCCATGGCAGTGATCCCATGCGGATGCCTGGCTCTCCTTGCACAGGCAGCACAGATAGTCGTCGGCCCGAGTGCGGCGTCTGCGGGGCGACTCGTACTGCACGCCACGCAAGTGGCCGGCGTAGGACTGGAGGGCTGCGCCGGAACACGGTGGGCATTTGGTGACGTAGCCGCTGCTGGTCGAGGTCCGCCAGCCGCCCCGGTACGGCCCCTGCCCGCCGCAGGACGAGCAGACCTGGGCCAACCTCACCAGCTCGTCCTCCCGCTCTTCCCAGCGGTCCAGGAGCTCGACATAGGCGCGGGGCAGAAGCCACTTCTGCCCCGACCAGGTCAGCAGCTCAAGCGGGCGGGTGCCGGCCAGATTCTGCGTGTGCCGGTAGCGGCTGCTGGCGGCGACGAACTCCTCCCACGTCAGATCCCCGGGCAGCCCGTTCACCCCGACCTGCCGCCAGTCGTCGGTCCACTCCGCGTACGGGACCCCGTCGTGAGCTTTGTGACGAGCCAGCCCGAACATCCACGACACCAGCACGCTCCGCCAGTCGGCGCCCTGCCGCTGCTGAGTGTCATCGTCTGCGCTATCGCGGTAGGCGGGCAGTTGGACGTCCACGATGTCGACCAGGTCCACGCGCAGCTCCGCGAATGTCTGCCCGACTCGCCGGATGTCCCGGTCGTCGTACATCCAGCGCGCCTTGTGTTTGTAGCAGCGCACCGCTATGTCGCCGAAGAAGACGTGGCCATGGTGCGCCAGTCCCGGCATGTGGAGCAGCTCGTCAGGGTCCGCCGGCACCGTGGCGCTCTGCGTCAGGTCCGTGAAGAGGGAGCGTGCGCGCTCCCGGCCAATGAGCATGGCCAGATGGTGACAGCGGCCACTGACAACGCGCTCCGTGCTCCGTTCAGCCGCTCTGAACACGAGCCTTTGTGGATACTGGCCGACATGGCAGAGCGCTCTGATTCCCAGCACGTCGTCACCTACCGGGCGCCCGTCGGCTCGGTCGACCTCAGGGCATTCGACGATGACGGCAACTCCTACGAGATCCGTCCGTGTCACGACTGCCTGCCCTGGCACGCCGAGGTCGTGAAAGTGGAAGGGGAAGTCCTCGTGCGGGAATGGCATGCCGTGGACTGTCCGCAGTTTCAGGACCTCATCCGAGACTGAGACGACAATTCGCCGCTCAGGACCATGACTGCACCGGATGAGTGATGATGGCGCGGTGAGTGTGGACCTGAGCAACTATGAACTCCTCTGGCCGCATGAGCTGTTCGCCTCTGAAGGCCAGCGCATCCTTCGTGCCTCGGATCGCACCTCAGCCTCCTCCTGGGTAGAGCGGGCTGCCTGGCTCATCACCGAGGCTCTGGCCGGCACCACCGCGGTGGCGGACTTCGAAGAGCTGCCGGATGAACCCCGACCCCGCTCCGACGCCCTCTGGTCGTCCACGCCTGCGGGCGGGGACACCCGGGGCGATATGAGCAAGCGGGAGTGGTTCACCGGCCTGGTCAACGGGGCGGACAAGCTGCGTTACGCGGCAGCCCCGCGCCCTTACTGGCCGCAGCGCCACGGCAGCGGCCTGTCTCACGACGGCAGCACAGCACGGGACACACGGCGCGACTTCGCCCGCCTCATCACAGGCTTTGAGACCAACGGCTACCTGGCGGAGATGTTCGGCGAGGCGTGCGTAGATGATGACAGCGAACTCCCCAATGCCTCTGAGGTGATCGAACTGCGACTGGGCATCCCTGGCCTGTGGCCGCTGGCTCCGGAAACCTGGGACGAAGAGACCTTCTACGGGCTGATCGAGGTGTTCCACGACCTGGTCAGCCGTCCCCGCATACGCAGCTACCATCCTTTCGACAGCTGCGGATGGCATCACCGGGAGTTCCACAACGGCCCGGCCCGCATCCTGTATCGGTGGAAGGTCAACCAGCTCCTGCGCTCGGCGGGCATCGAGTACGAACTCGCCGCAGAGGGGGAGGACCTCGGGCGCCTGGTCGCGGTCACCGACGATGCCCGCAGCCAGCTGGTGCACCGCGCCCTCAATGAAGGCCCCGCCGACATCGCCGGCAGCGTGCGCCACGCCATCGCCCTCTTTCGAGGACGCGACACATCCGCTGAGAGCAAACGATCGGCGATCTTCAACCTCGGCCGCATCCTCGAGGCTCGCCGCGCGCTGCTCAAAGCAGAGCTCTTCACGAAGGACGAAGGGGCCCTCTTCCAGATCGCTAACGGCTTCGACCTGCGGCACAGCAACGCCGGTCAGCACCGCGAGTACAACGAGGCGTTCCTGGATTGGATCTTCTGGTGGTACCTCGCCACAGTAGAGCTCACCAACCGCCTGGTCGGTTCGCAAGGCTCTGCCTGACTCCTCTCCACTCACGCGGTCGGCTACGGGCTCTGCGCACACCGCGCCGCTGTTCAGGGCGCGTTGTAAGTGGCCTGCTCTAGCGTCTGAACTCGGTTGTGGTGATCCGATGGGTGCGGGCCCCCTTGAGCGCTTCCCGCTCCGAGAGCCGATCCTCGTCAGGCGGTTCCTCCGGCGAGGAGCGTCGAAGCCGGCTCGACACGGTCGTTGCGAGAAACGCCAAGCTCAAGATCACCAATCGAACCCTCAAAGGACATCTGAAGCTGGCTGAGGCTCAGATCCAACGCCTCGCTTCTGAGAACGCACAGCTACGACAAGCCCTGGAAACGTCCGCCAAGGTCACCCACATCGGCCCAGTTCGGCAACCACGACCCTGAAAGGTCAACGTTTGAAACTATGAGCACCAAATGATCTCGCAGCACACCGATCGGAGAGGCGCATGGGGGACAACTGGACCCTCCTGCTTGACGGCAGGCAGATCAGGTTCGGGAAGAACGAGACGCCCGCCAAGCTCATGACGGTCTTCCGTGAGGAAGACAAGTACCAGCACCTCGAATGGGCTCGGCGCGTCGACGAGGTCAACGCGCGTGGTGAGGCGACGTGGGACGAGCTCGATGAGTTCGAGGGCTTCAACCATCGTGAGCTCTTCGGTTACCGGACCACAGTCCAGACAATCATGACTCGCCTCAAGCTGATGGGCTTCGATCCCGATCGATGCAGGCAAGAGATGATCAAGGATCTCGAAGGCTTCAACGAGGATGACATCGAGGACGGGCTTCTGGTGTTGAGCCGTCCCACGCGAGAGCGCAAGCAAGCGGTCTACCACAGGGTCTCTGCCGCCGAGGTCCTCGACATGGGGATCGCGGCCTACCTCAAGCGGGCGGAGGCATTCGAGAACTGGAAAAGGGGGGACGATCGCCCAAAGCTGGCCGAGCTGCAAGAAATCTGCGTTTCGAAGCTGGACTTCTTCTTTGATGACCTCGCAGTCGATCCGAGGCTTTTCCTTGTCCTGATCCTGAGCTCTCAAGATCCAAAAGAGGTCCTGCAGCTCGACATGAGCGAGCTGCTCATGGCTGGCTACTTTGATAGCAGTGAGGCGGTCTCTACCGAGGCCCTCCAGCAGCTGCGAGATGAGACGGCGAGTAGTGGACCCATCATCGTCATCACTGAGGGGAAGTACGACTCCCGAGTGCTAGGCCGGGCGCTGCGTATCGTCAGGCCCGACATCGCTGGCTACTTCGCCTTCTGGAATCTTGAGGAAACCAAGGCGGCCGGCGGGACGGACCGGGTAGTCGCCAACCTCAGGAGCTTCGCAGCCGCAGGTGTGATGAACCGCGTCATCGCCCTCGTCGACAACGATGCGGCCGGACAGGCTGCACTGAAGACCTTGGCCAGCCCGGCTCTTCCCAAGAACTACATCGCTCGCAATCTGCCCGATCTGGACTACGCGCGCCTATCCAACCCTCGGGCCTTCGGGCCCAAGCCAGGACGACGTCAACGGCCGAGCTTGCTCCGTCGAGTTCTACTTCGGCCTGGACTGCCTCATCGGCCCTGACGGAAATCCCGTCCCCATCCACTGGACATCGCTGAACAAATCGGTGAACACGTGGCAGGGAGACCTGCAGAACAACAAGCACTACGTCGAAGAGAGGATCGATGCTCTGCTTGACGCCGCGGAAGCTGGACAGGTGCCGCTGGACAAGCGCTGGGATCCCCTTCGCGAGATCGCGCAGATGCTGATCGATGCTGCCCAGAGCCGGTAGTCGCATCTGGCACTGCCAGAGGTCAACGGTCTGCTCCAAACCATAGCCACAACCTCGCACGGGCCTGGTGGCAGTGGCGCCGCGCAGAACAGACAGTGAACGAACCGACGGCAGCCCTGCGGGCCTCGCCCAGCGAGGTTGTCGACCGCTCCTCCATCCGCGGCCTGGTGGCCGAGGTGGCACAGCGGCACCCACTGACGGCAGGGCGTGCGCGAACTGGTCGCGGCGGTCCGGACGGCCGCCCCGGCGTAACCGGCAGCGGCCGCACCGCGGCGCGTGCCCGACGACGTGTTCGTCTGGCAGCACGGCCAGATGCGCGCGCGACTCCGTCGACGCTGATCGAAGAGGGGCTCACCGCCCCGCACGATGTCGCTGTCTCTGTCCCTTGCGCGCACGTCACCAAGGGCCGCACCCCGCGAGGGTGCGGCCCTCTTTAGCGTTCGCGGCTCGGATCAATAGTGCTTGTCGGGCGGGTACATCGGGCAGATATCGGGTCTGCAGGTAGGGCGCCGAGCGGTAGAACTTCCGCCCGGCCGCACGGGAGCGCCGGTAGATCGCGGACGCGGTGACGGCGTGCTCCTCGCGCAGCACCGAGGTACATCCCGTGCGGCTGCAACGCATGGTGGCGCCGTCGCCTTCGGCGTCATAGGCGGTGCTCGCTGAGGCGATCCTGGGATCCAGTCGGGCAGCAGCGTCCCGGAAGCGGGCACGGTGGCTCCGTTCACTTCTAGGGGCAGCGTTTGTCCGCCAGTTTGGGCAGCGGTTGCGGATCCTGAGGCCCGTGAATATTCATGAGAAATAGCAGCGTGAGCTGCGCGCGGTGCATCACTACCTGGCGAGTGCTCGGGGGAGTCCGATTCCGACCTTCGCCAGCATCTGGCCGAGGAGACGCGACGTCGGATGAGTCACCCGCACACGCGAGAAGGGGGAGGCCACAGACACGAGGGTGTCCGTGGCCCCCTTCTCGCGATGAACTAGCTGGCCCTGACCCGCAAGTGCGCCGAGACGTACAGCGCGCGACGGTGCTCCTGCATGCGGGTGGCCGGTGCGATCCTGCGCCAGGCGGAGATCCAGCACATCAGATCCGAGACCCCGCACGCCTCCAGGAACAGGGCGTAGCGGTCGAAGCGCGGCACCGTCGTGTTGCGGGCATGCAGCATGTCCCCGACCGTCGCGCGCTTCAGCTGCCCGCCGGTGCGGCACTCCAACTCGCGCAGGGAGGGGCACAGCGCCCAGCGGTGAACCTCGCGCAGCTTCTCCACCAGTTCCACGGCGGACTGAGCCGCCAGCGGGTCGGGCTCTCCGAGCGCTACGACATGACGGTCCTGGATGCTGCTCGTCCGACCGCGCGGGAACTTCGAGCGCGCGAGGAGCTGGACGTAGGCATGGTCGAGCCCGAGCTTGTCTGTCAACGGGACGCCCAGCACCTTCCGCAGGCGCAGGAACATCTCCGGGTCTGGGATCACCACGGCGTCGAGGTAGCTGTCCAGCATCCCCCGAGAGAGGCCCAGATACTCGGCCAGGGAAGCCCGGATGAATGATGAATCGCGCACGTAGCCCTCCATGGCCACCCGGTAGCGCGAGTCCGGCTGGAGGCGAACCGCCATGATTCAGCGCTCCGTGCGGGCGCGCATAATGGCCGCGACGGCGTCGACGAGGATGGCCGCGATCACAGCGCCCACGCACTCGATCGCGTGCCCGGACATGGAGCCCCACGCCAGGAGAAGCACCGAGGCCAGCGCCAGCAGCACGCGCACGAGGAGGCTGCGGCGCGTGCTGGCCTGGGAGGCCTTGGTGCCGCTTCCGAAGAAGCCGAGGCCGGAGCCGGGGGAGGGGCACAGGATGCAGCCGGGGCCGGCCAGGGCCGGACCGAAGGTCACCGTGATGAAGATGTGGGGCATGAGCTGACTCTCCGATGTCTCTGTGGTTGGAGGGCGTCGGGTGGTTGCGGAGGGGGTGTGAGTCCCTCCGGCGCTGTCGCGCAGGGTCAGCATGCAGGGGCGCATTGGGCCGGGCAAATCCCGTTGTGTGTAGGCGATTTGGTCACTTCGACAGCCATCCGTCGGCGGTGCGGTAGCCGGTCGTCAGGGGGTCTCGGATGGCCGTCCGGCACTGTCCGGGAAGTACTACATGCCGTGCCCGCGGATCTGCGAGAAGACGGTTATCCGTCCGGCACTGTCCGAGGATTTTGTAGTACACCCTGTCCCTAGCACACTGCCGAGGCATGAGCTGCTCTGTGGTTGGAGGGCTCGATCGGGCCTTGTGAACCCGATCTCTCGTGACGCACGTCACATGACGTGTAAGGCCCGTGCTGCTGCACGGGCCTTACACGTGTTCCAGGTGCGTCCCCACAGCCCAGCCGGCGGCGGTCAGCGGGTGGCGATTGGGAAGATGACCCCCGCCATGACGCCGACCGCAGCGATGGCGATGACCATCGGTTCGCGAGTGGCGGGGTGACGGTATGCCAGGTACGCGAGGCCTCCGGCGAAGAGGACCGAGACCAGACAGAGCAGGACGGCGACGAGCAGGGCGAGCGTGGACACGGCGGACTTCTCCCAGGGAATCGGAGCATGCGCGTCTCGCATGCGGGGCGGAGCATGAAGGGCCCGCACCTGTTGTGTCTCGCAGTGGGGGAGCGGGCGATGCGGAGTGTGCGACCCCTGGGGGCTAGCTGCGCAACCCGTCCCCGCCAGACGCTGTCGCCGCGGCACGCCGGGCCTGCTCGGCGGCGAGGCGCTTGGCCTTGCGACGGACCCGCTCGCCGAAGGCCTCGGCATCAAGGGCACCGGCATGGACGGCGGCTTCGGTCCAGGTGGTCCCCTCGCCTTCCGCGTACGCGAATACAACCTGGCGTTCGGCCGGGTTCATGTCCCGCAGCACGCGGTTGAGACGGTCGTCTTGGAAGACGCCGCCCGCCGTGTGTGCGAGGTAGTCGACGTCGTCGGCGACCAGATCGTAGAGCGAGAGGTTGTCGCCGAGCTCGGCGTCCAGGGACAGGACGCGCCCATGACGGGTGCCGCGTCGCCACAGCGGCACCAGCTGCCGGTGCACCTGGCGGGCCTCCGCCTTCAAGGCGCCCATCGGCCGTGGCCTTCGTCGTGGACTTCAGGTTGCCCTTGCTGTCCGTGGTCACGGTCTTGAGGGTGTTGTAGGTGCTGGTCCCCTTCTTCTTGAACTGGAGCTTCACCGGCTGCTTGGTGTAGCCCGCGTACTTGTAGGTCTCCCAGTTGGCGCGGGTCAGAGCACCGGTGACGGTGATTGTCTTGTTCTTTCGGAGTTCAAGTTCGCGTGCTCCGGCACCTGCCTGAAGGCGGCGTCAATTGGCTGGTATCTGCCGCGTCTTCGCCGCCGGGACTGTTTGGCCGTCCCGGGCTCGGCTGTCACCCCCTTGGCATTCTTGTGAAGCCGCGGCCCGGCACGGCACGATCCGCGTGATTGAGGGGGGGATCGGAGGCAAACGGCATGCGCCGGAGCAGCGGGTGCACGGCGTCAATCAAGGAGCTTGATTCACCTCGTCGGCAACGTGACGCACATACCGGCTGTGCTCCCAGTCAGAGATCCGGCCGCAGCCGGTGCATGCGGCCGGCCCCGCCCGGGATCGCGCGGAGATCACGACCACATCCCCAAACTCCTCGATCGAACCGACCTCCACAGCGTTGAGCTGCGGCAGCAGTTCCCAAACGTCATCGCACACAGGCAGCATCCCGCTGACGGGGAGGGATGTCACGGCCCAACCGAATCGATCACCAGCTACGAAAATCTTGTATGAGCCAGGATCCGCACCCATCGAAGTTCGGCTGCGGGCGGTGCTATCCGCAACCTGTTCTGTGAGTAGGTGTACTCAGGTGCGGCGCGAGCCTGTCGCATATCGTCATGAGATGGCCATGCAACCAATGCGGCAGGCTGCAAGCTCCATGGCAAGACGCGGTGGTTACCTGGCGGGCAACGCGTTGTGGCACGGGTGGCTCGTGCTCACCCATGTCTTGCCGGAGCGGGTCCGGTGGTACCCGCTCTGGCTTGGGTCTGTGATGTGGAATGGGAAGGGTGGCAGAGGCGGCATCAGCCGCCTCTGCCACCCGCGCAGGTCGACCAGAGGGCAGGCCGGCCTGTAGTCGGTAACGGGACCTCGCCACCGGGCGCGACGCCCGCAACGAGAGCGGCACAGAGCTCCGCTCGGCCCGGCGTAACCAGCACGTATGCCGTGGACGGTACGGCTGGGGCTTGTCTGTTCGGTGGATTCCGCCCGTCCGGGAGGCGTCGTGGGGCATGGTGGGGGGCCAGGGGGACGGGTGGTTGGGGAGCGCCGATGGTTCACGGACTTGTTGTGCTCACAGGGGCCGGGCTGATCTGGACTGTGGTGCGCCTGCTGCACTACCCCGGTCGCTGGGAGCACCTGTTCGGGAGCCGGCACCAAAAGCAGCGCCGCGGTCTCGCCCAAGCGCGTGGCACCCTGCGTGCCTTGCAGATCAGCAACCATCTCGAGATGGGGCGGGCCCACGGGAACGTGATGCAGGCGCGGTCTCAATACCGGCGCCGCATCGCGCGCATCGAGCAACGCATCGAGCGACTGAACGACCCCGGTCCGGGCCCCTACGAAGACGAGCTGGGACCGCTTGTACGGCACACGCGTGTACTCATCCACCACGGCCGCCACATGAACCTGGCCGGCGTCAGGCTCTGGCACGAACCGGACCGCCACCTGCCCAAGATCTACCTCTACATCACCGAAGCCGACGGCTCAGAACACCTCGAAATCCTGGAGCAGGAACACTGCGACGAGGAGAGGCTCCGACGGTTCTGCGTAGCCACCCACGCCGCGGCAGCCAAGGAAGACCGCAACCAGCAGCAACGCCGTGAGGAGCTCCGTGCGGCCGAGGAAGAACTGGCCGACGCACGTGAGGCCACCGACCCGATTGAACAGGCGGAGCAAGACCGCAACGACACCCGGACACACCACCAGAACCAGCCGCGCCTGCCGCAGGCGCGCAAAGCGCTGGACGACGCCCGGGACGCATGGCAGCAACTGACCGGACACCGACCCCTGCTCTGAGCCGTTCTGTCCCAAGTCCCCCTATCCGTGCTCGTCCCGGTCCAACTCGCCGGTCCGCGAACCCGATATACCCCCAGAACCGTCCTTGGCTGCCGCACGGCAATTGACAACCCGACGACGGCCAGTTCGGCGAGCGTGCCGGCTGACAAGAATGCAGCGGCCCGCGCCTACCCATCGAACGGCACCCGGGCCGCCAGGTTTTTCAGCAGCCAGCGCGCCGTCTCCACATCCGGCTGGTAGCCGTTCACCACTGCGGCCAGCACGGCCACCACCTCCTGCGCCTCCACCAACGACAGCAGCGGCAGGAGCGGGGACGGCGGGTCCTCCGCCAAGGGGAGGTCGTCGATGTCGGTCACGCACGGTGCAACGGGGCGGCTGGCCATCAGGTCACGCGGTATGACGTGCCGACTTTCCGCACCTACGGGTGACCCGGCCGCGCGTGCCCCCGATTTGGCGTGGCCGATCCCGCTACGAAGATCACAACCTGTCGGCATCTTCAGAACGGGACCTTCGTGCGTCTTCTCGCCACCGCAGCCACCGCCACAGCAGCCCTGAGCATGCTTCTCGCGCCCACCGCCACCGCGGCGGAACCCGGCCCGCTCGGCAAGCCCGGCGACATCCTCACCATGCCGATCGCCAACGCGGTCAAGGTGCTTGACGAGGCCGACGAGCAGCGCACCGGCTACCAACGCACCTCGTTCAAGCACTGGATCGACGCCAACAAGGACGGCTGCAATACGCGCGCCGAAGTCCTCAAGAGGGAAGCCTTCATCACCCCGCACATCACCGGACGGTGCACGATCACCGCAGGGGAGTGGTACAGCGCCTACGACAACACCTACCTCGACGACGCCGGCAAGCTCGACATCGACCACCTCGTGCCGCTCGCCGAGGCCTGGGACTCCGGCGCCGGCACCTGGACCGCCGCGGAGCGCGAGGCCTACGCCAACGACATCGGCGACGACCGCTCCCTCATCGCCGTCTCCGCCAAGACCAACCGGTCCAAGGCCGACCAGGACCCGGCCACCTGGCTGCCGCCGTTCGCCGGCGACCGCTGCCAGTACGTCACCGACTGGGTCGCCACCAAGATGCGCTGGCAACTCGCCATCGACCCGGCCGAGAAGGCCGAGCTGCTCGACGATCTCGCCCAGTGCCCCAACAAGCCCGTGAAGATCACCCTCGCGCGGTAGACCATGAACACCGGCACCTTCATCCAGGAGGCGCCGGTGCCGAGGGGGGGGGCGGGGGAAGGAAACATCCCCCGCCCGGAGAGGAAGGGGGAGACAAAGGGGGGCGTGGGAGGGGATCCGCCAGAGAGAAACAAGAGGGTCCAAAGGTCGTG
>NZ_JBHVIX010000014.1:157617-203210 GCF_042799415.1 Streptomyces sp. NPDC057694
CCACCCATGGGACTATCCCCCCCGCTCGGTCCACCTTCACCTCCTCCACCTTCCTCCCTCCTTCTCCCTTCCCCGTCCCGCCCCCTGTTCCCACCCGCCCCCTCGGCCCGGGGCGGATTGGGCCGGCCAGGGTGGTCGTGGGCGAGGCTCAGCCGGAGGGCAGCAGCGCGGTCACGGTGTCGCGGACGAACGAGGCCGCAGTGACCACACCGGGGATGCCGCCGCAGTGCTCGAGGAGATTGCGCAGAATGTAGCGCAGGGTCCGCGGGTTGGAGACGGGATCGTCCAGGTGGGGGATGATCTCTTCGAGGTCGGCCAGAGCCGTGTCGATCACCTCCACCTGGTCCGGGTACTGCCTGCGCAGATCCTCCAGCCGGGCGCGCAGCTGATCGACACTGCTGCGCGCATCCTGTACAGCCTGAGAAACGATGTTGTTGGTCTGGCTGGCGTTCTTGGAGAACGGTGCGGCCTGGACGGGGCCGTTGATGGTGCCGGGGTTGGAGACGCCGAAGTTCGCACCGGTCAGGTTCGGATCAGGCATGGTCACTCCTGTCGCTCATGCGGACGGACGCGCGCCGGCGGGCGCATTGTTCATCGAGGGACTGTGAGAGAAAGGCGCGGCCTGGACCGGGCCGGACATGGTGCCGCCGTTCATCACGCCGAAGTTGTAGATGGCGGCGGACTGCTCGCGATAGGACGCGATGTCGACGTTGTGGTCGCGAAGGAAGATCTCCGTGGAGTCGAAGACCCGGCGCTGCATCATCTGGACGTAGTAGCGGGCGTCGTCGTGCATGTGCATGTCCTCTATCGACCGCACGCTGTACACCTCACGCAGGCTCACCGGCCCTTTGCCCGGATCGAGTTCGGGACGTGGCCGGCGCTGGCGGCGCACCAGACGGTGCAGTCCGTCGAGAATGTCGCCGACGGCGTTCAAGCTCGCGCGGACGAGCCAGCGCGGCTTGGCCACCTGTGCGGCCACGAGGCTGCCGACCGCGGGGTTCAACGGCGTCATCACATGCGGGCGAACCGTCACCCGCAGGAAGCCCCCCTGGTAGGCGACGTGCACCAAAATGGCGACGACCAGTTCACCGTTCCACGCGGTCACCCTCGACCAGATGTAGCGCCGCGCCACCTCTTCGGGCGGCGGCTTCACCGTGCTGCTGGAGGCCAGTTTCTGCAGTTGGTCCCACGTTTCCTCGTCGATCGTGTCCCACCGGCTGATGTGGATACCTGCGATCCCCGCGACCTGCATCCGCGGCTGCGGATGGTCACGGTGATGCTGCGGCGCGGGATTGCTCAGCCGCTGCTCCACGTGCCGGTGCAGATCCACAGCCTCGAAGCGCTTCAGCCGCTTGCGGGCCACCGGCCGGTTCTGCCGCTGCAGTGCATCGAGCACAGCACGCGCGACCTCCTGCATCTCCGCCAGCTCATCCTCGGCGCCCGCCGAGAAACCGGCTGCAGGGTCCTCCTCCTCGTCCTGACCCTCCGGAGCAGGCTCCACGTCGATCCCGATGACCGCCTCCGGCCAGGCCTGCAGCCCCGCGCCCACGAACCGGTCCCGCGTACTGTCCAGATCCCGCACACGGTCATGCGCATACGGCAGAGCCGGCGCCGCCGGCCGCACCGGCACCCCCGACAGCACCCCCGCCAACACGGCGTTGAGCTCTTGCTGCGCCACCACCCGATCACCCAGGAAAAGCGCCCACACACCGGCCAGCGCCGCCACCAGGACCCACAACGGCTCGATCGCGCCCAGCCCCACGGCGACGGCCGCCACACCCGACACCGCGACGATGCCGCCGATCCGGCGGCGGCGCCGGCCCAGTGCGCGATCGGTGGCACTGAGGACGGGAGCCTGGTCGAACGCATAGACCGGCAGCGGCCGCTTCTCCTTCTTGATCCGCTGGCGCACCCATACCGCGTAGTCGTCGCCCAGCACCACCGTCGGAGCCGCCGGCGGTCCGGACTCCTCCGTCGGCGCAGCCGGTGGCGGGAGCAGCCACCGCAGCCAGTGCCGCACCTTCGCCTTGAGCAGCTTCCAGGCCTTCTTGACCTCGTCCTGCAGGACGGCGACCCAGTCCCGGCGCACGAACGCGGCCGCGCTCAGCTTCCGCGTGATCTGTTCGGTATAAGCGCCGTGCGCGACCAGCGGGCCATCGCCCACCGTCCCCACCGGCACGGCCGGTGCCGAGAAGAACGCATGATGCTCCGTGTACGACAACGAGCCCCCCCCAGCCGTAGCGCCCGCACCCGGCCATGCGTCATATGCCAGTGCGTGTGAGAGGCATCGTGCCTGCGACGCGCACGGCGATCCAGACCGCAAATCCACACGGACCGGGCACTCGTGCAGCCTGTCGAGAAGATGACCGAAACATTCCCCCCATCCCACAAAATGATGGACCGTCAACGAATGACGGACGCGCGCCCGTGATGATCGATTGATGTCGACACGCGATGAGGAAGAACTCACCGCCGCAGGCCAGGCCCTGCACACGGAAGAAGACGCCCTGGTGAACGCACCGTGCTCCTATCTCGCCCCGGACTCGGTCACCGGGTGGCCCGTCCGCGGCCGCATCGGCCGCGCCGCGCACCTGATCGGATGGGTTGAACACTGCGCCAAAGAACTGGCCAACTCTGCACTAGGGCTGTCCCGCGCCTTCACCGTCCGCCTGCACCAGTCCGGCTACGTGATGCCGTCGGGCAGCCGCACCGACTCGCCCGGCATCCGCCGCGACGTCATCCAGCGCACCGACCACACCGAAGAACGCTCCTACGGATCCGCATCCACCGGCGGCTTCGGCGCAGCCGACTTCGCCCGCCGCGTCGACGCGGCCGGCGGCGACGTCACGGCCGCCGTGCAGCAGTGGCTGATCGAGACCGGCCGCATCCAAAGCGACGCCCACATCATCCACCTCGAAGTGCGTACCTGGCGGCCACGCTGACCCTTCTGGCCAGGCTGCGTAAGCAGGTTCTTACCCGCAACCCAGCTGGACTTTTTCGGCACGGAGGTCTGAGAGCCTCTTGTTTACCGCGTTGATCTGTTTTGCAAGGTCTTTCATCTCAGCACGGTCTTCGGGGTTCTTAGGGTCCAGGACATCCCTGGCCCGCCGGAGGGCGTCGATTTCCGTACTTGCCGCGGAGATGTCGGCGCGCAGCTGCCCGCACGCCGAGGGTTCGGTCAGAGTGATTGTGACTAGCGGCGTACTCGTTCCGAACCACTCCACTCCGTCCTGCACCATGCGCCACTGCATCGCGACCCTGGAGGCGGCAGGTGCCTTGAGGCTGACGGAGAAGGTCACTTCGTCGCCGGGAGCGACGGGGCCAGGCAGATCTGCACGGCCCGTCCCCCACACCGTGTTGTCCTGGGGGGCTTGAGTGCCGAGGCGGTACTGCTCCTCGGGCCGCCATGTTGTTGTGCCCGTGTTGCGCAGTGTGAATGTCGCAGAGAAGGCGTCATGAGCGCGGACACTCGCGGGCACCGACTGCGTGACGAATACGGCGTCGTTTAGCCGTCCCATCCAGGGGTGCAGCTCCAAAGTTGAGCTCCAACGATCCATGCCATCAGGCATGGGGCCGCCGAGAACACGGCGAGCAGCCAGCAGATCTTTGAGACGCTGCTTCCCGGCGTCGATCGCGACTTGGGCGCTGGCGTCCGGAGCGGGAGTGCCGTCGGCCGGGTGCGTGGGGTCCTGCTGCCCGAACCGGCGGTTCTCGGCACGCCATGTCTCCAGTCGCGTTAGCGCGATGTCGGTTGCCGACCTCCAGCGTTCGCTGCGGTGGTCGGCACCGTCGAGTGTGTCTGCCGCACGCATCCAGCCGTAGTCCCGGTTGATCTGGATCAGCCCGGGGTCAATTGTGGTCAGGTCGTGAATGTCGACGTCTGGGGCGATCACCACGGTGCTGGGTGCAGGCGCACCCTCCTTCGCGCGAACAGACAGGTCGTTCAGGGTGACCTCGTTGAGGACCACTTCGACCATGGACCTGCTGAGCACATCGGCGAACCCGACACCCGCATAGGCTCGCGGAGCCTTACTGACGAGCGTCAGACGCGATGCGCTCACCACATAGATTTCCTCGGCTCCCGCGTCTGCAGCGGCTTGCGCCGGAATGATTTCGCGAACGCCGCCGTCGACGTAGCTCTCGTCGCCCAAGGAAACTGTGCGGAAGAGCGCCGGGATGCTGGCCGAGGCGAGTACACCCTCGCGGATGTCAACCACGAGCGGCACCTGGGGCTGCGCGGCGACGCAGTCCCGGAAGGCCATCCTGGCTTCATTCAGTGCCGCTTGCGCCTTCTTCACTTCGACTATGATCGTGGGCTTTTCCTTCGGTGCGGCTTGCTGCAGTTGATGTTGGTGCTCCCGAAGTTCTCGTTCCCGGTTATCCATCTCGCTCTGGAGCGTGCGGCAAGCTGTTGTCAGTTCTCCTGCCCACTGAGTTGGCGATCCGTCACGCTCCAGGACCGCGCCGCTCTCGGTCACGTACCGAAGATTCCCGCTCTCGAGAGCGACGGTGGCCATCCGCAGCTTCTTGCCCGTCGCCGCCCAGGCCTCGATTGCCGCCAAAACGACTTGGGAGTAGAGACGTTCGCGAATGGGAGTGAGGTTGAAGAGGCTCTTCGCGTCGACAACCAAGCGGAGCGACTTGAGCAGGGCCTGCCCGTCCCCGAGGAGGAACGCAGCGTTGTTGAAGAAGTTCAACACGGGCGCAAGGTCACCCCAACTGGCGCCGGCCTGTGTTGGGCCGGAGATCCCCAGGCCGCTGGAGCGCCCCGTCAGCGATTCACGGACGCGGGCGTCCATGTCCGGGTCGTACAGCCAGGGCTCCTCCTCGTACATGTCCGCATTCGACTGGAGAGATGCCCACAACCGCTCGAGTCCCTTCAGCCCCCGCTCGGGATGATCCGGATCCTCGCCCTCCGCGAGTTTGACGGCGTTGACCGACCCCACCGAGGTGCTCACGAGGATGTCGGGCCGTACGCCCCTGTCGTAGAGCAAACGGAGCACTCCGACCTCGAAATCCCCTTTGGCCCCTCCACCGCTTAGGCATATGGCGACGGACATCCCCCACCCCCTTTGTGCCCTTTCGGGCGTCTCGGAAAAGTCTGCTGCAAGTGGCGGTGCGAGGCCAGGCCGGAAGGGCACCTTTCACTAACCGGCCCGCGAGAGGGCGCCGTGTTCGAGCCGCCCTGCAAGGTGAAAGGTGAACCTGATCCAGTGGTGCTCCGCGACCTCTCTTTGAGATCTGGGCCAGGGCTCGCATCTCGTGAACAAAACCACCAGAGCCAGAACCCGGCGAAGCACCACCGGCCCCGTGCCGTACGGGAGGACGCGACGGTCTGGTTCATCCCGGCGGTGTCGCCGACGGCGACAAGCCGGGCAGCGATCTCGGCCCCGGTCAGGCCCGCACGGCAAAGCCGCGAGACCGCCTGCGGCGCGGTCAGGGCCAGAGCGTTCCACCGACCGTGAAGCGGCGCCTGGCTCACGGGAAGCGGACGTCAGGACTTGCCGTACTCAACCGGGCCGCTCGGACTGCCCCGTGGGCGGGCATGCGGCGCATCATGAACGGATACACGACGACCACGGCCCGTCCATCCGGCAGCTGCCTGCGCGCTTGCGCCGTCGGCCCCGGCTGGCACCGACTGCTCGGAGACCTTCACGAACAACTCCAGGCCCAAGACCCGGGCTATCAAGTCGGCGATCTGAAGGAGAAGCTCGGCGCTGTGCGGATCCAGATCATCGGGGGGTCCGACACAGCTCGCCCCCAAGTGCAGTCGCTCGTCGCAGATTTCGAGGCCCGATCGGCCGTCGTCTGCGAAATCTGCGGGGCGCCCGTGTGCCGTCGGCGCCACAACGACGCCCCGTCCGGCTGGATATCCCAGCGCCGCGGCGTACAGGTCCAGCTGTGCGCCGGTGACGGTTAGTGAGGTTGAAGCGGTGTTGTCGCCGAGCCTGACAGGCCGTGCTCGTCGCGGTATGCCCGATGTATGAGGTATCCGCAGGGTGGCGGGCTGACGGACCAGCGTCGGGCCTTCCGCGAGGGAATCCGCATGCAGGCGGCCGAGATGTTCGCTGAGGGGCAGGAAAACACCACCATCGCGAAGCGGCTGCGAGTGGATGTCCGGTCGGTGCAACGCTGGCGCCGCACCTGGCAAATGACCGGGTCTGACGGGCTGCGGTCAGCGGGTTCGCCCGGCCGTCCCAAGCTGAGCGAGAAGCTGTTCGCCACGCTGGAGGAGGAGTTGGACAAGGGCCCGGTGGCGCATGGCTTCAGTGACCAGACCTGGACCCTGGCCAGAATCAAGACCCTGATCGGACGGCGGTTCCATAGGACGATGACGCTGTCGGGGATCTCCCAGATGCTGCGGCGCCACGGCTGGTCGCATCAGGCACCTGCCCGTCGTGCAGCCGAGCGCGACGAGGGCACGATCGCCGGCTGGGTGAGGGAGACCTGGCCCCAAGTGGAAAGGCCGCGGCGGCCCCGGGAGCCTGGCTCGTCTTCGAGGACGAAGCTGGCTTCTCGATGACGCCGCCGACCCGCAGAACCTGGTCCAGGCGCGGCTGTACTCCACTGGCCCGGGTACGGGGCCGCTCACGACGTCGGATCTCGATTGCCGCGCTGGCGCTACCGGGCTGGGCAACGGTCCCGGCTGATCTACCGGCCGAAACACCATGTGGCGTGGAAGCGCAACACCCAACGGCGCAGCTTTACTTGGCACGACTACCGCAACCTCCTTGTCTCCGCCCATCAACAACTGAGCGGACCCATCGTGCTGGTCTGGGACAACCTCAACGTGCACAAGGACGCCCGGCTCCGGGCCTTTGCCGGGGCCCACGAATGGCTGACGATCTTCTACTTGCCGCCTTATGCCCCCGACCTCAACCCGGTCGAGGGCATCTGGTCCGTCCTGCGGAAAACCACCCAGGCCAACAGGGACTTCACTGATCCCGACACCCTTAGCCGAGCGCTCCGCAGCGGCCTCCGCACTATCCAGTACCGCAGCCAGACCATCGACGGATGTCTCACCGCGACCGGCCTCCACCAGACGACAACACCGCTTCAACCTCAGAACCCGTCTTTGAACCTCGCCAGCGCCCGAGCAAGGCCGCCTTGGCGCGGGCACCGATCCTGTCACGACCATCATCGGCATGTGGGCAGTCGGAGAGGCGGACCCCGGACATCCATCAACCACACTGCCTTCAGCACCAGTTGGGTAAAGTCGCAGCCATGCGCCTCACTGTTCTGGGTGGTTGTGGCGCCTGGCCCACCGTGCGGCAGGCGTGCAGCGGCTACCTCGTCGAGCACGACGGATTCCGGCTTCTGATCGACCCTGGCTACGCGACGTTCCCACGCCTGCTGGACCACATCACACCCGACCGTGTGGACGCCGTTCTCGTCAGCCACGGCCACCCCGACCACTGCGCCGACCTCAATCCCCTGCTGCGCGCGCGGGCACTGAGCGCCACTCCTCCGTCACCTCTGCCACTGCATGCTCCGTATGGCGCGCTGGACGCCGTGCTTGCGCTGGACAAGCCGAGCATGCTGGCGTCCTCCTATACGGTGCGATCGTTTTGGCCGGGCGAGCGGTTCGGCATCGGTCCGTTTGCCGTCGACACCTGGAATCTGCCGCACTTCGTGCCTAACGCGGGTCTGCGCCTGAGCGCGGGCGGCGCTTCTCTCGCCTACACCGGTGACACCGGGCCCAGCCCCGACATCAGCCGGCTCGCTGACGGCGCGGACCTGTTCCTGTCGGAGGCGACCTACCTCTACACCGTCCCCGACCCCAACGATGCCCCCTACCTGCTCACCGCGCGCGGAGCCGGACAGTACGCGGCTCGCGCCGGGGCTGGGCGGCTGCTGCTCACCCATCTGTGGCCCGGCACGGATGAGAACGCTGCGCTCAAAGCAGCCAGAGATGCCTACAACGGGCCTGTAGCGGTCGCCTCCACCGGCCTCGCTGTGGATGCAGCCGCATGCTGACTGCTGCACAACCCGCACCCTGCCAGATGTGCCCTCGCTGCAAGCCACGGCCGTCACCGGACTGATGTCCTGTAACAGTCTGTCCTCGAACCCTGAGCAGGTTTGGCCTCAACGAGAGCATCACCTGGGGAAGTTCAGAAAGCGCCATCAGCCGTTGAGGTAGCGGAACTGGGCATCCCTGTCGGGGTGCTGGGCACCTTCGATGGTCTTGGCGTTGGCCTGCAGGCTGAAGCCTTCCTCCCGCAGCAGGCCGGCGACGGTGTCGGCGGAGACCCGGTGCCCCTGGCGGGTGAGCTCCGCCGCCAGCTTCCGGGGCGACTTCGTCGTCCAGCGCAGCGGCGACATCGGGTCGCCCCGCTCGTCGGGCTCGACCAGCGCCAGCAGTGCCGGCCGCAGCCCAGAGTCCAGCTCGGCCGCCTTCTTCCGCCCTCCGCCGGGATGGCGCACCCGCCTTAACGGGGCCTGACCAGAGTCCAGTTCAGCCGCCCCACGCGAGACCATGGCCTCCCGGACCCCGGCTGCAGCGGCGACGATCCTGATGCCGCCATGCCCCAGCGACAGTGCTTCCGCCCCTATGGCCAGCCGACGCTGCCGCTCGTCCAGATGCGGCAACAACACCTGGAACTTCGCCGCCAGAACGGCCTCGATCCCCTCCGGTCTCCCTATACCAGACCAACGAGCCCCACAGCTGGAAGCCACGACTTGCTTCCCGTAAGCCCTTAGGCCGTACGCCGACAAGTGCGCGATCACCAGAACCCCGTCGAGATCCACGGTCACCGTCCCGCCCGCATCAGGCGCTTTCCGGTCGGCCAACCGCCAGACCTGCAGGAGGACGTCGGCCCGCGCGGAACGGATCGCGGTCAGGGCCTTCTCCCCGGAGGCGGCGAGGGTGTCGATGAGACGGGAGACTGTCGGGTCGGAGGCCACCGGCCGAACACCGCCGACTCGGCCCGCAGCATCCCACATCGGTCAGGCAGTCCCCGCCCAGCGCGACCGCCATAGCCACGTCCAGTCTTGCCTGGATCGTGCACGGCCCGAACCTTCTGCCACGGCGTCAGCGCCGAAGATATCGCGGTGTCCAAGCCGGCCTTGCGGACCGTCTCGACCAGCAGCACGCCCCCGGCCTCCGAGACCACCACCCGGCCACCACCCTCGATGCGGACAGGCGGATACGGCCCGATACTCTTCTTCACTTGAGAAGTGCCTCCGACTGAAGCAGGAACAAGGACCTCGACAATCCTCATTCTTGCTGGTCAGAGGCACTTTTCGCTTACTTGACCACCCGTCGGACGGCCCGCCTCATGAAAGCGCGAGGTTAGAGGGCTCTCGTCTCACAAAGAGACCCTCCGTGCCTAACTCTCCTAGTTCTCTACATCGAGATTATGCCAATTTGCGGGCTTTTCAGTGGGAGCTTCTACGGGCAGTGCGTTCGCTACTGAGAGCGTCGCTGAAGCGTGGGTTCCTCCGGACGAAGTGTGGGCCGAGGGAGCGGCCGACAAAACGATGCATACCGCTGCGGCGGTGAGTCCGGATGCGACGATGATCTTAATAATGTGCATTTGCAGTACCTCCTGCATCAGATAGGACTGCGAAGCCAGCGAGAGGGAGAGGCTGGCCTACGGTCCTCCGTTCGGGCACGTCTCGCCGGTGGGTATCGGCCGACCGGGATGGTACCCGATCAACATGGAGGCGCGTGCCGCCGGTCGAATTTCCGCCCGCCCGGCGACACGCAGCCACACGCCCCATCCAGTGTCGCGGGACAGCACAGTTGATCTGTGCTGCCCCGTGAGATCTGTGGTTCGCCCTGCCCCTCCTGTGCTGACGCCCGCAAGGGCGGCTGTCATTTCGTGCCGGGCGTTGTGCTGGCGCGGTATTCGGGAGCGTCCGCGGTGTCGGTGAATTCCAGAAGGTGCTGGCCCGCCAGGCGCTGGAGGGCGGCGCGCACCTCGGCGGGGGTGGTGTAGAAGAACTCGCGGCGCAGATTGACCCGGTTGACGCGGCGGTCCTCGAACTCCTGATGCAGCTGTCGTTCCAGGCTCACCGCGTCCTCACTGAAGATCAGTGCGTGGACGTCGAAGCGGAACGGCACCGAGGCATCCCCGAGTTCATTGACCCGGTCCATGGGATCCAGCCGACGGGTCAGCCCGATCTTGACCATACGGTCGCCGAAGGCCCCGATGTTGGAGATGACATACACATAGCCCGCCCGGATGTTCGCCTCGCGGGCCTCCACGGCCCGCAGGTCCTCACCTAGCTGGTGCAGCTTGTCCTCCAGTTCGGCGATTCCGGCAGGATCACCAGTCCCGGCGCGCAGCCGGCGCAACGCACTTTCGTAGTGACTGCGTTCTTTCTCCAGGCGCTGCCGCTCACGTTCGATCTCCCGCTGCAGGCGTTCCTCCTCGCGCTGGCGGGCCCGCAGCTCGCGCTGCTCCTCCTTCTCCGCTTCCTTGCGTGCCAGGTGATCGGCGGTCAGCTCCAGTTCCTGCACGCGCAGCCTGTGATAGTCATCGCTGATGCGGATGTGCATGGTGGCCCCGAGCCGCGCAATCGTCTCGCGAGTCTTGCTCAGCCGATCAATCAGCGAAGACAGGCGATGCGGTTTCATGCCGCGTACCGCGGTGTCGGCCTCGGCGTTGTAGGCGCGCAGCATCAGCTTGGAGAAGTCCCGCACCATCTTGCGGCCCTGCGTAAGAGAACCATTGACGGTCCAGTCCTGCGCCGCCAGCACCGCTGCGTTGTCCCGCGCCAGCTGCTTATACCGTGCTTTCAGCCCCTCCAGCTGCCCGGCGTAGGCGACCGCATCGGCCAGAGGATGCCGGTACTCGTAGATACCGGCCTCCTGCAGCATCCGCACCTCGTCGATGACCACCAGATCCGCCTGCGCGGAGGCCGCCTGCCGCCGCGCCTGCTCGGCCTGCTGCGTCAGCGCCTGTGCCTGGCTGCGCACGTCGACCAGTGCCTGCGCAGCCTGCTCCGCCGCGTGCTCCACCTTCGCGTCCAGCACCGCGTCGATCCGCTGCAACTCCTGCAGCTTCTCGCTGTGAGCCTGTTGCAGTCGCCCCTGCTCCGCGGCGATCGTCGCACTGTCTGCGCCCATTACTCGGGCCAGCTGGTCCGTTAGCTGATCCACTTGCGTCTGCAGAATCCGAGCCCGCTCTTCGCTGTTGGCAAGCTCGCCGGTCAGGCGCTCGGCTTCGGCCTCGGCCTGCTTGCGCCGCCGCCCGAAGAGTCCTCCAGGAGCAGTGCCAGCCGTTCCAGAGCCCGAGATCGGGGCGGCGGGCGGCGCCGCAGGTTCCTCTGGCACCCATAATTGCCACCCTTCAGGCACCGGCCAGGAAGGATCCGGCTGCCAGCCGGGCGGAGGGACCCATCCCGGAGCGGGTGACGGCCAGCCGGGCGGAGGGTTGAAGCGATACGCCATGCAGATCTGCTCCCAGGTGCGGCGGCACCCGGGGAACCTGTCCTGGCGAATCTTCCCCGAGGCCGGTGATGCGTATGGAGAGTATTCCTGACGGACGCCCTGGTTGTACGAGGCTGGAAACGCTGAGAGATCCGAGGTGAGCAGCCGAGTCAGCGACGTGCTTGGGGTATGACGCCATTTCAGTTGGGGTGATCTTGCTGCAGTCTGGGGTGATGGCTGCTGTGCTTGTCGAGCGGATGGCGCCGGTGTCTGCTTCCCGCATCCGCAAGGCTCTTGCCTGACAGCTACTTCCTTCTGCAGGAATGGGCCGATCGGCCACTGAGCGCATTCACCAGCGCAAGCGCCCTGCTCCTGTGCCGCACAGCTGCGACCCACCTCGTCCGACGCGCACGCGGCGGTGGTATCGACGAGGCCTCCCATTTCCTCGGGATCAGCGCCGATGGCTATGAACGTGAGTTGGGGAGTCGTTTCGCGATGAGTGCGGGCGGTCTCCTTCCGCACTCTGAACGTGCGGAACTGGGAGCGAATGGTCGACGCATGGGCGGCCGACGACGACGAGGCCATGGATGCCGCGTGGTTCGACGACATCACCGCCGACCTCGGCTTCGGCTACGGCGCCTACGAATACGTCATGAACATCGGCTTCGCCGCCTGAGTATCGGTGATGCAACGTAGACAGCCTCCACGGGTGTCCGAACCGGTTCAAGCACCGCCCCGGCCGGTTCGGATCCGATCCGGCGGAGGGGTCCATCGTGGTGGCTGCCCGTAGCCGGCTCAAGCACGACGCCGCCGCACCGCCCGACGTAGCCGTGCCCGCCGAGAAGCCGACGACGGCCACGCCGTATCTCACCCAGCTCCGCATCTTCCCCGCCAGGCATGGGAAGTTGCCTGTGCTGGGCCGTTCACTGCGGATCACCGGTGGCCGCAGAGGCCTGTTCCGGTGGGTGGGATCGGGGGAGACTGGCGGGATGTCGGGGATGGGTTCTCGCGGACGGTGGGCGCTGGTGTCGGTCGGTGTGATGGTCGTGGTGCTGGGGGCGGTGCCGTCCGGGGGGCCGGCTGTCGCGGACGGTGGTGGCCGGCTGGTGGATGTCAGTGATCCGGTGTTCTACGTCCCGCTCGGGCCGGCCACCGGGCAGACTCCGCAGGACGCGGCCGTCCGTTTCCGGTACACCGGGGACGGCTCGGGCGGCGGGCGGGCCGGGAAGGTGCGATTCGACGTGCGCGGGCTGGCGGGCGTCGCGGAGGTCACGGGCGTTCCGGACGGGTGCACGGGGGAGAAGACGCCGGTCGTCACGTGTGGGCAGACCATCTCGGAGGGGCCCGAGCCGTACCGCGCCGACACGGTCCAGCAGCTTGGCCTCGCGGCCGTCGCCGGTGCGAAGGCGGGGGAGACGGGAGTCCTGCGCTACACGCTCATCTCGGACGACGGCAGCCTCAAGGGCTCCGGGAGTCTCGACGTCGTCGCGGGCAGCCCGCGGCTCCTCGTCTCCGACACCGGCCCGCGGACCGCCGAGCGCGGCGAGGACCTCTCTATTCCCCTCTTCGTCCGCAACGCGGGCGACGTCACGGCCCGCGGCCTCTACCTCAGCCTGGATCCGACCGAGGCCATGGCGATCGTCGGCCGCGCCGCCAACTGCTGGTACGGGAAAGCGCAGATGTACTGCGTCCTGCCCGACATCCGAATCGCCCCCGGCCAAACCGTCAGGATCGATCCGCCCTTGCGCGTCACGCCGCGCCCCGAGGCCGTCGATCCCCTTGTGTCGTACGCGGTGGGCCTCGGCACGGAGTACGTCAACCGGGACCCGCTGCCCGACTACACCCGGGGCAAGGGGGCGCCGTTGCGCGCCACGCCCGCCGCCGCGCCCGACGACGTCGACTTCCTGGACCCCTCCAGGGCGCAGTTCGACGTGACGGTCGCCAACACGTCGGACTACGCGGCCATCGGCGCCGACATCACCGGCCGGGTGGGCTCCCGGGTGAACGTCGTCGTCGGCTACGTCAACAAGGGCCCCGGAGTGCCGAGGGACGCGGCGGTGAAGGCGGTCTTCACGGTGCCTCCGGGCGCCAAGGTCGTCGCGCCCCCGTACGACCCCGAGCTGGACGAGGAGATGCTCCCCCAGCACTGCAAGACCTCCGACAGGGACCGCACGTACGTCTGTGAGCTGTCCGACGGGCTGAGGAAACCGCAGGAGTTCGCGTTCGCCCTGCGGATCACGGGCGACGATGACCGGCCGGGCAGCGTGACGGTCCGGCGCTCCGGGAAGGCGCCGGAGGATCCCGTCTCCGCCAACGACCGGGCGCCGGTGCGGCTGACCGTCACAGGCCCGGCCCCCGCGACAGCCGCCACCGCGCGCTCTGACACGAGCCCGGTGGTGTGGGCGGCCGCGGTCGGCGGCACCGCGGTGCTGCTGACCGCGGGGCTTGTCCTGCTGCGCCGCCGCCGCGAGGCCGCACGCACGAAGGACACCCCGTAACTGCCGTGTGCTTCAACGGAGGTGCTGGGCGAGGCCCACGATGACGCCCTCCGGGCCGCGGACGTAGGCGAGCAGGTAGTGGGTGTCTGAGAAGTTCCGTTCAGGGCAGGTGAGTTGGTAGTTCCTGCGCTGATGGAGGCCGGGATGGCCGGGGAACGGCGCGCGTATCCGACCGATCTGTCCGAGATGGAGTGGGCGGTACTGGAACCGCTTGTGCCGCCGCCGAAACCGGGCGGCAGACCACCGAAGCACCCTCGCCGCGAAATCATCGACGCCCTGGCCTACTGGGTGCGGGCCGGCTGTGCCTGGCGGCTGCTGCTGCACGACTTCCCGCCATACCAGACCGTCTACCACTACTGGCGGCAGTGGCGCGTCGAGGGCCGTTGGGAAGAGATCCTTGCCGCGTTGCGGACCAGGGAACGTACTGGCCAGGGCCGTGAACCCACCCCGAGCGCCGGAGTGGTGGACAGCCAGAGCGTCAAGGCCACCGAACGCGGCGGCTGGCACGGCTACGACGGCGGCAAGAAGGTGCTGGGCATCAAGCGCCACCTCCTCGTCGACACGCTCGGCCTGGTTCTGGCGGTCGGTGTCAGCCCCGCGAACATCAGCGACCGCGACGGTGCCGCCGTGCTGCTGGCCCGGTGCGCAGGCAAGTTCCCGTGGCTGCGGCACGTGTGGGCTGATCAGGGCTATCGCGGCCGTGACTTCTTGGACTGGGTTCAGCAGGAAACCGGGATCACCATCCAGATCGTGCAACGCAAAGACGGCAGGTTCCGGCGAACCTGGGCCAAAGCCGACGCGCCACCGCGCGTGGTGCCGATGTTCGCGGTGGTCCCGCGGCGCTGGGTGATCGAGCGGAGTTTCGCCTGGCTGGGCCGCTACCGGCGGCTCTCCAAGGACTACGAATACCTGGCGAGCAGCCAGGAGAACGCGATCTACCTGGCCACGATCATGCTGCTACTCCACCGCGCAGCGGCAAGATCCCTGCCCTGAACGGAACTTCTCAGACACCCACTAGTCACGTTGAGACGCTGATGAAGCGGTGGGCGGCGAGCGGCGAAGCTCTGAAACGACGCTACTTCTGGTGCTCGGACGGGCTCATCGTCCGCGACGCCGGCATCAGCAACATGATCCAGGTCCTCACCGGCCTGGTCGAGAACGGCGAGTTCACGCAGATCCTGCAACGCCTCGAGGACTGACCCCACTCAGCCCGCCACTCTCATTCTGAAACGATCAGTTAGGCCTTCTGGTCCTGCGCAGCCATCCGGCGTGCATGCCCGAGGACAGACAGCCTGATCTCGGAATCGGATGGCGGTTTTCCTGAATCGCCCGCTGGCCTGGGGAGACGGCGGTGCGTTCCGTTCCTGCCCGGTCGCACCATCTTGTCGCTCGCTGCGGCGTCAGATGTGGATCTGGGCGGCTGGTGCCCGCTAGAACGGCACGCCAGTTCCTACCGCGCCTTCGTCTTCCGCAGGTGGCTGCGGACCGCGAAGAAGACGGCAACACACAGAGCGAGGAACCAGACCAGCAGTTCGCGCGCGCCGAACCCGGCACCGAAGGTCGTCAGGATCGCCAAGAAGGCGAGCATGAAAAGAACCAGAGTCAGTACCAGTTGCTTCATCGGGAACTCCTCACGAGGCACCGCTGCCCGCAATTCCGGGAACTGGAGGCTGCCCAGCTTTCCATGCACGCAGGACCTGAACGCACGCCGGCACCGACTCAACCTCCATCCGCCACGCTGCTGCAGCAGCCGGACCGAGTGTGAACGCCTACATCGTCCGCGCCGCACGCCGCGCCGCCACCCTCGACACCGCCCAGCAACTCGCCGCGCTCGGCCTCGGCCAGGACCTCGGCGGCGAGGACGACACTCTGTGAACCCGGTCCTGATCGACATCTTCACCGGCCTGGACGAGGCGTACGGGGCCGTCCTGGCGATCGTGCTGGCACCCGCCCGGCTGCCACCCCGACACCGCCATGTCGGTAGAGATCACAACTCCGGTGCACTGCACAGATCGCCGCGAAGCGGCGACTGCTCATCGAGCACCGGCGGATGGTGCGTCACCCGCGACGTACCGGGCAGCATCCAGGGGCGTAGGTACGGCTACACCACCCCGCGCCTGCTGGCTGACCAGGTTCTGCGGCGGCGGGGTCTGCTCGGTGTCCACGTCCATGCCGTCGACCTGCTCGCAGTCCGCGCCGATCGCCGCCGTGGAGTCAGCCCATGCTCCGGCCACGATGCAGCGCGCTGCGAGGGACAGGGCGGAGGCTCAGGTTTCCGCCCTCAACGACTCCCTCTTACGCGTCGACGTTGCCGTTGTTCGGCGCCGGCTCCAGGCCGAACTCACCGTCGCGCGCGCCGAGCACGAACGCGGTCCACTCTGCCTGGGTGTATCGCAGCACGGTCTCCGGCTCCAGCGACGAACGCATTGCTACGGCGCCGCCCGGCAGATACGCGATCTCTACGCGCTCCTCGTCCTGCTCGGTACCGGGTGCACTGTGCCACTCGACACCGGAGAGGTCGAGCGTGTACAACGCGTTCCTTTCAAGCTCCTTACGGTTCTTCGTCTCTGTCGGTGTCTCTTTTGGCACCTCCCCTGTCGTCCCTCCGGTGCGGCCGCTACCTGACTTCGTCGACTCCGTGACGGAGGCCAGGGCTACGCCCCCGTGTCCGGGCTGCTCGGTTCCGGTGGTCTGCCGGGACGGGGTGCTGCCGGCTGCCGTCGCTAGTCGCGTCCAGGCTGAAGGGGAGGATGCAGCGGACGCTGAACGGGCTTTCACCTGTGCCAGACGCGCGGCCAGTGCCTCGGGTGAGTACGCAATGTCCTCGACCGCGGAGCCGAGAAGACGGGCAACCTGGTCACTTTCGTCCTGACTCATTGGCTCCTCCCTCCCCTTCCTGCTGTACCGCAGTCTCTGCCATCAGACTGGCCAGGGTCCGGCGGCCGTCGTGAAGTTGCGACTTGACCGTTCCTTCGGCTATCTCCAGCGTAAGGGCAATGGCAGCGACCGGCAGGTCGACGATGTGATGCAGCACGATCACCTCACGTTGTCCTCGGGGAAGCTGCTCCAAGGCGCGTACGAGGTCGATGCGTTGCTCTGCTCGTGTCAGTTCGCGGCCCGATGTGTCGGCGAACACCGGAGCTTTCCGGTCCAGGATCTGTGCGCGCCTCCTGGACGTGCGGCAGTGCTGAAGCGCCAAGGCGGATGCAGTCTTGGCCACCCAGGCCAGTGGGTTGTCGTAGCCGCCGATCTCGTTCCACTTCTGGTGTGCGAGGCCGAAGGCTTCCTGCGCGAAGTCCTCCGAGGCGGTGCGGTCCAAACCCAGCAGCATCAGCGCACGGACGGTCCGAGGGAAGCCCATGGTGAACAGCTCATCAAAATCGTTGAGGCGCGCAGGCGCTGGTTCCTCGGAGAGTGATTCGATCATGATCCGGTCACGGGGTCGGGAAGGGAGGCGATCGTCGGGTCAGCGAAGATCCGGATGTCGCAGGCCATCGGATCGTGGTGCACGAGCAACTGAGCCGCGCCCGGGCGGGTATACCTGAGCACCTCGACCAGCGTCGCACGGCGCTCCCGCTCGTACAGCACTGTCGACAAGATGCGCACGACGCCGGGACCCAGATTCACCACGAGCACGGTGCAGATCATCAGGGCAGTGAGGTCCATGGGGCGGATTCCTTCCCACAGCAAAGGGGGCGAGTGGAGGTCCACGACGTCGTCACTGGTAACTGCCACCACCCTGCGCCCCGGTTGGGTCCGCGCGCCAAGTTCCGCGGATGAACCGTCGTCGCTGACTACGCTGAGCACAGGCGTACCTTCCCGACCCGCGCTGCAACGCGGGCCCACTCGGAGACCTTCCGGATCATTCGGGAAAGTACGCCCTCCGCATGCCCTCCCAGAACTGATCCACAAGTCCTGAGCATTGCTCGAGTGAAACCTCCTGGCAGCCTTCAAAGACGGACGACCGCCGACGGCGCTGAAGGCATGACCGAGCCTCCAGGCGGGGGCCAGGGGTGGACGTCACCGTCGGCGGCGTCCCGGGAGCAACGGTCACCGGACCGGGACTGACTATCGTGCCGTCCGTGTCCGCGCATCAGCGTGGCCGACGCAGTGTTGCGGGACTCGACGTCGGTGACGACCGCTGTGGCGCCTGCCTGCACGAGCCGCTCGCAGCACCGCTCGACCAATCGGCGGGCGAGGCCCTGACCCCGGTAGGCGGGGTCGGTGGCGATCCATTCGAGGTTGCCCCAGTCGGCGCGCTGGTCGAAGCCCATCGAGCCGAGAACGAACCCGGCGAGCCGCCCGTCCGCGCCCCGGTCGAGGGCAGCCCAGCAGGAGGAGTCGATCGCGTCGAGGTGGTGCGCGACCGCCGACAGGGACCAGGACGTGTACGGCTTCAGTGACGTGTCGAAGACGCTGTGCCTGAGGCCGAGGACATCAACCACCCGCTCGACGGGCAGCGGCACAAGATGCGTCCAGGAATCCGCGAACCCGCGCACTTCGCTGATGGACGCTGCAGGGTTGCAGCGTGCTCGGCTGACCGGCATGAGCGTGCGCGGCGAGGACCTGGTGTCGGCCGCCGTCGCACCGCAGCAGATCACCTTCGACCCGGTCCGGGAGGCGAGACTGCGCGCGGAACAGGTCATCGACCGCGTCAACCGCCGCTTCGGGCCGGGCGCGGTCGGTCCTGAGGCCGTGCTAGGCAAGGCCTCATGAGGTCCGACGACCTGCTGCTCGGATCTACCGGGCGAGGGTGATCTTCACCGGTTTGTTGGGGCACTGGGCGAGTTCGTCGTACAGTTCGGTCTTCTCGGCCGGGTCGATGGTGAGTTGCCAGCGCATTTTGGTGGCGATCCAGTCGGTGACGTACTGGCAGCGGTCGCCGGCGAAGGGCGGTAGCCAGGTGGCCGGGTCCTGGTCGGCCTTGGACCGGTTGGTTTTGGCGGAGACGGCGATGAGGGAGCGGTCGTCGCCGAGGTCGTTGGCGTAGGCCTCGCGCTCCTTGGCGGTCCAGGTGCCGGCGCCGGAGTCCCAGGCCTCGGCAAGCGGCACGAGATGGTCGATGTCGAGCTTCCCGGCCTCGTCGATGTAGGTGTTGTCGTAGGCGCTGAACCACTCACCACCACTGATCGTGCAACGACGTCTGCAGCGGGCCCATTCCGATCACTGCGGCATCGTCGACGCCATCTTGGACCGTAACCCCGAGACGGCCGCCCGACTGGCCCACGAGCACGTCGCCACCGTTCAGGCGGAGCTGCAGAAAGCCTCTGGATTTCGCCGCTGACAATCGATTGCTTCTCGGTGAGGCGCAGCCCGCGCCTCAACCGGTGAATGCCTGGTCGCTGTCGCGGTGCGCGCCCCAGCCATGCCAGCGTTCGACCTCGATCCAGGCGCTGACGCGGGTGCGGACCCGGTCCGGGTAGGGCTTGCCCGTGTAGTGAGTGGCGATGCGGTCGGCATCGACGAGACCCTCGTCCTCATACGTCTCGACGACGCGGCCGATGAGCGTGACGTGGGTGTACCAGTCGTCACCGTCGAGGACGGTGAGAGTGATCAGCGAGTCGCGGCGCAGGTGCTTCAGGCGGACGCGGCCCTCGTCGAGGCTGATCAGGGCCCGGCCGTTCTCCCACACGTACCAGGTGGGGGTGGACACGGGCGCGCCGTCGGAGCGCAGGGTGGCCATGATTGCGGGGTTGGGGCCGCGCAGCAGTTCTTGGGCCTCGGGCGGCAGGGGCGGCCTGGACATATCGTGCTCCTTCTCAGCGGTGTGGGGCGGGGCGAGGGCGTCGGGTGCGTGCTTACGCCGAGGCGGCGCGGACCACTCCGTCCAGCCACGCCTGGTGGCCGTTGAGCATTGGATTGGGGCGTTCGTTCGCGAGGGCGGCCGCGGGCTCGCCGATCTGGCTCTCCTGGGTCAGGATGCGCACCCGGCCGCCGGGCAGGTCCTCGACCAGCCAGGCGTGCAGTACGTCCAGCCGTTGCTCGGGCTTTCCGTCCTGCTTGGCCGTCCAGGACAGTCGGCCCGGGACGTCCTGGTCCGGGGTCTGGAATTCGACGACCCGGGCGGCTAGGGGCGGGAAGCCGAACGTGCCGAAGCTGAAGGCGAGTTCGCCCGACAATTCTGGCCCGCCGCTCTCGGGGAAGGAGATGTCGGCGACGTTGTCGTAGTACGACTCCCAGGTGGAGGTGTCGGTCAGGTAGTGCCAGACACGGGCGGCCGTCAGCCCTTTGACGATGACCTCGTTGGAGACGAAGTTGTCGCCGGTGCCGGGGAGGTACTTCTCGGGCCAGTTGATCGCGTTCTGCGTGGTCATGGGGTGTCCTTGATGGGGTTCGAGTAGGGGGTCAGGCGAGTTTCTTGAGCAGTTCGGCCGCGAGCGGGCCGGACGAGGCGGGGTTCTGGCCGGTGACGACATGGCGGTCGACCTCGACGTGCGGAGCCCAGGGCTCACCGACCTCGACCTGCAGTCCCGCCTCGGTCAGCCGGTCCTGGAGCAGCCACCTGGCCTTCGCCGCGCTGCCCGCCAACTGCTCCTCGGCGTTGGTGAACGCGGTGATCCGGTAGCCGGCGAACGCGTTCGCGCCGTTCGCTCCCACCGCCGCGAGGAGGGCGGCCGGTCCGTGGCACACCACGCCGAGCGGCACACCGGCCGTCACGGCTCGGGTGAGGAGGCGGCCGGAGTCAGCGTCGACCGCGAGATCCTCCATCGGGCCGTGGCCGCCGGGGACGTACACCGCGTCGTAGTCGTCGAGTCGCACATCGGTGAGCGCCATGGGGCTGCGGAACTCCGCGGCGGTCTCCACGAGGGCCCGCACCGCGGCTGCCTGCTCCACCCCGCCGTTCGCCTCCGGCGCGAGACTGGCCGGGTCCACGGGTGATACGACACCGCCCGGAGTGGCCACCACGACCTGGTGTCCCGCGTCCTTAAAGGCCTCGTAGGGCACGATCGCCTCGTCGGCCCAGAAACCGGTGCGGTGCTTGCTACCGTCGGCCAGCGTCCACGCGTCGGCGCCGGTCATTACGAAAAGGATCTTCGCCATGTGCTCTCCTGTGCTCCTCAGTACATCGTTGCCCTGGGGCGTTCCGTCTGTGCGGTGACAGTGCCGAAGGTAGGCGGGGGACTCATCCGAATGCCAATAGGTGAACCGATATCCGCTATAGAACATCCGATGTCAAAAGGCGCTACGCTCGGGTGCATGAGCGACCAGAGCCTCGCCGCTGAGGAACGCCCGGCCGCGGGCGGGAAGCGGCTTCCGCCCCATGCGGACCTGAATCTGCTTCGCACCTTCCTGGGCGTGTACCGCTCGGGCTCGTTCACGGCGGCAGCACCCGGGCTGGGGCTGTCCCAGCCGACCGTGACCGCGCAGATGCGCACCTTGGAGCAGCAGACCGGGTGGGAGTTGTTTACCCGGCTGCCGCGCGGTGTGGAGCCCACGCCGTACGCGCACGAGCTCGCCACGCAGATCGCCGGTCCGTTGGACTCGCTGGCGGTCCTGGAGGACTCCGGCGCCACGGCGGCACCCGTTCATCTGGCCGGGCCGTCGGAGCTGCTGTGTGTGCGGGTACTGCCTGCGCTGGCGCCGTTGGTCGCCGACGGTGTCCAACTGCGGGTCACCCAGGGGCTGCCGGAGCCGCTCCTGGACGACATGCGCGCGGGCCGACAGGACCTGGTGATCACCACGCGCCGTCCGCGCGGCCGGGCGCTGGAGTCGGTGCCGCTCGCCGACGAGGAGTATCTGCTGGTCGCGAGCCCGGCGTGGGCGGAGCGCGTCGAGAGGGCCGACGACCTGTGCGCGGCGTTGAGCGCGGTGCCGATGGTGACGTACGCCGAGGACCTGCCGATCCTGCGGCGCTACTGGCGCACCGTGTTCGGAAAGCAGCTCACCGCCCGTGCCGCGGTCACCGTGCCGAACCTCTATGCGGTGCTCTCGGCGGTCAACGCGGGGGCGGGCTACAGCGTGTTGCCCCGCTCGCTGTGCGAGGAGTACCTACGTGCCGACCGCCTGGCCCTGCTGCACGATCCGGAGGAACCGCCGCTCAACACGTTGTTCCTCGTGCAGCGCCCCGGGGCCGGCACCAATCCCGATCTGGTCCGCGTCCGCGACCGCCTCCGGCAGGCCGCGCTCGACTGGTAGGTGCCGTCCGGGGGGCAGCCGAAGACGAGCTCAACGTTCTTGTCCACGCAGCACCGCAGGACGGCGACCAACTCGCTGATGTCTTCGATGCGCCGTCGTTGGACGGGGTTCCAGTCGTCAGCGTGACGTCGGTCGAGGATGGCTTCCAGCCGGGGCGGCATGGCAGCGCATTGGGCGGGCGTGAGGCAGGGGCCGTCGTCGTCCGGATGGTTGAGGAGCGGCGTCAGTGTGGTGTAGACGCTGGACCACTGGCGTTCTCCGCCGAACCCGTCCATCTCGGCGAGCGCGAACCCCTCGGCCTGGGCCAGCCACTTCCTGAACATGCCGAAGCCGGAGTAGGACCAGGAGACGTCCGGGCTTGCCACGTAGTCGTCATTTGGAAAGAGCATGAGCCCCATCGCGTCTCCCTTGCGTGCCCGGTATAAGGGATCACCGGAACCGAACGCCGGGCCACAGCCGGCGGCCAGGACATCTACGCCGTCACCGCGGGCGAGATCTTCGATGCTCCCGGCTTTCTGCGCGCGCTGGCCCCGCGCATCGCCCTCGACCTGCACCCACAGAAGCCGATCGGAACGTCTTTTGTAGGCTGAAGCAAGGGGGTTCGGGGGGCTTGAACCTCCCCGGACCCGCCTTCCGTTCACGGCTCCTCGTGCCGCCCCAGAACGTAGCTGAAAGAGGTGAAGGCCCGTGCGGGCTCTCGTACTGGATCGCCCCGGCGGTCCCGACACACTCCGCATCGCCGAGCTGCCGTTCCCCGAACCGGACGTCGGACAGGTCCGCGTCAAGGTGGCGGCATGCGGGCTCAACCCCGTCGACTACCAGCTCGCCAGGGACGGGCACCGGGACTGGACGTGGCCGCATGTCCTCGGACTCGACGTGGTGGGGACCGTCGATGCACTCGGCCCCGGCGTGACCGGGGCACGGCTCGGCGCACGGGTCGCCGTGCATGCCGACCTGCGTCGCCCGGGCGGCTTTGCCGAATACGCGGCTGTGGACGCGGCCGCCTTGGCCGAGGTGCCCGCCGGGGTCGACGCGGTGACGGCCGCGGCGCTGCCGTGCGCGGGTATGACGGCGTATCAGGCGGTCGTGCGACGACTGCATATCGGAAAGGACGACACGGTCCTGGTCACCGGGGGCGCAGGCGGCGTCGGAGGCTTCGCCGTGCAACTGTCCGCCCGCGCCGGAGCCCGGGTGCTCGCCACGGCGTCCGCTCACAATGCCGACCTCGTAAGGGCGCTGGGCGCTGACGAAGTCATCGACTACCGGACACAATCCGTCCCGGAACGGGTACGGGAACTGACCGGCGGCCGTGGTGTGGACGCTGTCGTCGACACCGTCGGGCCTGAGTCCGCCACCGCATACCTGCGCCTGCTGGCCCATGGCGGCGGGCTCGCCGCGATCGCCGGACGCCCCGACCTCACCGCGGTTGAGCCGTTCACTATGGCGCCGTCCGTGCACGAGATCGCCCTCGGCGCGGCCCACAGCCACGGCGACACACGCGCCCGCGCGGACCTGTCCGCCATGCTCACCGAGCTGCTGAGCCTCACCGCGCAGGGCCACCTGGACCCCCGGGTCATGCGCACGCTCACCCTCGACGAGGTCCCGTCAGGCCTCACCGAACTGGCCGGACGTCACGTGCGCGGCAAGTTGGTGGCGGCGGTGGCATGAACCGTCTCCAACGCACCCGCCTTCAGCCGGCGTTGATGACCAACGCCTTCACCTGGGTCCAGTCCTCCAAGTAGTCGGGCCCCATGGACCGGCCGAAGCCGCTGTGCTTGTAGCCGCCGAAGGGGGTGCCGATCGATCCGTCGGGGCCGCCGTCACCCACCGTGTTGACGGCTATCTGGCCGGCCTGGACACGCCGGGCGAGGCGGATCGCGCGCCCGATGTCCTGGGTCCAGATGGTTGCGGTGAGTCCGTAGCGAGTGCCGTTGGCGATCGCTACGGACTCTTCCTCGTCGTCGTAGGCGAGGACGGACAGAACGGGGCCGAAAATCTCCTCCTGGGCGATGCGCATGTCGGGGGTGACCCGGTCGAAGAGGGTGGGTTCGACGAAGAAGCCGTCGTCGTACGGGGCCCCGGTGAGTCTGCCGCCACCCACGACGACTTCAGCACCTTCTTCACGCCCGATGGCCAGGTAGTCCAGTACGCGTTGCTGCTGGCGGGCGTTGATGAGCGGGCCCATGTCGACGGGCTGGTCCCACAGGCCGACCCGGACGGCACGGAAGTGCTCGGCGAGCTCCGCGACCAGCCGGTCGTGGAGGGAGGAGTGGACGAGGACGCGAGAGCCCGCGGCGCAGACCTGGCCGCTGTTCATGATGATGCTGCGCACGATCGCGGGCACGGCCTGGGCGAGGTTCGCGTCGGGCAGCACGATCTGCGGGGACTTGCCGCCGAGTTCGAGCTGGAGCGGGATGAGGTTGCGGGCGCATGTCTCCATGACCGCGGTGCCGGTGGCGGGCGAGCCGGTGAAGCTCATCTTGCGGATGCCAGGGTGGGCTGGCAGGGCCGCACCCGCTTCGGCGCCGTACCCGGTGACGACGTTGAGGACACCAGGCGGAAGGCCGGCCTGCGTCGCCAGCCGGGCCAGGTAGAGGGCGGTGAGCGGGGCGTCCTCGGCCGGTTTGAGGACGACCGTGTTGCCGGCTGCGATGGGGGCCGCGGTGTTGAAGACGGTCATCGGGCCGGGCGCGTTCCACGGGATGATGGCGCCGACGACGCCATACGGTTCTCGCAGGGTCAGGCCCAGGACGTCGGGAGAGCGTGTGGGCAGGGTGTCGCCGAAGATCTTGTCGGCCTTGCCCGCGAGGTAGGTGAGTCGTGCGGCGATGGGGGAGGGGCCGACGGGGTGGCCGACCTCGATCGCCTCCAGGCGGTTGATGGTGTCGTCGTGCTCGCGCACCAACTCGGCCCAGCGGTACAGAAGGTCGCCGCGTGTGGCCGGGCTCGTGTCGCGCCAGGCGGGCAGCGCTTCCTCGGCGGCGCGTACGGCTTGGTCGACGTCCTCCGCTGTGCCGCGCGGGACGCGGGCCAGCAGGGCGCCGGTGGCCGGGTTCAACACGTCGATGGTCGACTTGGTAGCGGCGGGCACCCACTCTCCGGCGATGAGGTGCGTGCTGTCGGGCAGTAGCGCGGCGATGTCGAGCGGGACGGGGGTGGTGGTCATCTGAGTCCTTGTGTCGGGGAGTTGAAGGGTGCGGGACGGGCGGTCAGGCGGCTCCGGCCGGCGTCTGGACCGCGATCTCTTCGTGGCGGTGGCAGGCGACAAAGACCCCGTCGTGGTCTACGAGTTCGGGCTGGGTGGACCAGCAGGTCTGCTCGGCGAACCGGCAGCGGGGCGCGAAGGCGCAGCCGTTGCCGGCCCGCCCCTGTGCCGGGGTGGCCGTGACCGCACGGCGCCGTTCGGCCTGCCGACGGCGTTGGGCCACGGGGTCGGGGACCGGCGCCGCTGCGAGCAGTGCACGGGTGTAGGGATGCGCGGGCCGTTCGGCGATCAGCGCGGCCGGTCCGTGCTCGACGATCCGGCCGTTGTAGAGGACGACGATCGTGTCGCTGAGGTAGCGGACCACTGCCAGGTCGTGGGAGATGAACAGATAGCTCAGGCCGCGCGTGCGCTTGAGCCGGGCCAGGAGGTTGAGGACCTGGGCCTGGACCGAGAGGTCGAGGGCGCTGACCGCCTCGTCGCACACGAGGAAGTCGGGTTTCATCACCAACGCCCGCGCGATGGCGATGCGTTGGCGCTGGCCGCCGGAGAACGCGGCGGGATAGCGGTGCAGGGCGCCCGGCGGGAGACCGACGTCGTCGAGAGCGCGCAGCACGCGTTCACGGATCTCGTCCGGCGGCAGGGCCAGGTTGTAGCGCAGGGCCTCGGCGAGGGTGTCGCCGATCGTGTGGGCGGGGTTCATCGAGCCGTACGGGTCCTGGAAGACCACCTGCATACGGCGGGCGAGGAGTCGTCGGTCGGCGCGGGAGCTGTGCGTGATGTCCGCGCCGTCGAACTCGATCGTCCCCGTGGTCGTGGGGACGAGGCCGAGCACCGTGGCGCCGATGGTCGACTTGCCGGAGCCGGACTCGCCGACCAGGCCGACGGTCTCGCCGCGCCGCACGGTCAGGTCCACGCCGCGTACGGCATGAACGTCTCCGCCGCGCAGCCGGGAGCGGTGGTAGGTGACGCCGAGTTCGCGCACCCGGAGCAGGGGAGTGTCTGCGGTCTGTTCAGTCATGGGTCGGTCCTCCGGCCTGTGCGAGCGGGCGGATACAGCGTGTCGACCGTTCGAGCTCGACCAGATGGGAGACCACGACGGGCTTCTCCTTACAGGCGTCGGTCACCCGTGGGCAGCGGTTCTGGAAGTGGCAGCCGACCGGCCACTGCGTGGGCGGCGGCACGGCGCCTTCGACAGAGGGCAGCGGCTGGCCGGGCAGGGCGTGATGGGGGTCGGAGCCGAGAAGCCCGGCCGTGTAGGGGTGGGACGGCGCGGCGACCAGTGCGGTGACTTCGGCCTCCTCGACCACCTCGCCCGCGTACATCACCACCGCGCGGTCGCACAGGTCGGCCAGCACACCCCAGTCGTGGGTGATGAGGACGATCGCCGTGCCGGAGGACCGGAGGTCGCGGAGCAGATCGAGAATCTCGGCCTGTACGGTCACGTCGAGCGCGGTGGTTGGCTCGTCGGCGATCACCAGGGCCGGGTCGCCGGCCAGCGCTATGGCGATGCCGACGCGCTGGGCCATGCCGCCGGAGAGCTGGTGGGGGTAGCTGTTGGCCACGCGGGCCGGGTCGGGAAGCCGTACCTGCGCGAAGAGTTCGAGCACACGCTCCCTGGCCTGCTTGCGGGAACAGCCGGTGTGCAGACGCACGGCTTCGGCCACCTGGGCGCCGGCGGTGAAGGACGGGTCGAGACTGGAGATAGGGTCCTGCGATATCCAGCCGATCCGGCGCCCGCGGACCCCGCGCAGGGTCGCCGCGTCCGCCCGGGCCAGGTCGGTGCCCTCGAAGAGGAGAGTGCCGGCGGTGACGCGGCCGCCCGCGGGCAGCATGCCGAGGAGCGCGGTGGCGGTGACGGTCTTGCCGCAGCCGGTCTCCCCGACGATGCCGAGGACTTCTCCCGCGCGCAGGTCGAAGGACACGTCCCGGATGACCTTGGTGGGCGTGCCCTCGATGCGCAGGGCCACCGTCAGACCGCGCACCGACAGCAGGGCGTCGGCGTCCGGTTCCTCCGCTGCTGCCTCGGAGGTGTCGCCGCGCGGCCACGTCGTGCGCCGGGACGGAGCCTTGTCGGCTGGTGGCGCGTACCGCTCGGCCAACGTGTCGCGCAGCCCGTCGCTCAAGAGCCCCAGCGCCAGAATGAAGCTGATGATCATGAAGCCGGAGGGGACCAGGAGCCACGGATCGACACCGATGTTCTTGGACGCCTCGGCGATCATGCTGCCCCAACTGGCCTCGCTGGTACCGAGACCGAGGAAGCCGAGCCCGGTCTCCAGCAGCACCGCGTACGCGCCGAACACGGAAGCCTGCACGAGGACGACTCCGGTGACGCGCGGCAGGACGTGCCGCCGGATGATGACCCGGTCGCGGATCCCGCCCGCGACCGCGGCACGGACGTACAGCTCCTCCGTCACACCGAGCGTGGCCGAGCGGACGACCCGCGCCAGCAGTGGCGCTGCGAGCAGGCCGTTGGCGGCCATGGCCGCGCTCTCGTTGTTGGTGAACACCGAGAGGACCACAAGCAGCACGATGATCACGGGGACGGCGGAGACCAGATCGGCGGTCTTGATGACCAGCCGGTCGAACCAGCCGCCGCGGTAACCGGCGATCATCCCGGCCGGGACCCCGAGCGCCAGATAGACGACCAGGGTGATGACGACTCCGAGCAGGGTGATCTGCCCGCCATGCAGCAGTCGGCTGAGTACGTCGCGGCCCAACTCGCCGGTTCCGAGCCAGTGATGGCCGCTGGGGCCCTGGAGCGCGGCCGTCAGATCCTGCTCGTCCGGGTCGTAGGGGGAGAGCGCTCCGGCCAGCACGGTGGCCAGGACGACGAGGAGGAGGTAACCGGCGGAGACCGCCGCCGCGGGCTTGCGGAGCAGCCGTGCGGCGAAGCCGCGCCGTGTGCTCGTCATCGCCGGGGCCTTCATGTGCGTACCTTCGGATTGAGCATCGTGTACACCACTTCGATCAGCAGGTTGATCAGCATCACGGTGACCGTGAAGACGAGGGCGACGCCCTGCACCATGGGAATGTCCTGGGTCTGCGCGGCGGAGACGGCCAGGCCGCCGAGCCCCGGCATCACGAACAGGGTCTCGGCGAGCATGGTGCCGCCGAAGAGCGTCACCACGACCACGCCGAGGACGGTCACGACGGGGGCGGCGGCGTTGCGCAGCACGTGCCGGAAGACGACCGACCGCTCCGGGACACCGCGCGCCCGCAGCACTCGCACGTACTCCCGGTCGAGCTGGGTCAGCACGCCGTCACGGGTCTGCTTGGCCACCGGTGCGGTGGCCGGCACGCCCAGGGTGAGGACCGGCAGCACGAGCGACTCGAACCACTGCACCGGAGAGTCCGTGAACGGGACGTACCCCGACACTGGGAAGAGCGGCAACTGCACGGCGAAAGCCGTCATGAGCACTAGGCCGAACCAGAAGTTGGGCACGGCGAGGCCGACCAGTGAGAGCCCGTCCACGGTCCGCCCCAGCCAGCCGCCCTTGAGCGCGCTGAGGACGCCCACGGCGACTCCGGCGACGGCGGCCACCAGGATCGCGCCCCCGATCAGTGACAAGGTGGTCCCGAGGCGGGACAGCAACTGGTCGCTGACGGGGACGCCCGACGTGATCGAGTCGCCCAGGTCGCCGGTCAGGGCTCCGGTCAGCCAGTCCCAGTAGCGCACCGGCAGCGAGTGGTCGAGACCGAGCTGGGCATCAAGTGCCCTGACCTGGTCGGGACTTGCGTTGGTGCCGAGAATGGTGCGGCCCGGATCGCCCGGGACGAGGCTGGTCAGAACGAAGGTCAGAACCGTGACGCCGAACACCACCGGGACGGCTCCGAGCAGCCAGCGGAAGAGGATCCTGTGCATCTCACCTCACTCCTCTACTTGGTGGCGTAAATGGCCAGCGGGTTGATGAAGGGAGAGCCCGCGCTGACCTTGGCCCCGCTGATGCCGGGGCGGACGTAGTAGTTGACCGGGGTGAAGGCGACCGGGGCGAACCAGGCGTTCTTCACCAGGTACTCCTGCATCTGCCGGTCAAGGTCGGCGCGTTCGTCCGCGTCGGTGGCGGCAGCGGCCTTGTCGAAGAGCTCGGTCAACTCGTCCGAGGAGCTGCCGAAGCCGTTGAAGACCTTGGAGCCCGGCATGAACAGGTCCAGGCCCTCCAGATACATCGGCTCCACGGTGAAACCGCCGGAGACCGCCGGATACTTGCGGTTCGTCTCGTTCTCGACGAAGGACGTGATGCTGGTGACCGAGGTGACCTTCACCTTGATGCCGACCTTCTTGAGCTGGCCGGCGATCGCCTGCGCCATCGTGTCGAAGCCGACGAACGTGGCCGCGAGCACCGGCAGTTCGAAGCCGTCCGCGTAACCAGCGTCCTTCAGCAGCTTCTTTGCCTTCGCAGGGTCGTACGCGTAGTAGTCGGCGAACTCCTCCGAATAGCCGTCGGCGCCCTTGATCACAGTCTGCGCGGTCGGCGTCCCGGCGTCACCGAGCAGCGCCTTGGTGACCGCGTCCCGGTCGATGGCGTAGTTGATCGCCTGGCGGACACGGACGTCGCCGAGAGGCTTGCACACCTCGCCCTCGCGGTCGATGAGGCTGAGCCCCTGCATGATGCACGGCAGGCCGACGGTGGACATGCCGGCCGCCTTGGCCGAGGCGGCCGAGGTGTAGTCGCCCTTGTAGACGTCGAGCTCGCCCGTCTTCATGGAGTTGATTCCGGTCTGGCCGTTCTGGACGATCCGGATCACGATCTTCTTGAAGTGCTGCTTGGACTTGTCGTAGTAGGCCGGGTTGGCCGTGTATGTGTAGTGGTCGCCCGCCACGCTGTCGGAGGGCTCGTAGATGTAGGGACCCGCGCCCTGACTCGTCTTCGTCGGCGTCAGGTTCTTCACGTCGGCCAGGCCCTTGGGGCTGATGATCTGGCCGATGCCGTAGGCCTGGGTCAGCAGGGTGGGCAGGATCGGGTTGGACTTGGTGAGCTTGATCGTCAGGGCCAGCGGGCCGGTGGCCGTGACGGTGGCGTCGGCCAGATAGTGCGCCTGGTTGCCCTGGGCCTTCTTCGCGTAGTCGAGGGACGCCTTGACCGCGTCGGCGGTGACCGCGGTGCCGTCGGCGAACGTCACGCCCGGACGGAGGGTGACGGACAGCTCCTTGTTGCCGGTGCCGACGTACTTCCACGACGTGGCCAGCGCGGGCTCCACCTTGCCCTCGGGGGAGAGGTAGAACAGCGACTCGTAGGCCAGCATCGTGAAGTCGACGAAGCCGAGGTCGAGGGAGCCCGGGTTGAGTGTCGGGGGAGCCTGCTGCTCGGCGATGGTCAGTGTGTCGCCCTTCACGGCCTTGCCCGTGTTCTGGGCGCCTGCGGTGCCTTTGCCGCCACCGCAGGCGGCGACGGAGAGCGCGAACGCGGTGGTCAGGAAGCCGCGGCGGGTGAGTCGGGCGGTCCGCTGCGCTCTCGCGTGGGGCCGGTCGGGACGTGCGGAAAGGGAATCGGGGTGGAGCATGTCTTCTCCTTGCGCCACGGGTGGATCCGCCATGGCGGCGGGGCCGCAGAGGGCGGGCAGCTGAAGGTGATGAGAGACCTCCGCATGTGCCGGGCGCGTGTGGGAGCAGGGCCCGGGTGGCGCCCGCGAAGGGGATCCACCGGTGCACGGACGAGGAGGGGTGTGAACCGGCCGACGGAGGACCGGAGGAGAGGAGACGGGGCGGGTACGTCGCTGGCTACCGCCGTGCGGTGACGGCCGGGGAAGAGGCCGTAGGAGACCGACGGTCTTCGGGGTGAGCGGCGACGAACCGGAGGTGCTCCCGCTGCTCGCGAGGATCAGACTCAGATGCTGAAGTACTGCTGGCTCACCGGGGGCTGGCCGGTGAACCCGGGCATGGACGTCTTTCGGCCGCGGTGCGGACGATACGCGAATGGCCCGGTGCCGTAACCCTGCTGAAACGGCGTCCCGGTGTCCAGCGTTCGCGCAAGACGAATCGGGTGTCGGACGCGCAAGCTAAGCGTGCGGATCATGCAACGGTGTCACTGATGTGCTGGCGCAGGGGTGGCCTCAGCCCAGCAGGCCGTGCAGTGCCTCCGCCGTCGTCCGCGCGGCGTCGACCTGGCTCAGCAGGGCCTCGCGCGTTTCCAGGAAGGTGACCGTTGAGACGTTGACGGCACCGATGACCGAGCCCTTGACGTCACGGACCGGCACGGCGAGGCAGCGTACGCCGGGCTCGTTCTCCTCGTCGTCCAGCGCGAATCCCTGCTCGCGGACCTTGGCGAGTTCCGCGCGCAGTTCGGCCGGATCGGTGAGCGAGTGCTCCGTGCGGGGCTCCAGGCCCAGGCGCTCCACCAGGGCGGTGAGCTGTGTGTCGTCGAGGTCAGCCAGGACGCATTTGCCGATCGCGGTGGTGTGCAGAGGCAGTTGCATGCCGACGCGGGACGAGTCCTGTACCGGGTTCGTGCCCGCCACCTTGATGAGCAGAGTGACCACGTCGCCGGTGCGTACGCCGATGTGCACGGTGTGGCCGATGCGTCGGCCCAGCACCTCCAGCTCGGCGCGCATCACCTGGTCCTCTCCGCAGCCCTGGGTGATGCGGGCGGCGAGCGCGCGGATCCGCGGCCCGGGGCCGTAGCCGCCGGCGCCGTGGGAGGCCAGGAAGCCGGTCGTCACCAGGTTCTGAACGATGCGGTGCGCGCTGGCCTTGGGCACTCCCGCGGCTGCGGCGATCTCGCCGAGCCGGTGCGGATGGCCGGGTGCCGAGGCGGCCTCCAGCAGATTGAGGGCTTTGTCGGTGGCGTTGCCCGCGAGCGAGCTGCGTCCCGAGAGGCCGCCCGTCTGTGAGTCCACCGAAGTTTCGTTCCCGGCCATTGACAGGCTCCTGTCCCAGGGTTTCACTGAGCAGCGTTCCACAACAGAGTACACCATTCTACGTAATGGAACGTCCGGGTGGTGGAGGCGGAGGGCTGCCGCACCCACCTCGGAGGCCCCGGACGTACCACGCACCGTGAACATCCCGAAAGGACAAGCCCCGTGGCAGAGAAGGTCCACAAGGTACGCACGACGCCCGAGCAGATGGCACAGATCGAACAGATGTGGATCGACGAGGTCCGCGAGGACCAGGAGCTCACCACCTTCGGTCTCTACCCGCAGCCCTCCCGCGGCGGCGCGGACGCCCAGGGCAGCTATCAGCTCTACCTGCCGCCCCAGTACGAGACCGAGCCGGCCCGGCGCTTCCCCGTCATCTACTGGCTGCACGGCGGTTTCGGCAATGCCCGTCAGGGTTCCGAAATGGTTGCGCGGATCGACAAGGCCATCCGCAATGAGGTGATGCCCCCGGCGATCGTCGTCGTCCCGCAGATCCTGCCGGTCGGCTGGTACGTCGACTCCAAGGACGGCGCCCGCCCGCTCGCCCAGATCACCGCCTTCGACCTGGTCCAGCACATGGACTCCACCTACCGCACCATTCCCGAGGCTCAGGCCCGTACCGTCGAGGGCTTCTCCATGGGCGGCTTCGGCGCGCTGCACCTGGGCCTGAAGTACCCGAAGGTCTTCGGCAAGGTGTCGGCGGTCGCCCCGGCGATCCTGCGCGACCTGAAGGACGAGCCGGCGGACCGGGTGAACAACACCTACTTCGGCGATCAGGAGTACTACGACCTCTGCCACCCGTGGAGCCTGGTCCTGGCCAACGCCCCCGAACTGCGGCGCACCAGCCAGGTCCGGCTGCTGTCCGGCCGGCTCGACACCCGCCTGGCGCCCACGATCCGTGACCTGGACGCCCGCTTCACCGCCCTCGACGTGGACCACGACTTCTTCGAGTTCCCGGACGCGGACCACGAGTACCCGGACATCATGGACGGCTACGGAGACACGTACTACGCCTGGTGGCGCACCGCCTGACGGACCCTTGGCCGCCACCACCGCCTCCCCGTGTCCTCGAAAGGTCCCGCTCCATGCGCCTGACCCCACTGACCGGCCTGACCTCCCAACAGACAGAGCTCCTCGAGACCATCGTCGGTCCGGCCGTCGAACCACCCCCGCCCTTCCTCGCCTGGGCCCGCAACATGGAACTCGCCCACTGGGTCGAGAACCTGGGCCGCTACTGCCGCAACGAGTCCCGATTCCCGCAGCGGCTGAGGGAGCTGAGCGTGCTGATCTGCGCCCGCCACTTCGACAGCCAGGCCGCCTGGAACGCCCACATTCAGCAAGCCGTCGAAGAAGGTGTCCCGGCCGAGTGCCTGCACCGCCTCGCGCGCGGCGAGGACCCCGGATTCAAGGCCGAGGACGAGCGCGTCTTCCATGCCTTCGCCCACGAGATGCTCTACGACCACTTCGTCACGGACGCCACCTATGCCGAGGCCATCGCCCTGTTCGGCGAAGCGGGTGTGCTCGACCTGATCGGCTGCATCGGCAGCTTCAGCATGTCCGCGATGATGCTCAACACCTTCCACATCCCGCTGCGGCCGCACCTGCCCCGCCCCTTCGCCGACGTCGACGGCTTCCGACGAGTCCCCGCGGACGACTGACCAGCCCGCGGGGCGCCCCGGACACAAGGAAGGTTCACCTCGACATCGAAAGGGTGTGGCCGATGCCGCATTCCCCCCTGCAGCCGCTCGACGGACCGCTCGACAGTGAGAGCGCGGCGCGCGGCGCGCGCCGGTTCGTTCTCGGCGGCCCCTTCGGCGCGGAGCCCGCCGAGGCCACCGCCGCACGCCTCGCCCACTTCGCCGACACCGGCGGCGTCCTCGTCGAGACCTCGCACAGCTATGCCCGCGGCCGGGCCGAGGAGGCCGTCGGCCAATGGCTGCGCGGCAACCCCGGTGCCCTCAGCGTGCTCACCAAGGTCGGGCACGACACAACGGGTGAGGACATCCCGCTGCGCAGAGACACCGTGTTCGAGCATGTGCAGTCCGCGCTGCACAAGCTCGGCGTCGATGTCATCGACGTACTCCTCTACCACTGCGACGACCTCGGCCGCTCCGTCGCCGAACTCGCGGACACCCTCGTGGGGCTCGTCGACGCCGGACACGTCCGCCGGGTCGGCGTCTCCAACTGGCGGGCCGAGCGCCTGTCGCAGCTTGCCGACGCACTGAATGAACGAGGCCACACCCTCGTGGCCAGCTACCAGTTCAGCCTCGCCGAACCCGACCCGACGCTCCTGGAAGGCAGCCTGCACGCCGACGACGCCGTACTCGACGTCGTATACGCGCACCGCCTGCCCCTGATCAGCTGGTCCTCCCAGGCCCGCGGCTACTTCGCGCGCAGCGGCCCCAAGGAACACCACGGCAAGCCCGATCCGTACGACACCGAGGACAACCGCGCCCGACGGCAGCGATGCCGGGACCTCGCGGAGCAGCTCGGCACCCGGCCCGAGACCGTGGCCCTCGCCTGGACGCTTCAGCACCCCGGCGTGTGGCCGTCCATCGGACCGAGAACGACCGCCCAGATCGACAACTCGCTCCACGCGTGCCGCATCGCGCTCACCGCGGAGCACACGCACTGGCTCCGGCACGGCCGGTGAACCCCCAGCGTCCGGCCGGCCCAGGAGCCTCCCCGCGCCTGGCCGGCCGGGTGTCCACGAAGGTCGCCGTCTGCGGGGTGTTCGTCGCCGCGAACTTCATGGCGATCATGGACACCACCATCGTCAACGTCGCCCTCCCCGCCATCGGCCACGACTTCGGCGTGGACCTCTCCGGCCTGAGCTCCGTCAACATTGGCTACCTCGTCGCCCTCGCCGTCTTCATCCCTGTCTCCGGCTGGCTCACCAACCGCTTCGGCACCCGGCGCACCGTACTGACCGCGCTGCTCCTGTTCACCGTGGCCTCGGGGCTGTGCGCAACTGCCGACTCGCTCGAAGCGCTCACCGGCTACCGCATCCTCCAAGGTGTCGGCGGGGGACTGCTCGCCCCCGTCGGCATGACGATGATGCTGCGTGCCTTTCCCGTGGCCGAGCGGCTGCGCGCACAGCAGTACGTCATGCTGCCGACCACCGTCGCTCCCGCCCTCGGACCCGTCCTGGGCGGCTGGCTCGTGGACACGGCCTCCTGGCACTGGGTGTTCCTCGTCAACCTGCCCGTCGGAGTACTCGCGTTGCTCTTCGGAGCGGCCGCCCTACCGGACTTTCCCGGCCCGGGGACGCCCCGGTTCGACGCGCTCGGCTTCGTTCTCGCGGGCGGTGGACTCGCCGCGGTCCTGTACGCCCTGACAACGGCTCCGGATCGGGGCTGGGGAAACGGCGGCACACTGGGTCCCCTGGCCGGCGGAGTCGCGTCCCTGGCCGTGATGGTGGTGTGGGAGCTCCGCTCCCGGCACCCGCTGATCGAACTGCGCGTCGCGAAGGACCAGTTGTTCCGCACGACCCAAGTGGTCCTGCTGCCCACCGGAGCCGCCTTCATGGGCGTCCTCTACCTCTATCCCCAGTTCCTGCAGACAGGTCTCGGATACGGCGCTCTCCACTCCGGTCTGGCCACCTTCCCGGAAGCACTCGGCATGCTGACCGCTTCCCAGATCGTGCCCCGCGTCCACGACCGACTCGGCCCCCGTCTGCTGATGGTCGTGGGCGGCATCGGGGCAGCGCTGATCATCTCCGTCCTCGCGACGCTGATGACCACGCCGCACCCCCTCGCCCTGTACCCCTCCATGTACCTGCTCGGGACGTCCGTCGGTCTCCTCTTCGCGAGCGCCCAGAACGCGGCCTTCGTCACCATCCCGCCCTCGCGCACGGCCGATGCCACCACGCTGCTCAATATGCAGCGCCAGACCGCGGGCGCTTTCGGAGTGGCCCTGGCGGGCACGCTCACCGCCTCACTCGCCCGGCCGACCGGAGCCACCGGCGCCTACCCGACCGCCTTCCTCGCCCTGGCCGGCCTCTGCCTGGGCGCCTCCCTGCTCGCTCTCCGTATAAGCGACCGCAGGGTTCGTGAGGCATACGAGGCCGACGCCCCGGCATCCAGCAGCGCCAAAGCCTCGCGGCTTGGTCGGAATGTGGAGCGATGACGCCGTACCCGAGCGGGGATCGGGGCCGAGGCTGCCGACGTCCTTGGCTATGCCGCGACATGTGCGCTCAGGACCTGTCGAGGGTGCTGCTCCCGCAGGAGGGGATTCGGCTGATGGCGGCTCTACGAAGCGGTTGTGGACGGCCTCTCAGCCGAACTTCGAAAATGATGAGATTGTCGATGAAATTGTTGACGATTTTTAGTGTTGAAACCTAGCTTCAAGTCCCGTCGCCGAGAGCTAGGAGCTCACCAGAATGAAGCGCAGGACCGTCATCACAGGACTAGCCGCGGCCGCTGCCGTGCCGGCCACGACCGCACTCACCGCTGGTACGGCGCACGCGAGCACCGGATCGAAGGCGTCTGCGTCAACCGCGGCCTCCGCGAACCGCAACGTCTCACTGCTCTTCGACCGTGACGCCTACTCAGTCCTGACCACCTCGGTCACCACCGGCAGTGGTGACCACACGGTCACGTACCACTTCTACAAGGCGCTCACCTACGTGGCGAAGCCGGTCGACGCCGCCTACCAGAGCCTCAACATCAGCGTCCCGGTCTCTATCGACGGCAAGGCGGTCGACGCCTCACATGCGCCGATCATGCTGGCCAACACCATGGGCGGGTACTCCGCATCCTCGGTCGCGGCCGCTACCGGGGTCGGGGCCAATAACGGTGGCGGTCCGCCAGCCGGCGGCATGCCCACCGACGCCACTGGCGCGACCGCCTCGCCCAGCGCATCCAACTCCACCGGCACCACGCCGGACGCCGGAAACGCCGCAGGCCAGGGCAACACCGCGCACGAGAACAACGCCCTGTACGCCCTGGCGAACGGATGGGTCGTGGTGGAACCGGGCGTTCGCGGCCGCGAGAACGTCACGTCGGACGGCACGTACTACGGCAAGGCGCCGGCCTGCATCGTCGACCTCAAGGCCGCTGTCCGCTACCTGCGTTTCAACAAGCACCGTATTCCGGGCAACACCGACTGGATCGTCTCCAGCGGCGGCAGCGCCGGCGCGGCCCTGTCCTCACTGCTCGGCGCCTCCGGCGACAGCGCGCTCTACCACTCGTACCTGAAGGAGATCGGTGCGGCGGACGAGAGCGACGCGGTCTTCGCCACCACCGCCTACTCTCCGATCGCCGACCTCGAGCACTCGGACATGGCCTACGAGTGGATGTTCGGCAGCCTCCCCCTGCAGAACGGCTCTGTCGTCGACCAGACGTACTCGACCCAGCTGCGAGACGACTTCGCGGACTATCTGAAGTCGCTACGACTGCGGGGCGTCAAGGGCTACGGCACGCTCACCGCGGACAACTATGCCGACTACATGGTCAAGGTGTACCTGGAGCCCTCGGCGACCGAGTACCTGGCGGGCCTGTCGGCCGAGGACCGTGCGGCTTACCTGGCCGACAACACCTTCATCAACTGGTCCGGTGGCAAGGCCCGCTTCAGCTGGGACGGCTTCCTCTCCCATATCGGCAGCCGCAGCAAGGACGTGCCGTCGTTCGATGCCCTTGATCTGAGCAACCGGGAGAACGAGGAGTTCGGCGACGCGACCACGAACGCCCGGCACTTCACGCTCTACAGCCTCCGTGAGGCCACCGGTGACGCCACGGCGCCGCTCGACGTGGACCTGCCCAAGAAGATCAAACTGATGAACCCGATGTACTTCGTCGGGCAGCGCAACCCGGGGCGTTCGAGGCACTGGTGGCTGCGTACTGGTGCCCTGGACACCAACACCTCGCACCCCATCGTGCTGAACCTCGCTGCAGGCCTCAACAGTCTGGGCGACGACGTCAACTCGTACCTCTACTGGGACGGCGGTCACGCAGTGAACGAGGACGCCGACGACATGATCGCCTGGGTGAACCGCCTCACCGGTCACCGCCTCGCGTAACCCTGATGGGAGAGACGACGCCATCGTCAGGCGATACCGGTGCTCCGCGTACCGGTCTGAGAAGGAGGAAGTAACTGATTCCTCAAGTCGTCTGTCAAGTCGCGACGGCGACGGGAGGTGTGAGTTCGTAGCATCGCCGGTCTCGCAGGAGGTCCCAGAGACCATGGACGCGGCGTCGCTCCGGCGGAGATCCGGGCGACGATGATCGACGTCGTGGTCCGTAGGCCCTTTCGGTGCAGGGCGGCAACCCGCCCTGCACCGAGTCCTGTTGTCCGGCGCGAACCGAGCCCTCTCGGCTGAGCGTCCGGTCCGGCAGGGTCTACTGGTCCGCTGTGATCGGCATCTACGGAGCCCGCCTCGGGGCCGAACCGCCCGCCGCCTGCGGCAGGCCGAAAGGCTGCCCGGAGCCTACGGATCCCGCCGTCCGTCAGCCGCCGTTTGCGAGGACGTGCCGCTCCCGGCTGGCGAGTACCCCCGCCCACAGCTGGAGGGCGAGCAGGCCGATGAGCGCCAGGAGGGGGACGGTCCAGCCGCTCGTCGCGGTGTAAAGCGCGCCGAGGCCGATGGGGCCCAGTCCGGCCAGGAGGTAGCCGAGCCCCTGGGCCATCATGGAGACGTGTCCGGTGTGCCGGGCGTCGGGCGAGCGCTGGACGATGTAGGTGAGGGACAGGCTGAGGGAGGCGCCCTGGCCGAGCCCGAGCATGGTCATCCAGAGGTACGCCGCTGAGGTGGGGGCGGTGGCCAGACCGGCGAAGGCGCCGGCGGTGAGCACGGCGGCGACCGCGACGGGGAGCCACACCGGGCGGATCCGCCTGGCGAGCGCGGGCGTCACGAGCGAGCCGGCCATGCCGATGAGGGCGGAGTACGACAGCATCCAGCCCGCCGTGTGGGCGTCCGCGCCCGCGTCCCGGAACAGGGTCGGGACCCAGGTGAGGGCGGCGTAGTAGCTCATGCTCTGCAGGCCCATGAGCGCGGTCACGGCGAGGGCGACCGGGTCGTGGAGGAGGGATCGGAGGGAGGGCTCGCCAGCCTCCGGCGGGGCGTCGGTGGCGGCGTGGGTCCGGGGGTCCCGGGCGGGGGCCTGCCGCAGTTGCGGGACGAGGACGAGGAAGGCGAGGAGGGCGGGGATCGCCCACAGTGCCAGGGTGGGCCGCCAGGCGCCGACCCGGGACAGCAGCGGCACCGTGGTGCCGGAGGCGACGGCGGCACCGACGGAGAGCATCGTGGAGTACAGCCCCATCATGAGGCCGACGTGACCGGAGAAGTCCCGCTTGATCGCCGCGGGCATGAGCACGTTGGCAATCGCTATCGCCGCGCCTACGACAACGGTCCCGGCGAACAGACCGGCGAGGCCGGGCTGGAGCCGCAGGGCGATGCCGGCGGCGAGCGCGACCATCGTGGCGGCGAGGAGCCGGTGCAGGCCCAGGCGGCGACTGAGCGCCGGGGTGAGAAAGGCGAAGACGCCGAACGCGATGACGGGGATGGTGGTCAGGAGGCTGACGACGACTTCGGAGAGTCCGAGGTCGGCGCGGAGGTCCGAGAGCACCGGGCCGACGGAGGCGACGCCGATGCGAAGGTTGAACGCGGCTAGGAGGAGGCTGAGGGCGAGGACGGCGACGCGGATACGGCGGCGTGGCCGTGGGCGCGGTGCCGGTGCCGCCGGGGCGGGGGCGGGGTCTTGGAGACGGACGGGGTGGTTCATGCCTCCAGTTCAACTGGAGGCCGTGTGGGCGGCCAACTGATAATCTGCCGGGATATGCCTGAAAACCGCCAGGAGCCGCACGACCAGTTGCTGCCGCTCGACCGCTCGCTGCGTGAGCACGTCTTCAAGCTCGGCCACGACGAGCGCACCCCCGAGCACGTCCATGCCCGCGGACACCTGGTCTACCCGGCCACGGGCGTGCTCTCGCTCGTCACCTTGCTGGGTTCGTGGATCGCCCCGTCGAACCGGGTCGTCTGGATCCCCGCGGGCTTCGAGCACCGTCACCGCGGGCACGGCGAAACGGACATGCGCGTCGTTTTCATGGCACCGAGCCTGGCCACGCTGCTGCCCCCGCACCCCGCGGTGCTTGTCATGACGCCGCTCGCGCGGGAGGCCACGCTGGCGCTGACCGGATCCGAACGCCGCTCCGCGGGCGCGCGCTCCCGGCTGCGTCGGGTGGTCATCGACGACATCACGACCGCGCCGGAACAGCCACTGCACCTTCCCGAGCCCCACGACGACCGCCTGCGCGCCGTCGTGGCCCTGGTCGAGGAGAACATGTCGGCTCCGCTCACTCTGGGCCGCTTGGGCCGTCAAGTCGGTGCCGGCGAGCGCACGCTCAGCCGCCTGTTCCAGCAGGAGACCGGCATGAGTTTCCCTCAGTGGCGCACCCAGCTCCGCGTCCACCACGCTCTGCTGCTTCTCGCCAGCGGTGTCTCGGTTATCAACACGGCGACGGCCTGCGGCTGGGCGAACCCGAGCGCGTTCATCGACGCTTTCACGTCGCTGGTGGGGCAGACTCCGGGGCAGTATCAGCGGTCATTGCGGGGCGATACGAGGTAGACGGGCACCCCCGATGGAGCCCCGGCACCCCGGTGTTGTCCTTCTGGTATCGAGTCCCGGGCGGTCGGTCCCGGGCCGGCAGCGGTGATTTTGAGGGTTGCGGGGCCTGCCGGGGTGTGGGTGGTGCGCCACCAGGTGCCGTCCAGTTCCTGCCGACAGGTGGGATCGCTTCTGCCGCGGCGCAGCACCCGCAAGGTGCGGGAAAGGTCGTAGGGGATGGGCGGTGCCCAGATGCGGCGGGCCATGCCTTCAGGCTAGGCGTCGGCCGCGCTCCCGGATCCCGGAGCGGTGAGGAACGGGGCCGTGACGCGCGTCAGACCCGCGCGGGGGTGGCAGCGGGTCTGAGGGTGATCACCACGGGGGACGTGGTTTCCCAGTGAAACGACCGCAGTCGATCCCGGATACGGCTCCCAAGAGCCTTTAAGCGGCGCGGTGGCCTCCGTGACGGCGGCGAGCCGGCGCAGGTACGGCGACGGCCGCCTCGTCGGCGATGTCGTCGAAGTAGCCGTCGCCGTAGGCGGGGGCTACGAACAGGTTTTGCCACTGCGGCTTCGGCCCGGCAGTTTCCGCATTGCCCACCGTCTCCACCCGCCGGTGCTGCACCATTTCGCGCACGCGATCCCTCACTCATCCATGAATTTCGAGCGGCCGCGGACTTTCCCACGCGGCCCCGGCTGCAGGGCAGCCACCAGTGACAGTGTCCTGTCGCACCCCAGAACTAACATCACATCCCTGACCGACGCACCCGACTTCCCCGCGCCGCTCATCGACGCACAGCGGGAAATCCTCCAGATTCAGACCGACCTCCATGCGCTGCAGACCAAGCTGGCCTGGTCGCGCGAGCCCAACGACGCCATGAAGATCGATGGATGGCGCCCCTTCGAGCGGCCCGCGACCGACGGCTGGAGCGAGCAGGACGCCATCAGGGTCGACGAGCTGCGCGGCCGGGAGCGGGAACTTGCCACGTTCATCGTCTGCCACCGGCACTGGAGCTCCTTCAGCGGTCCCGATCGGGTCACGCAGCGCAGCGTGCTCAAGCATCTCCCTCAAGCTCAGCCGTTGCACGACGTGGATGCCGGCGCGGACGCGCCGCAGGTCGTCGAGGCAGCCTGAAGCCACAGACCCGCTGCGCCCCGACATGCCTGCCCGGTGTCCGAAACGCGGCGCATCCACTGCTGCGCGGGGACGAAGCACCGACCCTGTGGCTAACGTGAGGCCCGATCTTCACGACAACGGGGGTGTGCGCATGCTGCCAGGGAGAGGACGGGCTCTCTACCGCGGAGTCCTGAGCACTGCGGCGGTGCTTGTCGCCTTGGGACTGACCGGGTGCGGCCAGAGCGCCACCGCTGACAAGGACCACGAAGCTGCCTCTGCCGGTGACACACCCGTTGGCGGCCAATCTCCCAGCACCTCAATGACGCCCGGCGCCTGTCCGACGTTGTCCGACCGATCAGACGCGCCGCTGACCACAGCCCCCTCCGGCGTGACGTGGTCGGTGTTCAAGACCGCGGCTCTGCCTCGGGCGAAGGCCGCCGGCCCTGCCGTCATGGAGCACGATCTGGCGCGGTGCTACGCGCACACCCCCACCGGCGCCCTGATCGCCGCGGTTCAGATCTCCAGCAGGAGCATGACTGCGGACAACTGGCAGGACGTTTTTGAGCGGCAGACCTACGGCGTCGACCGGGCCTCGACGCTCAAGCAGTTGAAAGATCAGTTCGGCGAGGCGCCGCTGCCTGCACCAGAGCCCGGTGAGCTGGGACAGGTGGCAGGTTTCCGCTATGTCACCTACAACCCGCAAACCGCCGTGGTCGAGGTCCTGTACCGATACCCGGACGGCTCGCATCAGTTCCAGCCGATGACCACGCGCTGGCACGGCGGGGACTGGCAGATCGAGATCAACAACAATGTGAAACGCCGTGACGCGTCGTCGACCGAGGAGTTCGTTACCTGGGGCGGTGTGTGAAAACGCTGGAGCGCGCGGGACGATAGCTTCCCGAGGTTCGAGGAGTTCGGCTCCGAACATCCGGGCTGGAGTTCTGCGAACAGGAGGAGGCCGTCTCGTCCCAGCAGTCCGCGCAGCACGTTGAACCGGCTGACAGCGGCCGTGCACCGGCGGCGGAGCCGCAGCTGACAAAGGTGCGGTGCGGGCCGCAAGTCTCGTCGATGGCCCGCACCGCAGGAACAGGGTAATAGCCGCGCCCTTGCCTCCTCTGCGAGTTCAGCGCTCCCGGGCGGTCAGCGGGCGAAGGTGACGGTCAGTGGGGCGTTCGGGCACGAGGCGAGTTCCTTGTCCAGGGCCGTCTTCTCCGCGGGGTCGACGGTGAGCTGCCAGCGCATCTTGGTGGCGACCCAGTCGCTCACGTAGGTGCAGCGGTCGCCCTCGAAGGGCGGCAGCCACTCGGCGACGTCCTTGTCGCCCTTGGACCGGTTCGAAGTGCGCGGGTTCGCGGATTCCTGGACGCGTTCGAGTGGGAACTGATGGCGTAAGGCACGGTAGTCATGTTTGAGGGCCTGGTTCCCTCCCTCTGGCTGTAAAGGTGTGAACGGGCTTTGGCCCACTTCCTGTGGAGCAGGCCACGAGCACCTCCGTACGGTTCCGTAGGAGGCGCTGTACCTGCGCCGTATCGGCCCGGCGCCGCTCGACAAGCCCGATGTCGCGCAGCTCCACAAGAAGTGGGCCAGAGCCCGTAGAGACGTGCACAGTCAACAAGTCCCGGCCCCACAACGTGCCTCAGCCCAAGGCCAGATCGACAGCAACGACTGGCTAGGGCTTGCGTGTAGGGGTCTTCCGCTTCGGGTGCTCAGGGCTGTGGGGTGTCGTCGTTGAGGTGCAGGTGGTGGGCGAGGACGTCGCGGGCGACGTCGAGGAGGGGTCGTTCGTGGCTGAAGGCGTGGCCGCGCAGCAGGATCAGGGCGTGGTCGCAGTCGGTGTCGAGTTGGGCGGCGAGCATGCCGGTGGCCTGGTGGACTTCGGCGAAGTGCAGGCCGGGATCGTCCAGGAGCGCGGTGGGTGCGAGGTCGGTGGCGGTGGCGATGGTGAGCTGGGCCAGGGTCTCGGCCAGGCCGAAGGCATCGGCCAGTTGTTCGTCCGACATGGGTCCGGGGTGGATGCGGTAGCCGCTGAGGGCGCCCAGGCCGATGATGCCGATCCGCAGGGGGAAGGCGAACACGGCGTGTACGTCGAGGGCCTGGATGGCGGCGGGCAGGCCCGGCCACTGCTCGCCTGTGTATTGCGCGATGTCGGGTATCAGCAGCAGAGTTCCCAGGCGTGCGGCGTCGAGGCTGGGCCCCTGGCCCTGGACCTGTTGGAGGTCTTCCAGCGTGCCCGTGTGCTTGCCGTGGGACTGCATGAGCTGGGCCGGTCCGCCGGTGGGGGACAGCAGTAGGCCCAGTCCGTCCAGGCCGAGCATGGTGGCGAAGTCGGCCAGTGGCAGGGGGATCGGGTCTGGACCGGTGTGGGAGTTGAGGGCCTGCAGGTAGGCGGTCATGACCGGATGCGTCACTGTGCCCGCCCCCTTCCGGGTGTGGTGCAAGTCGGCCGGACCGCAGTGTGCTCGTGCGCGTCTGCGTTGGGGCAGGGGTTCGTCACTGACCGGGCCGGCGCAGCAGCGAGGGATCGACCGCGCCTTGCAGCACTTGCCGGGCGACCTCGGTGAGCCGCATCTGATGAGTGCGCGCGAAGCGGCGCATCCGGGCGAAGGCGTCTTCGACGCCGGTGTCGAGCCGGTGTGCGAGGTAGCCCTTGGCCTGCTCGATGATGATGCGGGAGTCCAGGGCCCGCTGCAGTTGTGTGTTGATGGTCATCTGTTCGCTCACCGCCCGCTGTTGCAGGACGCCGATGGTGGCGGTGTCGGCCAGCGCCTGGGCGAGCTTGAGCTGCGAGGGGCCCAGCGGGCCGGGCTGGTCGCGGAACAGGTTCAGGGCTCCGATCACCTGGTCGTGCAGCCGCAGCGAGCAGGCCACCACCGAGGTGAAGCCGAGGCCCACGGCCCGTGGCGCGAACCGGGGCCAGCGCCTGCGCGCGTTCGCGGTGTTCAGCGGCGCATGAGGGACCTGATGCCTGGTCAGGTAGCAGTCCCGGCAGGGGCCCTCGTCCCATTCGATGCTGGCCACCTCCAGCAGGCGGGTGCGCTCGTCGGAGGCGGCCGCGTCCACCAGCCGGCCCTGCGGGGTGGCCAGCAGGACGCCGGCGGCCGTCACATCCAGCAGGTTGACGCAGTACTCGGCCAGCGTGTGCAGGAAATTGATGACGTCGAAGTCCCGCACCAGCGTGTCGGCGAGATCCACGAACGCCACCGCCAACTGCTCTTCATGCGGCAGTTCAGCCATATACCGGCCCACCCTCACAGCGACTGGAAACGCTCTCCCGCAGACCGCTCACGGGCTGTTTCCGTCCAGCTTCCTCCCCGGCCGCGCATCGGCGCCAGAACACCTGCCGGATACAGGCAGTGACGAAACGTTCCGTGGCCCCTCCACCTGCCCGAACAGCCATGCCCAAGACACACTCGCTGGCCGATGGTGCCGGAATCGGCGTACACAACCTGGTGCCGCACGCCCGCCCTGCGCGTGGCCAGGCAGGACTACGGTGTGTGAGTACCATCGTCGGCCACCGTATGGCCGCTTCTGGCAAGGTCCCCGGTCCCCGGACGCTCCCAGTCCTCCGCCATCAAGGAGTCCGCGTCCTGGAATTCAATCCGGCAGCCAGCCCATCATCCTGAACTCACCTCCGCGGGGCCGCCTCCGCGATCCCGGGGCCGGGCCCATACCCACGGGGGCATGGGCCCGGCCTCCCACCCCTTCCGGCCTGTTCCAAACCGGGGCTACTCCCGCATGCCCCGGAGCCGGAGGGGCGCTGGGGGGGGGGGGGTGGGGGGGGAGGAAAAGGAGGAGGGCGGGAACACGAACCCGCCGACGACCGCCCGGGACAACGCCCCTCACACAGGAACAACAACAGCATCCCA